>NZ_PSUA01000012.1:0-735225 GCF_002931575.1 Pseudoclavibacter sp. RFBA6 | reverse complement strand
GGCTAGGGGCGGGGCAGTGCGAGGGCCCCGGAGGAAGGGGCCACCGCGTCCCAGGCGACGGTGACCTCACCGAGCCGCCAGCGCTTGGAGGAGTCGACGAGCGGCCAGCCGGACGCGCGCATCCGCTCGCACACGGCGAGGAAGCGCTGCCTGGCGCCGAACGTCTGCCGCGGGGCCTCGCGCTGCCAGGCGTCGTCGAGCGACCGCAGGTAGTCGTGCACCCCTTCGCCGGGCACGTTGCGGTGGATGAGGGCCTTCGGCAGGCGCTCGGCGACGACCAGCGGCGATTCGAGGCTCGCCGTGTGCAGCGAGACCGTGAACGTGCGGGGTGCGCCGGCGTCGATGCCCACCCAGGACGACACGCGCCCGACCTCGTTGCACGTTCCCTCGACCAGCAGTCCGCCCGGCGCGAGTCGCGCGGTCATGCGTGACCAGGCATCGGCGACCTCCGCCTCGTCGTACTGACGCAGCACGTTCATGGCGCGGATCACGGCGGGCGCCTCCGACTTCGGCGTCGGAACCTCGAACCCGCCGACCGCGAACGAGACCCGGCCTGCCAGCTCCGGCCGCTCGGCGAGCTGCTGTCTGGCGAGCGCCACGCGCCCCGGGTCGATCTCGAGTCCGTGCACGCGGACCTGCGGGACAGCACGCCCGAGGCGCTCGGCCAGCTCGAACGCCGTCGCTCCGCTCGCCCCGTAGCCGAGGTCGACGACCAGCGGGCGCTCGGCGGACGAGAGGGCCGGATGCTGCGCGATCCAGCGGTCGACGCGACGCAGACGGTTCGTCCCCGTCGTCCCGCGCGTGAGTCGACCCAATGGCATGCGACAAGACTATTGAGCCACCGAGACTATTTCCGCGCGCGACGACCCCGCGTCGCACACGGGCCAGCCCCACTCGGTACGCTTGGACGCATGACTGAAGCGCTGACCCTCATCCTGGTCCGTCACGGACAGAGCGAGTGGAACGAGAAGAACCTCTTTACCGGCTGGGTGGACGTTGAGCTCACCGAACAGGGCCGGGAGGAGGGGGCCCGCGCGGGCCGCCTCATCCGCGAGTCCGGCCTCAAGCCGAACGTGCACTACACGTCGCTGCTCACACGCGCCATCGACACCGCGAACCTCGCGCTCAAGGAAGCTGGCCGCGGCTGGATCGACGTCAAGCGCACCTGGCGCCTCAACGAGCGCCACTACGGCGACCTGCAGGGCAAGGACAAGGCCCAGGTCCGCGACCAGTACGGCGAAGAGCAGTTCATGGAGTGGCGTCGCTCGTACGACACCCCGCCGCCCGCCCTCGACGACAGCAGCGAGTTCTCGCAGGCCCACGACGAACGCTACGCAGACCTCGGTGACGAGCTGCCACGCACCGAGTGCCTCAAGGACGTCCTCGTGCGGTTCCTGCCCTACTGGGAAGAGGAAGTCCTGCCGACGCTCGTCCAGCGCGGCACGGTTATGGTCGCCGCGCACGGCAACAGCCTCCGCGCGCTGGTGAAGCACCTCGAGGGCATCAGCGACGACGACATCGCCGCCGTCAACATCCCGACCGGCATGCCCCTCGTGTACCGCTTCGACCCCGAGACGCACGAGGTGCTCGGCAAGGGCGAGTACCTCGACCCGGAGGCAGCAGCAGCGGGAGCCGCCGCAGTCGCCTCGCAGGGCAAGTAGCGCGCCGAGCGAACCCCAGGCCCGCGCCGGGCCGCACGAACGAGGAGCTCCCCGTCAGCGGACGGGGAGCTCCTCGTTCGCGATCACCGGTGACGAGAACGACCGTCAGTCGTGGTCGTGATCATGGTCATGCTCGTGTTCATCTTCCAGGAGCATCCCGACCGAGGTCGCGCAGGCATCGCCCTTCCACGCCTCGATGCCCTCGCGAACGGCGAAGGCGGCGATGACGAGCCCGGCCACCGCGTCGGCCCACGCCAAGCCGAAGAGCGAGTTCAGGACGAGGCCGAGAAGGACGGCGGCGGACAGGTAGGTGCAGATGAGGGTCTGCTTGGAGTCCGCCACGGCCGTCGCCGAGCCCAGCTCCTGCCCGGTGCGCCGCTCGATGAGCGACAGGACCGGCATCAGGATGACGCTCACGGCTGCGAGCACGATGCCGACGGTGCTGTGCTCGACCTCGGAGCCCGAGGTGAGCGCGAGCACCGAACTGATCGTGACGTAGGCGGCGAGCGCGAAGAAGGCGATCGCGATGACGCGCAGCGTGGGCTTCTCCCAGCGCTCCGGATCCTCTCGCGTGAACTGCCAGGCGACTGCGGCGGCCGAGAGCACCTCGATGATCGAGTCGAGGCCGAACCCGATGAGGGCCGCCGAGGATGACGCTGCGCCCGCACTCAGCGCGACGGCCGCCTCGATCACGTTGTAGGCGATCGTGAAGGCCACGACCATGCGGATGCGCCGGTGCAGCAGCGCGCGGCGCGCCTTCCCGTCGGCGCTCGCGGCACCGACGCCGCCAGGACTGGTGTCTGCCGCGGCCTTCGCCGTCGGGTCGAATCGCGCGGTCACGAGCCGGGCTCGCAGCAGCCTGGCACGGGGCAGGACGTGTCCTGGCACGGGGCGGCCTCGTCGACGGCGAGGACGACGCCGACGAGCGTCGTGAGCGACTGGGTCAGGTGCGGGTCGGCGATCTCGTACCGCGTCTGCCTTCCCTCCGGCGTCCCGACGACGATGCCGCAGTCCCGGAGGCAGGTCAGGTGGTTCGACACGTTCTGTCGGGTCAGTCCCAGGTCTGAGGCGAGGCGCGCCGGGTAGTCCGGGCCGTCCAGCAGGCGCATGAGGATGCGTGACCGCGAGGGATCGGCCATGGCGCGCCCGAGGCGGTTCATGACCTCGAGGCGTGAGGTGGTCGCGGTTGTCATGCCCCCATTAATACAGCGCGGACTGTATTAAGCAACCCGCGGGCGTCGACCTGCGACTGGGGAGAGACGACGGCACCCCTGCTCGCTGTCATTCCGGGAGGAACGGCGGCAGGGGTGTCGTCGATGCTGTGGTGCTCTCCGGCTAGGCGCCCGGGGTGACCGGGGCGACGGGCGTGGACGGCTCCTTCTCCTGCATCCACTCGCCGCTCGTCAGGTACTGCACCTTCTGCGCGATCGAGACCGCGTGGTCGGCGAAGCGCTCGAAGTACCGGCTCGCGAGCGTGGCGTCGACGACCTCGACGCTCTGCGCCTGGATGTCGTCGGACAGGAGCGCGTCGAACGTGCTGCGGTGCAGGTCGTCGATCTGCGTGTCGCTCGCCTTGATCTCGTCGGCGATGCGGTTCGTCTCCTCGTCGTTGCCTGCGTCGAGCAGAGCCACGAGCTGACGCGCAACCGCGACGTCGAGTCGGCTCATCTCAGCGAACACCGGACGGAGCGTGTTCGGGCCGACGCCGCCCGGGAAGCGGTAGCGGGCGAGCGCCGCGATGTGGGCCGCGAGGTCGCCCATGCGCTCGAGCGACGAGCTGATGCGCAGCGCGCTCACGACGAGTCGGAGGTCGCGTGCCACGGGCGACTGGCGGGCGATGATCTCGATGGTGTGCTCATCGAGGGCGATCGCGAGCTCGTCGATGCGGGCATCGTCGGAGATGACCTGCTCGGCGAGGGCCACGTCAGACGTGGTGAACGCGACGGCGGCGCGCTGCATGGCGGACTCGACGTGGCGGGCGATCTCCACGAGGCCGTTGCTGACCTCAGCGAGTTCCTGCTGGAAAACTTCGCGCATGTTTATCCTCTGTTTCGTGGCAACGAGCGATGTGCCGCTGCCCGTAGTTCTGGGAAGACCGGTCGTCCGGTGCCTTGGGAGTGACGCTGCCTTCGCGGGCGAGTCTACGGAGCCAAGGTAACGGACTCGTGTACGACGGGTGACGCATCCGCTGGCCCATATGCTGGGCACATGGACTCGTCCGTCGCAGTGGTCCTTGCGATCGTACTCGGCTTCCTCTTGGGTGCAGGTTTCGTCTGGCTGCTCCACGTCGCCTCAGTACGGCAGGCAAAGGCGCGAGCTGCATTCTCACCCCGCCTCCCAGAGGGCATCGAGCATCTGCTCGGCGCCCTCGACTCGATCGTGATCGTCACGGACCCTTCGAGGAACGTCTACCAGTCGTCCCCGGGAGCCACCTCGAAGGGCCTCGTCCGACCGGGTGGGCGCCTCGACGAGCGCGTCGGTGCCGTCGTCGACGAGGCCAGAAGGCAGGGCGAGGCCGTCACCCGTGACCTGGAGATCGCGCGTGGCCCGTTCGGCCGCTCCGAGATCCACGTCCGCGTGCGAGCCGCGCCCCTCTCCACCAGGTTCTTCCTGGTGCTCGCCGAGGACCGGACCGAGGCGCTGCGCGTCGAGAGCGTGCGGCGGGACTTCGTCGCCAACGTCAGCCACGAGCTCAAGACGCCGATCGGGGCGGTCACGCTGCTCGCCGAGGCGATCGCGGAGTCCGCGGGCGACGAAGAGCAGGTCAAGTACTTCACTGGGCGCCTCAGCAAGGAGAGCCTGCGCCTCGCATCCATCACCAACGAGCTCATCGAGCTGTCGAGGCTGCAGTCGAGCGACTCCCTCGCGCATCCGGAGCTGATCTCCATCCACGAGATCCTCTCGCTCGCCGTGGACCAGTCACGCGTGCCAGCCGACGTCGCCGGCGTCGAGATCGTGCTCGGCGACGACGTGGATGCGTTCGTGTACGGCGAGCGGACCCACCTGCTCATGTGCTTCACGAACCTCGTCTCCAACGCCGTCCAGTACTCCTCGACGAACTCGCGCATCGGCATCGGCACACGGCTCGTCGACGACACGGTCGAGGTCGCGATCTCCGACCAGGGCATCGGCATCGCCCCGGAGGACCAGGGGCGGATCTTCGAGCGGTTCTTCCGCGTCGATCAGGCGCGCTCCCGACGGACCGGCGGGACCGGCCTCGGGCTCAGCATCGTTCGACACGTCGCAGAGAACCACGGTGGAGACGTTCGAGTCTGGTCGCAGCTCGGCAAGGGATCGACCTTCACCGTGCGTCTGCCCTCCGCGGACTCCGTCGTCGAGGAGATCGACCTGCAGCGGTTCACCGAGCGGCGCTCCGCCTGAGCAGATCCAGGTGATCGCGCGCACCGTGCGGTCCGTGACGCGCCGGTCCGCGCGCACGTCACTCAATGTTCACGAAAGATATGCACAATGACCACCGTGACCCGCATCCTCCTCGTCGAAGACGAATCAGCACTGCATGAGCCGCTCTCCTTCCTCCTCGGGCGGGAGGGGTACGACGTCGCCGTCGCCGAGACCGGCCTTGACGCCCTCGATCTGTTCGACCGCGACGGCGCCGACCTGGTGCTCCTCGACCTCATGCTCCCCGGCGTTCCAGGCACCGAGGTGTGCAAGCAGATCCGCCTCACGTCGAAGGTGCCGATCATCATGCTCACGGCGAAGGACAGCGAGGTCGACATCGTCGTGGGGCTCGAGCTCGGCGCCGACGACTACGTCACGAAGCCGTACTCGACGCGGGAGCTGCTGGCGCGTGTGCGTGCCGTGCTCCGACGCAACGAGCAGGAGGAGGAGGGCGAGGACGACAGCATCATCGAGGTCGGCGAGGTGCGCATGGACCTCGACCGTCACACGCTCGAGGTCTCGGGCAAGGTGACGCCGATGCCGCTCAAGGAGTACGAGCTCCTCGAGTACCTCATGCGCAACTCGGGACGCGTGCTCACCCGCGGGCAGCTCATCGACCGCGTCTGGGGCCCCGACTACTACGGCGACACGAAGACGCTCGACGTGCACATCAAGCGCATCCGCAGCCGCATCGAGGAGAAGCCGTCGACGCCGGTCAGGCTCGTCACCGTTCGAGGTCTCGGCTACCGCTACGAGGGCTGAACCGGCCCCAGGCCTCGCGCCGGGCGAACGCGAGAAGGGCGCATCCGGATGGATGCGCCCTTCTCGGCGGTGTGCGGGTTGCCGCTAGGCCGTGCCGCCCTCTTCCGGCTCCTCGGTCGGGGCCGGAGTGGGGGCGATGCTGGGCGGCGCGGCCGGCGGCTCGGTCTGGGCCGGGCCGGGCACGAGCGTCGAGTACTCCGGCAGCGTGCCGTCGAGCACGGGAACGTTCACGGCCTGCACCGACTGCTCGCCGTCGAGTGTCGCGGTGAACGTCACCTCGTGGGTCGAGCCCGGGATGAAGTCCATGCCCTCGAGGAGCACGCTGGCGCCCTCGCCGAAGCCGACCTGGGTCACGCCTGCCGCGGCGTCGACGGGAACGGTCACGACGACGTCCTGCTCGACGCCGTTGATGAGTCCCGTGTAGGTGATGTCGAGCGAACCAGCGCTGCCCGTGTGGTTGACGACCGCGAAGACGAGGTTGGCGCGGTCGGTCACGTCGGTGCCCGTCAGCGTGTCGGTGATGAGGATCGCGTTGCGAACCTCGAGCTCGCCCACGTTGGCGTTCGTGCCGTCACTCGCCGAGTACTGGGTCGTCGTGCGCTGGGGGGAGATGTAGTTGCAGCCGGCAAGCCCAACCGCGACTACGGCGGCAAGGGTGACGGACGCGACGGCGCGGATCTTCACGTCTGGAGCCTCCAGGTTCGGACCGTGCGGCTGTCGCCACACGAATTCACAGGATGCAGGAAGCCTATCTGATCTGGGTGCGGCTCCCGGACGACGCGGCGGCGGACTCTACCACTTCCACCCTCGGATGGGCCCTTTTGACATGGTACTCTTAGGTGCCGAAAGGGGCTTGTATTTATGCAGTTTGAGGTCGGGGAGACAGTCGTCTATCCCCATCACGGCGCGGCCACCATCTCAGAGGTGAAGATCCGAGTCATCAAGGGTGAAGAGAAGACGTTCCTCAAGTTGAACGTTGCACAGGGAGACCTCGTCATCGAGGTCCCTGCTGACAACGTCGACCTGGTCGGAGTGCGCGATGTCATCGGACAGGACGGTCTCGACCGTGTGTTCGAGGTTCTGCGAGCCCCCATCACCGAGGAACCGACGAACTGGTCCCGCAGGTACAAGTCGAACCTTGAGAAGCTCGCCTCCGGCGACGTCATCAAGGTCTCCGAGGTCGTCCGCGACCTCTGGCGGCGCGACCAGGATCGGGGTCTCTCCGCTGGAGAGAAGCGGATGCTCGCGAAGGCCAGGCAGATCCTCGTCTCGGAGCTCGCACTCGCGGAGAAGACCGACGAGGAGAAAGCCGGAGACGTGCTCGACAAGGTCCTCGCGTCCTAGTCGAGTGACACCGGCGGTCTCCCTCGGGACTGCCGTTCGGCACACGCCACACGCTTCATCGTCGGGGCCGCAGGGACGTTCACTCGTCCGTGCGGCCCCGACGCGTATGCTGGTGCAGTGAATCAGCGCATCTACGACACGCAGACGCAAGCACTCGGCGACTTCGCGCCGCTCGTGCCAGGCGAGGTCTCGCTGTACGTCTGCGGGCCGACGGTGCAGTCCGCGCCGCACGCCGGCCACCTGCGTTCCGCGCTGGTCTACGACCAGTTCCGCTCGTGGTTCGAGGCGACCGGGCTGCGCGTGACGCTGGTTCGCAATGTCACTGACATCGACGACAAGACGCTCGCTGGCGCGACGCCGGACGAGCCGTGGTGGGCCCTCGCGTACCGGGTCGAACGCGAGTTCAACGCCGCGTACTCCGCACTCGGCATCCGCCCGCCCACGTACGAGCCCCGCGCGACGGGGTCTATCCCGGAGATGCAGGAGCTGATCTCGCTGCTCATCGAGCGCGGCCACGCGTATGCGGCGGTCGACGAGAGCGGCGACGTGTGGTTCGACACGGGAAGCTGGCCCAGCTATGGCGAGCTCACCCATCAGCGTCCCGAGGACATGGCGGAGGGGGAGGCCCCGAGCCGAGGAAAGCGGAGCGCCGCCGATTTCGCCCTCTGGAAGGGGCAGAAGCCGGGCGAGCCGGACTCGGCTGCCTGGTCTTCGCCGTGGGGTTCGGGGCGACCGGGCTGGCACATCGAATGCTCGGCCATGTCGACGAAGTATCTCGGTCCGACGTTCGACATCCACGGCGGTGGGCGAGACCTCCGATTCCCTCACCACGAGAACGAGCTGGCGCAGTCCCGCGCAGCGGGCCTCGAGTTCGCTCGCACGTGGGTGCACAACGGGCTCGTGTCGGTTGCCGGGCAGAAGATGTCGAAGTCGATCGGCAACACCGTCTCGGCCGTCGACCTCCTGACCGCCGCGCGTCCGATCGTCGTTCGCTACTTCCTGGGTTCCGCCCACTACCGCTCGACCATCGAGATCGGTGAGAACTCGCTCGACGAGGCGGCCGCCTCCTTCTCGCGCATCGAGGCGTTCCTCGAGCGTGCCGAGCGGGCAGAGCTGCTCGCATCCGTCGTCGAGGAAGCGCCGCCCGGCCTCGCCAACCTGCCCGAGGCGTTCATCGCGGCGATGAACGACGACTTCGCGGTCCCTCAGGCGATCGCCGCGCTGCACGAGGCCATCACCGCCGGCAACCAGGCGTTCGACACCGGTGCCTCCGACGCGGCGGCGCGCGCCGCCCGCGAGGTCACCGCGATGCTCGACATCCTCGGCATCAACCCACGCGCTGAGCAGTGGAGCGGGGGAGCGGATGCGACGGGCGAGACAGCCCTCACCGCCCTCGTCGATGCGCTGCTCACCGAGCGCACACAGGCCCGCGGTGCGAAGGACTTCGCCCGCGCAGATCAGATTCGAGACACGCTGGCAGCAGCCGGCGTGCAGATTGAAGACTCGCCGAACGGCAGCTTCTGGACGTTGGAGAAGGCATGAGCACGAACTCGCGAGGAAATCGCAGCAAGAAGGGCCCCACCAAGGGCACCGGTGGCAACGGCCGCAAGTCCCTCGAAGGTCGGGGCAACACGCCTCGTGCCGAGGACCGCTCCTGGCACGTCGCCGGCAAGCGCAAGGCGGCGAAGGAGCGCCTCGAGGCTGCTCGTGGCGGGTCCAAGCCGCGTCCCGCGCAGCGTGAGGGCGGGGCACCGCGTCGCGCCCGCACCGATGACAGCACGGAACTCGTCACCGGCCGCAACTCGGTCGTCGAGGCACTCCGCGCCGGCATCCCGGCGACGACGCTCTACGTCGCCGCCCGCGGTGAGATGGACGAGCGCGTCAAGGAGATCTTCAAGATCGCGACCGAGCGCAAGATCCCGATCCTCGAGGTCATGCGTCCCGAGCTCGATCGCATGGCTGGACGCGACGCGGTGCACCAGGGCGTCATCATCAAGGTGCCGGCGTACACGTACGCGGACCCCATGGAGGAGCTCGACCGCGCCATCCAGCGCCGTCGCAACCCGCTCTTCGTCGCGCTCGACGGCATCACCGACCCCCGCAACCTCGGCGCGATCGTGCGTTCCGTGGCAGCGTTCGGCGGCGACGGCATCATCGTGCCGCAGCGCCGCTCGGTGGGCATGACCGCCTCGGCGTGGAAGACCTCCGCGGGTGCCGCTTCACGTCTCCCCGTCTCCATGGCCTCGAACCTGACGGCCACCATCAAGGCTTACAAGAAGGCCGGTGTGTTCGTCATCGGCCTCGACGGCGACGGCGACGTGTCGCTGCCCTCGCTGGAGCTCGCGACCTCACCGCTGCTCGTCGTCGTGGGCAGCGAGGGCAAGGGCCTCTCGCGCCTCGTCACCGAGCACTGCGACGCGATCGTCTCGATCCCGATCGACGGGGCCACCGAGTCGCTCAACGCCGGAATCGCCACGAGCATCACGATGTACGAGGTCGCGAAGCTGCGCGCGGCGAAGCGCGCTGCCAAGTAGCCGAGGCGTTCGACGCTGAAGGGCCTCACCCCTGCGGGTGAGGCCCTTCGTCACGCGAGCACAGTCGGAGACCGCGGGTCCGCGTCAGCGGCACCAGGACGTCAGGAAGCCGGTGAGCCGACGCAGCTCCGCGCCGCTCGCGATGTCGATGACGGTTGTCGTCGACTGCTTCATGCCAGGGAGCACGGCGTAGCCGTCCGGCCCCTGCGCACCGAGCCCCGTCTCGACGGCGAGGTACTGGCCGTTGGGGGAGACGCAGATGTCGCGCAGCCATTCGCCGCTCTCGCCCGGATCGAACAGCGTCCGCTGCCCAGCGGCGTCGGCGAGCTCCACCGTGACGTCGGCGAGCCCGGCAGCCGCATCCGCAACCGCCGAGATCTGCGTCCCGTCTTGACTGAGCACGCTCGTCTGCGTGAGGTACTGCGTCTCGCTGAGCGAGATCGGAGCAGGGGTCAGCGCCTCGGCGGTGCCCGAGCTGAGGTCGAACAGCGTGTAGCCGCCGACACCGGACGTGACTGCCGTTGCCGTGCCGGGCACGAAGCCGTGGAAATGCTGCGCCTGGCCGATCGGCTCGGCGGGAGTACCCGCCAGGACGTTGACCAGGTACAGCTGCTCGTCGAGGGTCTGCGCGATGAGAGCCCCGGTCCGAGGGGCGAACGCCCACGCGGAGACCATGAGCGGGGCCCCGTCTGGGCCCGCGACCTGCTTCGGCCTGAACGAGGTGTCGCTCGTGTCGAAGACGAACAGCGACCGAACCAGTTCCGTCTGCCCGTCGGCGTGCATCCCGTCGATCACGAACCCGATGAGCCCACTCTCCGCATCCGCGGCGAGACTCGAGAAGCTGCCCGTCGCATCCACGTTGAGGGGCACGGCCGGCCCGGGCTCGGCGCGGGGCGCGACGCCAACCGTCCCGAGGCCCGCGGTGTCCTGCTCGATGACGGCGACGAACGCGTCGGTCAGTGCGTATTCCTGGATGCGGGGCGCGGTGAAGAGGATGCGCGGCTCGCCGCCGCCGGAGACGTTCGTCTCCACGACGCGGTCCTCGAGGCTCCCGCCGGTTGAGATGGCGCCGCGCACGAGCGTCGACACCTCCAGCTGCGGGGTCGCGAACTGCGTCTCGAGCGTCGATGCGACCCCCGTCGAGGAGCTGACCGCATCCTGGACCGTCAGCGTGTAGTTCGTGTCGTAGGCGAGCAGCTGCTCGAAGGTGAGCGTGATGGTGCCGTCGTCCTGCGAGAGGCTGTAGTCGGCGGCCGGTTCGAGGACGACCTGTGCGGGGTCGATCTCCCGCAGCCGCTGGTTGGGTGTCAGCACGAGGCGCGTGCCCTGCTGCTCGACCGTGCCGATCGCGTTGACCGCCGTCGATGCGACGCGCGGCCCCTGCAGGATGTTGCCGACCGCGAGGCCCGCCGCGAGCAGGGCGAGCACGATGACCGCGAGGATGAACGTCTTCCGGAAGCCTCGTCCCGTGCGGGCGTCAGGTGAACTGAGATCAGTAGACATATGGATCGCTCGGCTGGTCGATGGCGGTGACGGTCGTGGGCATGAGCGCCACCCGTTCCGCGCTGGACGCGCTCGGGTTCGTGACGAACGCGCCGTCCACCTCGACCCAGGTGTCGACGGGGTAGTTGGCCTGCCAGCCGGGCTGGTGCACGGCGACGCCGACAGGCGCAGCGTCGATCGCGCAGCAGTTCACGACGAAGCGGGCGAGGATGAACGCATCCGGCGCGTCCGGATCGACCGTCACGAAGCCGACGAGCTTGGCGCGCTCGCCCAGGACCTGCTGCTCGCCATCTCCCTGCCGGAGCATTGCCGCCCAGTCCTTGACCGTGAAGCTGCTGGTGTCGCGGCCGCGCAGCGTCTCGCCTTCGTCGATCGGAGAGTCCACGGTCTGCGCGTTGGCGTTCAGCGAGCGGTTCTCGACGGCCGCCGAGCTCAAGGTCACGGGCGGCGCGATGATGAGCGCGACGAACGCCGTCACGACGACGATCAGCGTGACCGTCGTCGAGGCGACCACAGCGATCCGCTGGCGGGCGCCGAGGCGCGGACGTCGGTTGTTGCGCCGCGCGGTCGACGTGCCGAGCGCATCCGACTCATGCGAGTGGTCGTGGTCGTGCCCGTGGTCGTGCTCGTGCTCGTGGTCGTGCTCGTGCTCGTCGCGGGAGGGCGTGGCGGCGATCGCGGCGATCGCCAGGATCCCGCCGATGACCGCCATGATCGAGGTGAAGACGAAGTAGCGCGGGTGGATGTACAGCGAGAGGCCGCCGGTCATCGAGAGCCAGACCGTCGCGACGACGGTGATGAGGGTGAGGGCGACGCCGCGCCACCTGGAGAGCAGTCGTTCAAGCAATGAGGTTCACTCCGAGTCCGAGGGTGAAGGCCGACAGCGCCACGATGAGGGTGATGCGGGCGAGGACCGCGCTCGTGTAGGTCGTGCGCATGAGGGCGAGCATCTTGACGTCGATCATGGGACCCATCACGAGGAAGGCGACGATGCCGCCGGGCATGAAGGTGCCGACGAACGAGAGCGCGAAGAACGCGTCGACGTTCGCGCAGATCGAGATGACGAAGCCGAGGGTCATGAGCACGAGCACGGAGAGCACCGGATGCTCTCCGAGGGTCGTGAGCAGGTCGCGCGAGACGCCGACCTGGATCGCTCCGGCGATGGCCGATCCCACGAAGAGCGCGGGCAGCATCGTCGAGGTCTCCGCACCGAACATGGAGGCGCTCGCGCGGAACCGTTCGCGCACGCTCGAGCCCGTCTCGTGGCCGTGTCTCGCCTCCAGCTCGCACGTCGCCGCGAAACTCGGTGTGAGCAGGTCCTGTGGCTTCGGGTGGCGGCTGAAGAGGAACCCGATGACGTTCGCGATCACGAAGCCGCCGATGATGCGGGCCGCGAGGATGCCATGGTCCCAGCCGAACGCCTGGTACGTCGTGACGATCGTGATGGGGTTGAGGATGGGGGCCGCCAGCAGGAACGTGATCGACTCGGCGGGCGTGAAGCCGCGCAGCACGAGGCCGCGCGCGAGCGGGACATTGCCGCACTCGCAGACGGGCAGCGCGATGCCGAACAGGGAGATGACGGCACGCCGCAGCCACGGCGCCTGCGGCAGGATGCGCATGAGGAAGCCGGGCGGAAGCCAGTGCTGCACGACGATCGAGAGCAGGATGCCGAGGATGATGAAGGGCATCGACTCGATGACGACGCTCAGTGAGAGCGTGACGAAGTCCGTGATCGGTCCGAGTGCCGGCTGGTCGTCGAGCGACGCAGTGAGCGTGCGGATCGCGATGAGCGTGAGCACGAGGCCCGCGCCGATCGTCAGCCCGAGAACTCCGCGATTGGCGGCCGTGCGCTGCTGCGGGAGCTTGGTACGCTGCGCAGTCGTGTGCTCGTGCATCCAGCCGAGTATAGTTCGGGCCGCTTTGGGCCGGCGATGAACGCGAAGTCGTCGAGAGGTCGGAGGTTCGCTCGTCATGCGCTCCAGGGATCTCTGATCTCGAAGTGCCGACGTCGCCACCCGTCCTACGCGACGCCGGTCGCGGGCTACGCTGGGACACACGTCAGTCCTGCGATTCTCGGCCCCCACCGGATCGCCCCGGGGCTGACGGCTCCACGGCTCGCTCCATTGCTTCCGCAACCGACTTCTCTGTCGCCTCCGGAAACAGGTTCGAACGACGCCCCACCCCGGCGATCGGTGCACCGCTCTACCCCCGGAGGGCAGCCTTTTGACGACCGAACACGTCCCGATCCGCAAGCCATGGCCAGACACGGCTCGTGCGATCGCCATCATCTTGGTCGTGCTCGGGCACGCCTGCACGCTCGTCGGCGTGCCAGAAGACGGCCCGATCCCGGGCCTTGTCGGCTGGGCTCAGACGCTCCGCCTGCCGCTGTTCTTCTTCGTCGCTGGGCTGTTCGCCGCGAAGTGGGCTGAGCGATCCTGGCGGGACCTCGCGAACGGCAAGCTCCGTTTCCTCTACTGGCCGCTCCTTATCTGGTCCGTCCCCGTATTCGCTTACCATCTCGTCGGCGGTCTTCTCGCGCCGCGACTCTACGAAGACACGACGAGTACCGTGCTGGTTCGTTTCGTCTTGTCCCCGGTTCTTCCGAATGCGGAACTCTGGTTCCTCTGGGCACTCATGCTGTGCTTCGCTACGCTCCGCCTTGCGCGCCGCATCCCGACCTGGCTCTTGCTCCCGGCAGCCGCTGCGGCCGCGGTGCTGCTCGCGCCCCACGTGCCCTCCGCCCCCGGCAACTTCATGACCTACGCGATCTACTTCCTTCTTGCAGCGCGTCTGCGCGACCCGGTGTTCTCGATGCTCGACCGCCTGCGCACGCTCCCCGCGATTCCGCTCGCGGCCGTGCTCGGCGTCGTCTATTCGCTCCTGGTGGCAGTTCGATGGCAGTCAGAGGTGCTCTACGTCCTCACCTGCGTGGCAGGCATCGCCTTCGGTCTGGTCCTTGCCGTGGCCCTGTCGCGACTTTCGTTCCTCAGGAAGATCGGCCAATCGACCCTCCAGATCTACGTGGCCCACTCGACGATCATCGCCTGTATCGGCTTCGCGCTCGTGGGCGTCACCTGGAGCCCGATGCTCGCCTCGGCCGCGCCGCTCGTCATCACGGCAGCCGCCCTGGCCCTGACGTACGCACTGGGCCGTCGCTTCGGGGAGACGTGGGTCTACGTGCCCCCGGCATGGTTCCGTCTCGGTCGAAAGAGACGAGTCACCGCCTACCAGTCGCTCTAGCAGAGCGAGAGACCACGACAGCGCACGCGGTCGGGGGCCCGAGAAACACGGAGGCACCACAGCCTCAGCCAAGCCAAAGCATTCGATCCGCGCATCGCTCTACCCCCCGAAGGGCAACTCTTTGACGACCAACCATGCCGTCGGTTCTCCGGCGCGCGAACGCCTGACCTGGATGGACACATTTCGTGGATTCGCGATAATTCTCGTGATCTTCGGCCACGTCGTGTCGCAGCCGCCACTTTTCGGATACGAAGCGCCGGGCTGGATGCAGGATATCCGAGTGCTTTTCGCGCCATACCGCATGGAAGGCCTCATGCTGCTGTCCGGCATGCTCCTACCGCGCGCGCTGAAGAAGCCGCTCGGTCCGTACTACCTCGGTAAAGTCCGGAATATCGCCTGGCCGTATTTTGTCTGGGCGGCAATCTTCCTCATGCTCGTCCTGAGAAACCCGACGTGGATGGACCCAGCATCTTGGATCGCAACCAACTGGCTCTGGTTCATCTTCTTCCTGTTCGCCTACTACGCCATTGCTCCGGCGCTCGCTCGGGTGCCCAACTGGCTTCTCGCCGGAGCCTTCTGGGGCGGAGCTGTCTGGCTCGAGCTCGGGGCAGGGGTCGACTTCGGTACGACCGGCATCTCCATCCTCCTCGCGGCCTGCTACTACGGTGGCTTCTTCTTCGCCGGCGCGTTCGTCTTCGATTCGGGACTCGTCTGGAAACTCAAGCACCGGGCCACTCTCGTGGTCACGGGCGTCATCGCTGCAGCGTTCCTCGTCTACCGATACCGGATCGATTGGGACGTGTACAACGACGTGCTCTACGTCTGGGGCAGCATCGGCACGGTCTTGTTCGTGCTCGGAATTCTGCAGCGCCTTCCCGCGCGATTCGCCCCACCTCTTCAGAGCATCGGTCGCTCATCGCTCGTCTACTACGCCAGTCATATGCCGATCATCTACCTCTGGATGCAGCTGCTCGCAGCTGTCGGGATCGACTCTGTGCCCGCCGTGTTTGTTGGCGCCTTCGTGCTGCCCGTCGTGCTCGGCGCCTTGTTGGCGCATTTCCAGAAGTCGCCATGGGTGGGCTGGCTCTTCGTCATGCCACTGTTCAGCGCACGTCGAGGCATCTCAGTGAGTTCGAGTCAGGTCGCGTAACGCCTCCTAGGAGCGCGCGTGCCTGACCGATTCCGGGCGAGCGTCCTGGAACGCCGGGCGTCCTTCGAGGATGTGGAGCCGACTGCGAGGTTCGAACTCGCGACATCCGCTTTACAAGAGCGGTGCTCTACCAGCTGAGCTAAGTCGGCCTGCTGCTTCCGCAGCGGCACCATCATAGCCATGCGGTGCACGTCTCCGCGCACCGCATGGCTGTCGAAGGATGCTCGTGCGCCTACTCGGCGGGGGTCTCTTCCTCCGGCGTGAAGGAGAGCGAGAGCGAGTTCATGCAGTACCGGTCACCGGTCGGCGTGCCGAAGCCGTCAGGGAAGACGTGGCCGAGGTGGGAGCCGCAGTTCGCGCAGCGCACCTCGGTGCGCACCATCCCGAGCGAGCGGTCCTCGAGCAGCTCGACCGCGTCCGGCCGCACCGACTCGTAGAAGCTCGGCCATCCGCATCCGGAATCGAACTTGGTTCCCGCCTTGAACAGCTCCGAGCCGCACGCTCGACACGTGTAGAGGCCTGCGCGACCCTCATCGAGGAGCTCTCCCGTGTACGCCCGCTCCGTGCCTGCCTCACGCAGCACGTGGTACTCCTGCGGCGTGAGCTCTGCGCGCCAGTCGGAATCGGGCTTGTTGACGGCGTAGGACACCGTGCCTCCTGGAAAATCGGCGAGGCCGCTGGGAGCGGCCGGGGAGGAATGAGCATACGCGCGTTGCGTGAGTCCAGTCCGTGAGCCCTGCTCGTACACTTCGTGCATGGCACGGGACGTGGAGCTCAGCGACCTCGAGCGCGCGCTGCTGGATTTCGAAGACGGGAATCCGCGGCAGAACGCGGCGAAGGCGGCGGCGATCAGGGATCGCTTCGGCTGGTCGACGACGCAGTACTACCGAAATCTCGCTACGCTCATCGAGACACCAGCTGCGCTCGTCCACCAGCCGATGCTCGTCGGCCGCCTGCGGCGTGCGCGCGAGCGGCGTGCGGACGAGCGCCAGTTGCGGCGCGAGCAGCGCATGTCCAGCGCCTCTCCCACCTCAGGACGGATTCGGTAGACACGTGAATTACCCCAAGGATCGCTTCGACGACATCCCACCAGGGCTCGACCGACGCGGCGCGCATCGCGCGCCCCGCACGCGCCTCGCCAAGCTCGCCTCGTGGCTCTGGGGTCTGCTCGCCGTTGTCGTGATCGTCGCCGTCGCCGCCGTCGCGATGCAGGTCATCAACGGCGCCGTCTCCTTCAGCCCGACCGCGGAGACCGAGACGAGTGAGACTCCGACGGCGGAGGCACCCGTCGAGGAGGCGCCGGCGGAGGTTGTGCCGCAGCTCGACCCGAACGTCTCCGTGCGAGTCCTCAACGGAACCGAGCTCGCGGGCGTCGCGGGCAGCACCACCACGGAACTCGCGGCCGCGGGCTGGAACGTCACCGAGACGGCGGATGCTCCGACCTCCGACTACGAGACGACGACCGTCTCCTACAACGATGCCTCCCAGGAGGCTGCGGCGCTCGCCCTCGTCCAGTCGCTTGGCGGCGGAACGGCCGTCTTGGACCCGAACCTCGCCGCCGCTGGCACGATCGTGGTCATCGTCGGCGTCGACCTCGCGGGGTAGCTGTTCTTCGCAGGTGAGCCGAGGCTCGACACGGTGCGTGCCCCGGGCATTCTCCGGGGAATATGGCTCGTGTGTTCCGTGAATGTGAACATCTGGAGACAAAACGTCGCCAGGTGACGTGATCCAGGTTTTTGGCTTTCTCGCTCAACAGGTCGCCACCTAGTATCTTGCTCGAGTCCTGGGCACCATCGTTCGTCCCCCTCGCACGCATGCAGGGCTCCGCGGGTTGGCGCCTGCGAGTACTACCGAGCAATGGAGACAAACATGGCGAACGGAACCGTGAAGTGGTTCAACGCTGACAAGGGCTACGGCTTCATCACTGTGGATGCGCTCGACGGCGCTGCTGCACAGGATGTGTTCGTGCACTACAAGGCCATCGAGATGCAGGGCTACCGAGTCCTCGAAGAGGGCCAGAAGGTCGAGTTCGAGATCGGCGCGGGCGACAAGGGCCCGCAGGCGGAGTCGGTGCGCGCGCTCTGACCGCAGGCTGGGAACGGCGTCGGCCCTCGCGGGTCGGCGCCGTTCCGCGTTCAGAGGCCATCGCGTCTCTTCCGGCTCGGCTCGTTCGCCCGCAGCGAGAAGGCGCCGGGTGGCTTGCACTCGACAGGGTCGAGTGCCAATATGGATTTGCACTCGCCTCGTTCGAGTGCCAACCACGAACCTCACGAACCACGTCCGGAAAGGACGCAGTACACATATGTCGAAGATCATCGCTTTTGACGAAGAGGCCCGTCGCGGGCTTGAGCGTGGACTGAACACGCTCGCCGACGCGGTCAAGGTCACCCTCGGCCCACGTGGCCGAAATGTCGTGCTCGAGAAGAAGTGGGGCGCGCCCACGATCACGAACGACGGCGTCTCCATCGCCAAGGAGATCGAGCTCGAGGACCCGTTCGAGAAGATCGGCGCCGAGCTCGTCAAGGAGGTCGCCAAGAAGACCGACGACGTCGCCGGTGACGGAACGACCACGGCTACCGTCCTCGCTCAGGCACTCGTCCGCGAGGGCCTCCGCAACGTCGCAGCTGGTGCAGACCCGATCTCGCTCAAGCGCGGCATCGAGAAGGCCGTCGAGGCAGTCGTCGCCGAGCTCCTCTCCTCCGCCAAGGAGGTCGAGACCAAGGAGCAGATCGCTGCCACCGCGTCCATCTCGGCCGCAGACGCGCAGATCGGCGAGATCATCGCCGAGGCCATCGACAAGGTCGGCAAGGAAGGCGTCGTCACCGTCGAGGAGTCGAACACCTTCGGCACGACGCTCGAGCTCACCGAGGGCATGCGCTTCGACAAGGGCTACCTCTCGCAGTACTTCGTCACCGACCCCGAGCGCCAGGAAGCCGTCTTCGAAGACGCGTACATCCTGATCGTCAACGGCAAGATCTCCAACATCAAGGACCTCCTGCCCGTCGTCGACAAGGTCATCCAGGCCGGCAAGCAGCTCCTCATCATCGCCGAGGACGTCGAGGGCGAAGCTCTCGCGACGCTCATCGTCAACAAGGTCCGCGGCATCTTCAAGTCGGTTGCCGTCAAGGCTCCCGGCTTCGGCGACCGCCGCAAGGCCCAGCTGCAGGACATCGCCATCCTCACCGGTGGCCAGGTCATCAGCGAAGAGGTCGGACTCAAGCTCGAGAACACCACGCTCGACCTCCTCGGAACCGCCCGCAAGGTCGTCGTCACCAAGGACGAGACCACGATCGTCGAAGGCGCTGGCTCGCCCGAGCAGATCGCCGGCCGCGTTGCCCAGATCCGCGCCGAGATCGAGAACAGCGACAGCGACTACGACCGCGAGAAGCTCCAGGAGCGCCTCGCGAAGCTCGCCGGTGGCGTCGCCGTCATCAAGGCCGGAGCCGCGACCGAGGTCGAGCTCAAGGAGCGCAAGCACCGTATCGAGGACGCCGTCCGCAACGCGAAGGCTGCCGTCGAAGAGGGCATCGTCGCCGGTGGTGGCGTCGCGCTCATCCAGGCTGGCGCTCGCGTGCTCGGCTCGCTCGACCTGCAGGGCGACGAGGCGACCGGCGTGAACATCGTCAAGGTCGGAATCCTCGCACCGCTCAAGCAGATCGCAACGAACGCTGGCCTCGAGCCCGGCGTCGTGGCTGAGAAGGTCGCCGGACTCGAAGACGGCTGGGGCCTCAACGCCGCAACCGGCGAGTACGTCAACCTCATCGAGGCCGGCGTGCTCGACCCAGTGAAGGTCACGCGCTCCGCGCTGCTCAACGCAGCGTCGATCGCTGGTCTCTTCCTCACGACCGAGGTCGTCGTCGCCGACAAGCCCGAGAAGGCTGGCGCACCGGCGATGGACCCGGGCGCTGGAATGGACTTCTAAGCACCACGCGCAGGTAGACGAGCGGGCGGCTCCCCAGGGAGCCGCCCGCTTCGTCGTACCCGCCGCCACACGCGCGGGACCCGATCGAATCAGACGCTGAAGAGCCGCCGCACGTCACCCTCGACGGTGCCGTAGCTCGCGCTCGCGCTGCCGAGCGCGCCGTTGATCGCGGAGATGCTCGACTCAACCTGCGCCTGCGTGGCACGCCACTGCTGCACGAGTCCCTGGAAGGCGGTGGCCGCCTCGCCGCTCCACGAGCCTTCCAGGGCGGTCAGGTTGCCCAGCAGGGCCGCCACCTCCGCCTGGACGCGGCCGATGGATGCGTGCGTGTTCGTCACCGTGAGTTGCAGCTGCTCGCTGTCGACCATGTAGACGGCCATGGATGTTCCCCCTTCGTCGGCCGCCGGGCGGTTCCGGCGGCACCTCGCGAGAAGGCTACGAGGGAGGAGCGCGGCGCAGACTTCAGGAGTTCGGGGCTGTGGACGAGGCGCTGTCCACAGGCGCGGACATGAGGAGTGGGAACTTGAGACGGAAGGTTGCTCCGCCGCCCGCAGTCTCGAAGACGTCGACCTCGCCGTCGTGCGCCTTCATGATCGCGGAGACGATCGAGAGGCCGAGCCCTGATCCGCCGGTCTCGCGCGCCCGCGAGGTGTCCGCACGCCAGAACCGCTCGAAGATCTTCTCCCTGATCTGGGGCGGGATGCCCTCGCCGTGGTCGATGATGTCGACGATCGCGAGCTGATTCGGCAGGTCGACGGTGACGCCGACTTCCAACGGGGAGCCCTCGGGCGTGTACCGCATGGCGTTGCCGAGCAGGTTCGAGATCGCCTGACGCACCTTGTCCTCGTTCGCATGCACCATGGCAGGCACGTCGCCGTAGTCGTCCTCGGCCTCCGGGGCCTCGCCCGTGCTCGGCTCGGTGCCTCGGCGGCGGATGGGGAAGCCGCGGAGCGCGGGGCGTGGCAGCGGTCGCCTGCGCCAGATGGCGCGCCTCGCTGCGGCGGCTTCCGGGGCAGCGGCATCACCGACGGGGACCACGTCCGCGTCGATCGGCGCTGGCAGCTCGCCCGTCGTCGCCGTTCCCGAGACATCAGGCTCATCTCGGGGCTCCTGGATGATGCGGACTGGGAGCGCTCGGACGACGCGGTCCTTCGAAGTCGCGTGCGCGTCCATGGCGGCATCTTCTGCGATGGGCTCGAGGTCGATGACATCCTTCACGAGCTCACGGGTCTCATCGAGTCTCGCGAGCTGCAGGAGGTCCTCGACGAGACCGCCCATTCTGAGCGCCTCCTTCTCGATGCGCTCCATGGCCTGTCCGACCTTCTCGGGGTCGTTGAGGGCGCCCATGCGGTAGAGCTCGGCGTAGCCGCGCACCGTGACGAGCGGCGTGCGCAACTCGTGGCTCGCGTCGCCGACGAAGCGGCGCATCTGGGCGATGGTGCGGGTGCGCTCATCGAAGGCGTGGTCGATCCGCACGAGCATCGTGTTGAGGGAGCGCGACAGGCGCCCGACCTCGGTGTTCGGCGTGCCGGCGGGCAGCCGCTGCGAGTAGTCGCCGGAGGCGAACTGCATGGCCGTCGCCTCGACCTGGCGCAGCGGCAGCAGCGTGGCGGAGACGAGGACCCGTGTCAGGGCCGCGCCGAAGATCACGACGGTCAGCCCGAAACCGAAGAAGATCGCCAGGAAGTTGACCATCGTCGCGTTGACGCTCGTGAGCGGAGCGGCGATGAGCAGCGTGCCACGGACCTGGTCGGCGGCGTACTCGCCCTCCGGAACGGTGATCGTGCGCCACGTCGCGCCGAGCGGGTCCTCGATGTCGAACAGGCTCTGGCTCCCTCGGGTGGCGGCGTCGGAGGGCACCTCGGGCGCGATCGCCTGCGGGCGCTGCCACTGCCCCCAGTTGTCGACGACGACATTGCCCTCGGCGTCGAGCACGGCGACGTACAGCGTCGAGGGTGCGATGCGGATCGCATCGTAGGTGATCAGCCGGGACGAGGGGTCGGCGGCGAGGAACTGGGTCGGATCGCTCGCGTAGACGCTCAGCTGCGAGTCGGTCTGAGACACGAGCGTCGGCCGCAGCAGCAACGTCGTGCCGATGCCGGCCACGACGATGCCGAACGTCAACAGGGTAATGTTGACGATCGTCAGCTTGTTGCGAAGCGAGAGCCGATCCCAGCGCCAGGCCTTGAACGGCACCGCCTACTTCCCCTCGTGACCGAGCCTGGTCACCTCTGTCAGGCCTTGGCCCCGGAGACCTTCAGCATGTAGCCGAAGCCGCGCTTGGTCTGGATGAGGGGCTCCTCGGTGAACTGGTCGAGCTTGCGACGCAGGTAGGAGATGTACGACTCGACGATTCCGGCGTCGCCGTTGAAGTCGTACTCCCAGACGTGGTCGAGGATCTGCGCCTTGGAGAGCACGCGGTTCGGGTTGAGCATGAGGTAGCGCAGCAGCTTGAACTCCGTGGGGGAGAGCTCGATGGGCTCGTCGCCGATGAACACCTCGTGGGTGTCCTGGTCCATGGTGAGCTCGCCTGTGCGGATGACCGCTTCCTCCTCGGCCTGCATGGTGCGGCGGAGGATCGCCTTGATGCGGGCGACGATCTCGTCGAGGCTGAATGGCTTGGTGACGTAGTCGTCACCGCCTGCGTTGAGGCCCTCGATCTTGTCGTCGGTGTCATCCTTCGCCGTGAGGAAGAGGATGGGGCTCGTGTACCCGGATGCGCGGAGGCGCTTGGTGACGCCGAAGCCGTTCATATCTGGGAGCATGACGTCGAGGACGATGAGGTCGGGCTCCTCTTCGATGACGGCAGAGATCGCGGCGGC
This sequence comes from Pseudoclavibacter sp. RFBA6, assembly GCF_002931575.1. Taxonomy (NCBI): domain Bacteria; kingdom Bacillati; phylum Actinomycetota; class Actinomycetes; order Micrococcales; family Microbacteriaceae; genus Pseudoclavibacter; species Pseudoclavibacter sp. RFBA6. The sequence goes on along the minus strand of NZ_PSUA01000012.1, from coordinate 712,888 downwards.
GCCGTTGCCGACGGCACGCACCATGAACCCTGCGAAACGCAGGCTGGTCGACAGGAGTTCGCGGATGTTTGGCTCGTCGTCAACGACGAGAATCTTGGGGCCATCAGTCATGCACTAAGTATCTTGACGCCGTCTGAGTGAAGTCTGACGGCGCGCGGTGTCTCGGCTATGCGGGTGCGCTAATCTGCTGGGTCGCGCATGCGCGCACGGTCGGCGTGATCCGTTGCGCTACTGTGCCGACATGGATGACTCCGCAGCACCGAGGTACACCCACGGCCATCACTCGAGCGTGCTTCGATCGCATGGTCGACGCACGGCGGAGAACTCCGCCGCCTACCTGCTTCCCGAGCTCGAAGCGGGGATGCGCGTGCTCGACGTCGGTTGTGGGCCCGGTTCGATAACGCTCGACCTCGCAGGCCGGGTCGGGAGCACCGGGCAGGTCACGGGCATCGAGGTCGTCGACGAGCCACTCGGCGTTGCGCGTGCCGCGGCCGCCGATCGCGGGGACACTCGCACGAGGTTCCTCCTCGGGGACGTCTACGCGCTCGACTTCGCTGACGGCGAGTTCGATGTGGTGCATGCGCATCAGGTGCTCCAGCATCTCGCCGACCCGGTGGCCGCCCTGCGGGAGATGCGCCGCGTGACGAAGCCAGGCGGGCTCATCGCGGTGAGGGACGTCGACTACGGGACCTGCGTCTGGTCTCCCCAGCTCCCGGCCCTCGACCACTGGCTCGCGATCTACGACCGTGTCGCGCGTTCGAACGACGGCGAGCCGAATGCCGGACGGTTCCTCCGGCGCTGGGCGAGGGCCGCTGGCCTCGACGAGACGCGCCTGACGGCCAGCGCCTGGATCTTCGCGACGCCCGACGAGCGAGAGTGGTGGGGATCCACCTGGGCGGAGCGTGCCACACGTTCCCGCTTCGCGGAGGACGCGCGTGCCAGGGGCATCGCCTCGGCGGGCGATCTCCAGCAGATCGCCGACGCCTGGTCCGCGTGGGCCGAGGACGGCGATGCCGAGTTCGTCATGACCCACGTGGAGCTGCTCGCCCGCGTGTGATCGGTGCGGACGGTGGGTGCTAGGCAGGGGCGAGGATCGCGTCGGCGTCCAAGATCTCGTACGAGTATCCCTGCTCGGCAAGGAAGCGCTGCCGGTTCTGCGCGAAGTCCTGGTCGACCGTCTCGCGTGAGACGAGCGTGTAGAACGACGCGGTCACGCCGCTCGAGCTCGGACGCAGCAGGCGGCCGAGGCGCTGGGCCTCCTCCTGCCTCGACCCGTACGAGCCGGAGATCTGAACGGCGACGGAGGCGTCGGGGAGATCGACAGAGAAGTTCGCCACCTTCGACACGACCAGCACCTTCTCACGTCCCTCGCGAAACGCTTGGAAGAGCTCCTCGCGTTCGGCGATGGGTGTTTGGCCCGTGAGCTTGGGCACGCCGAGCTCCTCGGCGATGCTGTCGATCTGGTCGAGGTACTGCGCGATGACGAGGATGTTCTCACCCTCGTGCTTGCGGATGAGGGCCTTCACGAGCTCGTGCTTGGCCGGCGCCGTCGCGGCGATGCGGTAGCGCTCGTCGTCGCTGGCCGCCGCATATTCCATGCGGGTCTCGTATGGGAGGTCGACGCGCACCTCGTAGCACTTGGCCGGCGAGATGTAGCCCTGCGCCTCGATGTCCTTCCACGGGGCGTCGAACCGCTTGGGTCCGATGAGGCTGAACACGTCGCCTTCGCGGCCGTCCTCGCGCACGAGCGTCGCGGTGAGGCCGAGTCGTCGCCGCGCCTGCAGTTCGGCGGTGAGCTTGAAGACGGGGGCCGGGAGGAGGTGCACCTCGTCGTAGACGATGAGGCCCCAGTCGAGGGCGTCGAGCAGCGACAGGTGCGTGTAGACACCCTTCCGGCGCGCAGTGAGGATCTGGTACGTGGCGATCGTGACGGGTTTGATCTCCTTGATCTCTCCCGAGTACTCGCCGATCTCTTCCTCTGTGAGCGTGGTTCGACGCAGCAGCTCGTCGCGCCACTGCCTCGCGGAGACGGTGTTCGTCACGAGGATGAGGGTGCTCGTGGACGCGGTCGCCATCGCGCCGGCACCCACCAGGGTCTTGCCGGCGCCGCAGGGGAGCACGACGACCCCTGAGCCACCCTCGAAGAAATGGTCGACGGCGGAGCGCTGGTAGTCGCGCAGCTGCCATTCGGATTCGTCGAGCGCGATGGCGTGCGGCGTGCCAGGGGTGTACCCGGCGAGGTCCTCCGCCGGCCAGCCGAGCTTCACGAGCTGCTGCTTGAGCTCGCCGCGGGCCCACGCCTGGACACGGAATCCTGACTCTCCCGTCGGTCCTTCGAGAAGTGGCGCGACGTGCTTGGCCTTGGAGATCTGCAGGAGCACGGCGGGGTCGTCGCTGGAGACGATGAGCTCACCGTCATCGTTTCGGGAGATGACGAGCTTGCCGTAGCGCGCCACCGTCTCGCGGATCTCCGCGGAGACCGAGGCGGGGACCGGGAACTTCGCGAAGCGCTCGAGCACATCGAGCATCTCGTCGGCCTCGTGCCCGGCGGCGCGTGCGTTCCAGAGCCCGAGGCGCGTGATGCGGTAGGTGTGGATGTGCTCGGGCGCGCGTTCCAGTTCGGCGAACACGGCCAGCGCGTGGCGGGCTGCTTCAGCGTCGGGATGCGCCACTTCGAGCAGGACAGTTCTGTCGCTCTGTACGATCAACGGTCCAAGTGCCATAACGGTCGATCATACTCGTCGACGTCCGTGCGCCTGAGTGCCTGTCGTTGACGCGCTGAGAATGCGTGGGTGGCTACTCGACGTCCGGCTGCTCGGAGAGCTGCACTTCGAGGATCGCGCGGATGGGCAGGGTTCGCTCGACGTCGGCCGCGAGGTCGCGCGCTCGCAGTCTGCCCGCCGCGACGCTCATCGGCACGAGACGGAGCGTGGTCTCCTTGCCGCCGCCGAGGTCCACGCGCACGGTGACCTCGCTCTTCGCTCGCCTGGCCACTTCCAGCTGCCGTTGCACCCAGGTCTGCGCGTCGTCACCGGCATCGAGCCGGGTCGCCTCGTCGTGCAGCGCATCCGCGAAGCGCAGTGCGGCGTCGCTGGGGCCGAGCTCCCGAGCGGGGGCCGTCTCCCTCGGTCGCAGGGGAACGAGCTGACCCTCGGCGTTCTCGGCGCTCGCCGGGTACCGGGCGTCGAGGAGCATCAGCACGACGGTGTCGCGAGACGCCGAGGAGACGAGCGCGCCTTCCCCCGACTGACGCAGCCCGAGCGGAGCGACCGCGGCATCCACCCGGAGCGCGTCCATGAGGGCGGGGTCCTGGCTCGTGACGATGGTCCCCGGCCTCACGGGATGCTCGCGGACCCGGACCCTGCCGTGCCGGTTGGAGGCCTCGCGAAGCAGGTACTCGACCGGTTGGGGGATGCCCGTGAGGGACAGTCTCGCCAGCGTCGCCTCGATGTCGGAGATGGAGAGGCCCGTGCCGAGGGCGTGCGTGACGGACGCCTCGGAGAGGCGGTAGCTCGACGCGAGACCTCGTCGCTCAAGGGACGCCACCGATTGCAGCGCCTGCTCGTCGACGGGGGCGAGCGGGCCGGGCGCGATGATCGAGAGGTCGGGTTGCAGATAGACGCCCGCCACCTCCTCAGGGAGCGCGGACGCGAGGAGCTCGGCCGCAGCAGGGAGGTCGTCGTGCGCGAGGAGGAGCCCGAGCTGGCTGAGCCGGCCCTCGACGGTCAGCCCGAGGAGCTCCGTCTGCGGGGTCGCGTGTCTCGCGCTGTCGCTGAGCAGTCCTGCGCGGTCTGCCACGCTGAGCTCGGCGAGCCAGCACTCGGCCAGTCGGCGCCAGCGATCGAGCGGAGCGCTCAGTCTGAACGTGCGCCCGGCGGCCGTCGGGCGCATCGCATCCGCGACCGGGCTGCAGAGGCCCAGGTCGAGCATCCACTCGAAGAGCGGCGAGAGCACGGTCTGCTCGGTGTGCAGCTCGGCGGCGATGCGCCGGACCGTCGTAGCGCCGAATTGCAGGCCACCCCGACCGTCCCGGTAGGCGCGCGGGGCGAGGTCGAGCGAGGCGATCGCGTCTGCCGCGAGCTGGGCTGCGCCGTGGGCGCGCTCGGTGGCCTGCGGGAGCGGAGCGAGGTCGGCCTGCTCGATGTTCGCATCGTCGCCCGACCCGGCAAGCTGTCGGGTGAGGGCGGCGGACGCGGCGGGCAGGAGCTCGGGTGCCTCCGGAGTTCCGACGGCGAGGCCTCGAAGCCGTGCGCGCTGCAGTGCCTCCACGGAGCCAGAGGCCAAGCGGGACGCATCCCGCCAGCCGAGCCTGGCCACGGCCTCGCCGATGGCGACCTCATCTGCGAGGGCCTCGGCGATGTCCATGGCCCCGTTCGAGCCGCGCATCGACAACCTGCGCCAGCTTGCGAGGGCGGCGAGGTCGGTGCGATCGAGGCTGCGGAGGAGTTGGAGCACCCGCAGCGCGCTCGGGGAGGCGTCTATCAGTTCTCGGACCTGCCCCGCGAACGTCGGTTCGCGACGACGCGCCAGATGATGAGCGACAGGATGAGGAGGAACGCGATCGGGAAGCCGAGGTAGGTGACGAAGAGCAGCGTCGGCCAGATCGGATTGGTGGCGTCCACTTCGATGCCGAGAAGTGGCGTCGCGAGAAGCACCAGGAGCGCGATGAACGAGATCGCCGCGATGCCGAGGGACATGAAGGCGAGGATGCGTTCGCCCTTCGCGATGGGGGCGCCGTTGGAAGAGGTCACCGAACCAGACTAATCGACATGCGCGCCACCGTAGACTGGTTCGGATCAGCCGCACGCCGCGGTCGACCAGGGGAGGCGCAGTTCGCCACCCCGCCTGTGAAAGTTCGATCTGGTGCTCTACGCGCCGAACAAGGAGATGGCCATGCCCACCGGCAAGGTGAAGTTCTACGACGAGGACAAGGGATTCGGTTTCATTGCGGCCGACGACGGTCAGGAGATCTTCCTGCACGCGACGGCGCTGCCAGCAGGGACCTCGTCGGTGCGCCCGGGAACGAAGCTCGAGTTCGGCATCGCCGACGGCCGACGCGGTGCGCAGGCGCTGTCGGTTCGTGTCCTCGAGGCGCCACCGAGCGTCGCGCGCATCCAGCGCAAGTCGCCTGATGACATGGCGGTCATCATCGAGGACCTCGTGAAGCTGCTCGACACGGTTGGCGGCGCGATGCGTCGAGGCCGTTACCCAGAGAAGCCGCAGGGCGCGAAGATCGCAGCGATGCTCCGTCGCGTCGCGGACGACTTGGACGCCTGATGACGAACGAGGCCGTGCTTCCAGCCCCGCTCGGGGTCGCTCTCGACGCGGCCGAGCTCGAACCGTCGCGACGGCTCGCGTGGGCCGCGCTGCTGGACGTGACGCCGGCCTCGGAGCTCGGCGAGCTCGTCGCCGTCGTCCCGGAGACGGATGATGGCGTCTACACCCTGCAGTACACGACGCGTCTGCCCGGATATCCGGATTGGCGCTGGAACGTCTCGCTGGTTCGGCTCGTCGACCAGGCGGAGCCGACGGTGCTCGAGGTCGAGCTTCTGCCCGGGGACGGAGCGCTGCTCGCACCCTCGTGGGTGCCGTGGTCCGACCGACTCGCCGACTACGAGGCAGCGCAGCTGCTCGAGGCTGGCGAAGCGGTCGAGGGCGGCGTCGAACCGGCCGAGGTGACGGGCGAGGAGCCTGCTCCGAAGTCGAGCAAGCGCATCCGCCGCACTCGCACGCGCCGCCGCATCGGTGCCGACGGGACCGCCGAGGTCGAGCCGACAGGTGCGGAGCAGGGGGAGAACGAGGCCACTGCCGAGCCGGGTCAGCTCTCGTCTGCGGATGCGTCTGCGGAGGACGTCGACTCGGGCGCAGCGGCTGAGAAGCCGAAGAAGAAGAAGCGCAAGAAGGACAAGTCTGCCAAGAAGTCGAAGTCGGAGGCCGGAGACGACCTCGGGGCTGGCAGCTCTGACCGCGGCGGCACTCCCGAGGAAGGGTCCGGCGCTCCCGTCGACGAAGCACCGAGCGAGGGGAAGCCGAAGAAGTCGCGGCGCAAGCGCGTCGACCAGGCCAGCCCCGAGGCGGTCGAGCTGGCCGATGGCAAGCCGGACGAGTCGTCCGACGAGAGCCCCGCGCAGAAGCCTGACCGTCGGAAGCGCAAGAAGGCCGTCAAGTCGGTGGAGACCGCTCCCAACGTCCAAGCGGATGTGGGAGGCGCTGCCGACGAGTCCGTCGACTCCGACCGGTCCGCCGTCGCTGCGGTGCAAGCCGAGCCCGCCGCCAAGGCGAAGGCTCGTGGCAAGCGCCGCCGCGTGGTGGTCGTGCCGAGAAGCGAGGACGAGCTTCCTGCGAGGGACCCCGTCGAATTCGGCGAAGCCGCCGACATCCGCGAGTTCGCCGACGACATGGACGACGTGCTCGATGGGGTCGACTTCGAGCCAGAAGCCGCTTCCGACGACTCGGGGGCCGTGGACTCGCCCGCCGCGGACTCGGCTCGCACGGAGGACTAGTCCGACGCTGGCGCCTTCCGCGGAGCCAGAAGGGGCGTCACCAGCAGCTGCTGGTGACGCCCCTTCTTCGTCGTCGCTGCTCGCTCTCCGCGCGAGATCGACTCAGCCCAGGTGCTCGATCACGTAGTCGATGGCACCGGTGAGACGACGGACATCGTCGGGGTCGACGGAGGTGAAGGTCGCCACCCGCAGCTGATTGCGGCCGAGCTTGCGGTAGGGCTCCGTGTCGACGATGCCGTTGGCGCGGAGTGCCGCAGCGATCGCGGCGGCGTCCACGTCGTCGTTGAAGTCGATCGTGGTGACGACCTGCGAGCGCTCCGCCGGGTTCGCGACGAACGGGGTGGCATGCGCCGAGGCCTCGGCCCAGTCGTACATGATCCCGGAGGATGTGCGGGTCCGGCTGTCGGCCCAGGCGAGTCCGCCGTTGCCGTTGATCCAGTCGAGTTGGGCCTCGAGGAGCAGGAGCGTCGAGATCGCGGGAGTGTTGAGCGTCTGGTTCTTCCGCGAGTTCTCGACCACGTTGCTGAGCTTCAGGAAGTCGGGGATGTACCGGTCGGAGGCTGCGATGCGCTCGATGCGCTCGAGAGCGGCGGGCGACGCGATCGCGATCCAGAGGCCGCCGTCCGAACCGAAGTTCTTCTGCGGAGCGAAGTAGTAGACGTCCGTCTCGCTGATGTCGATGTCGACGCCGCCGGCAGCGCTCGTCGCGTCGATGACGGTCAGGGCGCCCTCGTCGCCGTGCACGCGGCGGATGGGAGCCATCGCGCCCGTCGACGTCTCGTTGTGCGGCCAGGCATAGACGTCGACGCCGGCGAGGGCCTCGGGGGCGGCGATGGTGCCGGGCTGGGCGGAGCGCACGTCGGGGGCCGTGAGCCACGGGGCTGCCGCGGCCTTGGCGAACTTCCCGCCGAACTCGCCGAACGTCAGATTCTGCGCGCGGTCGGAGATCAGGCCGAAAGCGGCCGAGTCCCAGAACGCGGTCGACCCGCCGTTGCCGAGGAGGACCTCGTAGCCGTCGGGAAGTCGGTAGAGCGACGAGAGCCCGGAGCGGACCCGGCCGACCAGGTCCTTCACCGGCGCTTGGCGGTGCGAGGTGCCGAGGATGCTCGTGGCCCCTGCGACGAGGTGGTCGATCTGTGCGGGCCGTACGACCGACGGGCCGCAGCCGAATCGGCCGTCGAGCGGAATGAACTCAGTCGGGATGCGAATGTCAGGCATGCTGCAAGCCTATGCGCGCGAGTGGCCTCGCTCGCCGCTAGGCTTGGCGGACCAATGCAACGGGAGGTGGCGGGGCGTGACCAATCTGGTGGACACCACGGAGATGTATCTCCGCACCATTCTCGACCTCGAGGAAGAGGGCATCACCCCGCTTCGCGCTCGGATCTCCGAGCGGCTCGGCCACTCGGGGCCGACGGTGTCGCAGACGATCGCCCGCATGGAGCGCGACGGACTCGTCTCCGTCGCGAGCGACCGCAGGCTCGTGCTCACCATCGACGGTCGCGCGAAGGCCACGCGGGTGCTTCGGAAGCACCGCATCGCTGAGGGGCTTCTCGCGAACGTGATCGGCCTGGACCTGGCACAGGTGCACGAAGAGGCCTGCCGCTGGGAGCATGTCATGAGCGACGAGGCCGAGCAGCGCATCTTCGAGATGCTCGGTCGCCCGAGCGAGTCGCCATATGGCACGCCGATTCCCGGCCTCGACGAGTTCGGTGCCGAGCCCGCAGAGGACTTCCTGTCCGGAGTCGTGAGCGTCTCGACGCTGCTCGAGGTCGCGGCGAGCGGCGCGACGTCGACCGAGCCGGTCCTCGCGAAGGTGCGTCGCCTCGGCGAGCCGGTGCAGTCCGATCTGCAGACGCTCACGTTGCTTCGCGAGGCCGGGGTCCTCCCAGGCACCCAGGTCACGCTGCAGCGTCGCGGTGCCTGGATCGGTCTCCTGCCTGCCTCAGGCGGCATCGGTGTCGAGGTCTCGCTGGAGACTGCAGAGCACGTCTACGTGGATGCGATCCTGAGCCCCGAAGGTGCGCTAGGCTGAGATCTGGTCACGGCCAGCTGAAGATCTCCTCCGCATTCTGCGGACCTCGAAGCGCCTGACTTCCGCTCTATTCCGGGCATCGTTACCGCGGCGTTAGGGTTCTGACACCGAAGCGTGACAATTCACAGGTTTTCCACTAGTGTTGTCCGAGTCATGAGCTATGCAATCTGCATAGCTGGCAGGCCGAGGCGCCGCATCCCGCTCCTCGACCTAGCTTCCCCTGGTAACAGGCAAGAGCGGGATCGGCTCCCAGGAGTCAGGCGCTGGAGGAACGACTTGGAAAACTTTTCGAACGCCACGGCACCGCTGACGCGACGCCAGGCTCGCGAGATCGAGCGCCTCACGGGCCAGCGCCCGGTGGCGACCGTCGGTGTCGCGGGTGTGTCCGCGCCGGTGATCGAGGCTTCGGTCGCAGAGATCACCTCAGCGCCCTCTGCGTCTGTGCACGACACCGCACACATCGAGCGCAACGAACTCGGTGCGCTCGTCTCCGTGCTTCCCACGACCACGGCACTGCCCCAGGTCGCTGGCGATGAGGCCGTCGAGACGAAGCTCGCCGATGTCATCGAGATCCCCGAGGCATTCGCGTGCCGCTCCGTGAGCATCCGCGCGGCCAAGCCTGCGACGCTTGTCGCTCGACAGCGTCGCCGCACGGCAGGTGGCTTCGCCGCCGCCGCGACTGTCGCGGCAATCGCCACGGCGGGCGTCGTCGTTCCCGCGGCTGTTGCCGACGGCAATGACGCCAGCCAGGCGCAGGCCAACCTCATTGGTGCGACCACGGTCGAGACCGAGACCCCGGCCGCCGAGCCCAGCGCAACGGCAGAGGCAACCGAGCAGGAAGCTGCTGAGCAGGTCTCCGTCGACCTCGTCGCGGCTCCAGAAGTTGCCGTCGACCGCACCGAGTCGAGTGTCGTGACGTTCTCGAGCGACCAGGTCGCCGAAGTCGTCGCAACTCCTGAGCCCACGGCAACGGCAGACACCCGCGCATCGACCGGCGGTACGACGTCCACCGGTGGAAGCACCTCCGGCCAGGCCACCTCGGCATCGACCGCAGGTCAGAGCGTTGACTCCTCGAGTGTCTCTGCGGCGGCCATGAGCTACGTGGGATCACACTTCGGTGCGTGCGACCTGCTCACGCAGGCCGCGTACGCGGCTGTCGGTATCTCGCTTCCGCGCGGCGTCTCCGCGCAGGCAGCCATGGGGACGCCGACCACGAACCCGCAGCCCGGCGATCTCGTCGTCTGGCCCGGCGAGCACATCGGCATCTACGCTGGCAACGGCATGGTCATCGATGACCCGGGTTACGGCGGGCGCTCCGTGGAGTACCGCTCTATCTCATGGGGTAGCCCCTACTACGTGACGCTCCGCTAAGCAGCGACTCACCTCGACAAGCGCGTCCAGCTCTGGCTGGGCGCGTTTCGTCGTTATTGCTCCGTGATTCCGCGTGCATTGATTTGTGACCTGGTCGTGACAATTCTGTGACCTTTGTGTAGGCTCGAACACGTCGAGGATGCCGGTTCCAACGGTGTTCGAAAACACCCGAGGAGAAGTCTTGAGCACATCGAGCACCCCGCGCACGGACAGCACCAAGGTGCTGACCCGCCGCGAAGCCCGCGCGATCGAGCGGCAGACCGGAGTCAGGCCAGCCGCCGCTCCCGCGGCAGTCACCGGGGCCTCTGCCCCGGTCATCGACGCGTCCATCGCCGAGCTCTCGGCCACGAAGGCCTCGCGTCCTGACGCCACAGCAGCATCCGTGCACGACACGGCTCGCATCGAGCGCAACCAGCACGGCTCGCTCGTCTCCGTCCTTCCCGTTGCGCCCGCGGTCGACCGCGCCGAGCAGTCCGACGACGCGCCCTCGGCCGACGTGACCGCCATCTCGGAGGCCTTCACGGGCCGAGCGGTCAGCATCCGTGCGGCCAAGCCAGCCGCCCTCGTCGCCCGCGGTCGCCGCCGCACGGCCGCGAGCTTCGCCGCCGCCGCGACGGTCGCCGCAGCCGCCACGGCAGGCATCGTCGTCCCAGCAGCTGTCGCGGACGGGTCGAGTGAGGTGCAGTCGCAGGCCAACCTGGTCGCAGCGACCGCGCCGGACGCGACTGCTGCTCCCGCCGACGCCACCACCACTCCCGCCGCTGAGGCCGCGCCCGCCGAGGAAGCCGCCCTCGTCGCGGCGCCCGAAGTCGCCGTCGACCGCACTGACTCGACGGTCGTCTCCATCTCGAGCGACGACCTGGCCGCGGTCGCCGAGACCCCGACTCCGACTCCGACTCCGACTCCAGAGGAGACGCAGGAGCCTGTTGCTGAGTCGTCGACCTCGTCCAGCACCTCGTCTGGCGGCGGCACGAGCAGCCAGACCTCGACGACCTCGTCGTCATCCTCATCGGGATCATCCGCAGGGGGGTCGGGCAACGTCGACACGTCGAGCCTGATCGCCGCCGCACACAGCTACGTCGGCTCCTACTTCCCTGCCTGCACCGACCTCACCAAGGCGGTCTACGCCACGCAGGGCATCTCGCTCTCCGGATCGGTCAGCAACCAGATCGCCGGCGCCCGCCAGACCTCGAGCCCCCAGCCCGGCGACCTCGTCGTGCAGCCTGGGGCGCACATCGGCATCTACGCCGGCGACGGCATGGTCATCGACTCACCCGGCTACGGCGGCAAGGTCGTGCAGTACCGCTCGATCTGGTGGAGCAACCCTGTCTACTACACGTTCAACTAGAGCTGTCCAGCGAGCTCCGGCTCGTTGAACCACAACGCCGCGCACAGCATTTGCTGTGCGCGGCGTCATTTGTTGTTATGCAAACGTGTCTTTTGGGATGCTTCTGTGATCCCAGCGTGACAATTTCGTTATAAACCGATACGCTCTTCGGAGTCCAGGGCACCGGTCGGTGCTCAGCTCCACCCGAAGGAAATCCATGAGCACCACGCTGACTCGTCGCGAGGCACGCGCCATCGAACGCCAGACCGGTGTGCGCCCCGTCGCGGACGCAACGACCTCGCTGAGCGCATCGGCGTTCGCCTCTGTCGCAAGCCCGCAGCCCACCGCACCCGCTCAGGCCGAAGAGACCGGTCGCATCGAGCGCAACGCGATCACCTCGCTGCTCTCGGTCGTCCCCGCCGAGCAGGTACCCGCCGCGCCCGCCGGAACGACTACCGCCGGATCCGTGGTGCCAGCATCGTTCGCTGGTGAGCGTGCCATGACGATCCGTGCCCCACGCCCCAAGCAGCTCGTCGCCCGGCGTCGCATCGCTGGCGGCCTCGCTGTCGCGGCTTCGCTCGCCGCGGTCACGACCGCAGGTGCCATCGTGCCGAGCACGATGGCCGCTCCGGCCAGTGAGGCGAGCCTCTCCAGCGCCGTCGCAGCCCAGGACGGCACCTCCGACGACACCAACGCAGACGCGCAGAACGACCAGGCGTCCGTCGAGGCGGCCATCGCCGATGCTGTCGCCGACGCGACCCCCGCCGTCCCGGCACCAGAGACCGTCACCGACCGCACCGAGACATCGGTCGTCAGCTTCAGTGCAGACCAGGTCGCCGCCGTGGCGACGCCCGAGCCGACGACCGAGGCGACTTCGGAAGACGCGACGAGGGCTGACGCCAGCGGTGCGACCGGACAGAGTACTGTCGGCGCAAGCGTCGTCGAGACCGCCTCGCAGTTCATCGGCGTCTCGCCGTACGTGTTCGGGGGAGCGACGCCAGACGGGTTCGACTGCTCCGGACTCGTGAAGTACGTCTTCGGCCTCCACGGTGTGGATGTCGCGCACGGCGTGAGCGCGCAGGCAGCCGCCGGTACGCGAGTCTCCGACCCGCAGCCGGGCGACCTCGTCATCTTCCCGAACTTCCACGTGGGCATCTACGCCGGCAACGGACAGATGATCGACGCTCCGACCGAGGGCCGCATGGTCGAGCTCGGCGGCCTCGACGCAGGCGGCAGCTACTACTTCGTGCGCCTCTGACCCCACGGTCCTCCTGATGCGGGAGGGGCAGCTTCCTGTCTCGGGCCTTTCCGGCCCGTGAACAAGCGAAGATGCCCCTCCCGCATTCTGCATGCGTGGTCTACGCTGATGCCAGATCGACGACACTCGGGAGCGTCAATGAGGGCACGCAGCAGCATCCACGCCACGGATGCGCGCGCGTGCTCAGCCCTCGACGTCTACCAGAGCGGTGAAGCCTGTCAGACCATGCGAATACAGGCCGGCGAGTCTCGTCAGTCCATCTACCTACTCGATTCAAGGGTGCCGCCGATCCGGGCGGTGCCCTTTTTTCGTACGGATGCGAAAGCAGGTCCGCGATGCGAACTCTTGTCCTGAACGCAGGCTACGAACCACTCGGGGTGGTCTCCGACCGGCGGGCGCTCGTGCTGGTGCTCCATGGCAAGGCAAGCGTCATCGATGTGGATGAGGAGCATCCGGTGCTCGCGTCCAGCGGGGTCTGGGAGCGGCCCCGCGTCATCCTGCTGACGAGGTACGTGCGGGTGCCGATGGCGCGCATGCAGCCCGTCAGCCGGAAGGGCGTGCTGCGCCGGGACGCGAACCGGTGCGGCTACTGCGACGGGTTCGCGAACACGATCGACCACATCCTGCCCCGCTCGAGAGGAGGGCGCGACAGCTGGGAGAACCTCGTCGCATGCTGCCTGCGGTGCAACAACGTCAAGGGCGACAAGACTCCGGGGGAGATGGGGTGGCGACTCCGCCTCACCCCGCGCCCACCGCGGGCCACCGGCTGGTCGCCGCGCAGCGTCGAGCGCGAGCTGCCCGAGTGGGCGGCCTACCTGCCCGCCGCCTAGCGGTTTCGGGGTCAGCTGGCCGCGAGCTCATCTGCTCTCGACGCGAACGCTTCTGCACGTTCCTGCAGTTCGCGCTCGAACACGGGCTTCGTCGCCGCTCCCAGCGTCGAGGCGAAGACCGGGGACGCGAGCTTGTACGTGTACTTCCAGGTCGCCTTCGTGCCGCCGTCGACCGCCTCGAACCGCCAGCCCTCGCCGAACGAGGCGAGCCAGGCCGGGCCCTTGACCATCTCAGCGGAGCTCATGAGCGGTGCGTGCACAACCCGCAGCTCGAGGATCATGCGCCGCCCGCTCGGCGTCTTCGTGAAGAAGTGCGCGCCGGGGGCGGGTGCGCTTGCACCGCGGATGTACTGGCTGCGGACGACGCCGGGGTCCCAGCTGCGTGCCTCGCCAACGGTGTGCGCGAGCGCGAACGCCTCGTCGGGGGAGAGTGGCACGATCACGGACGCTTCCAGCTGAGGCATGGAACCAAGTCTAGGAGTGACTAGCCTGGTGCCATGACTGACGCCGATGCCCGTATCGAAGCCGCACGCAGAGCACTCGAGGAAGCCACGGCCGCCCTCGCCGCCGCCGAGGCAGAGGCCTCCGCGGCCACCGAGCCCGATCCCGCCACCGCCACCGCGGCGAGCGCATCCGGTCCGCTGGACGAGCAGCAGCTCGAGGCCGTGCGTGCCGGGTACGCGTTCGAGGCGGCTGCGCTCGAGATCGGCGCCATCGTGAACGGCGAGGCCGTCCCAGGGGTGCCCGTGCGCATCCCGCTTGCGATGACGAATCGACACGGGCTCGTCGCCGGGGCCACGGGCACCGGCAAGACCAAGACCCTGCAGGTCCTCGCAGAACAGCTCTCGGCGGCGGGGGTCCCCGTGTTCGCGGCCGACATCAAGGGAGACCTGTCCGGCATCGCCACCCCGGGCGAGCCGAACGACAAGCTGCTCGCGCGCACGCGGGGCATCGGCCAGGACTGGGTGCCCGCAGCCGCGCCGACAGAGGTGTTCTCCCTCGGCGGGCGCGGTGTCGGCGTTCCCATCCGCGCGACCGTGTCGAGCTTCGGACCGCTCATGCTCTCCAAGGTGCTCGGCCTCAACAAGACGCAGGAGTCGAGCCTCGGCCTGGTCTTCCACTTCGCGGACGAGCACGGGCTCGCACTCGTCGACCTTTCGGACCTGCGCACGGTGCTCCAGTACCTCACGAGCGCCGAGGGCAAGGCCGAGCTCGAGGGGATCGGCGGGCTCTCGAAGCAGACTGCCGGCGTGATCCTGCGGGAGCTCGTGAACTTCTCCGAGCAGGGCGCAGACATCTTCTTCGGCGAGACCGAGATCGACACGCGTGAGTTCCTGCGAGTGACGGACGACGGGCGCGGGGTCGTCAGCCTGCTCGAGCTGCCCGGCGTGGCCAGCAACCCGGCGCTCTTCTCGACGTTCCTCATGTGGCTCCTCGCGGATCTGTTCAACGAGCTCCCCGAGGTCGGCGACCTCGACAAGCCGAAGCTCGTGTTCTTCTTCGACGAGGCGCACCTGCTCTTCTCCGGCGCGTCGAAGGCGTTCATCGAGCAGATCACGCAGACCGTTCGGCTCATCCGCTCCAAGGGCGTCGGCATCTTCTTCGTCACGCAGACGCCCAAGGACGTGCCGGATGACGTGCTCGCCCAGCTCGGCTCGCGCATCCAGCACCAGCTGCGCGCGCACACGCCGGACGATGCGACCGCCCTGCGGCAGACGGTGCGCACGTATCCCAAGAGCGGGTACGACCTCGAAGCGGTGCTCACGCAGCTCGCCACCGGTGAGGCGATCGTCACGGTCATGAACGAGAAGGGCGCTCCCTCACCGGTCGCCTGGACTCGGCTGCGGGCCCCGCAGGCCTCTATGTCGCCGACCCCGGAAGAGGGCCTCCGCCAGCTGGTCGCCTCGTCGTCCCTGTACCCGCGGTATTCGCCGGTACTCGACCCGCAGTCGGCGCACGAGGTGCTCACGGCGAAGATGAACGCGGCGGCAGAACGGGAGCGCGCGGAAGCTGCGGCCGCCGAGGCTGAGAAGCAGGCGGCGAAGGATGCGAAGGAGCGGGAGCGCGCAGAGAAGGCCGCGCGCTCGCGCACGCAGACGCGGACCACCACCAGGGCGAGGCAGGACACCGGCAGTGGGAATGTCGTGAGCGACCTCCTCGGCTCCCGCACCGGCCAGACGATCGTGCGCGAGGTCGTGCGCGGCGTGTTCGGCACGCTCTTCAAGAAGCGCCGCTGACCGGCCGAGCGCGCACCGGCCGAGCACGACGGAGGCGGGTGGCGGATCTCCTCGATCCGCCACCCGCCTCCGTCATGCTGCCGCGTCGTTCAGCTCAGTGCGCTCGAACCGACATCGACGACGAACTCGGTGCCGCCCTTCAGCGCCGAACCGGCCCGGTCTCCTCAGGCGGGGGCGACGATCGGCACGCCCTCGCTCGGCTGCACGACCACGAACCCGGGGCCGTGGAACGCCAGCTGGAACGACTCACCGGATCCGCGGCCGATGAGCGAGCCCATCTTGAAGTCGTTCTTGATGGTCGGCTGCAGGTTCTGCGACCAGCAGATCGCCGCCTGCGGGTCGACGAAGGTGGGCTGCACGGAGCAGTCGAGCACCATGGGGGGTCCGTCGCTCGACACGGCAACGGTGCCGTGTCCGCCGACCTCGAGGTTGAAGAGGCCGCCCGTCATCATGCCCGCATTCGCGAGCATCTTGATGTCCCACTGCAGGTTCGCGTCGAACGCGAGCAGGTTGGACGTGTTGATGGTGATGCCCTCGCCCTCGAGCGTGAGCGTGAAGACGTCGGCGCCCTGGCGGGCGAAGAAGACCTCGCCCTGACCCCCGACGCGCATGAGCGAGCCGCCTTCGCCCGAGACCATCTTCTTCATGAACTTGCCGAGGCCGCCGGAGCCCTCGTGCTTGAAGTCGAACTGACCCTGGTAGGCGACCATCGCGCCCTTGGCCGCGAGGACCTCGGGGCCGAAGCCGACGCGCAGCATCTTCTTCGACTGCAGCACCCAACGCTCGGTGCTCTGGCTCTCCCGGTTCGCTTCCGCGAATAGCTCGCTGCGCATGCTCATTCTCCTTGTCGTCTGCTTCACTGAAGCACGATGCCTGCAATCGCGGGGCTGAGGGCCTCGCTGTTCGGAATCATATTGCCGTTCGCTTGCGGGGCGCATGGGGAGTGCTCCCCATGCGCCCCTGGCTTTCCTCAGGCTGGTGCGGTACCAGCGCCGTGAGATGCGGCGGGTGGTCGCTCTAGCTCAGTGCGATCTCGTTCGGCACTCCGGGGAGCGTCTCCGAGGTGGTGATCTCCTCGGTCTCGAGGTCGACCGCGTGGATGGTGCTCGTGGCCGGGTCGGTGACGTACGCGACGCCGTCCTGCACCTTCAGCGCGGGGTGAGCATCCTGCCACTCGGCCGGCCCCTCCCACGCGTCGATGACCGGGATCGAGGTGATGAGCGAGCCGTCCGCCTCAGCGAAGAGGTGCAGCGAGCCGTCGGAGCCGAGGATGATCGCCTCGTTGTCCGAGCCGCGACCGAGGTCGCGGAAAGTGTAGCCGACCCCTTCTGGCAGATCGTGCACGGAGATGGTGCCGGCCGCCGTGTCGACGAGGCTGAAGGCCTGGAGCAGGTATCCCTCGGCGTCCGGATCCGACTTGTAGTCGCCGAGCGCGATGGCCGATTCCTCGGTCGTGAACATGTTGCCGATGCGGCCGAAGTCGTCCGGCGACGAGAGCTTGGTGATCTCGCCGTTCGCGTAGGCCAGCGCACCGTTCTCGCAGCCAACGATGACGACCTCATCCTTCACTGTGCCCTCGCCGTGCACGCCGGGGCACTCGGCCGAGCGGGCGAGCTCGTTGCCGTCGGCGTCGGTCGCGACGATGCCGGTGCGGTCGCTGAGCGTCGTGACGAAGGTGCCGTCCGAGAGCTCGATGGAGACGCCGTGGTGTGCGGCGTCGCTCGCGACCGTCGTGGTCTCGGGCAGTGTCGTGTTGTCGGCGAGGAGCGCATCCGTGTCGAAGATGACGGAGTCGCCGGTGCCGTCGAAGAACAGCACGGTCTTGCCGGCGTGTGGCACGGCGTGGCCGGCCTTGGAGCCTTCGAACGTCAGGCCGGTGAGGGCCGGCTCCCGGGTGTCGAGCACCTGGAATCCGGTTTCGGTCGTCACCAGCACGTTCTGGCCGTCGCCGACGGGGTTGACGCGAGTGAATCCGTCGATGGGGACGTCGCCGACCACCTCGAGGGTGGCGGCGTCGAGAACGACGAGCCCGCCGTCGTAGGTGAGCGTGACCGTCTCCGATGCCGGAGCGGAGGCGGACCCGGGGGTTGCCACCGCTTCGCCTGGAGCGGCCGGGGTGGTCTGCGCGCAGCCGGTCAGGGCGAGGATGCCGAGTGCGGTGACGGCGATGGCGCCGCGCGTCTTCGATGGTGATGCGATGGTCATGGAGACCTTTCTGTGTGCGGATTTGCTTCTGGGATGGGGGATCGTGGTCGGGGCCGGTCGGGGCCGGTCGGAGCGTCAGGGGGCGAGGCCCGAGGTGATGCGCTCCGTGTTGGCGCGCATCATCTCGAGGTAGCTCTCGGCGCCGCCGCCGGCTGGCGTGAGCGATTCGGTGAACAGCGACTCGACGCGCACGTCGATGCCCGCCTCGTTCGCGAGGGCGCGGGCGAGGTCGTCCGGGCTCGATGCATCGGCGAAGATCGTGGAGACGCCGGCGGTCGTGATGTCCGCGCTGAGCTCGGCGAAGTCGGCGGCGCTCGGTGCTGCCAGCGTCGTCCCGCCGGGGATGACGGTGCCCACGACGGTGAAGCCGAATCGGTCTGCCAGGTAGCCGAACACGTGGTGGTTGGTGACGAGGCTCTTCGATGCGCTCGGGATGGTGTCGAACTGGTCCTGCATCCACGCGTCGAGCTCGTCGAGCTGACCGGCGTAGTCGGCGACAGAGGCGTCGAGCGCCGCTCGGTCGAGGCCAGCGACGTCGGTCGCGAGCTGGCTGCTGAGGGCGTCGACGACCGCCGACATCCTGGCGGGGTCGGTCCAGAAGTGCGGGTCGTCCATGCCCTCGGCGTCCCCTTCCGTGTAGGCGAGTGGCTCGAAGGCGTCGCTCGCGACGAAGTGGGGGATGCCCGCCGCGTCGACCTGCGTGAGGTGCTGCGCGACTCCCTCCTCCAGGCCGAGCCCGTTGGAGACGACGAAGTCGGCGTTCTCGATGGATGCGGCTTCCTGCGCGGAGAGGCTGAAGGAGTGAGGGTCGGCGCCGGGTTTCATGAGGGTCGTGACGGTGGCCTGGTCGCCGACGAGCTCGGTGACGACGTCGCCGAGGATGTTCGTGGTCACGACGATCTCGGGCCGGTCGTCGGTTCCCGTCGCGCTGCAGGACGCGAGACTCGCCGAGATGGTCAGGGCCGCGAACGCGGCGGCGGCCGTGCGGAGGGCCGGGAGCTGGATGCGCTTGCTCATGGTCAGTTCCCCGTCTGGAAGGCGAAGGCGGGCGCAGACGGGAGGTCGAGGGTGCGGGCGATTCGGGCGCCGTCCTTGTAGTCGATCTCGTGCAGGTCGGTGGAGGCGGGAGTGCTCAGGTAGGCGCGGCTCGTGTCGACGGAGAGGTGGACGCTCGCGGCGGAGTCCGGGGTACCGATGAGTCCCGCCTGCGTGCCGGTCACCTCACCGGTCTCCCCGTCGATGACCAGCAGCGCGCCTTGGCGGTCGACGGCGACGACGCGGCTGCTGTCGTCGGCGACTGCCACGGCGGTGAGGATCGGGGTCGCGGTGGGGATGAAGCTCAACTCCTGCGTCCTGGAGGAGGCGAGCCAGATGCCTGCGTCCCCGGCGGGGCCTGCGACGGCGGGCCGGTGCGGGCGGTTCTCGAGCGAGCTCGCCGGGCCGACGGGCGACGCGGACTGGCCTGTCGTGGCGCTGGCTTCCGGATAGGCGACTTTGGTGAGGGCGGGGGCAGCGGACTCGGCGCCTGCCTCCGCGGCCTCTGCGAACACGAGGCCGTCGGAGCACGCGAAGGTCGCACCGAGGCTCGTCTGCTGGACGTCGCCCAGGCCTGGGCACTCGACGCTGGCGCCCAGGTCCTGGCCGTCGAGCGAGTAGGCGCTCAGCGTCGGCGTTCCGCCTGCCGACTCGACGCGGCTGGCGACGACCGCATCGCCGACCGGGGCTGCGGCCGCATCGTGGGCGGTGGACTCGACCCGAGCGAGCTCGACCACCTCACCCTGCCCCAGTGCGTGACGGTCGAGGATGACGGTTGTCCCGGAGTCCTGGAAGCTGAGGGCGGCGACAGCCTCGTCCGAGGAGACGCGGGCGGGTCCTGCCTCCGCGAGGTGACCCGTGACCCCCGGCGTCGCGCGGTAGTAGTGCACGTGGTCGCCGTGCGGCACCGTCCACACACCCGTGTCGATGACCTGCGTGGTGCCGTCGCCGTCGGCTCCGGACCCCGTGAAGACGAATCGCCCGTCGCTCACCGCCCAGGCGGGTTCCGCGACGGAGTCGAGCGTGGTGGTCTCGCCCGTGAGGAGGTTGAGCACGTTCACGGAGCCGTCCGCTCCGATGCTCGCGATGCTCGACTGGGCTTCCGTGAGCTCCTCGGCGCCGGCGACGAAGCCGTGTGGCTGATCATCAGGCACCTGGCTTTCGGCGGGCGCCGCGGTCCCCTCGACGGGGGAGGCGCACCCGGCGAGGGTGAGCATCCCGACCGCTGCCAGGGCGGCGACGACGGGGCGTCGACTGATGGATCCGGAGAGAAGGGGGAGGGCTACGCGTGTGCGGGGCAAGACGTGACGCTTTCTGCTGGAGCGGTGGATGCGGAGGAGGTGCGGGCGCGCGCGCCACGGAACCGGGCCGGGCGCACGAGTGCGGCGACGGCGACGGACAGCACGGCGGCAAGCGCGATGGCGGGGCCGGCGGCTATCGAGAGGTGCCAGGAGGCGTAGAGGCCGACGACCACAGCGGCGACGCCGATGGCGCTGCCGAGCGCCATGATGCCGACGACGCTCTTGCGTGTGAGGGATGCCGCGGCCGGGGGAGCCAGGAGGAGCGCGGTGACGAGCAGGGTGCCGATGGCCTGGTACGACGCGATCACGGCGAGCGCGACGAGCGCGATGAGGGCGAGGCTCGCGCGCTCCGGTCGCAGGCCGAGGGTGTAGGCCTTGCGCTCGTCGAAGGCGAGGGCCGTGAAGCCGCGGTGGAAGAACGCGAGTCCGGCGACCGCGAGCACGAGCGCTGCGCCGATGAGCAGGAGTTCTGCCGGTCCGATGGCCAGCACGTCGCCGAAGAGCATGGCCGTGACGTCGACCGCGAAGCTCCCCGACCTGGAGACGATCGCGATGCCGAGCGCGAGCATCCCGACGAAGAGGATGCCGATGGCGGTGTCGTTGGAGAGGCGGGTGCGCTTAGTGAGGGTGCGCACGCCGACGGCCATGACGGCGGCAGAGGCGGCGGCGCCGGCGACGGGCGGGAAGCCGAGGAGCACCGAGAGCGCGACTCCGGGCAGGATGCCGTGGGCCAGCGCCTCGCCGAGAAAGGCCATGCCGCGCAGCACGACCCAGGTGCCGACGCAGGCGCACAGGACGGCGGCGAGTGAGCCGCCGATGAGGGCTCTGGCGAAGAAGCTCGCTTCGAGGGGATCGGTGAGGAAGGGCACGAGGAAGGACCGTAGCATAATGAAAACGCTTCTCATTACGGATAGGGTCGTCGACATGGCCCTCCTCACCACGCTGTCGAACGCGACCGTCCGCTACGACTCGCACGTCGCGCTCGCGGACGTCTCCATCGAGATCAGTCGCGCGGCGATCACCGTCGTCGTCGGCCACAACGGCTCAGGGAAGAGCACACTCCTCGGCGTGCTCGCCGGAACCACTCCACTCACCTCGGGCTCACTGCAATGGCACGACTTCGACGCCTCGCCGGGGCGGATCGCCTTCGTGCCGCAGCACGCGCGGCTCCCAGATGGTTTCCCGATGACGGTCGAGGCTGCGGTCGCGATGGGGCGCTGGGCTGGACGGCGCGGCCTGCCCGGCATCTTCGGACGCCACGGCGATAGGCGCCGCTCCGAGCGCCGCTCGGGAGCCGACCACGTGGAGGCGGCGATCGAGCTGCTGGGACTCGGCCCGCTCCGCGGACGCCTTCTCGGTGAGCTCTCCGGCGGACAACGGCAGCGCTCGCTCCTCGCGCAGGGCATCGCCCAGGACACTGAGCTGCTCCTGCTCGACGAGCCGACGGCGGGCGTGGACACGGACTCCAGCGCTCGCATCGCCGAGTGCCTGGAAGCGCTCACTGCCAGCGGCAAGACCGTGGTCGTCGCGAGCCACGACGCCCACGAGATCGCAGCAGCGGGAGCCGTCCTGGCGTTGCGCGATGGGCACGTCGTATCCGACACGACAGCGGAAGGCGCCCGACTGACCGGCTCGCTTCGTCACTAGGATGACGGAAGCACCCCGATCTCCGGACGAGGCGCGTCGGCGCCGCCAACGGCGCATCCCCCGCTGAAGGAGTCCGCAGTGAGCCAGTCCACCCCAATCGTGCGTTTCAACCTCAACCCGACGCTCCTGAGCCCGAAACAGGTGACGACGCTGCGCTGGATCTTCGGCATCGGCGGAGCAGTCGCACTCGTCCTCGGCATCGTCGCGTTGGCCTTCCCAGAGAAGGCGCTCACCGCCATCGCGTGGGTCTTCGGCATCTTCTTCGTGTTCACCGGAGTGCTGCGCCTCGTGCGCGCCATCGTCTCCAAGGGGCTCCCCACCGGCTGGCGCGTCTTCAACGCCGTTGTCGGCCTGCTGCTGATCGCCGGTGGAGTCGTCGCGCTCGTGCAGCCCGCCGCGCTCATCGACGCGCTCGGCATCCTCATCGCCATCACCTGGATCATCGAGGGCATCGCGTCCCTCGCGGATGCGTCCCCCGACCAGTCGCGCTGGTTCGCGATCATCTCGGGTGTGCTCAGCATCGTCGCCGGCCTGCTCATCCTGCTGTGGCCGGCCGGGGTCGTCGTCGTGATGCTGTGGATCGTCGCGTTCATCCTCATCATCGGCGGCATCACGCAGCTCGTGATGGCATTCCGGTTCGGCAAGACCGCCAGGAAGGCGTGACGATCATGGCGATCAAGAGCTCGGACATCCGCCTCGCCGACGAGGCGCCCACCTCGCGGCTTCGGACCGTCAAGCGCGTGCTCCTCGGCGGCTTCCTCGTCTTCGCGGGGGTCACGCACCTGACCGTCGCACGCGAGGAGTTCACGGCTCAGGTGCCGAAGTTCGTCACGAAGCACGCACCGTTGACAACCGACCAGGTGGTGCTCGCCTCCGGGGTCGCCGAGATCGTGCTTGGACTGTCGCTGCTCTTCGCCCGTCGAGCCCAGCGGCCGACCGTCGGCTGGGTTGCCGCGGCCTTCTTCGCGGCCGTGTTCCCCGGGAACCTCGCGCAGTTCTTGCACCGTCGGGACGCGTTCGGCCTCGACACCGACAAGAAGCGCTTCCTTCGCCTCTTCTTCCAGCCAGTGCTCATCGCCTGGTCGCTGTACTCGACCGGGGCCTGGCGCCGCCGCGTCAGGTAGGAGGGCAGGCGCGCGCGAGTCGCTACCCGTCTCGCCCCACCCGCAGCAGATTCGGGATGGGTTTCTCGCTTCCGGATGGTTTGTTTCCCATCCCGAAGCGAGAAACCCATCCCGAAACGCGCGAGAGGTGGGTGGAGCGCGGCGGCAGCCCGCGGCGGCCGGGTGCAGCTGAGCTAGTGGGACGCGGGCGCGCCCTGCTCGAGGCGGTCGAGATGCGCTGCTGCGTGGCGGTGCCCGAGCACCTCGTAGCCGACGACGACGACAACGGGCGCGAGCATCCCGACGAGCAAGCTGACCGAGATGCTTGCACCGTTCGCCGCCATGACGACACTTGCCGCGAGCACGGCGACGGATGCGAGCGCGAGCCCCACGTGGAAGACATCGATCGTGCGCAGCAGGTACGCGTACAGCGTGAACACCGTGAGCAGGAAGATTAGCACGGGGATCGCGACGGAGAGCACCGCCGTGACGTCGCTCACGTGGTAGTGCTCGTCGAACGTGTACGCCACGATGTGCAGACCAGCTCCGGTTGCGGCGATCGACGCGAAGATGAAGAAGTGGCCGTACCCCCACGGGAACGAGCGCTCCCGGTGGACGTGCAGCACCTCGGCCGCCGGCACCATGAAGTACACCCACCACATGCCGAAGATGAGCGCCATGCCGACGATGACGAGCACGATCGCGTCGAAGCTCCAGCCGTACTCGGTCGTGACGGTCGTGACGGCGGCGATCGTGCCGAAGACCCCTTCTCCGAGCGCGATGATTGCGAGCAGCGAGTAGCGCTCGGCGATGTGGTGCGCGTGCCAGGGCGTTGCCGAGCCGTTCTTGGCCCCGCGGCGTTCGGCGATGAGAGGGCCGGCGATCTCGACGAGGAGCGCGACGAGGCCGCCCAGCAGTGCGAAGACGAGTGTGAGCGGGAGGATCGCGATGACGATCCAGAGGATCTGCGCGATGGACACGAAGACCGCGTACGTCATGGCCGTCGTCCGGTAGCGTGAGCCGCCCCTGGCGGCGCGGAGCCACTGGCAGACGAGCGCGACGCGCATGACGACATACCCCGCGATCATGACGCGGTTGTCGAGTACCTCACCGTGATCGATGGACTCGAACATGGCCGGGAGCCCGAGGGCGAGGATGACCACGCCCGCCATCTGCACCATCGTCAGCAGCCGGAAGAGCCAGTCGTCGGTGTCGAAGGCCGAGGCGAACCAGGAGAAGTTGATCCACGCCCAGACCAGCGAGAACATCGCGAAGCCGAAGCCGATGATCGCGGGCACCGTGTGGCCCTCGGCGATGCCGTGGGCGAAGAGATTCCCGGCGGCGGCGAACGACGCGGCGAACGAGAGGTCGTAGAGCAGCTCGAGCGGCGTCGCGGCGCGTCCCTGCTCGTGGGTGTCGCGGCCGAGCATCCGCTGGAGCCCGTGGTTCAGTCGCCGCGGGGCAGGCTTGAGCGTTTCTGAGGTCATGAAGTCGTCCGATCTGGCGAAGTGAGCGAGCTCCGGAGGTCTCGCAGATCGACGCTGATGTTCCCCCACCGGCTCCGAAGCCTGTACATGCTACGTCGTCCTCCGCGTTCCCGCGCGTCGTCTCCCGCTGAGCACATGTGCAGATGCGACACTGCGGGGGTGGATGCACACCTCCGACCATGGGTGGCCGACGATGCCCCCGCCCTAGCGAACGCGATGCGGACGTCGCCGGACCTCGCAGCGCAGTTCCCGGGAGGGGTGCCGTCGACGGAACTCGACTTCGTCTCGTACATGGCACAGCACCTCGTCTCCGGCACGGCGAAGCACGACTTGGCGATCATCGTCGACGGGATCGCCGTGGGCAACGTGGGGCTCAGCAACATCGAGCACGTGCACCAGACGGGGTGGGCCTACTACTGGCTCGCGAAGGGGGCGCGGGGGAGGGGCCTCGCCACGCGGGGCCTCGCGACGATCGCCGACCTGGCGTTCACGGAGCTCGGCCTCTTCCGGCTCGAGCTCGGGCATCGCACGGGCAACGCCGCATCGTGCCGCGTCGCGAGCCGCGCCGGCTTCCGGCCAGAGGGGATCGAGCGACAGAAGCTGCGCTACGGGAACCAGCGCTTCGATGTGGAGACGCACGCGCGTCTGACGCTCGACCCGGTGCCGGACATCGAGCTCATCCCGCGCACGGCCTACCTGGCTGGCCCCCGCCAGCCGGATCTGACCCGCCCGGATCTCGGGCCCGCCTGACCGAGCGCGCACGGCGCAGGACACATGTCCCGGTGGGGGCCCGTCGAGTTCATGCGGGGTAACGCAATTGCACGCGGCCGCGCCGGTGGTGGCAGTTTGGTATCTGATCTCGCCCGAACTCCACTGCTGAGGACCCCCACGTGCGCATCTCCCCGACAGTTCCCGAGTCGATCGCCTCGCTGACGGCCGCCAAGCCGGAGGTCATCGAGCAGACGCTCGCGGCCTACTCGGCGCTCTACGAGGCACCCCAGGCGCTCGATGCGACGCTCCTGCACGGGTTCGCCCGCACGGTTGCACGCTGGCAGGGCAACGCGCAGCTCGCGGAGTGGCACCTCTCTCAAGGCGCGGACGCGCGCCTCGTCGGCGACGAGCTGCCCGCCGACCCGAAGCTCCGAGCGCTTGTCGAGCACGTCGACCTCATCACGGTATCGCCGGCGCTGGCGACGCACGAGGACCAGCACGTGCTGCCGCTCGCCGGCATCACGCCGGACGAGATCGTGCTCCTGAGCCAGCTCGTCGCGTTCGAGAGCTACCTCGCCCGCATGCTCGACGGCGACGCGCTCCTCGCTGGCCGGTCGCCAGAGCGGGTGGATGCGCCTGCGCGCTCGACGGTCGCGGCCGGTCGCTCGAAGGACCTCAGCGGACGCACGATCTCCGGCCGGCAGAAGCCGACCGCGTACACCCAGGAGCAGCTCGAGTGGTCGCCGTGGATCGCCGCTCCCGCGGAGGACGAGCTCACCGCCGAGCAGGTCGATTCCTTCGCCGCGAAGGCGACCACCAACAGCGTCTACTTCCGGCTCCTGTCTCGTGTACCCGCCGTGCTGAAGGCGCGCAGCGCGATCGACAACGCCGTCTTCCTGAGCAAGGACGGGCTGCCGCGTGCCGAGCGTGAGCTCGCGGCCGCCGTCGCGAGCAAGGTCAACGACTGCATCTACTGCGCGTCCGTGCACTCGCGGAAGGCGACGTTCCAGTCGAAGCGCCATGATGACGTCCAGCGGGTCATCGACGCGAGCCTGCCGAGGGACCCGAACTGGCAGCCGACCGCGCTCGAGACGCTGAGTGCTGGTCAGGATGCACGCTGGTCCGCCATCATCCGCTTCGCGGCGAACCTCTCGACGCTGCGCCCGAGCGCGACGCCGAGCCAGATCGAGGAGCTCCGCGAGCTCGGCCTCGACGACGCGGAGCTGTTCGACCTCGTCGGTTCGACCGCGTTCTTCGCGTGGGCGAACCGGCTCATGCTCAGCCTCGGCGAACCGAACTGGCCCGCGTCCGCCCCGTCCGCCGGCTGAGCATCCCGGCCCGCTTTCTCGCACCTTCTTCTGCACCCCAGCCACCGAGAGGTTCCCCTATGCCCATCGCACGTCGACTTCCCGCCGCCATCGCGGCCCTCGTCGCCAGCACGCTGCTGCTCACCGGCTGCGGCACCGTCACCCCCGAGGGCGGGGACGACGCCGAGACGATCACCGTCGTCGACGACCAGGACCGCGAGGTCACCATCGACGGACCCGTCGAGCGCGCGGTCGTGCTCAACAGCTACGGCAACGAGTTCGTGCGGGCGATCGGCGCGGGCGACACGGTTGTCGGCGTCGACCGCGCCTCCATCAACCGCCTCCCGTACCTGCCGGTCGACGAGGCAGACGTCATCGCCGAGGGCCTCGACCAGATCAACTACGAGGCGGTCGCCGAACTCGACCCCGACGTCGTCATCATGCCCCGCAACGCCGTCTGGCGTGAGGCCGCAGAGCAGCTCGAGTCGTTCGGCGTCCCCGTCGTCGTCGCGACCGCGTGGGACTACGCGGTCTTCGACGAGACCGTGAGCCTCCTCGGACAGGTCTTCCAGAAGGAAGAGGGCGCGCAGGCGGTCACCGACTTCTCGAGCGAGATCCTCGACGTCGTCGCGGAGCGCACCGAGGGCGTCGAGCCCGTGCCCGTGTACTGGGAGACGGTCGACCCGTACCTGACGGTGCTCCCCGGCTCCGGCTTCCACGCCATCATCGAGGCGGCCGGCGGCACCAACGTGTTCGAGAACGCCGCGGGCGGCGGTGACGAGCAGGAGGAGATCACGGTCGACCCCGCCGAGGTCGTCACCCGCAACCCTGCCGTCATCGTGCACGAGTTCGAACCCAGCGCCACGCCGACCGGCCAGGAGCGCTTCGACTCGCTCGGCGCGGAGATCACGGCCCGACCGGGCTGGTCGAACGTCGACGCCATCAAGAACGGTGAGGTGTACCTCGCGAACGGATGGGCGACCAGCGCCGTCGCGAAGTCCATCGGCGCCCTGTACCTGGCCAAGTGGCTGCACCCGGAAGAGTTCTCCGACGTCAACCCGGACGAGTTCCTCGAGCGCTGGGTCGTCGACTTCCAGGACACCGACTTCCCCGGTGCGAACGAGTACATCCAGCAGTACCAGGCGGGCGCGTAGTGACGGTCGCGACACCAGAGGCCGGCACAGGCTCGGCCGGCGAGCAGAACGCGGTCGCGTCGAGCGAGCGCAAGCGCGCCAACATCAAACGGCTCGCGATCATCGGCGGCCTCATCGTGAGCGCGCTCGCGATCATCGCCGCCGTCACGATCGGCACGGCCGGCGTCACCTTCGGGGACGTCTGGGCCGCGGTCGTGCTGTCGATCTTCGGCGGCACGCTCGAGAACGACTTCGCGCAGAAGTTCTCGATCGTGACGGAGCTGCGCCTGCCGCGAGTGCTGCTGGCCTTCGCGGCCGGCGCGGGACTCTCGCTCTCCGGTGTGCTCATGCAGGGGCTGCTGCGCAACCCGCTGGTCAGCCCCTTCACACTCGGCGTCTCGCCCGCCGCCGCATTCGGCGCAGCCCTCGCGATCACCATCGCCGGCGGCACGACCCTCCCGTCGTGGGCGATCATCGCGAGCGCGCTGGTCGTCTCCCTCGCCGTGTCCGCGCTTGTTCTCGGCCTGGCATCCGCCAAGGGCATGGCGATCGCCACCCTGCTGCTGCTCGGAATCGCCATCACACAGCTCTTCGAGGCGCTCACCGCCGCCCTGCAGTTCACGGCCAACGAGAACACGCTGCAGGCCATCGTGCGGTGGACCTTCGGCTCCGTGAACGACGCGACCTGGGGTGACGTGCAGACGGTCGGCATCCTTGTGCTCGCGACGATCCCGTTCGTGCTCTGGTTCGCGAAGGACCTCAACGCCGTCGCGTTCGCCGGCGACGACGCTGCCAAGAGCCTCGGCGTCAACGTGCAGGCACTCCGCGTGGGGCTCATCATCGTGGCGGTCGTGCTCGCCGCGGTCATCGTGAGCTTCTGCGGCGTCATCGGGTTCGTGGGCCTCGTCGGGCCCCACATCGCCCGCCTCATCATCGGCGCGGACCACCGCTACCTGATCCCGTTCTCGGTGGTCACCGGCGGCCTCCTGCTGCTGGTCGCCGACACGGTCGGGCGCACGATCCTCGCACCCGCCGTCATCCCCGTGGGCATCGTCGTCGCCTTCATCGGCGCGCCCATCTTCATCCAGCTCATCCTCACGAGGAAGACGGCCCTCAAATGAGCCTGACGATCGACGGCATCGAGTTCGCCTACGGCAAGCACAAGGTGCTGAAGGGCGTGAGCCTCGAGGTGCAGGACGGAACGTTCTGCGCGCTCCTCGGCCCCAACGGCTCCGGCAAGTCGACGCTGACGAAGGTCATCGCCCGCGTGCACAAGCCGAGCGAGGGCACCGTGACGTTCGACGGCACGGACGTGCTGAGCCTCGGCAGGCGCGAGCACGCCAGGACGGTGGCCTACGTGCCGCAGTCCGGCGAAGCTCCGTTCGACCTGACCGTCCGGGAGGCGGTGCTCCTCGGCCGGACCCCCCACTACGGCATGGCCCCCGGCGCCGAGGACTGGCGGCACGTGCAGGACGCCATCACGCTGCTCAACCTCGACGAGCTCGTCGACCGCAACATGTCGGAGCTGTCCGGCGGGCAGGCGCAGCGTGTGCTCGTGGCCAGGGCGCTCGCGCAGGACCCGAAGGTGCTGCTGCTCGACGAGCCGACCAGCGCCCTCGACCTGCGCTACCAGATCGAGACGCTGCAGATCGTGCGCCGCATCACCCGCACGAAAGGCATCACCGCGCTCATCGCCATCCACGACCTGAACCACGCCGGTCGCTTCTGCGACCAGATCGTCATGCTCGACCAGGGCACGATCATCAAGAGCGGCACTCCAGCCGAGGCGCTGCAGGAGGACACGCTCAAGCAGGTCTACGGACTGCGCGTGACCGTCGAGGAGCGCGAGGGCTTCGTCGAGGTGCGCCCCGTCGTCGAGGACGACCTGGAGTACCGCATCTGATGTTCGACGCCGTCATCGTCGGGGGAGGGCCGCGCGCCGTCGCCACGGCGCTCCGGGTGGCGGCTCGCCGGCCCGCGACGCGCATCCGCATCGCCATCGTCGACGCGATCGACGTCGGCGCCGGGGCGACCTGGCGCATCGACCAGCCGGCCGAGTTCCTCAACAACACGACGTCCGGCTCGACGACCATCCACGCCGATGAGTCGACCAGGATGTCCGGGCCGGTCGTGCCCGGCCCAGACCTCGTCGACTGGGCGGCGGCGATCGTGGAGCGCGGTGCGCACCCGACCCCATGGGTTCTCGAGGAGGCCCGGGGCGTCCGGCCCGGGAGCTTCCCTTCGAGACGCCTGCAGGGCGTCTACTTCCGCGAGCAGCTGGACGCCGCCGAAGCGAGCGGAGACGTCAGCGTCACCCGCATCGACGGGACGGCAGTGGATCTGCGAGCCGATGACGCCGAGACGCGCACCGTGGTCCTCGCCGACGGCACCGAGCTGACGGCATCGGTCGTGGTGCTCGCCCAGGGCATGGTGCAAGCTCTGCCGAGCGAGGAGACGGAGCGGTTCGAGCGAGCCGCTCGCGAGCGGGGCCTCGTCTACATTGCGCCGGGAATGCCGGCCGAGCAGGACTGGTCGGCCGTCCCCCGGGGTGAGCACGTCATCGTCCGCGGACTCGGAGCGAACTTCTTCGATGTCGTCGCCGTGCTCACGGCGGGCCGGGGCGGCAGGTTCGAGCCCATCGCGGGCGACACGAGGGGCAGACTGCGGTACCTGCCCTCCGGCCGCGAGCCGATCCTGCACGCCGGCTCGCGCCGCGGCGTGCCGTATCGCGCGAAGGCCGACGGCTGGGCGGAAGCGACGCCCTTCTCCGCCCGCGTAGCTGACCGCGCCTGGTTCGACGCGCTCGCCGCGGCGGAACCCGCGTCGCTCGACTTCCGCCGAGACGTGTGGCCCGGGATCGCCCGGGAGCTCGCCGTCGCGTACCTGACGGCACTCGCCGGGTGGGCCCCGGAAGCGATGCTGGTGCCGTTGCAAGCCGCCCTCGAGGAACTCGACGGTGCGCAGGACGTGGCCGCTCTCGACGCGGTGCTCACCGCATCGATCGACCAGGACCTGGACGATGGAGCGCACGCCTTCACGATCGACTCCCTTCGCCGGCCCACGCGAGGCGAGCAGGTCACAGCAGAGCAGTGGGCACGGCAGGTCGCGCAGCTCGTCGAAGCGGAACTCGGCTCGATGTCCACACCGGACACGCACCCGCGCGCCGCCGTCAACCGCGCGATGGGCGCGCTCCGGGGCCAGGCCGGACGCCTCTCCGCCGCCGGCGTCCTCGAGGGGCGATCGGCAGTCCTGGACTTCGAGGGGTGGTTCAACGCCGACGGCTTGTTCCTCGCATCCGGTCCGCCCTCAGGGCGCACCCGCGAGGTCCTCTCGCTCATCGACGCCGGGATCCTCCACCTCACCGGACCCGAGACCGAGGTCTGGCTCGACGAGGCGGCTGGCGAGTTCGTAGCGCGCTCGGCGATCACCGGCATCGTCGTCCGGGCACGTGCGCTCATCGAGCCCCGAATGTCGAAGGGCAAGGTGCCGGCGACCAACGACCCGCTGCTCCGAGTACTGCTCGACTCGGGCCGCGCCCGCGTGCACACGCGGCGCTCCCGGGACGGCGTCGACGTGGAGACGGACAGCATGGAGGCGACGGGGGCAGCGCTGGACGATCAAGCGCCAGGCCTCAACCTCGTGGGTCGCGACGGCGCCGTGGACGAGCGTGTCGTCGTGCTCGGGATACCGGCGCTCAGCACGCAGCCTGGCAGTGCGATCGGCGCGACCCCGGGCAAGCCGTCGCCGCTGCTTGCGGGTGCGGATGTCGCGGCCAGGCAGATTATCGCCGCCGCGCAGTCGCAGTCGCAGGATGTGGGACAGCTGCGGGCCTGAGACGGGCCCAGCCGCGCCGCGCATCCACCCATCCCGAGACCGAGACCGAGCCCAGCGCGGGCTCAGACCTGGACGGGCTCCGGGCGTCGATCGTGCGCGCCCCGGCTGGCCCAGGTCAGTGCGGCGATGACCGTCGCGACAAGACTCAGCCCGCCGAGTACCGCGGCGGTCGGCGCGAGTCCGAGCCAGGCGCCGAGGAGTCCCGCCGCCGGGTAGCAGAGTATGTAGCAGGCATGCGAGAGCGAGAACTGGGCCGCGAAGACGGCCGGCCGCTCATCGCTCGTCGCCGCTCGGCGCAGCAGGCGAGACGACGGGGTCAGCACGAGTGAAGTGGCCGCGCCAAGGAGCCCCCACACGGGGAGGGAGAGTAACCACCCCAGCTCGCTCGACGTCGAGAGGGTGCCAGCCGCAGCGAGGAGCCCGACGGGGACCAACGCGGCTCCTGTGAGCATCACGCTGCGGTCGGAGACTCGCTCGAGCACGCGAGGCAGGCCGAGGGCGACGAGCATGGACCCCGCGCCTGAGCACGCGAGGAGCACGGCGAGGTCGGACTGCGGCCGCCCGAGCTGCGCCTGCACGAACACGACGGAGTTGACGATGACCATCGCCGTCCCCGCGGCGACCGCGAGGTTCAGAGCCAGGAGCGCCCTGAGGTCTCGGGTGCGCCAGAAGACCCGGATGCCGGAGGTCAGGCGAGCGAGGAAGGGGCTCGGCACGGCGGGCGCAACGCTCGGGAACCTGGTCGCGGCGACGAGCGTCGCCGAGACGAGGAAGCCGACGACAGTGCCGACGAACAGCGAGTTGTAGGTGACCACCGTCAGCAGCAGGGCAGCGAGGACTGGGCTTGCGAGCGCCTCGAGGTCGTAGGCGAGGCGGGAGAGCGAGAGTGCGCGTGTGTAGCGGCGCTCGTCCGGGAGCACGTCGGGGATCACAGCCTGGAACGTCGGCGTGAAGGTCGCCGACGCCGCCTGCAGCACGAAGATCAGCAGGTAGACCTGCCAGACCTCGCCGACGAACGGCAGCCCGAGGGCGATGGTGGCGCGGATGAGGTCGGCTGAGATGAGAACTCGCTTCCTCGACCACCGGCTCGTCACTGCGGCCATGACTGGAGAGACCACGACGTAGGCGATCATCTTGATCGTGAGGGCCGTGCCGAGCACGATGCCGGCGTCGCCGCCCGCGAGGTCGAAGGCGAGGAGGCCGAGCGCGACCGTGAGGAGGCCCGTCCCGACGAGGGCGACGACCTGCGCCCCGAAGAGGTGCCGGAACGCCCGGTTCGCGAGCAGCTCAGGCATCGGAGTCCCCATCGGCGACCAGGCCGCGCGCGGCGCCGTTCCGGTGGTGCGGCGGGATGGCGTCGGCGCCGCCGACTCCAGCGACGGAGTGCTCGGCCTGGAAGATGGCGTCCGCGACGAGACGCCTGGCGTGCCCGTTGATGAGCCGGTAGAAGACGCGTGTGCCCTCCTGTCTGGTGGCGACGATCCTCGCGAGTCGCAGCTTCGCGAGGTGCTGCGAGACGCTCGCCGGCGTCTTCCCGACGGCTTCGGCGAGGTCGTTGACCGCGTGCTCACCGGTGTCCAGGATCAGCACGATGCGCACGCGGGTCGCGTCGGCGAGCATCCCGAAGACCTCGGCCGCGAGTTCGACGGTGGGGCTGTCCAGCTCGACGAGCGGTGAGGTGTCGGCGGGACCGAGTGATGCGCTCGGCCCTGCCTGCTTATCTGCATGCATACGCAGATAGTGTCACACGATCTACGCTTGGTCCAACGCGACAGCGGCACCGCACCGGCGCGCGATCCGGCGCGCCGCGCCAGAACGTGCTCAGGAGCCGCGCGCCTCGCGGGACCTACGCTGGAGGCATGTCCGCAGTTGAAGATTTCACGCGTTTCCCGATCGACGAGACCTCGAGGGCGAGGCTCGCCGAATCCGGCCTGCGCTACGAGACGCTGGAGGCGAGCGACGTGGCTGGCTTCGCGGCCTGGGCGCGGGCGGACCTGCGCGGGTTCCTCGCCGCAGAGCCCAGCGAGAAGTACCTCGAGGGCATGCGGGCATCGCTCGGCTACCGGCGCACGACTGGCGTCTGGGACGATTCCGCTCCCCAAGCGGATGAGCCCGTCGCGACCACGAGCTCGTGGCCGGCCGAGCTCACACTGCCCGGCTGCACCCAGCTTCGGGTGTGGGCCATCAGCTCGGTCACCGTCTCGCAGGCGCGCCGCAGGCGGGGGATCGCCAGGAACCTGCTCGAAGGCGAGCTGCGCACGGCGGCTGCGCTCGGCATCCCGCTCGCGGCGCTCACCGTCTCCGAGTCGACGATCTACGGGCGCTTCGGGTTCGGGCCCGCGACCTTCGCGTCGAATCTCAGCATCGACACCCGTCGTGTGCGATGGAGCGGCCCCACGCCGAGCGGCCGCGTCGACGACGTGACCCGCGAGCAGTGGGCGGGTCAGATCGCGGGCCTCTTCGACAGCGTCCGCACGTCGACGGTCGGCGAGATCGAGGGCTGGGACGGCATGTGGCCGCGCCTGGCAGGTACCGTGCACGACGAGGAGGGCGAGGGCAAGAAGCTTCGAGCCGTCACCTACACCTCGGAGTCCGGCGAGCTGCAGGGGGCGGCGCTCTTCAAGTACGAGGGCGGCGACCACGACTACGCGAGCCACACGCTCAGCGTCGAGTTCCTCCGCACGGTGAGCGACGACGCGTACGCGGCACTCTGGCGCTTCTTCCTCGAAGCCGACCTCGTCTCCACCGTCAAGGCGGAGCACGTCGCCGTCGACGAGCCGGTCAGGTGGATGCTCGGCGACCAGCGGGCGGCGACCGTCACGACGACGGATCACCAGTGGCTGCGCATCCTCGACGCCAAGGCGGCGCTCGAGGCCAGAAGCTACGCGTCGCCAGGAGTGCTCGGCCTCGAGGTCGAGGATGCGCTCGGATTCGCGGACGGGGCGTTCCTCCTCACGGTCGCCTCGGACGGGGTCGGACGCGTCGAAGCGGTCGAGCGCCTCCCGGAGGAGGTGCCCGCCGTGCGCCTGCGCGTGGATGCTCTCTCGTCGCTCCTGCTCGGTGGGGTCGCGCCCGCCGCGCTTCGCGCAGCGGGTGTGCTCAGCGAGCTCACGGAGGGGGCGAGCGCTCAGGCCGCGCGCCTGCTGCGGGTCTCGCCGGAACCTGCTCCCGGCATCTGGTATTGAGCCGAGCCGCCTGGCGCTCCGCCGGCGGTGAACATCGCCAGCTTCCCCCGGTGACGCGCAACTAGAATCTGCGGCATGGCATCTGGATTCTGGGGGCGCGCTCGCCGCGCGAAGCAAGCGCAGCAGGCCGAGATCGACGCTCACGATAAGGACCTGGCGATGAAGGCGGGAGTCGCGCTCGTCGACGCCGACGAGCGCATCCGCCTCATGAACGACGAGCTGTCGTTCGCGGAGGCGGAGCTCGGCTCCGGTGCCACGCAGGATCTGAAGGACACGCTCGTCAACGTGCGGAAGTACATGGGCGAGGCCTTCCATCTGAACCAGCTCAACGTCGACGACATCCCGGACACGCCAGAGGAGCTGCGCACCAGGAACGCGCGCATCGTGCAGATCTGCGAGTGGGCGATGGGCCTGCTCGAGGAGAAGTCGTCGGTGCTCGAGGAGGCCG
This sequence comes from Pseudoclavibacter sp. RFBA6, assembly GCF_002931575.1. Taxonomy (NCBI): domain Bacteria; kingdom Bacillati; phylum Actinomycetota; class Actinomycetes; order Micrococcales; family Microbacteriaceae; genus Pseudoclavibacter; species Pseudoclavibacter sp. RFBA6. The sequence goes on along the minus strand of NZ_PSUA01000012.1, from coordinate 677,934 downwards.
TCGCGGTGGTTCGCCAGACACCGGCCGTGCTCGAGGGCGTCAAGCGCGACTCGGAGCGCCTTCGTGCCCGCATCCCTGACGCGCAGGCCAGCATCGATCGGCTGGCGCTCCGGTACTCGGATGCCGCACTCCATCAGGTCGGCGACAACCCGGCTGAGGCGGCGCAGCTGCTCACCTTCGCCGAGCACAGCGCCGACGTGTCGCTGCGCCGACGCGAGGCTGGGCAGAACGAGCAGTCCCGGCTCGCGCTCGAGGCGGCGACGGAGGCCGTGCGTCGGGTGCACACGCTGCTGGATGCCGTGGAGAACTACGAGATCGAGGCGCTTCGTGCCGAGTCGACGCTCGCAGCGGTCATCGCCGACTCCCGCGGCGACCTCGTCGCGGCGCGCGACGTGCCGCGCAGTCGCGAGGTCGAGGAGGCCGCCGAGCGGCTCACCGATGCGCTCGCCTCGCTTCCTCCGGCGGGGGAGCGCACTGACCCGTTCGCGTCGCTCTCGCGACTCCGAGCTGCGAACACGGCGCTCGACGAGGCGGTTGCGAAGGCAAGAGATCGAGCGGCGCGCCCCATCCCGTCGCAGACGCAGGTTGCGACGGCGATCGACGACGCGGACCGGCAGATCGCGGTCGCGAACGATGTGATCTCCGGACACCGAGGGTGGATCGGCTCCGCGCCGCGCACGCGCCTGGCTGAGGCCGAGCGCATCCGGAACGAGCTCGTCAGCTATCGAGGCGGGGAGGATGAGCGTGAGCAGGCCCTCGCCCTGGCACGGCGCGCGGGGTCGCTGGCGAGTGAGGCGCTGCAGCTCGCGCAGCGCGACATCGACCAGTCGCGCCCGCAACAGCAGCAGGGGTACGACGAGTGGGGGCAGCCGCGCGGTGGCGGATACCAGGGTGGCTACGGCGGTCGCGGTGGTCGGCGTGGCGGCGACATGGGCGACGTCGTCGGCGGTGTCCTCGGCGGCCTGATGATCGGCGGACTGCTCGATGGCATGTTCGACTAGCGAGACCGCGAGGGTCTCCGTGCCCGGACGCTACTTGGCGGAGCGGACCGAGAGCAGCTCGTACCCCTCCGGCACCATGGACTCGATCTTCGACTTCGCCTCCTCGTAGGAGTCGGCTTCCGCCTCGATCGTCTCGCTCGCGACGGGACGGATGACTGCAATGACCTTGACCATCCGCTGATCATAAGGCGGGCGGCAACCGCTTTCGGGCAGGACGCGACTCCCGCTAGCCCGAGTCGGCGTCGCGGAGGATGCGCTGCGTCGCTCTCGCCCGCCACGCCTCCTCCAGAACCTCGGCGAGTCTCACCGCGGTCACCGCCTCGAGCCGCACGAGCACGCTCGGATGCCCGTCGTAGTGCGGGGTGGTGAAGAACTCCTCCGGCTCGCCCTGCAGGAGCGCGTCGCGCTCGCCCAGGTCCGCGCGCCAGCAGACGAGCACACCCGGCTGTTCGTGGAGGCGCGCGAACATCTTCCGCCCGACGTAGAACGCGGGAGTGCCGTAGGCGGTGCGCTCCTGCGTCTCGGGGAGCTCCAGCGCCATCCGTCGAACGTCGTCTTCGCTGATCATGGCCCCATCGTGCCACCGCTGCGATCTCGCGGCCAGGGGTGGGCGTGCGACGCGTGCACGGGGGTAGCCGGTCGGCGCGCCCGGCGGGGGAATAGCTCGAGTCCGCGACGTGCTGGACCAGGTATGAAGGCAATCGTCTACGCATCCACCGGCCCGTCCGACGTCCTCACCCTGGTCGAGCGCGAGGTCGCGCAACCGGGTTCCGGGGAGGTGCGGGTCAGAGTCGTCGCCTCCGGCGTGAACCCGACGGACTGGAAGGCTCGCGAAGGAGGCGGAGCCGGAAGCGCGCTCGGCTTCGACGAGGTCGTCCCGAACCAGGACGGCGCCGGGGTCGTGGATGCGCTGGGCGAGGGGGTCACGGGCCTGACGGTCGGCGACCGCGTCTGGCTGTACCTCGCGGCGCACCAGCGTCCGACCGGAACCGCGCAGGAGTTCACGGTGCTGCCCGCCGACCGCGTCGTCGCCCTCCCGGATGGCATCGACTTCGATGTGGCTGCGAGCCTCGGCGTACCGGCCATGACGGCGCACCGGGCACTGACCGTGCACGAGCACGGGCCCGCACGCCTCTCGCCCGAGGCGCTCGCTGGCCGCACCGTGCTCGTGCACGGTGGTGCCGGCGCGGTCGGTCACGCGGCGATCCAGCTCTCGGCGTGGGCAGGCGCGACGGTCATCACCTCGGTCAGCAGTGACGAGAAGGAGGCACTGGCCCGTGCTGCCGGGGCGCACCACGTGGTTCGCTACCCCGACCCCGCGCTCGCCGAGCGCATCCAGGAACTCGCTCCGAACGGCGTCGACCACATCGTGGAGGTCTCGCCGACGCAGAACGCGGCGCTCGACGTCGAGGTCGTCGCCAACCACGGCAGCATCGCCTACTACGCGAACAACAACGGGGACGACTTCACGGTGCCCATCATCGCGAGCTTCGCGAAGAACGTCCGCTGGCAGGGCTTGCTGCTCTACACGGTGGGGCCGGATGCGCTGCACGCGGCCGCCGAGGACGTGACGGCGGCGCTGATCGACGGCGCGCTGCCCGTGGGGGAATCGGCAGGTCTGCCCATCACGTGGTTCCCGCTGGAGGACACCGCGGCGGCGCACGACGCGGTCGAGGGTGGCGCGGTCGGGAAGGTGCTGATCCGCGTGGCCGCCGACGCCTAGCAGTTCGATGTGCATCGTCCGTATTCGCAGGGCGCGTGCGGTACACGGGACTCCGAAGTTCATGTTCGTTCACTGAGCTGACTACAGTCGTCACCAGGCTCCCCGGCTTTCTGTTGCTGATGCACATGCCTGAGGAGAACCTCGATGAACTCACCCGTCTCACGTCGATCGGTCCTAGCCGGTGCCGCTGCCGCCGCTGGACTCGCCGTCGCAACGTCGGTCGCGGGCGCCGCGCCCGTCGCGGCCAGACCGCTGCCAGGCGGAACACCCCACCCGGATGGCCGGTACCGCCTCCTTGTCCCGGGGCTCTACAAGGCGCCCCCAACGGTCGCCGATCACGTCCCGGTGCTCGTGATCGGGTCCGGCTTCGGCGCGAGCGTGGCGGCGCTGAGGTTGGCGCAGGCGGGGGAATCGGTCGCGATGCTCGAACGCGGCTCGCGCTGGCCGCGCGACAACTGGCGCCAGATTTTCTCGGATGACGCGATTCCAGATGGTCGCGCGCAATGGTTCCGCACCTCCTTCACCGGCGTCAGCGGCACTCCCTCGTACTTCGACCGCTTCGGCGGCGTCCTCGATGTCACCGACTATGCGGGCATCTCGGTGTGGCGCGGAGCGGCTGTCGGGGGAGGCTCCGTCGTCTTCACGGGCGCACTCGTACAACCCGAGCAGCGATTCTTCGACCACGTCTTCAACGGTGCCGTTCCTTACGAAGAGATGAACTCCGTCTACTACCCGAGAGCCCTCGCGATGCTGCGTGGCAGCACCATGCCGGATGACGTGTACCAGAGCGCACCGTTCGGGCATTCGCGCCGATGGGACAGTGACGTCGCCAAGGCCGGCTACACCTCGCAGCGAATCAAGTCGATCTTCTCCTGGGACGTCGTTCGCAAGGAGCTCCGGTTCCAGAGCCGCCGCTCGGCCGTGCGAGGTGAGAGCAACTATGGCAACTCCAACGGAGCGAAGTACGACCTCACGCAGAACTACCTGGCGCAGGCTGAGGCGACCGGGCGAGTCACCATCCACTTCCGCCACGTCGTCCAAGCGATCGGCCAGCAGGCAGACGGTCGCTATTGGCTGAGGATCGACCTCATCGAGCCGAACGGCGCGGTGGTCTTGTCGAAGACGATCACGTGCGACAGGCTCTTCCTCGGGGCGGGCTCCGTCGGCACATCCGAACTGCTCGTCCGTGCCCGCGCAGACGGATCCCTGCCGAACCTCAACGAGCATGTCGGCGAGGGCTGGGGCAGCAACGGCGACGCGGCGGTCACACGAAGCTTCCAGCTGTCCAGCGGATTCGTGCAAGGCGCCCCGTCCGCGTCCAGAATCCTGGACGAGTCGGGAATGCCGGTCACGCTCGAGAACTGGTACGTGCCCGGCCTGCCTACCAACCTCGGCATCATCGGCTCGCTCGGCATGACACTCGACGACACCCGAGCGGCGTTCCGCTACGACGCTGCGACCGACAACGTCGTCCTCGACTGGCCGAAGACCGGCAACGACGAGAGCGTCAAGGCGCTCCGTGCCGTGAACAACCGCATCGTCTCAGCGGCGGGCGGCGTGGCGGGCTTCCCGCTCCTGGCTCCCGACGTCAACGCATCCTTCACCGCGCATCCGCTGGGCGGGGCGGTGCTGGGCAAGGCGACCGACTCGTATGGGCGCGTTGCGGGGCACGCGGGGCTGTACGTTGTCGATGCTGCCGCCATCCCAGGGTCGACGGGCACGGTGAACCCCTCGCTCACCATCACTGCCCTCGCCGAACGGGCCATCGAGCGCATCATCGCGGATGGGAGCTGATCGCGCCGCCTGCTACTCGCCCACGCTTCCGTCGATGGCCTGGCGAAGCAGATCGGCGTGCCCGTTGTGCCGCGAGTACTCCTCCACCATGTGGATGAGGATCCACCGCAGCCGCGGGATGCGCCCGTCCGAGAAGCCGCTCGCCGCGGGGTGCTCGAGGCCGCCGAGCTGGAAGGCGCGCTCGGCCGCGGCTCGTGACCGCGACACGGCGGCCTCCCACGCTGCGAGGAGCTCGGAGGGCTCGCTGTCTCGCGCGGTGTCCCATTCCCAGTCGGGCGTGGCCTTCCAGTCGATCGAGGCCCACGGTTCGCGCGGCTCCTCCCCGAGGAGGACGACGCCGAACCAGTCGTCCGCGACGTACGTGAGGTGCTTGACGAGGCCACCGAGGGTCATGGTGCTGGGTGGCAGCGTCTTCGCAAGGTCATCCGCGGTGGGTCCTGACACCTTCCAGGCGAGTGTGGCCCGGTGGAAGTCGAGGAAGCCGTTCAACGTCGACCACTCATCCTCACCGAGCGGCGGCTCCGGGCGATGCTGCTCGTCGAAGATCGTCGTCATGGTCCGATCCTACGGACCAACTCGTGCCGGCACGGGATAGCGACCGCTGCGATGCACCGAAGAACTGGTGCCCCTGGAGGGACTCGAACCCCCAACCGTTTGCTTAGGACGCAACTGCTCTTCCATTGAGCTACAGAGGCTGGCGCGACAATGCTACCGGTGCTCGCGGACTTCCGCGCGCACCGCGCGTCCCTGCAGTCTGGGAGCAGCCGCAAGTTCATCGGGAGCAGGTCAGGTACCGCCGCACGGCATCGACCCCGAGTCGCGTGAAAACGAGGCCAAGCTCGACGCAACCCACGCGCGCCTCCACCCCCCGACCGGCCGAGACACTTACAGTGTCACGCGTGTGGGGTCTGTTTCGTAAACGAGGTTCAGAGCCGGGCGACGCGAAGAGCGACGATCACGGCTCCGGCAAGGGTGCGCCCACAAACAATGAGACGGAGCCGATTCCCGACCTGAGTCCGGTGCGGGAACGCCTCGAGCGCGAGCGTGCCGAGCGCGAGGGCGACCGCGAAGACCGCGACGACGGCCAGTCCCTCGACCTCGGACGCGACCACGAAGACGGGGTGCGCGCACGAAACGCCGACGGTCCGAGTCTCACTCGCGGCCGCTCCTGGGTTGCGGATGCGGTAGCTCACGAACGCAAGACCCACCCGGTGCCATCCGCGGACGAGCAGGCGCTCACCGCGCTGGACCTCGAACGCGCCGAGCAGGCGCGGGCGCTCGAAGCGGCCGTCGACGCGGCCCAGGACGCCTGGCTGCACGAGCTCGCGCAACTCGGCGGACCATCCCCGCTCCTCGACTTCGCCGACGAGCCGGGCACGTCCGTCGAGCTCACCAGCGCGCACCCCGGGGGGATCGCGCCATTCGCCGCGGGCAAGACCGTGCTGCTGTCGGCGCTCGTGCGCGAGAACTCCTCGTTCCGTGGCGCTCGGGACGCCGCCGACCTCATCGCGCAGAAGGGCACCGAGCTGCTCGCCGGCCGCGGCATGAGCACGATTCAGCTCGCTACGGGCTTCGCCGAGTGGACGCAGGACGGGAAGCACTTCCGCGCGCCCATCCTCACCCGCACGGTCGACCTGCGCCGCGCGGGTCGCGACTACGAGTTCACGCTCAAGGGCCCGAGTCGCGTGAACGCCTCCCTCGTGCGCCACCTCGCGCAGCACTTCGGCGTGCGTCTCCCAGTGGCCGAGGTCCTCGAGCTCGCGAAGTCCAACGACGCCTTCCTGCCGCAGCAGGTCTTCGACCGCATGCGAGCGCTCGGCGCGTCCATTCCGCAGTTCACGGTCTCGGCTCGCGCGGTCATCTCGAGCTTCGGCGAGGTGGCGAGCGCCATGCTCCGCGACACGAACGAGCTCACCCACCCGGTGCTTCGCGCCCTCGCGGGCGACGAGGAGGCACGCCGCCAGGTCGCCGCGCCGCGGCCCGCCACGCAGCGACCCAGCCCGGACCGTCGTGACCCGGTCGGGGACCGGTTCCTGCTGGACGCGGACACCGAGCAGGAGCGCGTCGTCGACGCGATCGCGGCCGGCAACTCAGCCGTCATCAACACGATGCCGGGCACCGGCCTCACGCAGACCGTCATCAACGCGCTCGGTCTGCTCGTCTCCGACGGCAAGCGCGTCCTCGTCGTCACGCCACGCTCAGCGAGCATCCGCGCCATCAGGGCTCGCCTCAAGAGCGTGGGACTCGAGGGCCTCGCCGTGACGCCTCGAACCCTCCGCCGGGACGCCATCGCATCCATCTCGCGCAACGAGAAGGCCCGCAAGCCCGCGATGCACGAGCTCGACGACGCCCTCGTCCGTCTGCGCCACGTGCTCGCCGACTACCGGGACGCACTCGTGCACCCTGACCCGGCACTCGGCGTCTCCGCGCTCGACGCCCTCGAAGAACTCTCCCGCCTCGAACTGCGAGAGCACCCACCCATCACGACGGCGCGCCTCGACCGCGACGCCATCGAGGCGATCGCCACGGGCCGCGACGCCATCGCACGTCAGCTTCGCGCCGCCGGGGAGCTCGGCCAGTTCAAGTACGGCCCGGACGACTCGCCCTGGTACGGCGTCTCGTTCGAGTCGACCGACGAAGCGAACCGGGCGCAAGAGGCCGCGGTCGAGCTCGACGCGGGAGTGCTGGTCGAGGTCATCGACCGGGCGCAGGAGCTCGTCGGCCGAACCCGGATGCGCCCCGCCGAGACCTACGGCGAGCTGGGCATCTACCTCCGACTGCTGCTCGACCTGCGCGAGACGCTCGACCGGTTCCGCCCGGCGGTCTTCGACCACTCGCTGACGGACGTCATCCACGCCACGAACCCCAAGCGGGAGGGCAGCGACCTGACGTCCGCGCGCCGCCGCCAGCTGCGGCAGCTCGCGAAGGACTACGTGCGGCCCGGCGTCGTCGTGGAGGACCTCCACGAGTCGCTCAAGCTGGCCCAGCGCCAGCGCATCCTCTGGCACCGCTACGTCACCGATGGCTCAACCCCCACCGTCCCCACCGGCATCTCCGACGTCAGGAAGTTCCACCGCGAGGTCGCCGAGAAGCTGCGCCTCCTCGACGAGCCGCTCGTCGACGCCGGTGCCGTCTCGCTGAGCGAGCTGCCGCTTGCCGACCTCCCGGCCCGCATCACGGAGCTCGCGGCCGACAGCGAGGTGCTGCACAACATCGTCGAGCGCCTCACCATCATCGAGCGCCTCGAGAACCTCGGCCTCACCCCGCTGCTCGAAGACCTCTCCGAGCGTCACGTCGAGGCGGATGCGCTCGGCGACGAGCTCGAGCTGGCCTGGTGGCAGTCGGTGCTGGAGGACCTCCTCGACCGCGACAAGGCCCTCCTCAACGCCAACACCCGCGTCGTGACGCGACTCGAGAGCGACTTCAGGGTCGTCGACCAGGCGCACACCGATCACTCGGCCGCGCAGCTCGCCTGGCAGCTCGCCGAGGCGTGGAAGGTCGCGATCGTCGACTACAGCGAGCAGGCGGATGCGTTGCGGCAGCTGCTGCGACGCCCCGGCGTGCCCTCCACGAAGCTCGCCCTCGAAGCGGGCGACGTCTCGAAGAGCATCGCTCAGCTGTGGCTCACGACTCCGTACGATGTGCCGCTGGTCAGCGAGCGCATCCACTTCGACACCGTCGTCCTGGTGGATGCGGGAACGATGTCGATCGCCGAGAGCATCGGGGCGATCCGTCGAGGCGACCAGGTCGTCGCGTTCGGAGACCCCGTCACCCAGTACCCGACGCCGTTCACGGTCGCCGTGACCCGGCCCTCGGCCGACAGCACGGACACGTGGGGCCTGCGGCACACCGACCAGGTCGGCGAGTCCGTGTACTCGCGGCTCGCCGAGTTCCTGCCGGAGCATGCGCTCACGCGCAGCTACCGCGCGGGCGGCGAGGACCTCGCTGAACTCGTCAACCGGCGCTTCTACAAGGGTCGCATCCGCTCCATGCCCTGGGCCGGAACGTTGCTCGGACACTCGAGCCTCAGCTTCTCGTTCGTGGAGAACGGAACGGGGCTTCCCGACCCGATAACCGGTGGCGTCGAATCGACGGACGCCGAGGTGAGCCGCGTCGTCGAGCTCGTCGTCGACCACGCCGTGCACCGCCCCCGCGAATCGCTCATGGTCGTCACCGCGTCAGCCCTGCACGCCCGCCGAGTCGAGCAGGCCGTCTACTCGGCGGCTTCCCGACGGAGCGACATCGCCGAGTTCTTCACGGCAGCCCGCGGCGAGCCGTTCACCGTCACGACGATCGAGCTGGCCACCGCCCAGTCGCGCGACCGCGTGATCTTCTCGATCGGCTTCGGCCGAACGCCGCACGGCCGCGTCCTCGCGAACTTCGGAGTGCTCGGCACGGAGCTCGGCGAGCGTGCGCTTGCCGTCGCCATGACGCGTGCCCGCCGGTCTCTCGTGGTCGTCTCCTGCATCCGGCCCGGCGAGCTCGACCCGTCGCGCATGTCGCGGGGCGTCCTCGGCCTGGCGCAGATCCTCGGTGAAGCCGACCCGGACGCCGCCAAGTCAGGCGCGCCCGCTGGCACCCCCGCACCGTCTGAGTCCACGGCGGGAGAATCCGTGCCCGACGAGGAGGGTGACGGCGAGGCACGCGACGTCGAGGCGCCTCCCATGCTGCTCGACCTCGCGAACCGACTCGAGTCCTTCGGCATGACCGTCGAGCTCTTCCACCGCGGACGCATCCCGCTGGCCGCCGCCTACCGCGGCCGGGCGATCGCGATCGACACGGACGGCCTCGACCTGCGCATCGCCGGCTCTGCGGATGCGACGCTGCGCGAGACGCTGCGCCTCCGCCCAGAACTCCTCAAGCGCCTCGGCTGGTACTACCTCCGCGTGCACTCCTTCGAGCTGTTCGCGCACCCGGAGGCCGTCGCGCGTCGCATCGGCAAGGCCCTCAAGGTGCCGCTGCCCGCTGAGTCGGCCGGGATCGCGGCTGGCTCGATGCAGGGAGAGCTGGGGGAGCTGACGTCAGGCCGGTCGAAGACGGATGCGGGCGCCGCGGCAAGCGCGAGCCTCGCGTCGGTCACGTTGCCGGATGGCAATCAGCAGATCGCGATCGCTCGCCCGGGCGAGCCCGGCGGTGCGAGCTGAGCGTGACCCACTCGAACGACCAGGACGAGACGGCAGGAACTCGCATCGGGCGCAAGCCGCGCCGCCGCGTGACGACGACGCCGCCGCCCGGCAGCGACCCAGCACCACAGTCGGCTGACGGCAGGCGCGAGCCCGCCGTGCTCGCCGGCGAGGACTCTCCGAGCGCCTGGGGTGACACCGACGTGCGCTACGCGGACGACCGTGCTGCGAGCCCCAGGGGGCCGAACGACGACCGGCTGCGCGCCGACAAGCCACCGCACTATGGCTGAGCGGGCCATCGAACCGAACGACCCCAACGTGCCTGGTTCGGATCCCGAGCATCCCACCACCGGGCAGACCCCCGTCATCTCGAGCGTGGATGGGCCCAGGCCTCCGATCCCCGCAGAGATCTGGGTGCTGCTCGTCGCCACGTTCTTCATCGCGATCGGCTTCGCGCTCATCGTGCCGGTGCTGCCGCAGTACGCCCTGAGCTTCGGGGTCGGTGCGACGCTGGTCTCGGTTGTCGTGAGCGCGTTCGCGTTCATGAGGCTCGTGTTCGCCCCCGGTGCGGGCGCCCTCATCAACAAGCTGGGGGAGCGGCGCATCTACGTCGCGGGACTTCTTATCGTGGCGGCGTCGACGGCCGCCGTGGCGTTCGCTCAGGACTACTGGCAGCTGCTCGTCTTCCGGGGGCTCGGCGGCGTCGGGTCCGTGATGTTCACGATCTCCGCCGCCGGCATGATCGCCCGCTACTCGCCGCCGCAGATCCGCGGGCGCATCTCGGCCCTCTGGGGCGGCATCTTCCTCGTCGGCAACATCGCCGGCCCCGCGGTCGGCGGGGCGCTCGCGCAGTTCGGCATCGGCGTGCCGTTCCTCGTCTACTCGGGCACCCTCGTCATCGCCGCGGCCATCGTCGGGGTCATGATGGGGCGCGCGCATCGCGTCACCGCGAGGAAGGCGGCCGAGGAGGCCGGACTGCACGACGCCGGCGACGACCGTGCCCCCGGCATGAGGAAGCTCGAGCCGAAGTCCCTGCGCGAGGCGCTCCAGGACTCCGCCTATCGTGCCTCGCTCGTGTTCGGCTTCGCGAACGGATGGGCGAACTTCGGGGTGCGGACGGCGATCCTTCCGCTGTTCGTCGCGACCAGCATCAGCCAGGAGCCCTGGGTGATCGGGGTCGTCATCGCCGTCGGCGCGGTCGGCAACGTCGTCTCGCTGCAGTATGCGGGGCGGAAGACGGACCGTGTCGGGCGTCGCCCGTTCATCCTCATCGGCCTCGGCGTCTCGGCGGTGGCGATGTTCGCGACGGCGTTCGCCAGCGATATCGTCACGATGCTCGCGCTGAGCTTCGTACTCGGACTGGGCTCGGGGCTCGCGGCCCCGGCGGAGCAGGCCGTGATCTCCGACATCATCGGCTATGGACGCAGCGGCGGCCAGGTGCTCTCCACGTACCAGATGACGCAGGACGGCGGGAGCATCCTCGGGCCGATCGTGGCCGGCGTCATCGCCGACCTCTTCGGGTTCACCTGGGCGATCATCGTCTCGTCGCTGATGCTCGCCATCGCGTGTCTCTCCTGGGTGTGGGGCCGCGAGACGTTCCGTTCGTCCTGATCGGCCGATCGATCGCCTGCCCCTGAGACGGTGCGGAGACGCAGGAACGCCGCCGGGGTGACCGGCGGCGTTCCTGCGCAGCGCTTCAGACTGCGAGACTGCGGTGGTGTGGCGCTTCTTACCTAGGCGCGCGTCTCGGGGCCTTCGCCCTGGAGCTTCGCGGGCGACTCCTGCTGCGCCTTGAGGAGGTCGCGGATCTCCTCGAGGATGTCCTTCTCGGTGACGGCGGCCTCGACGGCGGGCTTCGGCTTGCCGTGGATGAGGCGGTAGCTCATGTCGTTGAGCTTGTTGATCGGCACGATGATCGCGAAGTACACGACCGCGGCGATCAGGACGAACTGGATGATCGCGGCGATGACCGCGCCGAAGCCGATCTGAGCCCCGGCGATGTTGACGGTCGCGGCTGCGATGTCGTCAGCCTGGAAGATGGTGGCGATGATCGGGTTGAAGATGCCATCGACGATGGCGGTGACGATGCCGGTGAACGCGGCACCGATGATGACGGCGACGGCAAGCTCGATGACGTTGCCACGCATGATGAATTCGCGGAATCCCTTCACGGGTCCCCTTTCGTCTTGTACTCGCGTACGGAGAGGTCGTCAGTTCAGGAAGAAGCTGAAGTGCTGCTGCTGGATGCCGCAGCTGGTGCCGGGTCCTTCTTGGCGGGTGCGGGCTTCGACTCCGAGGTGGCTCCCGAGGAGGAAGCGGAGCCGGAGCTCTTCTTGGCGCTGGCCGCGGAGTCGGTCCGGTAGAAGCCGGATCCCTTGAAGGAGACACCGACGGCACCGAAGACCTTGCGCAGCTTGCCTCCGCACGCGTCGCAGACCGTGAGGCTTGCGTCGGCGAACCCCTGCTGGATGTCGAAGGCGTTGTCACATTCGGTGCAACGGTAGGAATAGGTAGGCATAATCTCGCTTTCGGGGACCAGGACAGCATAAACGCGCTGGAAGGCCCGCGGGGTAATGCGTCAGAAACGTCTGATCCCGGAGGGCGTGACGACGCCATCCACCCGTTCGTCGTGCACCTCTCGGGGGACGGCGCCGACGAGTTCGTCGTCGAAGACCACGGCGAAGATGGGCGGCCTGTCGGCCATCGAGCCGAGCGTCCGGTCGTAGTAGCCGCGCCCCCAGCCCATCCGGTAGCCCTCCAGGTCGATGGATGCGGCGGGCACGATGAGCAGGTCCGCGTCGCCGAGCGCGATGGGCCCGAGGAGCTCGCCGATGGCTTCGGGGAAGCCGAGTTCGTGCGCGTGCTCCGACTCGCCGTCGGAGACGACCCAGTCGAGGAGTCCGTCTTCACGTGTGACGGGGAGCAGCACGGTGATGCCCGCCTCGCTTGCCCAGCTGAGGAACGGTCTCGTGCTCGGCTCGAACTCGCCGGAGAGGTAGCAGGAGATGCGGGTCGCGCCGTGGGCGACGACGAGCTCTCGCAGGTGGTGCGAGAGGTGTTCGGCGTGCTCCGAGAGCTGCAGCTCTCCGTGACTGCGTCGTCGCTGTCGGATCTCCGCGCGGAGGGCGCGCTTCTCGGTCTTCGCGTCGGTCGCCATGACAGGGAGCCTAGCGAAACGCCCTGGAGTCGCTTGTGCAGAACTGGGGCGGGAACCCGCAGATGTGCCCCAACCCGCGCGCCTTCGGCCCTCCGTTTCTCCAGAGCACGCGGGGGCCATACGATACGGCCTATGTCCTCGCGCATCACAAAGGCCGTTATTCCTGCTGCGGGTCTCGGGACGAGGTTCCTGCCCGCGACGAAAGCCATACCGAAGGAGATGCTGCCGGTGGTCGACCGGCCGGCGATCCAGTACGTGGTCGAGGAAGCAGTCGACGCGGGGCTGACCGACGTGCTCATGATCACCGGACGCAACAAGACGACCCTCGAGAACCACTTCGATCGGGTCGCCGAGATCGAGGCGCTGCTCGAGGCGCGGGGCGAGACGGAGAAGCTCGCGAGGGTGCGGGCCGCGACGAATCTCGCCGACGTGCACTATCTGCGTCAGGGGGACCCGCTCGGGCTTGGGCACGCGGTGCTGCGCGCGCGTCAGCACGTCGGTGACGAGGCGTTCGCTGTGCTGCTCGGTGACGACATCATGGCGGGTGGCGGTTCGCTGCTCACGCGCATGGTCCGGGTCCACGAGGCGACGGGCGCGAGCGTCGTCGCCCTGCAGGAGGTCGACCCGGCCATGATCTCCTCCTATGGTGTCGTCGCCTACGATGCGGCCTCGAGCGTCGCGGAGGGTGTGCCTGGCGCCGGTCCGGACACGATTCAGATCACGGGTCTCGTCGAGAAGCCGTCTCTCGAGGACGCCCCCTCGAACTTCGCGGTCATCGGCCGGTACCTGCTGCGCCCCGAGGTCTTCGCCGTGCTCGAGCAGACGAAGCCGGGCGCCGGGGGAGAGATCCAGCTCACCGACGCCCTCCAGGTGCTCGCCGCGAACCGCGAGGAGCTCGGCGGTGTCGTGGGCGTGGTCTACCGCGAGCGTCGCTTCGACACGGGCAACAAGCTCGACTACATCAAGGCGATCGTCGAGCTCGCCATCGACGACCCCAAGCTGGGGCCGGCGCTCAGCCCGTGGCTGCAGCAGTTCGCGAGGTCGCTCGCAGAGTAGACTCCGCTTCCTATGAGCGCTTCCGTTCCCACGCTGACGCACGGCCCGGTGTCGCTGCGTCCCATCAGGGTCAGGGATGCGCGTGAGCTCGAGTCCGTCCTGCTCGCGAACCGCGAGTGGCTGCAGCCGTGGGAGGCGACGAGCCCGGGTGGTGGCGGTCGCTGGGACGTGCGCGGCGGCATCCGTTCTCTGCTGTCCCAGGCCTCGGCGCACACCGCCCTGCCGTTCGTGATCACGTACGAGGGTCGATTCGCCGGCCAGCTCACGGTGTCGGGCATCAGCTACGGCGCTCTCTCCTCGGCGACGCTCGGCTACTGGGTCGCCCGCGACTTCGCGGGGAAGGGGCTCGCGACGATCGCGACGGCGATGGCCACCGACCACTGCCTGCAGGGGCTCGGGCTGCACCGCATGGAGGTGTGCATCAGGCCGGAAAACGCGAAGTCTCTGCGGGTTGTCGAGAAGCTGGGCTTCCGATACGAAGGATTGCGCCGTCGGTACATCCATATCGACGGCGACTGGCGCGACCACTTCTGCTTCGCCGTCGTGCGCGAGGAGGTGCCGCAGGGCGTGTTGCGACGGTGGCGCGAGGGTGGCGCTGACGAGCGCGAGGCGCAGGTGCCCGAGGCTGATTGGGAGCGGACGTCGCAGCCTCTTCGCTGAGGTTCCGCCCGCGCGTCGCAAGAAGTTCCGATTCCCGAATCTGACACTCCGCAGCAATCGGCGGCCGCGGGTGCGTCCGCGCTTAATGTTGACGCCATGCAGTTCGGCAGCAGTCTCGTCCTCGCCCTGGCGGTGACGCTCTGGCTTGCCTATTTCGTGCCGACGTGGGTGCGCCGCCGCAACTACCTCGCCACCGAGCAGAACGCCATCCGCATGCAGCAGGCGCTGCATTCGCTCGCGACCACGAGCGATCTCAGCGGGGCTCGCGTGCGGGCCGACGGGCGTGGCGTGAGCGAGCAGGAGCGTCGCATCAAGCGTGCGAGGGCCGAGGCCGAGCGCGCGGAACGTGAACGCGATGAGGCGGCTCGTCGGGCCCTGCCCGCCGTGACCGTGCCTCGCTCTGCGGAAGACCGCCAGCGCGCCGCGCGTGCGACCCGGCGCGGTCGTCTCGTCACCTCGCTGGTGACGCTCCTGGGCATTGTCGCGGTCGGAGTGGGCATCTCGCTCGGCGCGACCGCCGGGTTCTGGTGGGTGCTGGTCGCCGGTGTCGTGACGGTGCTTGCCGGCGTCGCGGGCCTGCAGCGCCTCGCTCGCATCGCGAACGCGCAGCGTCTCGCGGCTCGGGTCGCGGTTGCTGCCGAGCGCCAGCCGAGGGCTGAACGACAGGCTGACGCAACGATCGATTTCTCGGTGAGCGACGCGGCCCGTCCCGCAGCTCAGCCGACCGCCGAGGCCCAGGTCACTGAGTCACTTGATGGCTGGGTACCCGTTCCGGTGCCGAAGCCCCTGTATCTCGAGCGTTCGTCCTCGGAGTCGCTGGCTGCTCTTGAAGAGGAGTCGGGGACACCCGGGCGACCCGGTCCGGACGGTCCTGGAGGTGGGGTGGAAGTCGAGAAGGTCGACCATCTCGAGCTGCTTCGCGAGGCGGCCCGTCGGTCCGAGCAGAAGATCCGGGATGCGCACGCGCAGCCAGGGATCGCGACGTTCTCGACCCGCGCGTCCGCAGCGATGCAGGGAGTGCCCCTCGCGCAGACCGCAGCAACTCGTGCCGGGCTGGCCCAGTCGTCCCCGCAACTGAGCGAAGCCGTGCTGAACCCCATCGTCGTGGCCCCGGTCGAGAAACGACCGAGCCGCTGGGCCAGCATGGGCGTCCTGGACGAGGTCGAGCCTGGCATGGGCGATCTTGACGCTGCGCTGCGGCGGCGTCGCGTCGGCTAGTCGCCGCTGGGTGGTGCGGGCGATCCACTAGTGTGGTCGGATCATGGCAACACCAGTAGACGGCGACCCGTTCGCGAAGACCGACGACTCATCGATCGATGTGCCGAACGGGATCTTCGCTGCCGGAGACGAGACGCTCGACCGCACCGGCGCGACGAACGCTCGTCTGCTCCTCGGCGGTCCTTTCGCGCGGTTCCGCGCCGCTCCGGCTGCTGCTCGGGTGAGCTGGTTCCTGGCTGCCGTCGCACTTGTTGTCGTCGTCGTGGTGATCCCCGTCTCGATCGGCTCATTCGCCGCGGTTCGCAAGGAGTCGCTGGCGGCGTCCACGGCTGCGCCCGCCCAGCCGGCTGTCGTTGTCCTGAGTCCGGAGACGCTCGCCGTGAGTGCCCAGGTGGACGCGATCGAGCCGGCGTACGTCATGTCGAACGGTCTTGTGACGGACGAGTCGAAGAGCAAGATGGGCGACCTGCTCGCCACGGCTCGGGATCAGATCGACGCGAACGACGCGGCCGGTGCCACTTCGACGATGCAATCCGCCGTGCCGTACTTCGTCGCGGAGTACTCGCAGCGTGTTGCGACCGCCGCGGAGACCGAGGTCGAAGAGTACGACCAGTCCGAGTGGGAGACCGATGAGCGGCTCGCTGAGCTCATCGAGATCGTCCGCGCGAACGCGCAGGGTCAGGACCTGACGGCGCTGGTCGCCGCGGTCATCGAGATCCCGCAGGTGGTGGGCGATGCCCGAGCCGAGCACTTCGGCAACCGTCGCACGTATGTCCCGCCTGCTCCGACGACCGCTGCGCCTGCCCCGTCGGCGCCGGCAGCGACGCAGCCGCCGGCGACCGAGGCACCGCAGATGACGCAGGCGCCTGCGCCGTCGCAGGCTCCGGAGCCGGAAGAGACGAAGCCCCCGGAGCCGAAGCCCGAGCCGCAGCCCAGCGGCGGCCCCAACTTCACGTCAGCCCCCAACGGCGACTGACGCGACAGGGCCTCAGTTCTCTGCGCGGCCGATCTTCCAGTATCCGGAGAAGGTGATCGAGCTCGGCGGCAGGTCGCATTGGCGGACGAGGTGCCGGCGGATGACCTTCACCGTCGACGATTCGCCGGCCAGCCACGCGTAGAACGAACCCGAGATCTCCGTCGCTACGGCCCAGGCATCCACGGCTTGCGTGAGCCGCTCGCCGTATGGGTGCTCTCCTCGTACGAGCCACGTGACGACGACGTCCGCGTTGCCGGTGGGGAGGGGGACGCAGTCGGCTGCTGACGGGACTTCGAGGAACACGCTCGCCGCGGTGGTCTTCGGGAGGCGCTGCAGGATGTTGCGCACGGCTGGTAGCCCCGTCTCGTCGGCGGCGAGCAGGAGGCGCCGCGCCCCGTGGGGTTGGAAGTCCATGCCGCCGGTCGAATCCTCCGCCCGGATGTCGGGGCCGACGACGATGAGCTCGTCCCCGGGCCTGGCGTTCGCCGCCCACGCGGTGGCGGGGCCGGCTGGCTGGTGGAGGACGAAGTCGATGTCGATCTCCCGGAGGGACGGGCGCGTCGCACTGGGCGTGTAGGTGCGGATGGGGTTGCGCTGCTCGTCTGGCAGCGTGCGCCACTTCGAGTGCCAGTCGGTGAGCGCGGGCGCTGGTGAGTCGGTGATGCCGAAGTCGCCGTAGGTGCCATCGGCGTGCTGGAAGACGAGCTTGATCCGGTGGTCGTTGCCGTGCGGCGCGAAGTGCTGGAGGCTGTCGGCGCCGAGCGTGATCCGGACGTAGCTGGGGGAGACGCGGGTCACCCGCTTGACCTGGGTGACGAACGGCGGGAATGGCGTGTATGCCTCGGTCATGCAGGCGTCGTCGTGGGAGAGCGTTGCACGATGGCGGAGTGCGCGAGCGGAACGACGAGCGGAGTGCCCGTCTCGGGGTCCGGGACGATTCGTGCTCGGACGCCGAAGACGTCAGCGACGAGCTCCTCGGTGACCACGTCTGCCGGCGGCCCTTCGGCGACGAGCTCGCCTGCCTTCAACGCGATGAGGTGCGTCGCGTAGCGTGCTGCCTGATTGAGGTCGTGCAGGACTGCGATGAGGGTCTTGCCTTGGCGGTGCAGCTCGGCGCAGAGCTCGAGGACGTCGATCTGGTGCGCCAGGTCGAGGTACGTGGTCGGCTCGTCGAGGAGCACGACGGGGGTGTCCTGTGCCAGCACCATGGCGATCCACACGCGCTGGCGCTGACCGCCAGACAGTTCGTCGACGCTGCGGTCCGCGAGGTCGGTGAGGCCGGTCCGCACGAGGGCTTCCTCGACGGCCTCGTCGTCGTCATGAGACCACCGCTGGAGGATGCCCTGGTGCGGGTGGCGGCCGCGCGACACGAGGTCGGCGACGGTGATGGTGTCGGGGGCGATCGAGGACTGGGGGAGCAGGCCTATGCGCTTGGCGAGCTCCCTGGCCTTGAGGGTTCGGATGTCGGTGGAGTCGAGGAGCACGCTGCCGCCGGCCGCGGGGAGCAGGCGGGCGAGCGAGCGCAAGAGAGTGGATTTGCCGCACGCGTTTGGCCCGACGATGACGGTGAAGGAGTTCGCGGGGATGGTGACGTCGAACCCATCGAGGATGGTGCGCTGGTCGTAGGCAACCGTGAGGTCTGCGGCGCGGAGCTCTCCGCTCACGCGAGGCTGCGCCTGCGGGCGTCGGCGATCGGTGATCGACTCGCGAGGGCGAGCTCGGTGGGGTCTCTCATGTCGTGGACCTACTTCGTCTGAAGGGCACAGGCAAGGCTTGCCTTGCTCCCGAGTATCCCACGGTTCGGCTGTGTCCGGTGTTGAGCGTCCGGTCCTGTGCCTCTCGGGACGCTCCGCGGTTCAGGCGATGAGGGCGTGCGCGCGGTACTGGCCCGGGGTCATCGCGAGCACTCGCCTGAAGGCGTCGATGAACGTGCTGGTCTGCGCGTATCCCAGTGATCGTGCGACGAGCGCGACGCTCTGCCCGTGCGAGAGCTGCTCAAGCGCCGATTGCACGCGGACCAGCTGGCGCCAGCCGTGGAACGAGACGCCCGTCTCGTTCTGGAAGATCCTGGCGAGCGTCTTGCTGCTCACCTCGAGCGATGCCGCCCATTCGTCGAGCGATCGGCGGTCGCCCGGGTCTGCGTTCAGCACGTCGGCGATGGGCAGGATGCGCTGGTCGCGTGGCATGCGGACGCGGAGGTCGTGCGACGTGGGGGCGAGGTTGTCGAACAGGACCCGCTCGATGTTGCGGCGCTGCACCTGCGTGAGGTCGGCGGCCTGGAGGCGGGCCAGCAGCTCTTGCAGCAGCGGAGTGACCGTCACTCCGTAGGCGTCTCGGGGGCGGAGGAACGACTCCCGCTCCGAGAAGAACGTCGCCTGGAACTCGCAGTCCGCGGAGACTCGACTCGTGTGGACGATGCCTGCAGGCACCCAGACGGCGAAGTGAGGCGGCACCACCCAGACGCTTCGTTCCACCACGAGCTTCATGATCCCGCGCTGCACGGAGAGGAGCTGGCTCACGGGATGCGAGTGCGGCTCCCACTGGACTGCGTGGCCCTGCTCTTGCCTTGGAAGGGTTCTCGCGGCGGGAAGCAAGGCGAGAGGCGGGGAGACGTCCGGCTCGATCACGGCGGCGTTCGAGTCACGTTGCCACGTAGGTGGGAGTCCGGCGGTGCGCATACCTCGAGATGGTACACACTCTGGGACCGTTCCAAAGGATACGTATGAGTAGTCAAGAAGTTCATGAGGATTCCTCCAGTGGTGGCGTTCGAAATTATGGATTGGAGAAGCAGATTCGGGATGCACGGTTGCCTGGATTCGGCGACGGCTCGCGCGGGTCGCGTTGGCAGTCCGCGCTGCCCAGTGGTAATGTTTCCTCCCGTCAGGGCCTATGGCGCAGTTGGTAGCGCGCCTCGTTCGCATCGAGGAGGTCAGGAGTTCGAATCTCCTTAGGTCCACAGCAATGAGGGCCCGATCACTCGATCGGGCCCTCATTCCTTTCACGGAGGTCGCGTTGCTGGTCCTTCGCGGAAGTGGCGTTGCTGGTATCAGCTGAGGTCGCGGTATCGCTTGGCCTCGGCGAGCGCCGCCACCAGCTGGGGTTCCGTGGTGCGGGCGCCGTATCCCGGGGTGTCGCGTTGGATGCGCCATCCCTCGGCGAGCGGTGTCACCTCGACCGTGTCGAAGCCGAACTGGTCGTAGAGCCCGCGGACGACGTCGAGGGCGTCCTGGCTGTCACTGGCGGCGACCAGCGCGCGCCGATCGGCGGCCCCCGCCGGGCGACCATCCGAGGTGATGTCGGCGGCTCCGATGTGATTGAACGCCTTGACGACCTGCGACTGTGAGAGGTGCTGCTGGAGCAGCTCGGACGTCGTCGTCGTCTCGTCGTCGAGCTCGGCGATGGCACCATCACGTTGCGGGTAGTAGTTGTTGGTGTCGAGCACGATCTTGCCGGCGAGCGCCTCGACGGGCACGGAGTCGTAGGCGTGCAGGGGAATGGTCACGACGGCCACATCTGCCGCTTCTGCGGCCTCGATGGCCGTCGCCGCGCGGGCCGCCGGCCCGAGTTCCGCGACGAGCGACGCGAGGGTCGCCGGGCCGCGAGAGTTGCTGATGACGACGTCGTACCCCGCCTCCACCGCCTTCCGAGCGATCTGGCTGCCGATATTGCCTGCACCGATGATTCCGAGAGTTGTCATGCTCGAGCCAACCCCGGAAGGGTGCGGGATCTTCCGATGTGACAGCACGTGACGGCAGGTGACGTCGCTAGAATCTGCACAACACGAGGGAGCTGACATGGCAGGCCATCGCATCTACGGGACAGCGTTCGCGGACGTCTACCCGCATTACGTCACGAAGGCGGAGCGGAAGGGGCGCACGAAGGCCGAGGTCGACGAGATCATCCGCTGGCTCACCGGGTACTCCGACGAGCAGCTCGACGGGACCATCGAGCGTCGCGTCGACTTCGAGGGCTTCTTCGGGGATGCGCCGCTCATGCAGCCGAACCGCGCCCTCATCAAGGGCGTCGTCTGCGGCATCCGGGTGGAGGAGATCGAGGAGCCCCTCATGCAGGAGATCCGCTACCTCGACAAGCTCGTCGACGAGCTCGCGAAGGGGAAAGCGATGGAGAAGATCCTCCGGAGCTGACTCCGCCCCTGCGCCGGGACGTGCGCGTCGGCGCGCCGTGACGGTAGCGTGAATGCGTGAGCGCCCAGAGCATGCCAGGCAAGCCGGCCGCACCCCTCCGTGATGGTGGGCCTGCGGGCGAGGGCGCTCGGCGCACGGGACGCATCACGGGCCTCGACCTCGCGCGCTTCCTGGCGCTCATCGGCATGATGGCAACGCACGTGTGGGTCACCAACTCCGACGGATCCACGCCTGCCCTCGCCGCGTTCCTCGGAGGCAAGGCGGCCGCCCTCTTCGCCGTGCTCGCCGGGATCGGCGTCGTGCTCACGACGAGGAAGCAGCGGGACCGCCGCGCCTTCGGGGCGGCTGCACTCAACGTCGTCGGGCGAGGCCTGGCCCTCATGGTGATCGGTATGACCCTCGGCCTCGTACCCGGGCCGATCGCCGTGATCCTGGTCTACTACGGGCTCGTGTTCTGGCTCGTCGCGCCGCTCCTCCGGCTCTCGAACGTGTCGCTGCTCATGGTCGCTACCGCCTGGGCCGGGCTGTGGCCGTTCCTCTCCATGCTCCTGCGCGCGCCCCTCAACGTCGGCTCCGAGCTCGGCACACCCAGCTGGCTCGACCTCGCGCATCCGCTCGAGCTGCTCCGTGGGCTCTTCGTCACGGGCACCTACCCGGTGCTGACCTGGGTGGTCTACGCGATCGTCGGCATGGTGGTCGGGCGGATGCTCGTCGTCGCCCGCGAACGCGGCACCATCCTGCAGCTGAGCCTCGGACTCACGGCCGTGGGCTCAGTGCTCGCGCTCCTGGGTGTCGGCATCAGCATGCTGCTCGCCGGGCCGTTCGGCGGCCTCAGCTCGATCAGCGCCTCGACGGGTGCCGGAGATCGAGCGTCCGAGCTTTTCTACTCTGCCGCATTCGGCACCACCCCGACGGAGAGCGGCTGGTTCCTGGCCTCGCCCGCCCCTCACTCCGGGACGACGTTCGACCTCGCGATCACGGCGGGCACCTCGCTCATCGCCATCGGCCTCTGCCTGGCCGTCTGCCTGCGACTCAGCGAGGCGCCGCTCCGCGTGCTCGGACCGGCTCTCGGCGCGGGGGCGACACCGCTGACGATCTACACCCTGCACGTCATCGTGGCAGGGGCCACCTATACGGCGCTCGTCCACGGCGGTGCGCTCGCGGATGCCCCAGAGCTGTTCTGGCTCGTCTCGAGCGCCCCGATCTGGCTCATCCATGTCGCGTGCGCGCTCGCCGTCGGCGCCGTCTTCTTCTGGTGGCGGCGTCGCGGACCGCTCGAAGCGGCCGTGACCTGGACAGGGCAGCGATTCGCGTCGCTCATGGATGCGCGTCGCGAGTGAGCGCGCCGAAGTTGCGCAGACGGAGACGGCGCCCGCCACCGGGACTCGGTGGACGGGCGCCGTCTGCGTCAGGCTACGCGCTACTTGCCGGCAAGCGCCGTCTCGATCTGCGGCGCGACCTGGTCGATGGCGTACTGCACTGCGAGCGTCGTGCCGAGCGAGTACGCCGAGGCGACGTCGCCGTCGATGACGACGGCACGGCCGTCCGCGACTGCGGGAATCTGCTGCCACTGCGCGTCATCGGTGATGGCCGACTTCTCGATGAAGATCGGGAACGCGACGATCAGGTCTGCGTCGAGCAGGTCGAGCTGCTCGTTGGAGACGGTCGAGGTGAAGCCGGACTCGGCGACAGGGAGCTCGGCGATCTTCGGGCTCTGCACGAAGCCGAGGTTCTCGAGGAACGCGACGCGCTCGCTGCCGTCGATGTACGCGCCCCAGCCCTCTGACGTCTTCGTGGCGGCCGTTGCCGTCTTGCCAGCCCACTCCGGGTTGGCGTCTGCGACAGCCGCGAAGGCCGCGTCGACGTCCGCGAGCAGCTCGTCACCCTTCTCGGGGACGCCCAGTGCGCTCGAGATGAGCTGCATCTGCTGCTCGGTCGACGTCAGGTAGCTGTCGCCTCCCTCCGGCACGCCCACCGTGGTGGTGATCGAGGAGAGACGGTCGTAGCGGTCCTGGTCTCCGGAGCTCTTCGTATCGAGGATGAGGTCCGGTTCGAGGGCAGCGATCGCCTCGTAGTCGGGCTCCATGGTCTCGATGATGACGGGAGCCGTGTCGTACAGACCCTCAGCCCAGGGGCCGACACCTTCGCCGCCGAACGCCAGCCAGTCCGACGCGCCGACAGGCTGGACGCCAAGCGCGAGCGCGGTCTCGGCATCGCCCCATCCGAGTGCGACGATGCGGGTCGGTGCCTCCTCGATCGTGACCTCGCCGAACTTGGTGTCGACGACCGCTGGGAACGTGCCATCGGCTGCCGGGGCGGCCGTCTCTCCGGCATTCGTGTCGGCGGTCGCGGAGCAACCCGTCAGCAGGAGCGCGGCTGCGGAAGCGAGGGCGAGGCCCTTGGCGAGGTGTTTCATGGAGACCTTCTGTCTGAGTGAACGGCAGTCGACGTAGGTTAGCCTAAACTCGGTTCTCGTGACGACAGAAGTGAAAGCCGGGCCACCCGGCGGCGTGGTGCGTTCCGCCGCAGGCTCGGCCAGGCACGTCTCGAGGGCGCGGCGAAGCCTGATGCTCCTGATCTCCACGCTCCTGCTCGCCGTCACCTGCACCCTCAGCATCGCGATCGGCTCGCGGGAAGTGCCGCTCGACCAGGTCTGGGCCGCGGTCACCGGGGGAGACGTCGACCAGGCCACGCGCACGGCGATTCTCGACCTTCGCGTCACGCGGACCATCATCGGCCTGCTGGTGGGCGCTGGCCTCGCGGTCGCTGGAGCGATCATCCAATCCGTCACCAGGAACCCCCTCGCCGACCCCGGCATCCTCGGCGTCACCGCGGGCGCGTCCTTCGCCGTCGCGCTCGCCGTGGCGGTGCTCGGTGTGACCAACCCGAACGGCTACGTGTGGTTCGCTTTCCTGGGTGCCGCGGCGACGACCGTGCTCGTCTACTTCCTCGGCAGCGGAAAAGGCGGGCCGAACCCGCTCAGGCTCACGCTCGCAGGTATGGCCTTCGGGGCCGTGCTGAGCGGCATCATCGTCGCGATCCGATTCAGCGACCCGCAGCGGTTCAACGCCCTGCTCGTGTGGGAGTCCGGCTCCTTCCAGCTGCGAACGCTGGACACGACTCTGCCGGTCGCGCCGTTCGTCGTCGCTGGAGTGGTGCTGGCGCTCGCGCTGGGCCGCTCGCTCAACGCGCTCGCGCTCGGAGACGACCTCGCCCACTCGCTCGGCTCCTCGGTCGCGCGCACCAGGGTGCTGTCCATCGTCGCCGTCACGCTGCTCGCGGGAGGGGCCACGGCAATTGCCGGCCCGATCGCGTTCGTGGGCCTCATGGTGCCGCACCTCGCACGCGCGATGGTTGGTCAGGACCAGCGCTGGATCCTCGGACTCAGCGTCCTCCTCGGTCCCTCGCTCATGCTCGTCGCAGACGTGCTCGGCCGGGTCGTGCTCCGGCCAGGCGAGCTCCCCGTCGGCATCGTCACGGCGTTCATCGGCGCTCCGGTGCTGATTGCGCTGGCACGCCGGAAGAAGGTGAGCGGCCTGTGACCGGACAGGACGTCACGGCGCGGCGCGGTCATCGAACGGCGCCGTCCGGGCCCGGAGGTCCTGCGAGGGTCGCGCGCGAGCTCCGACTGCGGCGCACCGTCGTGGTCACGCTCATCCTCAGCAGCATCGCCATCGTGCTTGCCGTCGTGGCGCTCGGACTCGGCAAGTACCCGCTCACCCCCATCGAAGTGCTCGAGGCGGTCTTCGTTCCCGACGGCGGCTTCGCAACGACCGTCGTGCTCGAGTGGCGGGCACCGCGAGTCGTCGCGGCACTCGTGTTCGGGGCAGCGCTCGCCGTCTCCGGTGCGCTCTTCCAGTCGCTCACGAGGAATCCGCTCGGCTCGCCGGACGTCATCGGGTTCTCGACCGGCGCCTACACGGGCGCCGTCGTCGTCATCATCGCCGGCGCGGGCACCTTCGTCGGGACGGCACTCGGAGCACTCGCCGGCGGCCTGCTCACAGCCATCCTCGTCTACGCGCTCGCACGTCGCGGAGGCGTCAGCAGCTTCCGCCTCATCGTGGTCGGCATCGGCGTGACGGCCTTCCTGCACGCCCTCAACACGTGGATGCTGCTGCGCGCACAGACGGAGGTCGCGATGACGGCATCCATCTGGGGTGCCGGATCGCTTGCCCTCGCCCAGTGGTCGCAGCTCGTGCCTGCCGCGGTCATCCTGATCCTCCTCGTGCCCGCGGTCGCCCTGCTCGCCGGCCCGCTCCGACAGCTCGAACTCGGCGACGAGACCGCGAGGAGCCACGGTGTGCGGGTCGAGCCGACACGCTTCGCCGTGCTCATCGTCGGCGTCATGCTGACGGCCGTCGTGACCGCCGCGACGGGGCCCATCGCGTTCGTCGCGCTCTCGGCGCCGCAGCTCGCGCTGCGTCTCGAGCGTGGGCCGGGTGTGCCGATCCTGTCCTCGGCGGTCCTCGGCGCAGTGCTGCTGCTCGCGGCCGACCTCGTCGCGCAGCACGCGCTCGGCGGCGCTGTCCCGGTGGGAGTCGTGACGATCGTCATGGGCGGTGCCTACCTGGTTGTCCTGCTGGCGCTGCAGACCCGACGGTAGGGCGAGGCTCGCCTGCTGTGCTTGGATTGCATCATGCTCAGCAAGCACCACGACGACGCGGTCGGGGAGTGACCTCCCAGGCTGACCGGCGGGCGCGCGTCGCCGTCGCCGTCATGTTCCTCACCAACGGGGCGCTCTTCGCGAACCTCCTCCCTCGGTATCCGGGGCTCAAGGCCGAGCTCGCGCTCAGCAACGTCGAGTTCGGGCTCGTCGTCGCCGCCTATCCGAGTGGCGCGCTGCTCGCAGGCCTCGCCGCGGCCTCGCTCATCCGCCGCTTCTGGTCGTCACGCCTCGCGGTGGCTGGCACGACGATCACCAGCATCGCCTTGTTTGCGGCGAGCTTCGCGCCGAACGGGCTGCTGCTTGCAGCGGCCTTCGCGCTCGGTGGCGCAGCGGATGCGCTCACCGACGTCGCGCAGAACTCGCACGGACTGCGCGTTCAGCGCCGCTTCGGGCGCTCCATCATCAACGGATTCCATGCGATCTGGTCCATTGGCGCCGTGCTCGGCGGGCTCATGGGGGCGGCGGCCGTGGCACTGCACGTGCCCTTCCCGCTGCACCTCGGCATCAGCGGTGCGCTCTTCACGATCGTCGCGATTCTCGCGTACCGGTGGATGATCCC
This sequence comes from Pseudoclavibacter sp. RFBA6, assembly GCF_002931575.1. Taxonomy (NCBI): domain Bacteria; kingdom Bacillati; phylum Actinomycetota; class Actinomycetes; order Micrococcales; family Microbacteriaceae; genus Pseudoclavibacter; species Pseudoclavibacter sp. RFBA6. The sequence continues at coordinate 651,856 of NZ_PSUA01000012.1, read as the reverse complement.
GGGCCCAGAGCACGACGATGTCGAGGTGTCGACTGCCGGAATCAGGGTCGTGCAGGAGGGCACGGCGCCGCGGGGTGGGTCGGCGAAGTACGTCGTGCTCCTGGCGCTTGTCCTCCTGACGGTGGCGGGCTCGGTGGTCGAGGACTCGGGCAGCACCTGGGCTGCCCTCTACCTCGCCGGTTCGCTCGACGCCCCGCAAGCGCTCGCCGCGTTCGGCTTCGTCGCGCTCGTGGGCGCGCAGTTCGTCGGTCGGATGCTGGGGGACCGCCTCGTCGACCGGTTCGGGGAGCGCCGAGTCGCGCAGGCTGGTGGGCTCGTGACGGCGCTCGGCATGGGGGTCGCCCTGCTGTTCCCGAGCGTTGGCGGGACGATCGCGGGGTTCGCTGCTGCAGGCCTGGGCATCGCGACGCTCGTGCCTGCCGCGTTGCACACGGCCGATGAGCTGCCCGGGTTCAAGCCGGGCACGGCCATCACGCTCGTCTCCTGGCTCATGCGCCTCGGGTTCCTTGCGGCACCACCCCTCGTCGGGCTGCTTGCCGACGCGACCTCGCTCCGGGTGGGTCTCATCGTGGTGCCGGTCGCGGGTATCGTCGCGTTCCTGTGCGCTGGTGTGCTCGCCGGACGCCACCGCAGGCACGAATAGGCAGGTAGGGGAGCTGGGATGCAGGAATCCATGGACCGCGTGTTCGAGATCGTCGCGGTCGTCGTCGAGGTCCTCGGCGCCGTCGCGATCGTCATCGGCATCCTCGTGGCGATCGTGCTCGCCGGCTTGGCGCTCCTCCGCGGGCGTGGCGGCACGGTAGCTCTCGCGACGTTGCGCACGTCGCTCGGCGCTGGCATCCTGCTGGGGCTCGAGGTGCTCGTCGCCGCCGACCTCGTGCGCACCATCACGTCGAAGCCCTCGTTGGAGGACGCGCTCATCCTCGGACTCATCGTGGTGATCCGCACGGTGCTGAGCATGTCGATCCAGATCGAGATCGAGGGGGTGCTGCCGTGGCGCCGGGCCCTGACCACGAGCGGCGCGCAGGTGCTCGCCGATCAGGTGCGAGCTGCGCGGCGCCCGCCCATCGGCGAAGACGGAGCGGCGGGAGTCCGCGGCATCGACCCGCGATGACGGCTGCGGCCCGCGCCATTTCCAGGCGCGGGCCGCAGACCGCAGTGCGGGTCAGACGCCCAGGATGGCGCGCAGCATGTGCGCGACGCGCGCGCGGTTGCTCGGCGTGTCCTGCCAGGCGAGCACGCGTCCGAGCGAATCGACGACGTGGAAACCCGCATGGGCGATGCAGCGGGCTTCGGACGCGGAGAACTGCGGCTTGACCGCGCGAAGCAGGCCAGCCCACTCCTCGATGTGATCCCGCTGCAGGGCCAGCAGGCGCTCTCGCTCTTCGTCGCTGAGGTTCGTCGACTCGGCGATGTAGACCTGGAGCAGCTTGTGGTGCGCGAGCTGCGCTTCGACGTAGGCGTCGATCAGGCCGTCCAACGCGGCTTCGTTGGAATCGACGGCCGCGAAGACGTCACGCGTCACCTGTCCGAGGTATTCGGCGGCCCGAGAGCAGGCGGCTGCGAGGATTCCACTCTTGCTCTCGAAGTGCCGGTAGACCCCGGAGGCAGTGATGCCGACGGCACCGCCGATCTCCTCGATGCTGACGAGGTTGTATCCCCGCGCGAAGAACAGGTCGATCGAGTGCGCCACGATCTGCTCGCGCTTGGCGGTCGACGGGATCCCCGTGGCGGAGGGGGCGACGTACGCCTCCGTTTCGGGGAGGTCCGCTTCGAGGGCACGCTGTGAGGCGGCGCGCAGGTAGTCTGCGGCCGCTGCGGAGATGCTCGTCCGGTGCATTGACACGCTTGCGAGCACCGCGAATGCCGCACGGCTCTGCAGTGCGCGGTCTTCGTCGCGCAGATCCGGACGCAGCTCCTTCAGCACGGTGGAAAAGCGTCCATAGACCTTCGCGAGGCGCCGGTCCACGGAAGCGCGGTCGGCGGGTTCGAGGTAGCGAGACTCCCAGCGGATGATCTCGCCGGTCCCTCGGCACTTGATGAGGCTGTCGAGCGTCGCGTTGATGAGCGCTGAGGCCCGCTCCGTGGCGGGGGCACCCGCGGCGACGGTCGTCTCGGTGACCTCGTCCGTTGCGCCTTCGACGGCTTCGACGATGCCGAAGGCCGTGTGCTTGAACAGGTCGTACTTGTTGGCGAAGTGGCGGTACAGGGCGGGGGCGGAGATGCCGACCGAGGCGGCCACGTCGCTCATACTCACCTGGTGGTAGCCCCGAAGCGCGAACGCCTGCGTGGCGGCGGACTCGATGCGCTGCTTGCGGTCCTTGGGGCGGATGGTCGGAGTGTGAGGCCACGTGGGGGGAGTGGTCATGGAGGGGGTGTTGCTCCGTTCAAGATCTGGTGCTGGTAGTGAACGAGGTCTTCGGCGCTCGGGGGTTCGCCTCTCGCCCCAGAAGGATACCCGTCCTACCGGTGGTTCTTCTTCGAACACACCCGATCTGCGGAGCGCGAACGGTGTCGTCCGTGAACGACGAATGCCACCCTGTCGAGGACAGGGTGGCATTCGAGAACTCGGGCCCTAGGGCTGTGAGCGCTTGGTACGTGCAAGGAGCATTGCACCGGCCGCTAGGAGCAAGGCCGCGGCAGCCGCTGCGAACGGTGCGAGAGTCTCGGCTCCGGTCGTCGCGAGGCTGCTCTCCGGAGCAGGCGTGATCGTCGGCGTCACAGGAGGATGCGAGGCATTCGTTGGCGTCGGCGTGAGGTCCGGTGTAGGTGTAGGTGTAGGTGTAGGTGTAGGTGTGGGCGTGGCGGTTGCTGTTGGTGTCGGTGTCGGCGTTGACGTTGGCGTTGGCGTGGCAGTCGGAGTCGGCGTCGGCGTGGCAGTCGGAGTCGGCGTCGTTGGAGGCGTTCCCGTGCCGTTCCCGCCGCCCTGCTGTTCGACGGTCGTGACGTGCTCGATGGTGCTGCCGTCGACGTTCGCGCTGTTGCCGAACGTCTGCCCGAGCACGAGAGGGCCCGTTGCCGTGGTCCTGTACATGAGGCGGTATCGAGCGTCGGCCGGGATCGGCCCCGCGAACGTGAAGGTGTAGCTCAGCAGGTCATCACTCACCGAGACGGAGTACTCGGACGGGTCGACATCCGTGAGTTCGCCGTCCCCCGTGGCTGCGGCGAACGAGAACGACCCTGGATCGATCTCGTGCGGCGCGAATCCTGCGCCCACCTTGAGCGCATCCGAGATCGTCAACGTTTCTTGGCCGGCGAACTGCGAACCTGGCACGTAGATCCGCCACGTCATGCTGCCACTGGCCGTGATCGGGAAGGAGTCCTTGATCAGCGACGTCACCGGCGGCTCATTGGCCGGGACGCCGATACCGCCGCCGGGGAGGGGGACGACCGTCACGACGCCGTCGATCACGAAGTCCAATCCGTCGTTCTCCGTGACCTCGCTCGCCTCGACCCAGAACCACAGGTCGCCGGCAACGTCCTGGAGGGCATCGACGTGGTCGGTGAGGGTGCAGGTCACCACCGGGGCGTCATCGTCGCTGACGGTGCAGTTCGCGACGGCCGTGTCAGGGGCCTCTGGCGCGGAGATCGAGAAGGTGCCGGCGCCCGCCATGCCGAATTCCGGGGGGAGCGTGAGACCGAACGTCTCACCGGCCGCTGCGCCAGTTGGGACTGACCATTCTGCGTCGATGCGCAGCCAATCCCACTTCTTCGCTTCGTCCGACGATGAGCCGCTGTTGGTCGTGATCGTGATCGACGAGGGATCGATCGCGCTCGGGTAGGTGAAGTCCGCTTCCTCGGCACCCGCCGTGGTGATGCCACCGCCGATGGCGAGTGTGCTCCCGGCGAGCAGTGTCGCGAGAAGGAGGCTGGTTCTGCGGTCTCCCGCTCTGTTCGTATGCGTTGCCCTGTTCGTATGCTCTGCGCTCAATCTTCCCCCTGAAGTCGGTGTGGTGCGCGCGGCATGGCGCGCGGCCCGATCAGCGTAGGCAGGAGGGTCGTCGAGCAGGCGCATCTCCGGGAGCGTGGTGCCGGATTTAGTCCGCTTCGATAGCTCACAGACCCGGAGATGCGCCGCATACAAACACAGCGAGTGCGACCCGAAGGTCGCACTCGCTGGGCGTGGTCAGCTCGTCGGAGGACGAGGACCGCTGAGAGCCTGTATTTAGAGCGGGCGGATGCTCTCGGCCTGGAGACCCTTGGGTCCCTGGGTCACATCGAACTCCACGCGCTGGTTCTCTTCAAGCGTGCGGAAACCCTGGACGTCGATTGCGGAGTGGTGCGCGAAGACGTCGGGCGTTCCGTCGTCCGGAGCGATGAAGCCGTAGCCCTTGTCTGCGTTGAACCACTTCACGATGCCAGTTGCCATGTTTTTCTTCCTTCATTGTTATGCAGCCCGTACTTCGGGCGATTGATCCGCGTACGGATCTGTGCTTATTAGGCACGGTCTATTTCGCGCAGGACTGCGCTGTCCGAATCTGAAGAGATTCGGGTTGCTGTTCACGACAGCGTGAACGAGCAAAGATCAGGGGTGGATAAGAACGTGGGTCGGTGCTGTCTGGGGGGCAGTTCCGATTCGGATGGGGCGCGCGCTCGACCCGTATTCACTGCGGTGCTACTGGACGGCTTGCCGACACTCAGCGCGTGAGCCCAACGCTATCACGCTCTGCGCCCGCTATAGCGGGCGAATTCCGGCGAAAAGTGTCACGCGGGGTCATGGGCCGGAAACCCACCGTCTGGTCAGCTCGCAGCGGCGTCGACATTGCCGAGTTTCCGGTGCCCGCCGAAGGTGAGCTGGGCTTTCGTGAATCCGTACGAGACTGAGATGGACTGCTCGACGAGGCGCGCCCTCTGAGCTGGAACGGTCGGGCGGTCATCACCGCGTCTACGCTTGAGCGTGAGTGCGTACCATGGAGAGCCAGTGAAGGAGTGGATCGCATGACGGGTGATGAGGCAATCTCGCCCGTGCGCGCGCTCCGAGCCCTCAACGCGGCACGGCGATACGACGGCTCATCCGGGTCCGGAGGGCGGCGCGTAGACCTCGATGGGGGTCCTGTCGAGGTCCTCGAGTGGCTCTCGTCTCAAGGACGCAAGTACGACAACCTCCTGGTCCTGGATGAGCCATGTTCGGCGACCGCCGGAGCCCTCGCCGAGCTGCTTCCGGACGCCCACGTGCTCGCGCCGTCCCTCGACGACCTCGGCTGGGCCCAGAGCTCGGAGGCCGCGGCGTCGACCAGCATCCCGGCTGTGGTTCAGGTGCTCGACCACTTCTCCATCGAGCGGGCGGTGCTCGTCGGTGCTGCGGACGCCGCAGATCTCGCCGTCGCCGTCGCCGTCGCGCATCCGGATCGTGTGGGAGCGCTCGTGCTGATCAACGGCGGTATCGGGGCTTCTGAGAAGCGTGCCGACGTGACGCCGAGCACTGGATCCGGGTCGCGCGACGCGCTGTCGGGGCTGCGCGTCCCCGTTGCGTTCCTGTTCGGCGGGTCCGTGGCCGAGTCAATGGGCTACACACCTGCGTCCGTCCGAGCGATCACGTCCTGGCTGCGGCACGTTGACGCGCAGCATGTGGCTGCGGATGAGAACGAGCAGTTCGAGGAGCGCGCGCTTGCTCTGGTCGCCGACATCGTCGAGGCACAGCTCGCCGCGGTGCGTGCGAGAGCTGCACATCCGGCGACCGGCTCCCACCGCGTGATCACGCCGGTCGACGACGCGAACTGACCTCCGCCCGTCCGCTGTCTGGGCGACGGCCCGCGACGTCGTCGTATGCTGGACAGTTGCACACACGGGCGCGTCGAGCCCGAAGAGGTATTGGATGGTCTATGAGCGTCGCAGCTAGCGTCGAGCCACGCACGAACACGAACCCGGACAGTTTCATCGTCCGAGAAGCCCGAACGGACGAATTCGAGGCCATTGGGGCTCTGACGGTTCGGTCCTTCGACGCCGGTTCCCGCGGCAGTGCGCGGTGGCGTGAGTGGCGTCGACCCGCGGAGCGTGACGTCTCCGCACGAAGCGAGGCTGGCACGGTGCTCGTGGCTGTTGCCGATGGCAGCGAATCGCAGGCTTCCGCGGTGATCGGGACGACGACGGTGCTTCGAGCCGGAACGGACCCCGCACGTCTCGCGCGCGGTGACGAGGCCGAGCTGCGCTTCACCGCGGTGGCTCCCGAAGCGCGCGGTGCAGGAGTCGCGGATGCGCTGGTCCACGCGGGCCTCGAGCTCGCCCGACGAGGTGGCGCGAGGGCGGTCGTCCTCGACGTGGGTGCCGCGAACACGCAGGCCCGACGGCTTGCCGAGCGCGTCGGATTCGCCAGGGTGAAGGGCCGGGACACTGAGGACGAGACCGCCGGCGTGGAGCTGGCCTACCGCTACGACCTGACGCAGACCGAGGGGATCCGCATCCGCCTGGTCAGACATGGTGAGATCGAAGCCATCGGCAGGCTCACCGAGCGCGCCTACAGCAACGACTACGAGGTGACCCCCAGCTACGCGGAGGACCTGCGCGACGCCGCCAGCCGCGCGCGACGCGATGAGGTCTGGGTGGCCGAGGACATAGCTACGGGGCAGATCCTGGGTTCGGTGTGGACGCCGAGGCCTGGAGAGCGGATCTCCCAGCTCGCCCGGCCCGGAGAATTGGACTTCCGCATGCTCGCGGTGGCTCCTGAAGCCCGAGGTCGAGGCATCGGTCAGGCGCTCGCGGGTCACGTCATCGCGCTTGGCCGAGACCGTGGGGCATCGCGCGTGGTCATGAACAGCGGGCCGGAGATGCTCGGCGCCCATCGCCTCTACGAACGGCTCGGCTTCGTTCATCTCACCGACCGTGAGGGCCCGAAGGAAGTGGCCCCCGGCATCGTCGTGCACCTCTCCGCCTTCGGCTACGACCTCAGCGCCTCACCGGCAGTGGAGATCTGACGCTCCTAGACTCTGACGCGTCGGATCTCTCGTTCAGCGGTGAGGAGCAGATGATGCCAAGGTACGACCACTTCGAGGCGAACCACGCACGCGCCATCGGCGCGGGCGCGTCATCGCTGGGCGACCCGAGCGATGTCATGGTGCAGGGGCGGATGGCGCTGCTCGCCGACCGTCAAGGGGCGACGTTCGGGCTCTGGCAGCCCGGTGGCCGCCGCGACTTCGATGCCTGGGGTGAGCCCGCTACCACCGCGTGGTTCGAGCTGCACACGACCGAGCTGGACGAGGCGACCGAGTTCTACGCGGCGGCCACGGGCTTCGACCCGCACCCCATGGCTGGACCGCCCGAGTTCCGGTACACGCAGTTCGGCCCGAGGCCGGGTGGCGAGGATGCACGCTTCGGTGCCTTCGAGGAGTCCGCCGGCAGGGGGACCGGCGCCAGGGGAGCAGCGCAGCGGCCGGACGCTGAGTGGGTCGTGTACTTCGTGACGCCCGCTGTCGATGAAGCCACGTCCAGTGCTCGCAGCCTCGGGGCAGACGTGCTCGGCGAGCCCGCGGACAGCCTCTTCGGAAGGATGGCGAACCTCGTCGATCCGTTCGGCGTGGGCTTCTGCCTGGTCGAGGCGATGGAAGGGGCTGGAGAGTGAGGGCACCCACCGAGTACGGGCCGCACGACCTCACGGGCCGCCGCTACCTAATCACCGGGGCCTCGACGGGGCTCGGCTTCTTCACGGCAAGGAGCCTCGTCGGACGGGGCGCGGACGTGGTCATCACGGGCCGCAGCGCCACGCGGCTCGCTGCGGCTGCAGCCGGGACCGGACGTCCTGACCTCACCACCACGCTGCCGTTCGACATCGCCGAGCTGGGGGAGGTCGAAGCTGCCGCGCAGACGCTGCTCGATGGGCAGAGCGGCCGAGGCGGGTTCGACGGCGTCGTGCTCAACGCCGGTGTCGTTCATCCGCCCGCAGATCGCGAGACGACGAGCGACGGCATAGAGCGGGTCTTCGCGACCAACGTGCTCGGACACTTCGCCCTGCTGAGCCGCCTGACGGCCGGGGCAGCGCTCCGCGAGAGCGCGGCGGTCGTGTGGCTCGGCAGCATCGCCCCCGCCCTGACACGCGCGCACCTGCAGGACGTGCAGCTGCGCGGCGCTTACACGTCGTGGAACGCGTATGCGCAGTCGAAGCTCGCGACGCAGGTGCTCGCCATCGAGGGCGATCGGCGGGCGCGCGCCGCCGGAGGGCACGTGCGGAGCCTCGTCGCGCATCCGGGATACTCGACCGGCGGACTGACGCCGACGGTGGCTGGCGTGCACGAACCCTCGCTCGGCAAGCGAGCCCTCGACGGACTGCTCGCCTTCGCTGCCCAGGGTAAGGACGATGGCGCCCTGTGCCAGCTCCGGGCCGTGACCGACCCGGAGCTCTGTGGCGGGGAGACCATCGTCCCGGCCCGTCTCACGCGAGGCCGCCCGGTGCTGGGCGCCTCGCAGTGGCGCAGCTACGACAGCGAGCTGGGCGAGCGCCTCTGGGGCTACTGCGCGTCGCTTGCGGGCGCCGCGCCCGACTTCTCGGCGATCTCCGCGCGAACCTGATCCATGTCGACGTTCTCGAGTGCCTCGATGAGCTTCTCCACCCCGGCGAGAGGCATCGCACCGGGCTCGCGGTACAGCAGCACGCCGTCACGGAATGCCATCAGCGTCGGAATCGACGTGATCTGCAGGCCAGCGGACAGCTCCTGGTTGCTCTCGGTGTCGACCTTCGCGAACGTGATGTCCTCGTGGCGCTCGGACGCGGCGGAGTAGATCGGACCGAACTGACGGCACGGGCCGCACCATTCAGCCCAGAAGTCCACGAGCACGATGCCCGAGGAGTCGACCGTGTCCTTGAACGTCTCAGTGGTGATGTCGATGGTTGCCATGCGTCTCCTATCTCGGGGCGTACGGGGAGCACAACGCCCCACGGATGCACGCTATTCCGTCGGCGCTGAGCGTGGCATCTGCAAGGGGCGTAGCATCCACCCTCGTGGAAACTGTCTCCCGCCCCTGGCCCGCCCTCTGGGCCCTCGTCATCGGCTTCTTCATGATCCTGGTCGACTCGACGATCGTCTCCATCGCGAACCCGGCGATCCTGCGGGACCTGCAGACCGACATCACCGCCGTCATCTGGGTCACCAGCGCCTACCTGCTCAGCTACGCCGTGCCGCTCCTCATCACCGGCCGGCTCGGCGACCGCTTCGGGCCCAAGCGCATCTACCTCATCGGCCTCGTCGTGTTCACGCTCGCCTCACTCTGGTGCGGCCTGTCGGGTGACATCGGGACCCTGATCGCCGCCCGCGCAGTTCAGGGCCTCGGCGCCGCGCTCATGACACCACAGACCATGTCCGTCATCACCCGGATCTTCGCGCCCGACAAGCGCGGCGCAGCGATGGGCCTCTGGGGTGCGGTCGCCGGCGTCGCCACGCTGGTCGGGCCCATCCTCGGAGGGTTCCTGGTCGACAGCCTCGGGTGGGAATGGATCTTCTTCGTGAACGTGCCTGTCGGCGTCGTCGCGTTCATCCTGGCCTGGCGCCTCGTGCCGAGCCTCGAGACGAAAGCGCACTCCTTCGACTGGCTCGGGGTCGTGCTGAGCGCCGTCGGCCTCTTCCTGCTTGTGTTCGGCATCCAGGAAGGCCAGACCTTCGACTGGGGTCAGATCGCCGGGCCCATCTCCGTCTGGAGCCTCATCATCGCCGGCGGGGTCGTGCTCGCCGGTTTCGTGGTCTGGCAGCGATTCAACCGGAGGGAGCCCCTCCTGCCGCTCGGCCTGTTCCGGGACCGGAACTTCACGGTCGCGAATCTCGGCATCTCGGTGCTGGGGCTCGCCATCGTGTCGATGCCGCTCCCCATCGCCTTCTACTTCCAGACAGCGCGCGCCCTCGAACCCACGCAGGCCGCGCTCATGCTCGTGCCCATGGCGGTCGTCTCCGGTGCCATGGCACCCTTCGTTGGCCGGCTCACCGACCGAACCCAGCCGCGCTGGATCGCCTTCGCCGGCTTCCTCATCGTCGCCGCGTCGCTCACCTGGCTGTCTCTGCTCATGACGGCAGACCGGCCGCTCTGGCAACTGCTGATCCCGCCCGCATTCCTCGGCCTCGGACTCTCGGGCCTCTGGGCTCCGCTTGCGACCAGCGCGACGAGGAACCTCCCGCCGGCGCTCGCGGGGGCAGGGTCGGGGGTCTACAACATGACGCGCCAGGTCGGGTCCGTGCTCGGCTCGGCCGCGATCGCGGCCCTCATCAGCTCGCGCCTCGCCGCGGAACTGCCTGGAATGCCGGCGGAGGCGGCCGAGCAGAGCAGCGGCGAGCTGCCCGCCGCAGTCGCCGAGGGGTTCTCGACCGCGATGGGGCAGGCGCTGCTGCTGCCGATCGCCGCGTTCCTCATGGGGGCGGTCATCGTCCTCTTCTTCGAGAAGCCGCGAGTCGAGGAGACCGCGCGGGCCGAGAACCGCGCGTAGACGACGCACCGAGACGAAGCCGGCCGCCGCGAGTGCGGCGACCGGCTTCGTCTGGCGAGGTGCGTGCGGTTACGGGACGAACGGACCGAAGACCGGGGTCCACTCGTAGACATCGGTCTGGCGGATGACGCCGACCTGCGCGAACGGGTCGGCGGGGATCAGCTCGCGCAGCGATGCTTCGTCGTCGCTCTCCCAGAGGAGCAGCGCGCCGGCGTGGGGTGCCGCCCACGGGCCAGAGGCCTTCAGGATGCCAGCATCCTTCTGCTCGCCGAGCCAGGCCCGGTGCGCGGGGCGGTGCTCATCGCGGGTCGCGTCTGAATCGTCTTCATAGTGGTAGATCGTGGCAAAGATAGGCACGGATGCTCCTAGTTGCGGTCGGCGGTGCTCGGGTCGGTCGTCTCGTCGTCTGGACGCTGGAAGCTGATCTCTTCCCACTCGTTGACGGTTGGCGCCTCGAACTCGTCATCGTCGGCCGCTGCCTCGGCCGTCGCGATGAGGCGCGTGTCGTCGTCATCAGCCGTGAGCAGCGGTGCCGCGGTCTCGTGGGCATCGAGGCTGGCTTCCGTGTCGAACGCCGAATCCGAGACGGACTCCGCGAGCAGCGCATCCTCGGCCAGGGTCGCCTCGTCGGTCTCGCCGAGGTCGTCGGCGTGTTCTTCGAAGACGACCGGGGCGCTGCCGGGGCGCAGCTCGCTCCCACCCTCGACGAGGCTCGTCTCCGTTCCGTTCTCCGGCATGCGCCCGGGAACCTCGTAGTGCACGTAGAGGGCGTCCTCCTCGGCGGGGCTGAGGTTCTGGTCGACCTCCGTGCTCGGCGCGCTGGTCACGAGCGACTTCGTGTACGGCACGAGGATCCGCTTCTCGTCGAGCTCCGCGAGGTCGAGCGGGATGAAGTACTCCTTGGTGCCGAAGAGGCCCGTCTTCACGGTGACCCAGTTCGGGTCGCGCGTCTGGTCGTCGAGGTACACCTGGCCGACACGGCCGATGCGCTCGTCGCCGGGGCCGAAGACGGTCGCCTGGAAGATGCGGGTGAGCTTCGCCTCGTGCGCTTTCAGCTCGGCGGCGGCGTTGCTCTCCCCGTTGACCGCGGAGCCCTCCCCGGTCAGGGAGTCGGAGTCCTCGTCGACCTGTTGAGGGGGCGCGATCGGGTCGTCCTCGAGCCCGCCAGGGACCTCGGCGTCGGACAGGGCCCGGTCGGGGGCCTCGGTGGCGTCGATGCGCGTCGTGTCGTCGTCGCCCGGCTCGAAATCAGGGTCGAACTTGGTGTTCGTGTCGTCGGCAGCCATGCTGTGCTCCTCGGTCAACGTGGATGTGGCGGGTCGCCCGCGCCGGCCTGCGCGCGAGAGACCTGCACAAGACTAGCGATCGCGGCGGTGCGCTGGCCGAGTCGTCGCTAGGACGCGGCTCCGGGCGGTGCCGCATCCCCGGAGGCCGACGGCCCCGTCGAGGTCTGTCTGCCGGCAGGGGCGGGTTGCGGGACGGCCGGCGCTGTGGTTCGCCTGGCGGCCCTCGTCCTGGCGCCCTTGACGCTGAGCCGAACGATGAGCCATGCCGCGGCGCCGAGGACGGTCAGGAGCACGAGGCCGGGCAACGCGAAGCCGAACGCGGTCCAGAAGGCCGCGAACCCGCGGAACAGGGCAGCCATGCCATCGCGAAGCCCGGCCAAGAACCCGGCTGGCTCACCGCCGGGCGATGGTGCGTCGCTCGAGATCGAGATCGACACGGTCGAGGAGGCGATGCTCTCCTCAAGCACCTCGAGCTGTGCGCGCAGGCTCTGCAGCTCGCCGGTGCGCTCGGTGAGCGTCGTCTCGATGGCAAGGAGGTCGTCCACCTCCGTCGCCGAGGAGAGCATTCCCCGCAGGGAGGTGACCGAGGCCTCCAGCGTCGCCACCCGGGAGGCCATGTCGGTCTTCTGCAGGGTCACGTCGACCGCCGAGGTCTCGACCGAGACGACCTCGCCGACCTCGCGCAGCTCGGTGATGAACGCGTCGTAGTCCTCAGCCGGGACGCGGGCCGTCAGCTGCGCGGAGATGACGTCGCCACCGGTCTCCGAGCGAGCGTCGATGCGGCCGTCGCGTGCCTCCACGAGAGCTTCGACCTGCTCTCGAACGCCCGGCACGTCGCCTGTCTGGATCCCCACGTATCCCGTCGTCACGACATCGCGATTCTCTTCGGCTGCGCCCGCCATGGGGGCCTGGCCGGCGTCTTCCTGCGCGACACCCTGCGGGGCCCCGGCGGACTCGGTCGAGGAGTAGCCGTTGGCGCATCCGGCGAGCAGGAGGGCCGTCAGGGTGAGGGCGGTCGCGGCTCCGAGCCGCCTCAATGTGGTGCGCATAGGTGTCATGCAAGCACCTGCCGGGGTCGGGTGCGCTCCGAGTTCCCCCAGAGAACGCGCGTCGAGGGGTGCGCTGCGATCGACCTGCGCCGAGGCGAGGCGCTCAGAAGAAGAGGTCGGGGTCCTTGCCGGTTCGTTCGCCGGATTCGAGTGCGGCGATCACTGCGAGGTCGTCGGCGTCCAGGCTGAAGTCGAAGACCTCGAGGTTCGAGGCGAGCCGGTCGCGGTGGACGGACTTGGGGATGACGACGTTGCCGAGGTCCAGCTGCCAGCGCAGCACCACCTGAGCGACGGTCCTGTCGTGCTTCTCGGCAAGTGCGACGAGCGCGGGCTCCTGGAGCAGCGTGCCTCTGGCGAGTGGGGACCACGCCTCCGTCAGGATGCTGTGCGTGCTGTTGTACGCGCGCGTCTCGGTCTGTGGCAGGCGGGGGTGCAGCTCGATCTGGTTGACGGCTGGAACCGTGCCGGTCTCTGCCGCCAGGCGGTCGAGGTGATGCCCCTTGAAGTTCGAGACGCCGATCGAGCGTGCACGGCCCTCGTCGCGCAGTCGCTCGAGTGCTCGCCACGTCTCGACGTACCTGTCTTGCGCGGGGGCTGGCCAGTGGATGAGGTAGAGGTCCACGTAGTCCAGCCCGAGCCGCTCGAGGCTCTCGTCGAACGAGGCGAGCGTCTCGTCGAAGCCGTGCCGGTCGTGCCAGACCTTCGTCGCGACGAAGAGATCAGTGCGACGTGCTCCGCTCTCGCGGATTCCGCGCCCCACGCCCACCTCGTTGTCGTAGAACGCGGCGGTGTCGATGTGGCGGTAGCCGAGGTCGATGGCGTCGACGACGACTCTTGTCGCCTCCTCGTCGGGCACCTTGTAGACCCCGAGCCCCAGCTGCGGGATCTCGATGCCGTCGTTCATGGTCAGGCTGGGGGAGAGCGGCGAGGTCATGGAGGCCTTTCGTTCGGCGTGCGGCTGAGCGAGGGTCGATCAGGAGGGCGCGTTCAGGATGTTCATCGGCTCGGTGTCGGGGCGCGGAGCGATGTCGGTGCCGCGCAGGTCCGGGATGCTTCGACGCCAGATGAGCGCGACGGCCGCGCCGAGGAGCGCGAACGCCGCGCTGACCAGGAACCCGCCGAGTGAGCCAGCGAGGTCGTTGGCGATGCCTGCGAGCGCGGATCCTGCGGCCGCCCCGATGAGCTGGCCAGTCGCCATCCACCCGTACGACTCTGCGCTCTCGCTGAACCTGACGCTCGAGGACACGGCCGAGAAGCTGCCGGAGAAGACCGGCGCGATGCCGAGGCCGCTCACGAAGAACGCCGCGCCGAGCCAGATCGGGTTCGTCGAGATGAGCGCGAGACCGATGCCGAGGAACACGATGCCCATGCGGCGCGCGAGGGACACGGGGGCCAGCGGGAGGTGTCCGAATGCGAGGCCTCCGACGAGCGAGCCGACGGCGAACACCGCCAGCAGCACCCCGGTCTCGGCTCGTTCGTGCCCGAACTCGGCGACGACGGCTGCCTCGATGGCGGAACAGGCGCCGACGAGCAGCGCGCCGATGATCGACATGAGCACGACCACGGGGTTGCGGAGCACCGCCCCGGCTCTCCTCCTTGACTTCGGGATGCGGACCTTTCCCACCTCGGGAGCCGCGACGAACCAGAGTCCGCCGAGGAGCAGGATGCCGGCCGCGACGAGAATGCCGGCGGCGGGGGAGATCGCGAACGCGACGGCCGTGGTGGCGACCGGGCCGATGACCCAGATGACCTCCTGGAGGGAGGCGTCGAGGGAGAAGAGCCGAGAGAGGAGGGCAGCGTTGACGACCTTGGGGTAGATGGTCCTGACGGCCGGGGACACGGGAGGGATGCTCAGTCCGGCCAGGACGGCGATGATCGCGGCCTGCCAGAGCACCGGCGGCCAGAGGGCCAAGGCCGTGAGCGAGACGGAGCAGGCGACCATCGTCGCGATGAGAACGGGGCGCATGCCCCAGAACGTCATGAGGCGACCGGCCACCGGTCCGGAGACCGCCTGGCCGAGGCTCAGCGCTGCGAGGACGACGCCGGCCGAGGTGAAGTTGCTGTACGTGTCCTCGATGTGCATGAGGATCGCGAGCGAGAGCATGCCGGCGGGGAACCTGGCGACGAGCTGCGAGAGCAGGAGTCGTGTCAGGCCTGGGGTTCTGAGTACAGTCGCATAGTTCGTCACAGCGCCGACAATCGTACGCCCCAGACACAGAATGTCGGTGGTTGGGGACAGACTGTGCACAACCGCCGAAAACCGGTGGAGAAACGCCGGAAACAGGGGCATTTTCTGTGGAGGACTTGTGGAGAACTACACGGTTGTAACACCGCATCTAGTGGTGGTAGCCTCATCGAGCACAAGATGTAGTGGCCGCGGGAAACTGCGACACAACGGGGGTTCATCCGCCTGGCACCGCGTGAGACTGCTCCGGCAGGGCCGCGGAAGACCGGGCGAGACGCGTTCACCGCACTGCACGAATAGCACTCCCCACAGCACTTAGGAACCAGGAGAAGACCATGGCAATCGCCGTCTACAGCAAGCCGTCATGCGTGCAGTGCACCGCCACCTACCGTGCCCTCGACAAGCAGGGCATCGAGTACGAGATCTTCGACGTCTCCGCCGACGAGAAGGCACTCCAGACCGTCAAGGAGCTCGGCTACATGCAGGCTCCCGTCGTCATCGCCGGTGACGACCACTGGTCGGGGTTCCGTCCCGACAAGATCAGCCAGTTGGCTGCTCTCGCCACGGCCTAGCCGTCGCACCTCGCTGCTCTCGCCGCTGCTGAAGAAGGGACTGCACCCATGACCGGGCTCATCTACTTCTCGAGCGTCTCCGAGAACACGCGTCGCTTCGTCGAGAAGCTCGATCGGCCAGCGAGTCGCATCCCGCTCTTCCCGAGCGAACCCCAGCTTGTCGCGGACGAGCCCTACGTGCTCATCCTCCCCACCTACGGCGGGGGAGATGGGCGCGGGGCCGTCCCCAAGCAGGTCATCAGGTTCCTGAACGAGCCGCGCAACCGCGAGCTCCTCCGCGGCGTCATCGCCGGCGGGAACACGAACTTCGGCAAGGGCTACGGCCTGGCTGCCGACATCATCTCTGCGAAGTGCGGCGTACCCACGCTCTACCGCTTCGAACTCTTCGGCACGCCAGACGACGTCGCCGCAGTCAACTCTGGATTGGACAGGTTTTGGCAGCAACAACCGCTCTCGACGACGCAAGTGTCATTACGATGAACGCACCAACGGCGGCGAACACGCTCGACTACCACTCGCTGAACGCGATGCTCAACCTGTACGACGAGAACGGCCAGATCCAGTTCGACAAGGACCGCGAAGCCGCTCACCAGTACTTCATCCAGCACGTCAACCAGAACACGGTCTTCTTCCACGATCTCGAAGAGCGCCTCGAGTACCTCGTCGAGAACGAGTACTACGAGCCCGAGACGCTCGCGATGTACTCCCACTCGTTCATCGAGCAGCTCCGCAACCGCCTCTACGCGAAGAAGTTCCGCTTCCCCACGTTCCTCGGCGCGTTCAAGTTCTACACCTCGTACGCCCTCAAGACGTTCGATGGCAAGCGCTACCTCGAGCGCTTCGAGGACCGCGTGCTCATGGTCGCGCTCGGCCTCGCACAGGGGGAAGAGGCGCTCGCGACGTCGCTCGCCGACGAGATGATCGCCGGCCGATTCCAGCCGGCGACCCCAACGTTCCTCAACACGGGCAAGAAGCAGCGCGGCGAGCTCGTCTCCTGCTTCCTCCTCCGCATCGAGGACAACATGGAGTCCATAGGCCGCTCCATCAACTCCGCGCTGCAGCTCTCCAAGCGCGGCGGAGGCGTCGCGTTCAACCTCTCCAACATCCGCGAGTCCGGCGCCCCGATCAAGCAGATCCAGAACCAGTCCTCTGGCATCATCCCGATCATGAAGCTGCTGGAGGACTCCTTCTCCTACGCGAACCAGCTCGGCGCGCGCCAGGGTGCGGGAGCCGTGTACCTCAACGTGCACCACCCGGACATCATGCGGTTCCTCGACACGAAGCGCGAGAACGCCGACGAGAAGATCCGCATCAAGACGCTCTCGCTGGGCGTCGTCGTCCCCGACATCACGTTCGAGCTCGCCAAGCGCGGCGAGGACATGTACCTCTTCTCCCCGTACGACGTCGAGCGCGTCTACGGCAAGCCGTTCGGCGACATCTCCGTCACGGAGAAGTACTACGAGATGGTCGACGACGCGCGCATCCAGAAGACGAAGATCAGCGCTCGCCAGCTGTTCCAGACGCTCGCCGAGATCCAGTTCGAGTCCGGCTACCCGTACATCATGTACGAGGACACGGTGAACCGTGCGAACCCCATCGAGGGACGCATCAACATGTCGAACCTGTGCTCGGAGATCCTCCAGGTCAACTCGCCGACGACCTACACCGACGACCTCGGCTACGAGACCATCGGCAACGACATCTCCTGCAACCTGGGTTCGATGAACATCGCGGCCGCCATGGATTCGCGCGACCTGGCGACGGCCGTCGAGACGGCGATCCGCGGCCTCACCGCCGTGAGCGACATGAGCCACATCGCCTCGGTGCCGTCCATCGCGAAGGGCAACGACGAGTCGCACGCCATCGGCCTCGGCCAGATGAACCTCCACGGATTCCTGGGACGCGAGCGCATCTTCTACGGTTCGGAAGAAGCTCTCGACTTCACGAACATCTACTTCTACACGGTGGTGTTCCACGCGATCCGTGCCTCGAACCTCATCGCGACCGAGCGTGGCCGCTCCTTCGCCGGCTTCGAGCGCTCCACCTACGCGACCGGCGAGTTCTTCGACAAGTACGTCGACGTCGAGTGGGCTCCCAAGACGGAACGCGTCCGCGAGCTCTTCGAGGGCATGCACATCCCGACTCAGGCTGACTGGGCCGAGCTGCGCGAGCTCGTGCAGAAGCACGGCATGTACAACCGCAACCTGCAGGCCGTGCCGCCGACCGGGTCGATCAGCTACATCAACCACTCGACCTCGTCGATCCACCCGATCGCGTCGAAGATCGAGATCCGCAAGGAAGGCAAGCTCGGCCGCGTCTACTACCCGGCGCCGTACCTCTCGAACGACAACCTCGAGTACTTCGAGGACGCCTACGAGATCGGCTACGAGAAGATCATCGACACGTACGCCGAGGCGACGCAGCACGTCGACCAGGGCCTGTCGCTGACGCTCTTCTTCAAGGACACGGCGACGACCCGCGACATCAACCGCGCGCAGATCTACGCGTGGAAGAAGGGCATCAAGACGATCTACTACATCCGTCTTCGTCAGCTCGCGCTCGAGGGTACCGAGGTCGACGGCTGCGTCAGCTGCATGCTGTAACAGCCCCTCCTCGGCCAGGCCGGCCTCTGGGCGAATGCCCGACCATTCCCGCACGAACGCGACAGAAAAGAACTCACGCAGATGAACCCGCAGGTCGAGACGAGCCACCTTCTCGAGAAGGTCCAGGCGATCAACTGGAACCGCATCCCAGATGAGAAGGATGTCGAGGTCTGGAACCGACTCGTCAACAACTTCTGGCTGCCGGAGAAGGTGCCGCTGTCGAACGACGTGCAGTCGTGGAACACGCTCACGCCGGCCGAGCAGACGCTCACCATGCGCGTCTTCACGGGGCTCACGCTGCTCGACACGATCCAGGGAACCGTCGGCGCCGTCAGCCTCATCCCGGACTCGCTGACGCCGCACGAGGAGGCCGTGTACACGAACATCGCGTTCATGGAGTCGGTGCACGCGAAGAGCTACTCGTCGATCTTCTCGACCCTCTCGAGCACGCCGCAGATCGACGACGCGTTCCGCTGGTCCACGGAGAACGAGAACCTGCAGCGCAAGGCGCAGATCGTCATGAACTACTACCACGGCAACGACCCGCTCAAGCGGAAGATCGCGTCGACGCTGCTGGAGTCGTTCCTGTTCTACTCGGGCTTCTACCTGCCCATGTACTGGTCGAGCCACGCGAAGCTGACCAACACGGCCGACCTCATCCGCCTCATCATCCGTGACGAGGCAGTGCACGGCTACTACATCGGGTACAAGTTCCAGAAGGGCCTCGAGCTCGTCGACGAGGCCAAGCGCCAGGAGCTCAAGGACTACACGTTCGAGCTGCTCTTCGAGCTGTACGAGAACGAGGTGCAGTACACGCACGACCTTTACGACGAAGTCGGCCTGGCCGAGGACGTCAAGAAGTTCCTGCACTACAACGCCAACAAGGCGCTCATGAACCTCGGCTACGAGCCCATGTTCCCCTCCAGCGTCACCGACGTGAACCCGGCGATCCTGTCGGCCCTCTCGCCGAACGCTGACGAGAACCACGACTTCTTCTCCGGGTCGGGTTCCTCCTACGTCATCGGCAAGGCCGTCAACACCGAAGACGAGGACTGGGACTTCTAACCCCGCGCCCCGCAGCGCCACCTTGAGGCGGCACCGACCAGAACCTGGCCGGTGCCGCCTCGACGCATCTCACGCGACAACGCGTTGCGCCGCGCCGTCGCCGCTCGAGGGCGGACTTGTGGTCGCTTCCGACGCGTTCGGACGACCACAACACCGCGGTGGGTCTCGGAGGCCTCGCCCGGGGAGGAGTTGGGGTCGTTTCCCTGGTGAACACGGAGCAGATCTTGCCGCGATCCGGGCCGCGCGCGCTACGCTCTGGGCAGCGGCGCCCCGCCGCCAGAGGGCGAGCACGGTCCCCGAGCACGATCGAAGGAGATGTCATGGGACACGACAAGAACGAGGAACTTCGCGAGGAGCACGAGCACCAGGAGGAGCACCGCCAGGTGCGCCGCGACGAGACCATCGAGGCTGGCGACGGTGCCGTCGACGACGAGGGCTCGCAGGACCGCCGACGCCAGGACGGCGTCAGCGACCTGTCCTGACCGCTGAGTCCGGCGCGTCCCCGGCCCTCGGCTCGGGGGTTGGCCGGACTCGCCAGCACGACGAAACACCCGGCACCTCCAGGAACGCAGGAGAAGTCATGGTCGACAACGAGGTCACCACCACGCCTGACGACGGCCGGGACGAGACTCCCAACGAACGCTACGACCGCAACTGGAACGAGCTCATGCAGGAGTTTCGTGTCCTGCAGACGGGGACGCAGATCATGGCCGGCTTCCTCTTGACGCTGCCGTTCCAGCAGCGCTTCACGGAGCTGGGGCCGTTCGACCACGTGCTCTACCTGTGTCTCGTCATCTTCGCCGTCGTCGTCACCCTGCTGGCCCTGGCACCGGTCATGTTGCACCGGGTGCTCTTCCAGGAGCGAGCGAAGGCGCAGCTGGTGCACGCGGCGAGTGTGATCCTCCTGGTCTGCCTCGTCGCCGCGACGCTGCTGTTCGTCGGCATCGTGCTCTTCGTCTTCGACTTCGTCGTCTCGCCCACTGCCGGTCTGTGGGCCGGGGGAGGGATCGCCGTGCTCGCCGTCCTGCTGTGGACCTTCGGCCCCAAGCTCCTCAGGGCGGCGCGCGACCGAGCCGCGCGTGATTACCCCAGCGGGAACGCGTCGAACAGCTGAGCGGGAGCCTCCGGGGTGCACGAGTCGACCACGTAGCTCTCGACCACGGCGCCCGCATCCGCTGACACGGTCAGGACGCTGAAGACGCTCAGCGTCGGGTCGGCGACGTACGGGAGCGGTGGCCCTTCGTGTCCCAACTGCGGGCGGATGCTCGGCACGATGGGGGCGAGGCCGCCCGGGTCGCCCTGCGCGAGGGTGTCATAAGAGTTCCAGAGGCGGGGCGGGCGGGCGCGGCGACGTCCGCCGCCGCTCTCGAACGCTCCGTGGGTGCTGCCCGCGTGCGAGGTCTCGAGGTAGTGCACGCCCGCGGGCGACGTGAACCTGGACCAGAGGTGGGAGTGCCCGCCGATCACGAGCTCCACGCCTGCCGCTTCCAGCAACGGCGCGACGTCGCGCAGCAGGATGTTCTCGCTCGACGGGTAGTCGTAGCGGACCCCGGTCGCCTGCCCAGTCGCGTCCCTCTCCTCGAGGCGAACCGGATGCGCGAAGTGCGGCATCGCGTTCACGCCGATGCTGTGCGGGCTCTCGTGCATGACGACGACCCGCAACCTCGCCTCAGCGAACTCCGGACTCTGCAGTTCGCGTCGCAGCCAGATGTGCTGGGTGCTGCCGACGCTCAGGTCGTCGATGATGTGCGAACCGTAGCGCTGGGCGAGGGGGTCGTCGAGCACGTCGCGTGACTCCTGGTACCTGCTCGAGACGTTGCGGGCCTCGGGGCGCTCGTCGGCTCGGCCCGACCGCCAGACGCGTGCCGCGCTGAGCGCGATGATGCGCACGCCGCCGAACGTGACGGCGTAGTAGCGCTGCCCGGACACTGAGGGGAACAGCCCCTCGTAGTTGGACAGGCTGTGGCCATCGGCGGAGACGGCGAGCGGCAACGCGTTGTCGAACGATGCAGTCAGCCCGGCCCCCGCCGCCCTCCTGCCTTGGACCTCGTGGTTGCCGACCACGGGAAAGATCGGGGTGCTCGGCAGGATGCTCCGCATTGCCGGGAAGAACGCTGACCCTCCGGCATCGTCGAACCATTCGGAGGCGCGGTCGGGAACGTTCACGAAGTCGCCCGCGTAGAAGACTGCGTCGAACGGGCCGACCACGGCTGAGGCCTGCTGCATCGCGGCCGGCACGGTCGCGCCGAGCTGATGATCGCTGGTGAGCAGGATGCGCAGGAGCGGCGCGTCGGGCGGGGGAGCGGCCGTGAGGCGAGCGACCGCGGACGTGGCTCCGTCGCTGACGACTCGGTACGCGTAGTCCTGGCCCGGCACGAGACCAGTGGCGTCGGCAGAGACGCGCCACACCTCGCGCGACACGATGACCTCGGTCTCGAGGGCCCGACGCAGCTCGACCAGCTCGGTCGGGAGCGCGCTGTCGCGATCCTCCGCCATGGCGGGGAGGCGAGTGCAGACGGTTTCGACCGAGGTTGCCCCTGGCAGGAGGGCACCGAGGTCGGCGCGGTGAAGTTCGTCCGGCGTGAGGCGCGCAAGGCGCTCCGCGCGCTCGATCGGCGCGAAGACCAGGCGGCTCGCGCGCGGCCTCCGGTCGGTGACCCAGGCGACCTCGACGCCGGTCTCGTCCGGCCGCAGAAGATACGGCTCGCACAGCATCCCGACGTCGTCGCTCATCCACGTGCCTCCATCTTCGCGCCGGTCTGGCTCTTGCGGCCCTGCCCACCAGTGGCAAGAGTAAGCACATGGACACTCCCGTGACGCCTCCCGCCGACGAGAATCCCTTGACGATCTTCAGCAGCGTCGATGAGCTCAGACCGCTTCCGAAGCTGGAGCTGCCCGAGAGCGGGACGAGGAGCGAGGTCGCGTACCAGCTCGTCCGCGACGACGCGATGCTCGACGGCAACGCCAGGCAGAACCTCGCCACCTTCGTGAGCACCTACATGGACGAGCACGCCGATCGCCTCTACTCGGCGACGTTCGACAAGAACATCGTCGACAAGGACGAGTACCGACGGACGGCCGAGATCGAGCAGCGATGCTGGAAGATGATCGCGAACTTGTGGCACGTGCCCGACGTGACCACGGCCATCGGGACGAGCACGGTCGGCTCATCAGAGGCATCCATGCTGGCAGGCCTCGCCCTGAAGAAGCGGTGGGCTTCGGCGCGCAAGGCCAAGGGACAAGCGGTGGATGCACCCAACATCGTGATGTCGAGTGCCGTGCAGGTGTGCTGGGAGAAGTTCTGCGTCTACTGGGATGTGGAGGCTCGCTTCGTACCCATCGACGACACGCATCCGACGCTCACGGGCGAATAGCTCGACGCCATCGTCGACGAGAACACCATCGACGTCGTCGCCATCATGGGCGTCACCTTCACCGGCGCGTACGAGCCCGTGAAGGAGATCTCGGCCGCCCTCGACCGGATCCAGGCGGCGCGCGGCTTGAATATTCCCGTGCACGTCGACGGCGCGTCCGGCGGCATGATCGCGCCGTTCCTCAACCGGGACCTCGAGTGGGACTTCCGCGTCGACCGGGTCGTCTCGATCAACACCTCCGGCCACAAGTACGGGCTCGTGTACCCCGGCCTCGGCTGGGTCGTATGGCGTGACGTCGACCTCGTGCCGCCCGAGCTGATCTTCCGGGTCAGCTACCTCGGCGGCGACATCCCGACACTCACCCTCAACTTCTCGCGCCCCGGCGCGCAGGTGCTGCTGCAGTACTACCAGTTCCTGCACCTGGGCTTCTCGGGGTACGAGCGCGTGCAGCGCGCGACGATGGACGTGGCGCAGTTCCTCGCGCAGGAGATCGACTCCATGGACGAGTTCACCCTCTTCAACACGCAGCTCGACATCCCCGTCTTCGCCTGGCAGCGCACCGACGCGGGTGGCGCATGGACTCTCGCCGATGTCTCCGACCGGCTGCGCATGACCGGCTGGCTCGTGCCCTCGTATCCGCTGCCAGACAATCTCTCCGACCGACTCGTCCAACGCATCGTGGTTCGCAACGGGCTCGGACGAGACCTCGCCGACGACCTCATGGAAGATCTCCGTAGCGCGGTCCGGGCTCTCGATTCGGGCGCCGCAGGCCGTTCCGACGGAGGGGACGGCAAGCGCGGGTTCACGCATTAGGGAGGTTCTTGCAGTGCTCCCTGTCGGCCGCACGCGCGCGGCGCGCGGCACCGTCAAGGCGCCTCCCGTGAGACGGGAATGGGCGGTTCGCTGCGTCGGATGAACATCACAAGGCGAGCACGATCTGCGGATCGCGTCATCCAGCAGACTCCCAGGCAGGTAGCGTTGCGCACACAATTCGGCTGAGGCGATCTGCGTCAGCCGACAGACCGGCAGACGCGGGGGCAGCCGGGTTCCGACAGGTTCCAACGCTGCTCCACGTTCTGCCCCGGCCGAGGAGCACGATGCGAACTTCGCTCACCTCACTCCTGCAACGAGTCGCAGACTCACGAAACCAAGTCCTGTCCGTCATCGCGGTCGCACTGCTGCTGCTGCTGACCGGCGGAGCCATCGCGGGAACCGCCCAAGCGGCCACGATCGGCAAGAGCTCGGTCGAGGGACAGACCTTCACGATCGCCACCGACACCACGTGGGCGCCGTTCGAGTTCGAGATCGACGGCGAGCTCCGCGGCATCGACATGGACCTCATCAACGCCATCGCGGATGATCAGGGCTTCACGGTCGACATCAAGTCGCTCGGGTTCGATGGCGCGTTGCAGGCAGTGCAGACCAATGCCGTCGACGGCATGATCGCCGGCATGTCGATCACCGATGAGCGGAAGGGCACGTTCGACTTCTCGAACCCCTACTTCGACTCAGGCATCCAGATGGCCGTCGCCAAGGACAACGGTGACGTCACCACGTACGAGGACCTCGCGGGAAAGACCGTCGCCGCCAAGAACGGCACCGAGGGGTTCACGTTCGCAGAGACCCTGGGCAAGGAGATCGGCTTCACCGTCACCGGCTTCCAGGATGCGTCCGACGCGTTCAACGACGTCACGAGCGGCAACTCCGTCGCGGTCTTCGACGACTTCCCGATCCTCCAGTACGGCATCGAGACCGGCGAGATCAACCTCAAGACGGTCACCGAGCCGGAGCGCGCATCCTCGTACGGCTTCGCGGTCAACAAGGGCCAGAACACGGAGCTCCGCGAGGCCTTCAACGAAGGCCTGAAGAACGTCGTCGAGAACGGCACCTACCAGGGCATCCTCGACGAGTACCTCGGCGACGGCGCGCCAGACGCGACCAAGATCTCCGGCGGAGTCGTCACGCTCGGCAACGAGGTCATCGAGGACGACGGTCCCGGCACACTGCCCAAGAACCCGCTCTTCCCGGTCGACACCCCGCAGGACAAGGGCTCGTTCGTCATCGCGACGGACAACACCTACGCGCCGTTCGAGTTCGAGCAGAACGGCGAGACGATCGGCATCGACATGGACCTGATGCGCGCGATCGCCGCGAACCAGGGCTTCACGGTCGACATCAAGCCGCTCGGCTTCGATGCCGCACTCCAGGCGGTCCAGTCCGGCCAGGCCGACGGCATCATCGCCGGCATGACCATCACGGATGAGCGCAAGGAGGTCTTCGACTTCTCGGAGCCGTACTTCACCTCCGGTGTGCAGATGGCCGTCGCCGATGGCGACACGAGCATCGCCGGCTACGAGGACCTGGCCGGCAAGAACGTCGCCGTCAAGACCGGAACCGTGGGCGCCACGACCGCCGAGGAGCTGTCGACCGAGTACGGCTTCACGATCCGCACGTTCTCCGACACCGCCGACATGATCGCGGAGGTGCAGACGGGCAACTCCGTCGCACTGTTCGAGGACTTCCCTGTGCTGCAGTACGGCATCCAGCAGGGCAACGGCCTCATGACCGTCGGAGACCCCATCGAGGGCGGCGAGTACGGCTTCGCGGTGCTCAAGGGACAGAACGCCGACCTGCTCGAGATGTTCGACGCCGGCCTCGCCAACGCCGAAGACACGGGGGTGCTCGACACGATCAACGACCGCTACCTGGGCAGCGAAGAGGAATCGGGTCAGCTGGGCTTCTTCGAGCTCGTCGTGGCGGCCTTCCCGTCGCTCATGGTCGGCCTCGGCTACACGCTGCTGGCCACCGCGCTGTCGCTCGTCTTCGCCATGATCCTCGGCCTCGCGTTCGGCTTCCTGAAGATCTCGAAGAACCTGCTGCTCCGTGGCATCGCGTCGACGTACGTGAACATCTTCCGAGGCACCCCGGTGCTGGTGCAGGCGTTCTTCTTCTACTTCGGTGTGCCAGCAGTGACGGGCATCTCGCTCGACGCGCTGACGGCCGGTGTGATCACGCTGAGCCTCAACGCCGGTGCGTACATCACAGAGACCGTGCGCTCGGGCATCCAGTCCGTCGACCCCGGCCAGATGGAAGCGGCTCGCTCGCTCGGCCTGACGCGTGGCAAGTCCATGCGCCGAGTCGTGCTGCCTCAGGCGTTCAAGATCATGACGCCCTCGCTCATCAACCAGTTCATCATCACGCTGAAGGACACCTCGCTGCTGTCCGTCCTCGGCTTCGCTGAGCTCACCTACCAGGGCCGCATCGTCATCGCCTCGACCTTCCGGTCGTTCGAGATCTGGCTCGTCGTCGGTGTGCTCTACTTCATCGTCATCTACCTGCTGACGGTCCTCTCCAACTACGTCGACAAGAGGTTCAACAAATGAGTGACGTGAACAACTCAGCGTCGGATGCGTCAGCCGTGGAGCAGACGCCATTCACTGGACGCTTCGACGCGGTCAACTCGGGCCAGCCGCGCGTGCGCGTCGTCGAGATGCACAAGTCGTTCGGCCCCGTCGAGGTGCTCAAGGGCATCGACCTCGAGATCGCCAACGGTGAGGTCATCGCCATCATCGGCCCGTCCGGTTCGGGCAAGTCGACGCTGCTGCGGTGCCTCAACCGCCTCGAAGAAGTCACCAAGGGCCACGTCTACATCGACGACGACGACATCACGGCGCCGAAGACGAACCTCGACAAGGTGCGCCAGCGCATCGGCATGGTGTTCCAGCACTTCAACCTCTTCCCGCACATGACCGTGCTGGAGAACGTGACGCTGGCACCCCGCGAGATCAAGGGCACGAGCAAGGAGGCGGCCAACACGCGCGGCGAGGAGCTGCTGCGCCGAGTCGGCCTCGACCACCTCATGGACCGCCGCCCCTCGCAGCTCTCCGGCGGACAGAAGCAGCGCGTGGCGATCGCCCGCGCGCTCGCCATGGACCCGGAGATCATGCTCTTCGACGAGGCCACCAGCGCCCTCGACCCCGAGATGGTGGGGGAGGTGCTGCAGGTCATCCGCGACCTCGCGAAGTCGGGCATGACGATGGCCCTGGTCACGCACGAGATGGGCTTCGCACGCGAAGTCGCCGACCGTGTCGTGTTCATGGCCGAAGGCAAGATCGTCGAGATGGGAACTCCGGACGAGCTGTTCGGCAACCCGAAGGAGTCGCGCACGCAGGACTTCCTCGGCAAGGTGCTCTAGCCGGTTCGCGAACCCGGGACCCAAGAACGCGGCACCCCTTGTCCGGTGGACAGGGGGTGCCGCGTTTCCACTAGCCTGTCGACGTGACGCTCAACGATGCACCCACCTCAGCCCAGTTCGCGAAGGACACCACCCCCGGATCCGAATGGTGGCGTTCGGCCGTCATCTATCAGGTCTACCCGCGTTCATTCGCGGATGGCACCGGCGACGGCATCGGCGATCTCGCCGGCGTGACCGCGCATATCCCGGACCTCGCCGACCTCGGCATCGACGCCATCTGGCTCTCCCCGTTCTACCCGTCGCCGCTCAACGACGCCGGCTACGACGTCGCCGACTACTGCGACGTCGACCCCGTCTTCGGCACGCTCGACGAGTTCGACCGGATGCTCGAAGCCGCTCACGAGCGGGGCATCCGCATCATCGTCGACATTGTCCCCAACCACTCCTCCTCGGAGCACGCCTGGTTCAAGGCGGCCGTGGCGGCTGGACCCGGCAGCCCGGAACGCGCCCGCTACCTGTTCCGCGAGGGCAAGGGCGAGCACGGCGAGCTGCCGCCGAACAACTGGCAGTCGCTGTTCGGCGGACCGGCCTGGACGCGCCTCACGGAGGCCGACGGGACGCCCGGCCAGTGGTACCTGCACCTCTTCGACTCCACGCAGCCCGACTTCGACTGGTCGAACCCGGTGGTGCACCAGGACTTCGAGGACATCCTCCGCTTCTGGCTCGACCGCGGCGTCGACGGCTTCCGCATCGACGTCGCCCACGGCCTCGCGAAGGAAGACGGGCTGCCCGACTACATCCCCGTCGAGAGCAACCTGCCCATCGTCGGCGACCCCCGCACCCCGTACCTCGGGCAGGAAGCCGTGCACGACATCTTCCGCGCCTGGCACCTCGTGGCGGCCGAGTACGACGGCGACCGCGTGCTCTGCGGTGAGGCGTGGCTCCCCAGCGTCGAGGAGATGGCCGAGTGGGTCCGCCCCGGCCAGCTGCACCAGACGTTCAACTTCGCGTACCTGCGCGCCCCGTGGGACGCGGACGGCCAGAAGGAGGTCGTGACGCGCTCGCTCGCCGCGTTCGCCGCATCCGGTGCCCCCAGTACGTGGGTGCTGTCGAACCACGACACGGTGCGCCACGCGACCCGCCTCGCGCTGACCGAGCCGAACGCGCACGGTGCCGGCGTCGGACCGAAGACCCCCGGCCAGCCCGACCCCACCGTGGGGGAGCGCCGCGCCCGCGCCGCGACCGCCCTCATGCTCGGCCTCCCTGGCTCCAGCTACCTGTACCAGGGCGAGGAGCTCGGCCTGCCCGACGTCATCGACCTCGCCGACGAGGCCAGGCAGGATCCGATCTTCATCCGCTCCGAGGGCGAGCTCTACGGCCGCGACGGCTGCCGCGTGCCCATCCCGTGGGAGGCCGAGGGCGACAGCTACGGCTTCAGCCCGACGGGGGAGTCGTGGCTTCCGCAGCCTGAGCTGTGGGCGAAGCTCGCCCGCAGCGAGCAGGTGCACGACCCCGCGTCGACGCTCAACCTCTACCGCTCGCTGCTCGCGCTCCGACGCGAGCACGACCTCGGGCTGGGGGATGCGCGCTTCGAATGGGTCGACGGCTTCGGCGACGAGGTGCTCGCCTACCGGAACGGCGAGGTCACCGTCATCACGAACTTCGGCCTCGAGCCGGTTGCGCTGCCGGACGGGCGTCGAGTGCTCGCCCGCAGCGAGGTGGTGCACGTGGACGCCGCCGGGCAGCTGGCGACCGACACCACGGTCTGGCTTGCCGCCGCCGAGTAGCACCGGCGGGCCTGGCGTGCCCGGCGTGCCTCGCGAGCCTGACGTGCCTCGCGTGGCTGACGTGCCCGGCGTGCCCGGCGAGCCTCGCGTGGCTGGCGCCTCCGGCGTGGAAGCACGCGGCAGCATCGGGGCGGCGGAGCTCATCACCGAGCTCTCCACCCCGGCGCTCCCGGTCGTCGTCATCTCCCTGCTCAGCGGCCTGTCGAGCGCAGCGGGCTGGCCGGGTCTCCTCTGGGGTGCGATTCCGGCATTGCTCTGCGGCGTCGTGCCGTACGCGGTGCTCGAGATCGCGTCGCGGCGCGGGCTGCTCACCGATCGCCACGTCACCCAGAAGCGGCAGCGGCCGTGGGCATACGGCGTCTGCCTCCTCTCGGTCGCCGTGAGCGTGCTGCTGCTGGTCCTGCTCGGAGCGCCGTCGATGATGCTCTGGGCGCTCGGGACGATGTTCGTGGGGCTCATCGCGGCGGGCGGCATCACGGTGGTCGGGCCGAAGGTGTCCGTGCACGCCTTCTGCTGGAGCGCGCTGTGCGTGTTCCTCGCCCTGCTGTTCTCCCCGTGGTGGCTGCTGCTCTTCGCTGCCCTGCCCGTGATCGTGTGGAGTCGGCTCCGTCTCGGGCACCACTCGTCGACCGAGGTTGCGCTCGGCTCGGGGCTCGGGGCGCTGATCACCGCAGTGGCCTGGTTCTTCCTGCCCGTGTGATCGGGCGGGCGGAGCTCGCATCCGGGAGCCGCATGCTGTTGCTGTTGCTGTTGCTGTTGCTGTTGCTGTTGCAGTTGCTGCTCCTGCGTTGCCGTTGCTCCTGCGTTGCCGTTGTCGCTGCGACGCCGGTCGCCCCGCGCCCCGGACACATCCGTCCGTTCGACGTGCGGACTTTCCCTGGACGATGGTGGGTTTTTTCCCATCACACTCGCAAAAACCCCGCACGGCCGTCTGCGAAACCCATCAGCGTCGACGGAACCCATCACGGCTGTGTGCAGCAGGCCCGGATAGCACGCCCGGAAACAGCGCCCGGAAAGCTCTCGCAGATACAGCTCACTCGGATCGTACGCCTCTTCGCTGACCCGGGACCCAGCCACTGGACGATGCTCGGGAGGACACTCGAAGCGACGGCCGGAGCCTACCGGCCCAGTTTCGGAAGGACTCAGCAGATGGCATTTCAGGAGAAGGTCGCGATCGTAACGGGCGGCGGGTCCGGGATCGGGGAGGCGATCGCCAAGGACCTCGCCGCGAACGGCGTCAAGGTCGTCGTCTCCGACATCAACCTCGAGGGCGCGAAGCGCGTCGTCGCCGAGATCGAGGCAGCCGGCGGCACGGCGTCGCCCTTCGAAGCGAACACGGCCGTCGCCGAGGACAGCGTCCGCACCGTCGAGCACGCCGTCGCGACCTACGGCAAGCTCAACTACGCCGTGAACAACGCGGGCATCGGCGGCAAGGCCGCGCCGGCGGCCGAGGTGGACGTCGACGACTGGGACCGCGTCATCAACATCAACCTCAACGGCGTGCTCTATGGTCTGCGCGCGCAGATCCCCGCCATTCTCGAGGCCGGTGCCGACGAGGGCTCGATCGTCAACATGGCATCGATCCATGGCACGGTCGCCGCGATCGGCAGCGGCGCGTACACGGCGGCCAAGCACGGCGTCGTCGGCCTCACCAAGAACGCGGCGGCAGAGTACGGACCCCAGGGGCTGCGCATCAACGCAGTCGGGCCTGCCTACATTCGCACCCCGCTGCTCGAGCAGCACCTCGACGCGGCCGGGTTCGCGGCCCTCGAGGCGAAGCACCCGCTCGGACGCCTCGGCCAGCCGCAGGAGGTCGCGAACCTCGCGACGTTCCTGCTCTCCGACAAGGCCAGCTTCATGACGGGCTCCTACGTGCTCGTCGACGGCGGCTACACGGCGGTCTAGCGGTCAGGAGCGTCAGCGCTGCCTGAGAAGCCACCCTCTCGTTCGCCTCGAGGGGTCGGGTTCTCAGGCAGCGATCCGCGGTAGCGATCCGTTGCGGCGCGCTACTTCTCGGCGAGGGCCTGGCGGATGCGCTTGAGCGAGACCGTCTCGGCAGTGCCGAGCTGCTGGGCGAAGAGGCTCACGCGGAACTCCTCGAGCATCCACCTCGCCTGCACGATGGACGCGGGCGCAGTGCGTGCGACGGGGAAGGGGCCCCCGGCCTCCGTGTACAGAGCCGTGGCCTGCTCGACCTGCATGAGCCCGGCGCGCTCGATGCTCGAGTGGCTGAGCACCCGTTCGAGGCGGTAGGTGAGCGCGCGCAGGTAGCGGGGCAGGTGCGCGAGCCGCGCGACGCCGGTCTTCGACACGAACCCCGGGTACACGAGGGCCTGCAGCTGCGACCTGGCGTCGGCGAGCGACGGCAGCACGGACATGTGGTTCGCCGACTTGAGCGCCTTGTTCGCCTCGCGGAAGCGGTCGAGTACCTCGGAGACGAGCTTGGTCTGCGCGAACATGCGGTCGACGAGGGTCGCGTTGAAGGCCTCCCGCAGCTCGTCGAAGGCTGCACGCGTGCGCACGGGCCCGCCGTGATCCGCGGAGTACGCGGCAACCGCGTCCTGGGCGAGCGCGGCCACGATGTCGTTGAAGAGCGCCGGCGTCGAGTGGTACGGGCTCGTGGCGAGGGCGAGCTTCTCCTTCGCCGTCAGGTGCTCCTGCACGTAGCTCGCGGGTGAGGGCACCGAGGCGGCGAGCAGGGCGGCGACGCCGACGGGATGCTCGCGCGCCTGGTCCTCTGGGGTCGTCACGAGGCGGAGGTCGATGCTGCCCTTCACGAGGGCCAGCGACGGGTAGGCGCGGATGACGCCGTGCTTGCGCTTGATGTCGATGAGCTCCGGGATCTCGTCGAGCGGCCATTCGGTGAGCCCGTGCTGGTCGTAGCGCAGCTCCGCCGTGGACGCGCTCTGCGCGGGCACCGAGCCGGCTTCGCGCACGCCGTTCCCTGGCCGGGCAGGTGCGGCGACCTGCTGGGTGGCGCGCAGGACCGAGGCCTCCGACGCTTTCTTGAGCTTCTCCTGCAGCGTCGTGAGGTCTTCGCCGGTGCCGAGCTCGCGCCCGCGGTCGTCGAGCACTCGGAAGCGCACCCGCAGGTGGGACGGAACGCGGGTCCAGTCGAACTCGGAGACGTCGAAGCGGATGCCCGCCTGCCGCTGCATGATCTGCCGCAGCGCGTCGTCGAAGTCGCCGGGAACCTCCTGCCCGAGGTCGGGCCTCGCCTCGCCGAGCTCGCCGAGCAGCTTGTCGGCCCAGTCGGCGGACGGCACGAAGTTGCGGCGGGTCGCCTTCGGCAGCGACTTGAGGAGCGCGATGACGAGTTCGCGGCGCATGCCGGGAACCTGCCAGTCGAAGCCGCGGTCGTCGAGGCGCGACAGCAGGGGGAGCGGGATGTTGACGGTCACGCCGTCGTCTGGCGCCCCCGGGTCGAAGCGGTACCTGAGGCGCAGGCGCTGATCGCCCTGCTTCCACTCGGTCGGGAACCCGGCACCCTGCTCGTCTGGGTCGGCGTGCTCCTCGCCGAGCACATCCGCCCGCGTCATCGTGAGCAGCTGTGGGGTCTGCTTCTGCGCGCCCTGCCACCACTTCTCGAATGTCGACTGCGAGACGACGTCGCGGGGGAGTCGCTCGTCGTAGAACTCGAAGACGGCGTCTTCGTCGTCGGAGTACGCGCCGCGCGACCTGGTGCGCTCCTCGAGGTCGGCGAGGCTCTTGCGCAGCGCCCGGTTCTTCGAGTCGAAGCTGTGGCGTCCGTTCCAGTCGCCTTCGACGAGGGCGTGACGGATGAACAGGTCGCGCGACCAGGCCGGGTCGATCTTCGAGAACTGCACCGTGCGCCCGCGGACGATGGGCACGCCGTAGAGGGTCACGCGTTCGATCGCGACGGCGGAGCCCTGCTTCTTCTCCCAGTGCGGGTCGGAGTGGTTGCGCTTCGCGAGGTCGCCGGCGAGCACCTCGGCCCAGGCCGGATCGATCTTGGCGACGGTGCGTGCGAAGAGGCGGCTCGTCTCGACGAGCTCGGCCGCCATGACGACGTCCGGCTGCTTCTTCGCCTTCGCGAGGCCCGAGCCGGGGAAGATCTGGAAGCGGGTGCCTCGGGCTCCCGCGTAGTCGCGCTTCAGCTCATCGCGGATGCCGATGTGGCTGAGGAGGCCGGCGAGCATGGAGCGGTGGATGGCGTCGGCGAGCGCGCCGGGCTCCTGCACCTGGCCAGCGGCGGGCCGCTGCACCTTGAGGCCGATGGGGCCGGCGAGCTGACGCAGCTGCCTGAACACGTCCTGCCATTCGCGGAAGCGGACGAAGTTGATGAACTCGTCGCGGCACTTGCGGCGGAACGCGCTCGAGCCGAGCTCGTGGCTCTGCTCCTCGAGGTAGTTCCAGAGGTTCACGAGGGTGAGGAAGTCGCTGGACGGGTCGCGGAATCTGGCGTGCAGCTCGTCGGCCTTCTGCCGGTGGTCGAGCGGCCGCTCGCGGATGTCCTGCACCGTCATGCCCGCCACGATGATGAGCACCTCGCGGCTCACGTCGTGCTGCTTCGACTCGATGACCATGCGCCCGAAGCGGGGGTCGATGGGCAGGCGTGCGAGGCTGCGGCCGATCTTCGTGAGCCGCAGCTGGCTGCTCTTGCCTTGGCTGGCCTTGCCGGGCTCGACGGCGCCGAGCTCGCTGAGCAGGTCGGTGCCGTCCTTGATGCCGCGCGCGTCCGGCGGCTGCAGGAACGGGAACTCGGAGAGCGCGCCGAGGCCGAGCTCGAGCATCTGCAGGAGCACGCTGGCGAGGTTCGTGCGGAGGATCTCGGGCTCGGTGAACTCGGGGCGGCGGTCGAAGTCGGCCTCCGAGTAGAGGCGGATGGCGACACCCGCCGAGGTGCGGCCGGCGCGGCCGGAGCGCTGCTTCGCGGAGGCCTGCGAGATGGCCTCAATGGGGAGTCGCTGCACCTTCGCGCGCGTCGAGTAGCGGGAGATGCGGGCGGTGCCCGTGTCGATGACGGCCACGATGCCCGGCACCGTGAGGCTCGTCTCGGCGACGTTCGTCGCGAGCACGACGCGGCGGCGCACGCCCGGCGGACGCTTCGACTCGAACACGCGGTGCTGCTCGGCCGAGGAGAGGCGCCCGAAGAGCGGGAGCACCTCGGTGGACTCGGGGCGGCGGTCGCGCGCGAGGTGCGCGCGGATCGCGTCCTGCGCATCCCGGATCTCCTGCTCGCCGGACAGGAACACGAGCACGTCGCCCGGCAGGTCGCGGTCGAGCTCGTCGAGCGCATCCACGATGCCCTCGAACATGTCGCGCTCCGGCGTCTGCGGTGCGGCGTCCTCGTCCTGTTCACCAGGGAGCGGTGCGTCGGCGACGAGCGGCCGGTAGCGCACGTCGACGGGGAAGGTGCGGCCGGAGACCTCGATCATCGGGGCGTCGTTGAAGTGCTTCGAGAACGACTCGGGGTCGATCGTCGCCGACGTGATGATGACCTTCAGGTCGGGGCGCTTCGGCAGGAGCGTCTTCAGGTAGCCGAGGAGGAAGTCGATGTTGAGGCTGCGCTCGTGCGCTTCGTCGATGATGATCGTGTCGTACTTGCGCAGCAGCCGGTCGCGGTGGATCTCGTTGAGGAGGATGCCGTCGGTCATGAGCTTCACGCGCGTCTCTGCGGACACCTCGTCGGTGAATCGCACCTGGTAGCCGACGAGGCCGCCGATGTCGCCGCCCAGCTCATCGGCGATGCGCTCCGCGATCGTGCGTGCGGCGATGCGTCGCGGCTGCGTGTGCCCGATCATGGTGCGGCCGAGCTCGAGGCAGATCTTCGGCAGCTGCGTCGTCTTGCCCGAGCCGGTCTCGCCCGCGACGATGACCACCTGGTTGGCGGCGATGGCGTCGCGGATCTCGTCCCGCATCTGGCTGACGGGCAGCTCCGGCGGGTAGGAGATCTCGAGGGGCGTCGTAGTCATGAGCAGTTCAGTCTATTGCCAGGTGGCTTGCGAATGTGCCCCGCACCGGCCACTCAGCGGTCGTGATCCGCGCTCGTTCGCTTCCAGCGTCGCTCGCCAACTCGCTTTAGTTGCACACGCTTGGTAAAACTGTGGGATGACCGCATTGCAGATCCCAAACGTATCCCTCAACGACGGCACCAGCATCCCCCAGCTCGGCTTCGGCGTCTTCAAGGTCGACCCGGCGGAGACCGAGCGCATCGTCTCCGATGCCCTCGAGGTCGGGTACCGCCACATCGACACCGCGAAGATCTACGGCAACGAGGAGGGCGTGGGCCGCGCCATCGCGAAGTCGGGCATCCCGCGCGAGGAGCTCTACATCACCACGAAGCTGTGGAACGACGAGCAGGGTCGCGACACGCCGCGAGCCGCGATCGACGCGAGCCTCGAGCGCCTCGGCCTCGAGAAGGCCGACCTGTACCTCATCCACTGGCCAACGCCCAAGCAGAACACGTACGTCGAGAGCTGGGAAGCCCTCGTCGAGCTGCAGCAGGCCGGCCTCACCACGTCGATCGGCGTGTGCAACTTCTTCGAGTCGCACCTGCGCGACATCATCTCCGCAACCGGCGTGAAGCCGGTCGTCAACCAGATCGAGCAGCACCCGATCTTCCAGCAGCCGGAGCTCGACGCGTACCTGCAGGCCGAGGACATCAAGACCGAAGCGTGGGGCCCGCTCGGCCAGGCCAAGTACCCCCTCTTCGAGCTCGAGCCCGTCACGGCCGCGGCGGATGCACACGGCAAGACGCCAGCACAGGTCGTCATCCGCTGGCACATCCAGAAGGGCAACATCGTCTTCCCGAAGACCACGTCGCGTGAGCGCATGGTCGAGAACGCCCAGGTCTTCGACTTCGAGCTGTCTGGTGCCGAGTACGACGCCATCACGGCGCTCGAGCGCGGCGAGGAGGGTCGCGTCGCGGCGCACCCCAACGAGGTGAACTAGCCTCCAGCAGGCAAGGCGACGGCCGGTGCTCCCTCAGGGGACGCCGGCCGTCTCGCGTGCGCCGCATCCACACGGTTCATGCGCGTCGGATCCACGCGGAGAATGCAGGCTCCTGGCGTCAGGAAGCGGCATCTCTCGTGTGGTTCCAGCGAGTCTGGGCGGCACGAAGCAGGGGGCCTGTCAAGCGACGTCGCCACCGAGTTCGTCGGCGATACCGTCGGGGCATGAGTTCCCCCGCACCTGCTCACGACACCATCGCACGCATCGAGCGCATCGCGCGGGAGCGGTTTGGGTGGGGGTCGCTCCTCCCCGGTCAGGGCGACGCGATCCGCTCGTCGGCCGCGGGGCGCGACACGCTGCTCGTGCTCGCGACCGGTGGTGGGAAGTCCGCGGTCTACCAGGTCGCGGGCGCTGCGCGCGGCGGCATCGTCCTCGTCGTCTCGCCGCTCATCGCCCTGCAGGCCGACCAGCGTGCGTCGATCGAGGCCGCGCCGGACGCCCCCGACGTCGTCGCGATCAACTCCTCGCGCGGTGCCGCAGCGGTCGCGCGTGCGTGGGAGCGGATCGACGAGGGCGGATCCCTGTACGTGCTGCTCGCGCCCGAGCAGCTCGCGGACGAGGACAACGTCGCCCGTCTCGCAGCGCAGGGCGTGTCACTGCTCGTCGTCGACGAGGCGCACTGCGTCTCCTCCTGGGGGCACGACTTCCGGCCCGACTACCTGAGGCTCGGCGACGTGCGCTCAGCACTTGGCGACCCGCCGGTGCTGGCGATGACCGCGACGGCGTCGAAGCCGGTGAGAGCGGACATCATCGAGCGGCTGCGGATGCAGGACCCGGACGTGCAGGTGCACGGCGTCGACCGCCCGGAGATCCGGCTCGTGGTGCAGCGCCACGAGAGCGAGGAAGAGAAGCGAGCCGCCATCATCCAGGAAGCCCGCAGCTGGACCGCACCCGGCCTCATCTACGTGGCCTCGCGCCGGGAGACGGAGGCATACGCGGCCGAGCTCGCCGCGGAAGACCGCCACGTTGCCGCGTACCACGCAGGGCTCAAGGTCTCGGAGCGTCGTGCTGTCCAGGACCGGTGGCGCGACGGCGACCTCGACGTGGTCGTCGCGACCTCCGCGTTCGGCATGGGCATCGACCGGGGTGACGTGCGCTTCGTGTTGCACGCCGCGACGACGGAGTCTCTCGACGCGTACTACCAGGAGGTGGGCCGTGCTGGCCGTGACGGCGAGCCGGCGACGGCCGTGCTGCACTACCGCGTCGAGGACCTCGCGTTGCGACGCTTCTTCGCGAAGCGCTCGGTCGACAGCGCCGGGTTGCGCAGCGTGTGGCACGCCATCAAGCGCAAGCCCGGTGCCAGCGTGCGGGAGCTCGCCGAGGCCGTCGACCGGCCCGCCAGGTCCGTCTCAAGGCTCCTCAACCAGTTGGTGGATGCGGGCCTCGTCGACACAGCCGGGGGAGTGCATCCACTGCGCAGGACCCGGGTGGATGTCGTCGTGCGGGCAGTCAAGGAAGCGTCCGCCGCTCGGGAACGCATCGCCGAGTCGCGGCTGGCCATGATGCGTGCCTACGCCGAGGAGTCGTTGTGTCGCCGCCGGGTGCTGCTCGACTACTTCGGGGTCGACGGGCCGGAGTGGTGCGGCAACTGTGACGGCTGCGAGCGACACGAGGCCGACGGAGACTCTCCAGAGGCTGCCGGCGCCGCAAGCGCCCGCGATTCGGGCACGGGCATCGACAGCGCCGCGGACGCTCCGCTTGCCGTCGATGAACCCGTCGAGCACCGCGAGTGGGGAGCTGGCACGGTCGTGAGCCTGCAGGAGGACCGGGCGACGATCTTCTTCGAGTCGGAGGGCTACAAGGTCGTCGCGCTCGCGGCACTCGACTCCGGCGTGCTGCGGCAGGTGGAGACCGCCTGAGGGACGCCACGGCGACGCATCGTCGAGGAGCGCTGCGTCTCGTTCCGCGAGTCTCCGGAAGCGGCGACCGTGGCGGTGTGCGGGCTGGG
Source organism: Pseudoclavibacter sp. RFBA6 (assembly GCF_002931575.1). Classification (NCBI taxonomy): domain Bacteria; kingdom Bacillati; phylum Actinomycetota; class Actinomycetes; order Micrococcales; family Microbacteriaceae; genus Pseudoclavibacter; species Pseudoclavibacter sp. RFBA6. The sequence continues at coordinate 614,418 of NZ_PSUA01000012.1, read as the reverse complement.
AGGCGCCTTGCGGTGGCTCGGGCTGTCTAGGGGAGCCGGCGAGCGATCGCCGCGAGCTCGGCGACCGATCCATCGGAGATGGCGCGCAGGTGCTCGGTGATCGCCTCGACCGGCCAGTCCCACCAGGCGGCGTCGAGGAGGGTTGCGACGTCGGCGTCATCGAATCGGCGTCGGATGAGCGTGGCCGGGTTGCCGCCGACGACGCCGTAGTCGGGCACATCCTTGGTGACGACCGAAGCCGTGGAGATGATCGCCCCGTGCCCGATGCGCACCCCTGGCATGATCGTGACGTCGCCGCCGATCCAGACATCGTTGCCGACGACGGTGTCGCCCCGGTTCGGCAGCTCGGTGACGAGGTCGCGGTGCTGCGCCCACGAACCGCCCATGATCGGGAACGGGTAGGTCGACGGTCCCGACATGCGGTGGTTGGCGCCGTTCATGATGAACCGGGCACCAGCCGCGAGCGCGCAGAATTTGCCGATGATGAGACGCTCCGGCCCGTAGTGGTGCAGCACGTTGCGCGTCTCGAACGCCGTCGGGTCGTCGGGGTCGTCGGAGTAGGTGAAGTCTCCGACGCTGATGAGCGGGCTCGTGATGAGCGGCTTGAGCAGGACAACGCGGTCCTGACCGTCGATGGGATGCAGCGTGTCGGGGTCGGGAGGAAGCGCGGGATCGGTCACGGGCCCAGCCTAGGTCTCCGCCTGTCTCGGCCGGGTGGTCCTGGAATATCGTCCCTCGCCGCCTCGTTGCACCCCTGATGACCTCGAACTCGAACGACACCATCGAAACGCAGCGGACGGCGCTCGTCGTCGGAGCCTCCGGGATCACCGGCTCGGCCCTCGTGGATCGCCTGACCGAGGACGGGTGGGAGGTGCTCGCGCTCTCTCGCAGCGCCGCGAGCACCGACAGGGTGCGCGGCATCGCCGCCGACCTGCGCGACCCTGAGAGCCTCAAGGCTGCGCTGGCTTCCGAGAACCCGACGCATGTCTTCTTCACCGCGTGGCAGCGCCAGGCGACGGAGGCGGAGAACATCGCCGTCAACGGCGCCATGGTCCGCGACCTCCTGGCCGGGCTGGCGCACGCGCCCGTGCAGCACGCGGCCCTGGTCACCGGACTCAAGCACTACCTTGGGCCATTCGAGGCGTACGCGGCTGGCGAGATGCCGGACACCCCGTTCCGTGAGGAGTCCGAGCGGCTCGACACCCCGAACTTCTACTACGCGCAGGAGGACGAGCTGTTCGCCGCGGCCGCCCGCCAGCGCTTCACCTGGTCGGTGCACCGCTCGCACACCGTCATCGGGCACGCCGTCGGCAACGCCATGAACATGGGCCTGACGATCGCCGTGCAGGCCGCGCTCACGACGCACCTCGGCGTGCCGTTCGCGTTCCCCGGCAGCGAGGCGCAGTGGAACGGCCTCACCGACATGACGGATGCGGGAGTCCTGGCCGAGCAGATGGTGTGGGCGTCGACCGCTCCCGCTGGCCGAAACGAGGCGTTCAACATCGTCAACGGCGATATCTTCCGCTGGCGGTGGATGTGGCCGCGCCTCGCCGAGAGGCTCGGAGTCCCCGTCGAGCAGGTCGTCGGGTTCGAGGGCGAGGCTCGCCCGCTGGAGGTGCAGATGAAGCAGCTCGAGCAGCACTGGCCGGCCGTCGTCGCCGAGCACGACCTCGTCGAGTCGGACATCTCACGGCTCGCCTCCTGGTGGCACACCGATGCCGATCTCGGCCGCGAGATGGAGGTCGTCACCGACATGGGCAAGAGCCGCGACGCGGGCTTCCTCAGCTTCCGCCGAACCGACCAGGCCTTCGCCGAGCTCTTCGAGCGGTACCGCGCCGACCGCCTCATCCCCTGATCTCATCCCGCTGCGCGCGTCCGCTGCTCACTTGAATAGGCCACCTTCGCCCCTTCAGCGGGCGCACACCGGGTCGAAAGTGACCCATGCTCGGCCAGGAGTCACCGCGCGAGCGCCGCACGCAACCGGTCGAGGAACGTCGCGGGGCTCGGGAACAGGTCGGCGTGCGTGATGCGGATGACACGCCACCCGGCGGCGATCAATGACTCGGTGCGCGTGATGTCACGTCGGAACTGCGCAGGGCTCAGATGCCCTTCGCCCTCGTACTCGACGACGACGCGCTGGTCTCGAAAGACCAGGTCGCCGCGCTCCAGGAAGCGTCCGCCTTCGTAGATGTCCGCGTTGACTGCGGGCTCCTCCATGCCGGCATCCACGATGATGCAGCGGAGCCAGCTCTCGGGCGGTGAGGCGACATGTTCCCGAAGGCGAGGCAGCGCCCTGTGCAGCACAGCTCCGCCCCGGAGCCTGCCCCAGCGCTCACCCATGTCGAACAGGCTCGACAGCCGCACAAGCGGACCGGGGGACATGCGCCCCGGGTAGCGGTCGAAGCTGCTGATCATCGCGTCGCCGACCGTGATCAGCTCTGTCTCGCTGGACGAACCCGCGAGGAGGGCGAAGAGCAGCGGGAGGGTGACCACCTGGACCCCCTCGATTCGGTCCGCCGCCCAGAGGTCATCTCGGATGCGCCGCGCGAGAACACCCTCCGCCCGTGGTCGTGACGCCGACTGCCTGACCAGCACATCCACGATCGCGGAGCGATGGCGTCTGGGAAGCGGTAGCCCGTAGACGAGCAGTGCAGAGCGGGCACTCAGTGCCTGGCCATCCCGAAGTCGCGGCCCGAAGCGGAGGACCTGCTCCCTGCTGTCATGCGCCGGCTCTGTCGCTCGCACACCGCGATACGGCCGAACGAGGCTCTGCCGCGCGAGCGCTTTCGTGCTGAGTCCGGCTGCGTTCCCCTCAGCGATCCCGAACGCTCGTCCCCGCAGCTCGTCTGGAATCGGTCTGCGATCGGCCATGCCGGGAACCTACGCACGTCGTGGACGTCGCGCTGAAGTTCTCCACAGCTTGACGCATCCACTCGCTTTCCCGGACGCAGCTGCACCGCGTGAAGAGGTCAGTTCGAGCCCAAGTCGGACGTCGTGGCGGGGCGGAAGTGACCTATCTGGGGGGCGAGGAGTGCAAGTGGGTGACGGATGCGGGGCACGCGCGGCAGCAGGGCCTGATCCGCGGCTAGCGCCAGCTGGGCAGCCAGTGCGTGAGCGACCAGTAGGAGGTCGAGATCATCTGGCCGGTCCACACGGGCCAGAACAGCACTGAGACGAGCGCCATGATCACGAGCAGCACCCCGACCGCGGAGACGCCGATCGTCCGAGACGTGCGCGGCGTGTCCCGGTCGCCGGCGATCGTCTGGATCACCACGAGCGACGCGAGGATCATGAACGGGAGGAACGCGATCGCGTAGAAGTGGAAGACGGCCTGGCGCTCGAGGTAGGCGAGCCACGGGAAGTAGCCGGCGCCGTACCCGACGAGGATCGCGAAGTACTGCCACTTGGGTCGCAGGAAGCACATGATGATCAGGAACAGGATCGACACGGTGCCGAACCAGAAGATGATCGGGTTCGAGATCGACGTGATCGCCTCGACGCACTGGTCGACGTCGCAGCCTGAGCCGTCGCCCTTGCCGCTGTAGATGTAGCTGAACGCGGTCGGGCGGATGAGGAACGGCCACTCCTGCGGCCCCGACTGGTATGGGTGCTCGGCGCTCAGCCCGCGATGGAAGTTGTACGCCTCCACCTGGTAGTGCCAGAGGCTCTGCAGAGGCAGCGGCACCCAGGACAGGAGCCCCGTCCAGGCGTTGCCCGCCTGCTCGGCCCAGTCACGGTAGAAGCCGCCGGTCGTCGTGAGCCAGCGGGTCCACGTGGCGAGGTAGGTGAGCACGGCAAGGGGCACGGTCAGGATGAACGAAACGGGGCCCTGCAGGAGGATCGCGGCCGACCCCCAGAACGTCACGCCGAGTCGCTTGCGCTCGATCATGTCGACGACGAGCGTGTAGACGCAGAACGCGGCGAGGAAGTAGAGGCCGGACCACTTCACGGCGGATGCGGCGCCGAGGGTGACGGCGGCGGCCATGAGCCAGGGGCGCCACCACAGGCGCGGCCCCCAGTCGGGGCCGACGGGCTTCACATCCGGGGCCCTCGAGGTGGTCGTGGCCTTCGTCGGAACGGGCTCGCCCTCGAGCCCCTCCTCGGCGCGCCACGCCATGATCTTGGTCCGCAGCTTGCGCCGCTGGTCGTCGCGGTCGAGCAGCACGAACAGGAAGGCCAGCAGGACGAAGAACATGAGGATGCCGTCGAGGATCCCCACCCGCGACATGACGATCGCGTGCCCGTCGATGGCCAGCATGCCGGCGCCGATGGTGGCGAGCACGGGCGAGCGGAACAGCTTCTTCGCGATGACCCACAGGAGCGGCACGGCGAGGGTGCCGACGAGGGCCACGCCGAAGCGCCAGCCGAAGGGGTTGTCGGCACCGAAGACGAGCATCCCGAGCCCGATGATGTACTTGCCGAGCGGCGGATGCACGACGTACGACGGGTCGGTCGTGTACCCGTTCGGGTCGCCCGCGTTGAACGCGTCGTTCGGGTTGTCAGGCCACTCGGCCTCGTAGCCCAGGTTGAGGAGCGTCCACGCGTCCTTCACGTAGAACGTCTCGTCGAAGATCAGGTAGTGCGCGCCGCCCAGGTTCCAGAACCGCAGGACGGCGGCGAGCAGCGTGACGACGCCGAGGAGGATCCACTCGGTGCGCACGCGCAGTCGGGGCGTGCTCGTGACGCGTGCCCACAGGTCGTCGAAGACCGAGCCGCGCTCGACCTGGGTCCGCGGGGCCGGCGCAGGTGCGGGCGGAGCGGAGTCGGCGGTCGCCGGAGCATCGACCTGAGCCGTCGCGGGGGCAGCCGACGCGGGTGACGTGGCCGCCTCGTCAGGGGTTCCGGTCTCTGCTTGCTCGCTCACGCAAGCAATCGTAGGGGGCCATGCACCCAGCGCGTGGGAGGATCGCAGCCATGATCATCCTCGCGGGCACCCCCATCGGGAACCTCGGCGACGCTTCGGCGCGTCTCATCGACACGTTCAAGAACGCGTCTCTCGTGGCGTGCGAGGACACCAGGTCGACGGCGAAGCTGCTCGGGATGCTCGGGGTCGAGAACCGTCCGAGGCTCGTGGCCCTGCACGAGCACAACGAGGACGAGCTGGCGAAGACGATCGTCGAGCAGGCCCGCGACTCGGACGTCGTGCTCGTGAGCGACGCCGGGATGCCCGGCATCTCCGACCCCGGGTACCCGATCGTCGCGCTCGCGGCGAAGGAGGGGGTGACCGTCACGAGCGTGCCCGGCCCGAGCGCCGTCATCACGGCGCTCGCGATCTCGGGGCTGCCGACCGACCGCTTCACCTTCGACGGCTTCCTGCCACGCAAGGCGGGGGAGCGGGAGACGTTCCTCAGATCCCTCGCGAACGAGCCGCGCACGGTCGTGCTGTTCGAGTCGCCGCACCGCCTGGCCAGGACGCTCGCAGACATGGCCGCGGTCTGGCCCGCGGACCGCCGCCTCGCCGTCTGCCGCGAGCTGACCAAGCTCTACGAGGAGGTCAAGCGCGGCACGGCGGCCGAGCTCCTGCCCTGGGCCGAGGAAGGCGTGCGCGGGGAGATCGTGATCGTCGTAGAGGGAGCAGCACCCGCGGTCGTCGACGCCGCCGGCGCGCAGGCGATGGTCGCCGACCTCGTGGCGGGCGGGATGCGCCTCAAGGAGGCGGCCGCGCAGGTCGCCACGGAGACGGGCATGAGCAAGCGCGATCTGTACCAAGGCCACCTCGCGTCGTAACAGTGCCCAGCCGACAATAGGATGATCCCCATGGCTTCCGGCGAATCGTTCTACATCACGACACCGATCTTCTACGTCAACGACGTTCCGCACATCGGTCACGCGTACACGGAGGTCGCCGTCGACGCGCTCGCCAGGTGGCACCGCCAGCGCGGCGACACGACGTGGCTGCTCACGGGAACCGACGAGCACGGCCAGAAGATCATGCGCTCGGCGCTCGCGAACAACGTCACGCCGCAGGCGTGGGCCGACAAGCTCGTCAGCGAGGCGTGGAAGCCCATGCTCGAGACCCTGAACATCTCGAACGACGACTTCATCCGCACCACCGACGAGCGTCACGAGACGCGCGTGCAGCGCTTCCTGCAGAAGCTCAACGACGCCGGCTTCATCTACGACGCCGAGTTCGAGGCGCTCTACTGCGTCGGCTGCGAGGAGTTCAAGCCCGAGTCGGAGATCGTCGCCGGCACGGGCCAGTACGAGGGCGAGAAGGTCTGCGCCATCCACTCGAAGCCCCTCGAGCTGCTGCAGGAGCAGAACTACTTCTTCAAGCTCAGCGACTTCCAGGAGCGCCTGCTCGCGCTCTACGAGGAGAACCCCGAGTTCATCCAGCCATCGTCGGCGCGCAACGAGGTCATCTCGTTCGTGCGCTCGGGCCTCCGCGACCTCTCCATCTCCCGGACGACGTTCGACTGGGGCGTGAAGGTGCCGTGGGACGAATCACACGTCGTCTACGTGTGGTTCGACGCGCTGCTCAACTACATCACCGCCATCGGCTACGGCGACGACGACTCTGAGCTCGAGAAGCGCTGGCCGGCGCACCACGTCGTGGGCAAGGACATCCTCCGCTTCCACGCCGTCATCTGGCCGGCCATGCTCATGGCCGCCGGACTCCAGGTTCCTGCCGGCATCTTCGCGCACGGCTGGCTGCTCGTCGGCGGCGAGAAGATGTCGAAGTCGAAGCTCACGGGCATCGCGCCGACCGAGATCACCGACGTCTTCGGCTCAGACGCGTTCCGCTACTACTTCCTGCGCGCCATCCACTTTGGCCAGGACGGCTCGTTCTCGTGGGAGGACCTCTCGGCCCGCTACCAGTCCGAGCTCGCGAACGGCTTCGGCAACCTGGCCTCGCGCGTCATCGCCATGGTCAACAAGTACTTCGACGGGGTCGTGCCGGAGCAGTCGACGCTGCTCGACTCCGAGCAGGTCATCATCGACCTCGCGACCGACGTGGCGGCGCAGGCTGACGAGGCGATGCTCGCCTTCGACATCGACGGTGCGCTCGCGCACATCTGGCGGCTCGTGGATGCGCTCAACGGCTACATCACGGAGCAGGAGCCGTGGGCGCTCTCGAAGCAGGGCGACGAGGGGCGCGCTCGCCTCGCCGCGGTGCTCGAGGTGACGACCCGCTGCCTCGGCCACCTCGCCGTGCTGCTCAACCCGTTCATCCCGATCGCCGCCGAGAAGCTGTGGTTCGCGATCGGCGGCGAAGGCGAGCTCGCCTCGACCCGCATCGCCAACGCCTACGCGCTGGTCGGCTCGCGACCGCTGAGCGAGCTGCCGCCGCTCTTCCCGCGCATCGAGCAGGAAGTCCAGCGCTGACGGTGCCCGAGTCGCAGCAGGGCCAGCGGGGTGAAGCTCAGCAGGGCGAGGCGGTGGGGTCGGCCGAGAAGCTGCGCCGTCGCTCGGCGACGAGCGAGTCGGGGCACACGCGCATCCTCGCCTACCCGCCGTACCCCGACGCGCTGGATGTGCCCTGCTACGACAACCACACGCACCTCGAGATCGAGGACGGCGAGGAGGATGAGCGCCTGTCGCTCGACGAGCACCTCGACGCCGCGGCCGCCGCAGGCGTAAAGGGTGTCGTGCAGGTCGGCAACGACGTGCCCTCGAGTCGCTGGTCGGCGCGCATCGCCGCGACGAACGAGCGAGTGCTCGCGGCGGTTGCCCTGCACCCGAACGTCGTGCCGGAGCTCGCCGCCGCCGGCACCCTCGACGAGGCGGTCGCCGAGATCGACCGCCTCGCCGCCGAACCGCGTGTGCGCGCCATCGGCGAGACGGGGCTCGACTACTTCCGCACGCCGGAGAAGGCCGACCAGCTGCTGCAGGTCGGCGCGTTCGAGCGGCACATCGAGCTCGCGAAGCGGCACGGCATCGCCATGCAGATCCACGACAGGGACGCGCACGACGACGTCATCTCGACGCTCAAGCGTGTCGCCGCCCCCGAGCGCACGGTCTTCCATTGCTTCTCCGGTGACGCCGACATGGCCCGCATCGCGGCCGACGAGGGCTGGTACCTCTCGTTTGCCGGGACGGTGACGTTCAAGAACGCCGCCTCGCTGCGGGAGGCGCTCTCGGTGACGCCGCTCGACCGCATCCTCGTGGAGACCGACGCGCCGTTCCTCACCCCTGTCCCGTTCCGTGGCCGCCCGAACGCGCCCTACCTCATTCCCGTGACGCTGCGCGCGATGGCCGAGCATCTCGACGTGCCGGTCGACGAGCTCAGCGCGAAGGTCGCCGCGAACACCGAGGCTGTCTACGGCAGCTGGGACCTGTCGGGCGCCGAGCCCGCCGCCGCATCCACTCAGAGAGATTCCGCATGAGCGTGAGCCTGCTTGGCGCCAACGAGATCCGCGAGCTCGCGGCCGAGCTCGACGTGACGCCCACGAAGAAGCTCGGTCAGAACTTCGTGCACGACCCCGGCACGGTGCGGCGCATCGTGCAGACCGCGAAGGTCCGCGCCGGCGAGCACATCCTCGAGGTCGGGCCCGGGCTTGGATCGCTGACGCTCGGCCTGCTCGAGGCGGTCGCGAGCGTCACAGCCATCGAGATCGACGAGCGCCTCGCCGCTCGCCTGCCGCAGACGGTCGCCGAGCACGCGCCCGGCGCGCAGCTCGACGTGATCGTCTCCGACGCTCTCCAGGTGCAGGATGTGCCCGGCGAGCCGGTCGCGCTCGTCGCGAACCTGCCGTACAACGTGTCCGTGCCCGTGCTGCTGCACCTCCTCGAGCGGCTGCCGTCGCTCGAACGCGGGGTGGTCATGGTGCAGGCCGAGGTGGGGGAGCGCATCGTCGCGGGCCCCGGCTCGAAGGTGTACGGATCGCCGAGCGTGAAGGCCGCCTGGTATGGCTCCTGGTCGAGCGCCGGGCTGGTAGGTCGCAAGGTGTTCTGGCCGGTGCCGAACGTCGACTCCATCCTCATCTCGTACACGGAGCGCGACGCGCCACGGGGCTCCGAGGAGCTGCGTCGCAAGGTGTTCCGCATCGTGGACGCCGCCTTCGGGCAGCGCCGCAAGATGCTGCGCCAGGCGCTCTCCCCGCTGCTCGGCGAGAACGCAGCGGCGACGTCGCTTGTGCTCGAGGCATCCGGCATCGACCCGACGGCCCGCGGCGAGACGGTCGGCATCGACGACTACGTGCGCCTCGCGGAGGCCTGGCAGCCTGAGGCCTGAGGCGTCACAGCTGCTGCGTGGGAACGCACCCGTTGCGTCACTCTGAACTCTGCTGCTGCCAGCTGATCTCCCGGCGACGCGTCGCATCGTGGAGCGGACTCGGGCAGACTACGCACCAGGCACCACAACGAGGTCGGTGCCCCGGAGCTTGGCGAGGGGATGGGCATGGGCGAGTCTGCCGCGGCCGACGCAGACGTTCCGCTGCCGTCCCGCCGCGCGCGCATGCTGACGATCGGCGCGATCGTCGTCGTGTTGGCGCTCGCCGCGGGCTGGGTTGTCCTCGCCTTCACCGGTGACGGTGACACCTCTTCCACGGACGTGGTCGGCGAGTCGACGCTCCCCGGCTACCCGACCCGTGGTGCAGAGGCGAAGCTCGACGAGCAGCGGCCACTGGTTGCTGCGGCAGCTGTCTGGCGGGAACACGCCGACAGCGACGCCCTCCGACTCCCGGAGGGCCAGGCCATCGAGCTCCTCTGGGCCGGGGACGTCGACTCGACGAAGGTCGGGACATCCGCCGTGCGCGCCTCGTTCTCCGCACGGCTCGTCATCCTCCGCTCCGACAATGCGGTCGCCGCGCTCGTCCGCCCGCTCGACGGCGCGGGCAGCGGCGACGACACGGCCTATTCGGTGCTCGGCACCTCCTCGATCGCGACGGCCCGCTACGAGCGCGGCTTCACCGTCGCGACCGGCGTGCTGCTCTTCAACGAGCGGATGCAGCGGGGCACGTCGCTCGAGACCGTCACCTTCGCTTCCGAGGCCGCTCCCGCGCTCGGCGAGACGTCCACCTCGGACGGGCTGCTTCTGCTCGCGACCCGGTCGCTGCTGCGCATCCCGGATGCGGGCGGTTCGGGGATCGACGTGGTCGAGGGCTTCGCCTACGTGCATCCCAGCTCGGGCCTCACGCTCCTGCAGACGGAGGACGCCGACGGGGACTGGGCCGCCGTCACGGACGCAGAGCGGGGGAACGCGAGGTTCGCTGCGCTCTCGCGGGGCATCATCACCGCTCGGGAGGAAGAGAAGGGCCGCCGCCTGCGCGCCTCGATCCTCGACGACCAGAGCATGCCGTCCGGCGCCCCGCTCTCGCTTGTTGAGGTGGCGCACCTCGAGAGCCAGGGGAGCGGGTCGGGTGTCCTCTGGGCGGTCGTCGTCGCGACGCGCGGCGACGACGATGCGACACTGCTCGGCGCGGGCCCAGTCGCGAGTCCCGTGAACGGGGCGCCGCAGCTGCCCGTCATCGCGGCGAGGTGGCTGCGTGATGACGGCGTCGACGTGCTTGTCGTCGCCGGGTCCAAGGGGATCAGCTCGTTCGAGGTGGTGGCGTCTGGTGGGACGACGAGCCGGAACGGGTCGAGCGGCATCGTCGAGCGGGCTGACCTCGCGCTCACCTGGGAAGACGATGCCCGGAACGACGTGACCCGCCCGGCCCTTGTGGTCGTCGGCAGGTCCGGGGCCGGTCCCGTCCAGCCGCTTGAGCCGGTCAGCTGAGCGCGCGCGGTTTGACTGGACGTGCCAGGCTGGCGTGCCCGACGAGGTCTGCTTGGATGGGAGCCATGAGCACACGCGACACGTCGGAGGTTCCCTGGAGCGATGGGCGTTGGACCACCGAGCCGGTTTCGACTGAGGTCGTCGACGGCGACCTCCTCGTCACGGCCGTCGAGGGCAGCGACGCCTGGCGCACAACCTCCTACGGGTTCGTCCACGACACGGAGCACGCCCTGCTGCGTGACTTCGAGCAGGATTCCGCCGTCGAGGTCGAGTTCCTCGTCGACTTCAGCGAGCAGTTCGACCAGGCTGGTCTCTTCCTGCGGAGCGACGAGACGACGTGGATGAAGGCTGGCGTCGAGCTCAGTGACGGCCAGGAGCAGCTGGGTGCGGTCGTGACCAGGGGTGAGTCGGACTGGTCGCTCGCACCGGTTCCGGACTGGGGTGACCGCCGCGTCACGGTGCGGGTAAGCCGCACCGGCAACGCGGTCACAATCCGGGCGCGAGTCGACGCGGAGCCGTGGCGGCTCGTTCGGGTGGCACCGCTGGCTGAGGATGCGCGAGTGCAGGCCGGGCCGTTCTGCTGCGCGCCGTCCCGCAGCGGATTGGTCGTCCGGTTCCTGGCCTGGCGGACGACGCCCGCCGACGCGTCGCTGCACCCGTGAGGGTTCGCCGCGATGGCGGCAGCGGCAGCTAGGGCCGGCTCCGGCCGGACCGCCGCTGGCCGCCCAACGTTTGACCCCGAGACGGGAGACCTGAGCTCTGAGCACCTAGCCCGCGAGCTCGAGGGACAGCGCGAAGATCTGCGTCCAGGCCTCTTCGCCGTGCTCGAGTTCTGGGCGGCGCTCGAAGCCGAGTTGCTCGAGGAGGCGCTGCATGGCGACGTTCTGCTCGGCGACGTACGTGTCGATGCCCGTCGCGAGGTGCAGGTCGGCCCAGGTGATGGCGGCCCGCGTCACTCGCGTGCCGATGCCGTTGCCGCGCAATTCTGGCGTGACCCAGAGCTCGTCGAACACTAGCTCGGCGCCGACTCCGTCGAGGTCGCCGGAGAGGACGGCGGTGGCGACGACTCGTGTGCCGTCGAAGGGAATGGCGTGGAACTCCACTCGGTTGGCGCTGGCTCGGGTGGTGGTCACACGGACGGCGTTGCCGATCGACGTGTGCAGCCCGAGGCTCATTGCGGCGCCAGCCTGCCCGTCTCGACGCGCTGCTGGCACATGAAGTTCAGGCCTGTCGTCGTGTGTGTCATCTTCATGCTCCTTCCACGGTCGGGGTCGTGCGGTCCGCTGCCCGGTGGGGCGGGCTTGTGCTCGTGGTGGGTACCGTACGCCTCACTTCGCGGGGCGCGCATCCAGTGTTGCGTCAGAAGTCCTCCGGGGGCGGCAGGTGAAGCGCCGGCCGTCACACAGTGATGCGCGGTTCCTAGTCTGCGAGGCATGACTCACGAGAACCCGCCGTTTGCCATCGCCGTCGAAGCGGGCAGCGAAGGCGTCAGCCCGATCCGCATCCGCGCGGCGATCGCCGCCCTCGAGCGCTTCGGCGTGACGATCGCGACGTTCGAGGACGCAGGCTTCCCTGAGCTCGGCGAGAGGGGTCCGCGACTGGATGCGGTGACGCAGGCCGCGTTCGCCGCCCCGCTCTCCGGCGCGACCGGGCTCGTCCCGCTCGTGCGCGTCACGGCGGTCGAGCCGTTCCACCTCGCGACGCAGCTCGCGACCCTCGACTACGCCTCGCAGGGCCGAGCCGGCTGGATCGGCGAGGTCGACGGCGGCGCGCTCGAGGCCGCGGCGTTCGACCGGGCGCCGCTCGACGGACCGGAATCGCGCCGCGCCGAACTCGACGACACCATCGAGGTGCTCGGTCGCCTGTGGGACTCGTGGGAGGACGACGCCGTCATCCGCGACACGGCGACGGGCCGGTACCTCGACCGCGACAAGCTGCACTATGCCGATTTCGAGGGCGCTCGCTTCAGCGTGAAGGGGCCGTCGATCATCCCGCGCCCGCACCAGGGGCTCCTGCCGACGTTCGCGGTCTCCGGCTCGGCCGCGCCTGAGCTCATCGACGTCGCGCTGATCCGCGAGCGCACGGTCCTCGAGGCGAGTGCCGCCGCCGGGCAGGCGGACACGCAGGGCATCAAGCGCGCGGTCGTCGAGGTCTCGTTCGCGCTCGATGCGCGGGGGAGCGCTGCGGTCGACCGTGCCGGGAGCCGGGCGTCTGAGACCGAAGCGGCGGGGCGCCTCCACTACTCGGGCGACTCCGCTGGCCTCGCTGAGCTCATCACCGAGGTGGCCTCGTTCGCGAACGGCGTGCGCCTGCTGCCGGCAGACTTCGGCGTCGACGTGCAGGAGCTGGGCCGTGCCGTGCTCCCGAGCCTGCGCCGCGCTGGTGTCTTCGCCTCGCCGCGGTCCGGCGAGCATCTGCGGGACGCGCTCGGGCTCGCGCACCCCGTCAACCGCTACGCCGCCACGGCACTCTGAACGCGAAGGATCACGACGATGACACAGCACAGCACCGGCGCGACTCGGCCATCGGTGAGCGCCGAGGGTGCCGGCCAGATCCAGTTCGGCGTCTTCTTCCAGGGCGTGAACTCGACGACCATCTGGTCGAGCGAGCAGAGCGGCTCACAGACCGATTTCGAGTCGTTCCGCCGCATCGCGCAGACGGCTGAGCGCGGCCTCTTCTCGGCGTTCTTCCTCGGCGAGGGTCTTCGCTTGCGCGAGCACCTCGGCAGGATCCACGACAACGACGTGGCCGGGCGACCGGATGGCATCACGCAGCTCGCCGCGCTCGCAGCCATCACCGAGAAGATCGGCCTCGTCGCGACGCAGAACACGACCTACAACGAGCCGGCCGATCTCGCGTACCGCCTCGCGAGCCTCGACCTCCTCAGCGAGGGGCGGGCGGCGTGGAACATCGTCACGACCGACAACGCGTGGACGGGCGCCAACTTCCGCCGCGGCGGGCACCTCGCGCACGAGCACCGGTACGACCGCGCTGCTGAGTTCGTTCGGGCGGCCAAGCAGCTCTGGGCGAACCGGGGCGGAGTCGACGTCGACGGCGAGTTCATCCGCTTCGTCTCGGAGCGTGTCCTCCCGCGGAGCCCGCAGTCGAGGCCCGTGCTGTTCCAGGCTGGCGACTCGAGCAAGGGGCGTGACTTCGGCGCCGAGCACGCCGACGTCATCTTCTCCGCCCACCCGGAGCTGGAAGGCGCCACGGCGTTTGCCGCCGACCTGCGCGAGCGGCTCACGAAGTTCGGCCGGGCCCGCAACGAGCTCGCGTTCTTCCCGGGCGCGACCATCGTCATCGGCGCGACACCGAAGGAGGCCGAGGAGAAGGCGCGCTGGGTGCGCGAGCATCAGATCTCACCCGCGACGTCGCTGCGCTACCTCGAGCAGTTCTGGGGCAAGGACCTCTCGCACCTCGACCCGAACGGTCCGCTGCCGTCCGAGGACCCGGTGGTCGCCGTCACCGACGGCACGCGCGGCAGCGCGTTCCAGAACGCGAAGGCGCTTGAGCTCGCCCAGCAGTGGCGGGAGAAGTCCGAGGCGCTCGGCCTGTCGATCCGCGACTTCGTCATCCACCTGTCCTCGCAGCGGGGCTTCGTCGGCAGTGTCGACGAAGTCGCCGACACGCTCACCGAGCTGGCGCGGAGCGGGGCGGTGACGGGGATCAACCTCACCCCGTACCTCGTGCCCTCCGGTCTCGACGACATCGTCGACGACCTCATCCCGGCGCTCCAGGAGCGCGGCTCGTATCGAACGGAGTACCCGGGAACCACGTTGCGCGAGAACCTCGGACTTCCTGTGGTCGTCGAGGACCTGGTGCCAGCCGGATCCTGAGCATCGCGCTCCCGCCGTCGCCGTCGCGCCACCACTCGGTCGAGTTCGGTGCGAAGCGCGCTCGGCGCAGTGCGCCGAGCGGCGCCGAACCTCCGACAGCGCGGTGCGTCGCGGGCGGCCCGTCCACGTGACCCCCTGCAACGCATGTGCACGCGGACCCGCCGCCTTTCGCCCAGGATGAGGGCATGACTTCGCTTCGCGACGAGACCGTGACCCTCCTGCAGCAGCTCATCCGCGCCGAGACCGTCAACGACGGTGCGCTCGCCTCCGGCGACGAATGGCGCGCGGCTGCGGTGCTCGAGGCGTTCTTCGCCGGCAGCGGCGTCGAGCTGACGCGCGTCGAGCCGTTCCCGGGACGCGTCTCGGTGGTCGCGCGTCTCGCGGGCGCCGACCCCGCGGCGGAGTCGCTGGCGCTCGTCGGCCACACCGACGTCGTGCCCGTGAAGGCGGCAGACTGGGTGCATCCGCCGCACTCGGGTGAGCTCATCGACGGCGAGGTGTGGGGCCGCGGCGCCGTGGACATGCTGTTCCTCAGCGCCTCCTACGCCGTCATCTTCAGGCGGCTCGCGACGAGCGGCTTCGCGCCGACGGGCGATCTGGTCTTCGCGGCCGTCGCCGACGAGGAGCAGGGCAGCAGGGCAGGCGTCGGCTGGTTTTCGGAGAATGACTGGGCGACGATCGCCGCAGACAACGTGCTCACCGAGTGGGGAGGTGCGCGCCTGGGAGGAGTCGGCAGCACCGCCATCACGGTGGGCGTCGGCGAGAAGGGCGCAGCCCCGCGGCGCATCGTCGTGCGCGGCGACGCGGCGCACGCGTCTGCTCCCTGGGGGCGCTCGAACGCCGCCGTGACGCTCGCCAAGGTCGTCGATCGCCTGCAGGCCGTGGCCCCTGCGCCGCGCATCAGCGAGCAGTGGCTTGAGACGCTCGCGGCGCTCGAGCTGCCCGCCGAGCTGAGCCGTCGCCTCGCGGACCAGGCCACGATCGACGACGCCATCGAGGAGCTGAGCGCGCATCCCGAGCTGGGTGAGCTCGCCCCGTTCGTGCACGCCTGGACCCACACGACCGTTGCGGTGACGATCCTCGAAGCGGGCTCGAAGGTCAACGTCATTCCGGACAGCGGGTCGATCTCCCTCGACATCCGCGTGCTGCCCGGCGTCACGGAGGAGGACGTCGCGGCGCACCTCGCGGCGGTCGCAGCCGAGTTCCCCGGCCTCGTGAGCGTGGAGGGGGAGTGGTTCTCGCCGGCCAACGAATCGGCGACCACCACGCGCCTCTACGCGCAGATCGAGCAGACCCTCGCCGAGTTCGTGCCAGGAGCGAAGCCCGCGCCGATACTCGGCGTCGGTGGCTCCGACGCGCGCTTCTACCGGCTGCACGGCGCCAACGCGTTCGGCTTCGGGATCCTCAGCCCAGAGCTGACCTTCTCCGTTGCGCGCAACCGCTTCCACTCCGCCAACGAGCGCCTCGATCTCGAGTCGATCGACCTCACGGTGCGCGGACTCGATCACGTCGTCAGGAACTTCCTCTCGGCGTGACGCTTGACCTTGACGCAACGTCAACTTCTAGGGTCGTTCTCGAGCGGTTCGCTTCCCCCGAAGAGCGGGGGAGCCGCTCGCACGATCTGGGAGAGGAAGCGGTCATGGAGTGGTCGATCGGCGAGGTCGCGAAGCGCTCCGGTGTGACGTCCCGCACGCTGCGCCACTACGAGAGCATCGGCCTGCTGCTGCCGAGCAGCACGGGCACGAACGGCTATCGCTACTACGACGACGCCGCGCTGGTGCGGTTGCAGCGCATCCTGCTGCTTCGCGAGCTTGGCGTCGGCCTCGCGGCCATCGCGGATGCGCTTGCCGGGCGGGGCGATGACGTCGCTGCGCTCGAGACGCACCTCGGCTGGCTGAACGACGAACGCAGCCGCCTCACGACGCAGATCGGATCGGTGCGCGCGACTCTCGCCGCACTCGGAGAGAAGGAGACGCTCATGCCTGAGCAGATGTTCGAAGGATTCGACCACACGCAGTACAAGGACGAGGTTGAGGAGCGCTGGGGCGCCAAGGCGTACGCCGACGGCGACACCTGGTGGCGTGGTCTCGGCGAGGAGGGCAAGCAGAGGTTCCTGGAGGAGCAGACGCGGATCCAGGATGCGTTCAGCGCGGCCCAGTCGGCCGGCCTCGGCCCAGACAGCGACGAGGCGCAGGCCGCGACGGCCCGACAGTTCGACTGGGTCAAGGCCGGTTGGAACGGGGAGGCCCCGAGCGCGGAGGCGTTCGCGGGTCTCGGCGAGCTGTATGTCGCAGACGAGCGGTTCGGCAAGAACTACACGCGCGTGCACGCCACGGGCGCCGAGTTCGTGCGCGACGCGATGCGCGTCTATTCCGAGCGCAATCTGGGGTAGCGCGGCGGCGCTCAGGCGAGCGTCGCCGCGTCCACCTGCGGGCCGCCCTCGTAGGTGACGGTGATGGCGAGCGGGCGCCCGCTCGCCACCGCTGGCAGTGCGAACTCGAACGACACGGGCGCGAGCATCAGGATGCAGATGGCGTTCGGGTCGACGATCGGGAAGCGGATGCGCAGCTCGGTCGGCGATTCGACGACCAGTTCGGGGTCTCCCGCGCCGCACAGGGGTCGGTTGTTGAGCAGGTCCATCCGAAACCGGGAGTCGCCGACCCAGGCGAAGCTCGGTGCGACGTCGTCGTTGGCGCCTGCGGAGAGGGGATCGTAGTCCTCGGGCGACGTGACGGACACTCCGATGATGGGGCGCATGCGGCCAGGCTACGCCTCGAGCACCTCGGACAGCTCGAGCCAGCGCTCCTCGAGGGCGTCGACCTCGGCCGCGAGCGCCTGGCGCTTCGCGGTTATGACGCCGAGCCCTTCGTAGTCGCCCTGGTCGTGGGCGGCGAGCTCCGCGTCGACCTTCTTCATCGACTGCTCGATCTTCTGGATCTTCCTCGTGATGCCCTGCACCTCCTTCTCTGCCGAGCGGCGGTCGGCGCCTCCCAGCGAGAGTCCGGACGAGGCGGACGCGGAGGACGACGACGAGCCGTTGGCAGCCGCATCCGTCGTGCTGGAGAGCGTCGCGGGCGCGGAGCCCTTGAGGCTGTTGGAGCGCAGCTCGAGGTACTGGTCGACGCCGCCGGGGAGGTGGCGGAGGCCGCCGTCCCACACCGCGTACTGCTGGTCGGTGACGCGCTCGAGCAGGTACCGGTCGTGCGAGACGACGAGGAGGGTGCCAGGCCACGTGTCGAGGAGGTCCTCCATGGCGGCGAGCATGTCGGTGTCGAGGTCGTTGGTGGGCTCGTCGAGGATGAGCACGTTCGGCTCGTCGAGGAGGATGAGGAGCAGCTGCAGGCGGCGGCGCTGGCCACCCGAGAGATCCTTGACGGGGGTCTGCAGCTGCGTGGTGGTGAAGCCGAGGCGTTCGAGCAGCTGCGACGGCGTCATCTCCTTGCCGCCGGACACGTAGCTCGACTTCTGCCGGGCGACGACCTCGCGGACGCGGTCGTTCTGGTGCTCGTCGAGCTCGGCGAGGCGCTGCGAGAGGGTCGCGATCTTGACGGTCTTGCCGCGCTTGACCTTGCCGCTCGTCGGCTCGAGGCTGCCGGCGACGAGGTTGAGCAGGGTCGACTTGCCGGCGCCGTTGACGCCGAGGATGCCGGTGCGCTCGCCCGGCGCGATGCGCCATTCGATGTCGCGCAGCACTTCCTTGTCGCCGAAGGTCACGCCCACGTCGAGGAGGTCGACGACGTCCTTGCCGAGGCGGGCCGTGGCGAGCTGGGACAGCTCGACGGGGTTGCGCGCGGGCGGCTCGTCCTCGATGAGCTGCGTGGCCGCCTCGATGCGGAACTTGGGCTTCGCCGTGCGGGCGGGGGCGCCGCGGCGCAGCCAGGCGAGCTCCTTGCGCATGAGGTTCTGGCGCTTCGACTCGATGGCGGCAGACTGGCGGTCGCGTTCGACGCGCTGCAGGATGTACGCCGCGTAGCCGCCCTCGAACGGGTCGAGCACGCGGTCGTGCACCTCCCACGTCGTCTGGCACACCGCATCCAGGAACCACCGGTCGTGGGTGACGACCACAAGCCCGCCCTGGTTCTTCGACCAGCGGGAGTTGAGGTGCCCCGCGAGCCACGCGATGCCCTCCACATCGAGGTGGTTGGTGGGCTCGTCGAGCATGATGATGTCGTCGTCGCCGATGAGCAGGGCGGCGAGGGCGACGCGCCGCTGCTGTCCGCCGGAGAGATCGCCGATCTTGTCGGTCCATTCGAGGTCGCCGGCGAGGCCGTTGACGACGTCGCGGATCTTCGCGTCTGAGGCCCAGTCGTGGTCGTCCATGTCGCCGACGATGGCCTGCTTGACGGTCAGCTCCGGGTCGAGGGTGTCGGCCTGGTCGAGCATCCCGACGCGCACGCCGCGGCGCCGCGTGACCTTGCCGCCGTCTGGCTGGATGCGGTCGGCGAGCAGCTTGAGGAGGGTCGACTTGCCGTCGCCGTTGCGTCCGACGATGCCGATGCGGTCGCCCTCTTGGATGCCGACGGAGACGCTGTCGAAGACGACTCGAGTCGGGAACTCGAGGTGGAGCGCTTCCGCGCCGAGAAGATGGGCCATCAGACCAGCTTAAGGCCGGGGCGACCCGGTGCCCTCCGAGGAAGGGCGGTCGGAGCTCAGTGCGCCGGGTCGTCCATCCGGAGGGAGAGGGTGCGGAGGGCTGTGGCCAGGTCGTCGCGGGTCTCGAGGTCGAGCTCGGCGAGCAGCTCGCGCTCGGCGGCGACGAGGCGAGTGAGGGCCTCGTCGACGAGGTCGCGCCCGTCGACGGTCATGGTGACGAGGATGCCGCGCCCGTCGTTGGGGTCGACCTCGCGGGTTACGAGGCCGCGGCCCACGAGGCGGTCGATGCGGTTCGTCATGGTGCCGCTCGAGACGAGGTTGGAGGCGAGCAGGTGCTTGGGGCTGAGGCGGTGCGGGGATCCGGCGCGGCGCAAGGCGGAGAGGACGTCGAACTCCCACAGCTCGAGGCCCGTCTCCGCGAAGGCCGCCTTGCGGAGGGCGTCGAGCTGCTTCGCGATGCGCTTCACTCGGGAGAAGATGCGCAGCGGGTCGACGTCCAGGTCGGGGCGCTCCCGGGACCAGTCGCGGACGATCGTGTCGACGGTGTCGACCGGATGCGCGGGGTGCACGGAGCGGCCGCCCGCGCTCAGCTCAACTGCATCGCGAGAGAAGTCGCGCTGCTGAGCTGCACGTCCGGGGGCATCCATACCCCCATTATGGCGAGTCCCGCGATCCCGGGGCGACGCGCCGACGGGAGCGCGGCCGCCACGGCGCGCTCGCGGGGTCTCGCGGCTACGAATTCGGGTGGTGGGCGTCCACTTCGCGTTTCGTCACGACGAGCCCGGTCTCGGCGTTGACGGGCGCCGATGTGTGCTCATGCGCGATGACCCACTCGCCCTTGTGCTGCACGAGCCCCCACGTGAGTCGGTTGTCCATCCATTCGAGCTCACCCTCCGGGCTGTGCCAGGAGTAGCGCACGAAGCTCTCCGCGACGATGACGTCGTGGTCGCCGTAAGCGCGGAGGTCGGTGAACGTCGCGGAGTGCGTGCCCGACTCGATGGAGTCGAACCACTCGCCGATAGAGTCTCCCCAGGTGTCGGCCCCCTCGTGGGACCAGGTGCTCCAGAGGTCGAAGACGCGAACGTCCGGTGCGTAGAGCGACATGATGGCGGTCTTGTCGCGCCCCGTGACGGCGGCCGAGTAGGTGTCGGTGAATCGCCTCGCGACGACGAGGGCTTCGGACATGACGCCTCCTTGGGTCTGGTGTCTCGCCAGTCTCGCGCACTCGCCTCCACGGCACCACCGTGGCAAGCGCGCGACCCTCCCGGTTCTGGCACAATTGGCGAGTGCGCGCGTGAGCGGGCACGTTCCTCCTTGGTGTAACGGCAGCACGACAGCCTTTGGAGCTGTTAGGTCCAGGTTCGAATCCTGGGGGAGGAGCGGCGCGGGGGTGCTGCATGCCACCGTGGACCGTGATGGCGTTCGCATCGCGGCGCCCACAACGAGGAGGATCTGTGACCGATCGAGAACTCGCAATCGTTATCCTGGCGGCTGGCCAGGGAACACGGATGCGCTCGAGCACCCCGAAGGTGCTGCACCGACTCGGAGGCATTCCCCTCGTCGGGCACGTGCTGCACACCGCCGCCGAGCTCGGTCCCGCGCATACCGTCACCGTGGTCCGCCACGATCGTGACCGCGTCGTCTCAGCCATCCAGGACCTGGCTCCGGACACGCAGTTCGCGGACCAGGACGACGTTCCCGGCACTGGTCGGGCACTCGAGGTGGGTCTCGAATCGCTGCCCGCGGACTTCGACGGGGTCGTCGTTGTCCTCTCCGGCGACGTGCCCCTCCTCGACTCCGGCACGATCGCGCGCATGGTCGAGCAGCACCGCCACGCGAAGAACCAGCTCACCCTCCTGAGCGCGTTCGTGAAGGAGCCAGCAGGCTTCGGGCGCATCGTCCGCTCGTCCGGCGGTGACTTCGACGAGATCGTCGAGCACAAGGACGCGAGTGAGGAGCTGCTGCGCATCTCGGAGATCAACGCCGGCGTGTACGCGTTCGACGCCCGCACGGTCCGACAGGTGCTGAGCCGTATCGACGACTCGAACTCGCAGCGAGAGAAGTACCTCACCGATGCCGCGAAGCTCATCAAGGCGGATGCGGGGCGCATCGAGGCGATCGCCGTCACCGACCCGGAGATCGTGCAGGGCATCAACGACCGCGTGCAGCTCGCGGAGGCGCAGCGCTACTACAACGCCCGCCAGATCCGCCACTGGCAGCTGGAGGGCGTCACCGTGCACGACCCGGCGACGACCGTCATCGAGGGCAACGTGTCGCTCGGACGCGACGTGGAGCTGCTCCCTGGCACGCAGCTGCGCGGCGCGACCTCGGTCGCCGACGGCGCCATCATCGGACCGGATACGACGCTCGTCGACTGCGAGGTCGGCGAGGGCGCCGTCGTGAAGCGCACCGACGCGACGCTCAGCGTCATCGGGGCCGGCGCATCCGTGGGGCCGTGGGCCTACCTGCGCCCCAACACGATCCTCGGTGCCGGTGGGAAGATCGGCACGTTCGTCGAGACGAAGAACGCGCAGATCGGCGACGGCTCGAAGGTGCCGCACCTCTCGTACGTCGGCGACGCTGAGGTGGGCGTCAACTCGAACGTCGGAGCCGGCACGATCACCGCGAACTACGACGGCGTGAGCAAGCATCGGACGACCGTCGGCGACAACGTGCGCTCCGGCTCGCACAACGTCTTCGTCGCCCCGGTTAGGATTGGCGACGGCGCTTACACCGGGGCTGGAACGGTGGTCCGCAAGGACGTTCCAGCGGGTGCACTCGCCATCAACGTCGCACCTCAGCGAAACGCCGAGGGGTGGGTGCTCAAGAACCGAGCAGGCACCGCCGCGGCCGAGGCCGCTGAGGCTGCCTCGTCGCGCGAATCAGAACCGAACGCGTAACAACAGAGCAAGCACAGGAAACGGGCGGTACAGCGTGTCTGGCATCATCACCTCCACTGAGAAACGACTTGTTCTCGTCTCCGGCAGGGCTCATCCCGAGCTGGCCGAAGCAGTCGCGGCAGAACTCGGCATCGAGCTCGGGGAGACCGAGTCGCGCACCTTCGCGAACGGCGAGATCTACGCTCGCTACGGGGAGAGCATGCGAGGGGCCGACGTGTTCGTGCTCCAGTCGCACTGCCCGCCGATCAACGAGTGGCTCATGGAGCAGCTCATCATGCTCGACGCGCTCAAGCGTGCGTCGGCGAAGCGCATCACCGTCGTGGCTCCCTTCTACCCGTACGCGCGCCAGGACAAGAAGGGTCGCGGCCGTGAGCCGATCTCGGCTCGCCTCGTCGCCGACCTCTTCAAGGCCGCCGGCGCTGACCGGATCATGTCGGTCGACCTGCACGCGCCGCAGGTTCAGGGCTTCTTCGACGGTCCCGTCGACCACCTGTTCGCGATGCCGGTGCTGCTCGAGCACTTCCGCAAGAAGCTCGACCCGGCCACGCTCACCGTCGTCTCGCCCGACATGGGGCGCGTCCGCGTCGCCGACGTCTGGAGCGACCAGCTGGATGCGCCGCTCGCGATCATCCACAAGCGTCGCGACCCGAAGGTCGCGAACCAGGTGAGCGTGCACGAGATCGTCGGTGACGTCGAGGGCCGCGTGTGCCTGCTGGTCGACGACCTCATCGACACGGGTGGAACGATCGTCAAGGCCGCGGAGGCGCTCAAGGCCGCCGGCGCGATCGGCGTCGTGGTCGCTGCGACGCACGCTGTCTTCTCGCACCCGGCCGTCGAGCGGCTCAGCTCCGACGCCATCGACGAGGTCGTCGTCACCGACACGCTGCCGTTGCCGCCCGAGAAGCGCTTCGACAAGCTCACGATCCTGCCCATCGCTCCCACGCTCGCTCGCGCGATCACCGAGGTCTTCACCGACGGTTCGGTCACGTCGATGTTCGACGGCGCCGCGTAAGCGGACGAGCCTCCAGAACGCAGAGACGCCCCGGCGGAACCACTCGGTTCGGCCGGGGCGTCTGGCGTTTGTGTGAACCGACGCTGCGGTCTGACTATCGGAGGCGTTCGAGCGGGTTCGCCGCGAGCTTGCGGAGCAGCCCGCCGTCGACGAGCCTGCGAGCTGAGGTCGTCGGCTTTCGCGACGCCTGGTCGGTGACGCACGCGCCGAACTCGGCGGCGAGGGTTCCGCGCGGATGCGCCGCGAGCACTTCCCGCAGGAACGCCTCGGGCAGCGCATCGGGCCTGCTGCCCGAGATGTCGAGCCCGGTGGCGCGCTCGAGCAGGTACCCTTCGAGGTCGAGTTCGGGGTCCACGCTCGGCCAGTTGTGCCGCACGATGACGTCGAGGACCCGGTGGCGGCGCTCGGCAGGCCAGCCGGCGCCGGCTGTCAGGGCGACGGCGACGTGCCCGCCGGCATGCTCGTACGAGACGGTGTGGTTGTCGTACTCGGTCACCGTTCCGAGGTCGTGCAGGACGGCGGCCACGTAGAGGAGTTCGTGGTCGACGCCGGTGCGGCCCTCGGCCGCCGCGATGCCCTCGGCCCACAGCCACGACCGCAGGGCATGCGCGGTGATGGCGGCGGATTGGTATTCGGTGGCCAGCTCAAGGGCACCGCGAGCGGCGACGGTGTCCGGCACGGGGAAGTCGACGATGAGCATGGCCAACTGTCGCACAGTGCGCGCGGTCGGAACAGGCGGGGCCCACCGAAGCGGTGTCGCTTCAGCGGGCCCCGCCGGCGGTGCTGGGTCCGAACAGCTCAGTCGTGCTGCAGGATGTGCGCTCCGCTCAGTGGTGCAGTGGGGAACACCTGCTCGGTCACGGTCTGCGCCCCCTCGCCGAGGAACACCTCGATGACGGTCGCATCGACGACGACCCTGATGTCGAGCGGCCGCGGGAGGTGCGGGGCAATCGGCACTCGATTCAGCGTCGCGAACTCTGTATTGAAGTCGGTGAAACCGCTCTCGCTGCGGTCGAAGAGCAGCTGGGGCGCGTCGCCACCTTCGAAGTGGATCTGGACCCGTTCGTCGTTCTTGCCCTCCGTGTCGAGCACGAGGGTGGTGCGCCGGCCGATTTCAAGGTCGATCACGTGCTCGCTCACGGTCATCTGGCTGGTCTGCTCGCCCAAGATAGGTGCCTGTCGCAGACGTCGGCGTCCTGCCGCGTCCTGGGTCAAGCTGATCTCGCGGACGAGTGACATCGTGGATCGCCACGGAGCGGTGGGTGTCTGGTTGGCGTAGTCCCAGTTGCTCGCCCACCCGATCATGAGGCGACGGCCGTCAGGGGTGTTGTTGAAGGAGACCGCTGCGTAGTAGTCGCGCCCATAGTCGAGCCAGTCGTACGAGTCGGGATCCTCGGATGTGCTGAGCCGTTCGGCGACGAACGTGGTGCCGTCGAAGTCGCCGACGAAGTACTGCGTGCCGGAGCCGCCCGCTCGTGCGCCCGGGTTCATGCTGACGACGAGCACCCAGCGTGTCTCGCCTGTGGACTCGACCTGGAGGGGGAACAGGTCGGGGCATTCCCAGACGCCGCCTGTCGCGTGCGCTGGGCCGAAGTCCGAGCTGAAGGTCCAGTCGATGAGGTTGGGCGAGGTGTAGAAGAGCACCTTGCGTGCGACCGCTTCGACGACCACCATGACCCAGTGGCCGTCGTCTCCTCCATGCCAGAAGACCTTCGGGTCGCGGAACTCGGAGGAGTCGATGTCGAGCACGGGGTTGCCGGAGTACCGAGTCCACGTTGTGCCCGCATCGACGCTGTAGGCGAGCGACTGAGCCTGCAGCCCAGGCACCTCGCCAACGGGCGGGCGGGCGCTCGTGTAGATCGCCACGAGCGCGGTCTCTCCGTCGGCTGCGAAGCCGGCGGTGTTCCGGCTGTCGACGACGGCGCTGCCGGAGAAGGCCATCTCCTGCTCGTTCGCCGGGATGGCGATGGGTTTCTCTTCCCACGAGATGAGGTCCGTGGAGGTGGCGTGACCCCACGAGATGTTGCCCCATGTGCTGCCGAAGGGATTCGTCTGGAAGAAGAGGTGGTAGAGCCCGTCGTGGTGGACGAGCCCGTTCGGGTCGTTGAGCCAGGACGTCTCGGCAGTGAAGTGAGCCGAGGGCCGGAGCGGGGTCACGGCCGTTGTCGTCTGGTGAGTCGTGGTCATTGAGCGTGGTCCTTTGCAGGGGTGAAAGCGGTTGACGGGTGCGTTCGTGTGGCGGGCCCGCGCGGGCCCGCCACACGGTGGCTACTCGCCGCCCTGTTGGAAGCGGTCGTAGGCCTGCTGGTAGATGTCGGTCACCTCGGCGACGCCGAGGCCGTCGAGCTGGCTCGTGTAGCTCTCCCATTCGGCGTCGATGTTGCCGTTCACCACCCAGCTGGCGAACTTCTCCTTCACGAGACTGTTGATATCCGTGAGGGCGAAGGCGGTCTGGTCGAGTTCCTCGTTCGAGAGGAGCACGGGCGGATAGGCCTCATTGGCGGCGTAGGGCGCGTAGTTCTCGGTGACGAGTTCCTGGCGCTCCTTCGCGCGGGGTTCGGGCGCGACGACGGTCTCGAAGTCCTGGGCTGTGGTGATTTTCGGGCCGCCAGGGGCGACCTTCTGGCGACGCTCTCCCTCGGATTCACCCTCGGGGGCCGGGATCTGCACGAGGAGACCTGAAGGATCCTCTTCCAACGTCACACCGATAGGGCCCCAGTTCGATTGCGCGGACATGAGGGGGTCGAAGAGTCGGTCGGCCCAGCGGATGGTCGCAGCGGGGTACTGGTTGGCGCGCGTGAGTGCCATCGCGCCGCGGTTGATCTCCTGGTTGTTGGAGACGCTGGCGAGGCGCTCGCCGTTGGCGCCCTCGAGAATGCCGACCAGCTCGTAGTCGGAGCTCTTCTCCTCGCCGACCATCTCCTCGAGCTCCCACCAGAAGAACGAGCCGAGGATGGGCGTCTCGGACTTGCCCTTTGAGAGGTAGGCGACGTCGTCTTGCGAGAACGACTCGGGGTCGATGATCCCATCCGCGTACCACTCGCCGAGCGCTTCGACGCCAGCGCGGTACTCGGGGGTGTTCGCAGTGAACTCGACGACGCCATCGCGGACGATGCGGTGGTCGTTGTTCTCCGGCTGGCCGCCGAGGGCGGTGACGAGGTCTGATGGGTTGGCTGCGAAGGAGTCGGTGCGGAATGAGAGTGGAATCTCGTCCGCCTTGCCGTTGCCGTTGGGGTCACCGGTCTTGAACGCCTCGAGCGCGGCCCGGTATTCGTCGATCGTGCTCGGCATCGGGAGCCCGAGTGTGTCGAGCCAGCTCTTGTTGATGTAGAGGAAGTTGGGGTGCTGCAGGATCCCCAGCTCTTCTACGGACGGCAGTGTGTAGATGTGCCCGTCGGACGCGGTCAGGGCGGCCTTGATGTCGGGCCGAGCGTCGAGGATGCCGGAGAGTGTCGGGGCGTGCTCGGCAATGAGGTCTTCCAAGGGCAGCAGCGTTCCGTTCGAGCCGTTCTGAACGATCTCGGAGTCGCTGAGGCCGGTGTTGAACAGGACATCGGGGAGCTCGTCGCCCGCCAGCATGAGGTTCTTCTTCTCTGCGTAGACCTGCTCCGGCAAATTGCGCCAGTCGATCAGGATGTTCGTGTCCGTGGCCCACTGCTGGACGAGCTCCATGGTGGCGTAGTCGGGCGCGAGTGGTGACTTGGTCCCGCCGAATGTGAGCGTCAGGGGCTCGGTGACGATGGGAAGGCCTTCGGCGTTGAAGCCGTAGTCGGCGGACAGGTCGGTGAGCTCTGCACTGCCGCCACCGCCAGAGCACCCTGTCAGCAGGAGGCCGCTGACGGTGACGAGGGCGATCGAGGTCGCGAAACGTCGCTGTTTCATAGTCGTTTACTTTCTGTCGTGGTGGAGATGAGACGGATATGCCGGTGGGAATGACAGGTAAGGGATCAGCTCTTGACGGCGCCGATCATTGCTCCCTTGGTGAAGTGCTTCTGCATGAACGGCAGAACGATAAGGAGGGGGAGGCTCGAGATGACGATCATGCCGTATTTCATGAGCTCACCGAGTCGCTGCGCCGCGGCATAGGAGTCGAGGGCGCCTGTGCCTCCCGCGGAATTCACCTCCGACTGGATCAGCACGTTCCTGAGCACAAGCTGCAGCGGATACTTGCTCT
Organism: Pseudoclavibacter sp. RFBA6; assembly: GCF_002931575.1. Classification (NCBI taxonomy): domain Bacteria; kingdom Bacillati; phylum Actinomycetota; class Actinomycetes; order Micrococcales; family Microbacteriaceae; genus Pseudoclavibacter; species Pseudoclavibacter sp. RFBA6. The sequence continues at coordinate 587,243 of NZ_PSUA01000012.1, read as the reverse complement.
CGTCGTCGAGGTAGATGAGCGCATCGAAGAAGGCGTTCCAGTTCGCCACGAGGTGGATCATGATCATGAGGAAGATCAGAGGCTTCGAGAGAGGGAGCACGATCTGGAAGAAGAAGCGGAAGTCGTTGGCACCATCGAGCTGAGCGGCTTCCCGAAGTTCGCTTGGCACATTGTTCTCGAAGAACGCTCGCGCGATGATGAGGTTCCAGACGCCGACCGCACCCGGGAGGACGACGGCCCAGATGGTGTCGAGCATCCCGAGGTCTCGGACGACGAGGTACCTGGCGATCAGGCCTCCGTCGATGAACATCGTGAGGATGAAGATCAACATGAGGAATTTCCGGCCGTAGAGGTCCTTCCTCGACAGGGCGTAGGCGCCGCAGAGAATCGACACGACGCTGATGAGCGTGGCGACGCTCGTGTACAGAACCGAGTTCCCGAACCCCTGCCAGATCGCAGCGTCCGCGAAGATGCGTGCGTACCCTTCGAGCGTGAACCCCTGCGGCCAGAGCCAGACGTTGCCGTTCAGGATCTCGGACGGCTCGCTGACCGACGCGATGACGATGAAGTACAGGGGGTAGATGATGGCCGCGATGGCAAGCACCAGGGTTCCAACCGCGAATACGTTGAAGACCGGGTCGGCCATGCGTCTGCGCCAAGATTCCTTCCGGCGGCTGGCCGGGCGCCGGGATTCGGGGTGGTGCTCGGCGGGGATGTGGTGCTCGGTTGTCTTGTGCCGTGGCGCAGAAGTCGTAGAGGTCATGTTCGTCACCAGAGGGTCGACTGGCCTGCACGCTTCGCGACCCAGTTGAAGGTCAGGAGCAGCACCATGTTGATGAAGGAGTTGAAGAGGCCGATGGCGGCTGAGTAGCTGAACTGGGCCTGCTTGAGTCCGGCTTGGTAGACGTAGGTCTGAATGACCTCCGAGGTCGGCAGGTTCAGGTCTGTCTGCATGAGGAGGACCTTCTCGAAGCCGAGGTTGAACAGGTTCCCGATCGCAAGAATGAACAGGATCGTGATGACGGGCAGGATGCCCGGAATATCGATGTGACGGATTCTCTGCCACTTGTTCGCGCCGTCGACTCGGGCCGCCTCGTGCAGCGACGGATCGATGGCGGTCAGGGCGGCGAGGTAGACGATCATCGAGAATCCGGCATTTTGCCAAATGTCGGAGCCGATATACAGGGGCCTGAACCATTCCGCTGATCCCATGAAGAAGACCGGGTCGCCGCCGAACACGGTGATGGCGTTGTTGACGATTCCGGATCGCGGCGAGAAGAGCAGGTAGATCATTCCGACAACGACCACGACGGAGATGAACGAGGGTGAGTAGAGCACTGTCTGCGTGAACTTCTTGAAACGTTCGCTCTGCAGCTGGTTGACGATGAGGGCCAAAATGATAGGCACGGGGAATGCGATCAGCAGCCCGAGGGCGTTCAGTGTCAGCGTGTTGGCGATCAGGCGCTCGAACTGGAACGAGTTGACGAACCGTTCGAAGTGCTCGAGCCCAACCCACGGGCTTCCGGCGAATCCGTCAGCCGGGTTGTAGTTGCGGAAGGCGATCTGCGCGCCGTACATGGGCCAGTACTTGAAGACCAGAACAGAGACGAGGGCCGGAGTAAGTAATACGTATAACTGCCAGCTTCGCGAGGCGCGACGGAACTCCGTCTTGAGATTTCGCCGCGGGCGCCTCGTCAAGAAGGGGTGACGGGGTTGCTTCCCCGTTCGCGTGGGGGTGGTGGTCTTCATGGTCATGCCTTGGCCTTTGCTACAGACCCGCGAGTGACGACGGTGCACTCGAGTGGGATGTGAAGGGATGGGGAGGGTGTTGGGTTGAGAAGGAGATCGATGGCGGTCCTGGCCATCTGCTCGTAGGGGAGGGCGACGGTGGAGAGACCCGGGTCGAGGTGCGGCGCAAGCATCTCGTGGTTGTCGAATCCGATGATCGAGCAGTCGTCTGGCACGGTGAGGCCGCGCGCCTCGAGGGCTCGGTACGCACCCCAGGCCGTTCTGTCGTTGCCACAGAAGATCGCCGTCGGGCGGTCTTCGCCCTCCATGAGCTGTGCGGTCAGGCGCAGTCCGTCCTCGACGATTCCCGTGCCGGAGAGGATCCAGTCCGGGTATGCCGACAGCCCGGCCTCCGTCAGGGCTCTTCGGAACCCCGCGAGGCGGCCGATGCCTGCCGGCAGGTCGCTCACTTCGGGCTGAATGTTGATCATGGCGATCTTCGTGTGCCCCGCCTCGACGAGCTGACGTGTCGCGGCATATCCGCCCATCTCCTCGTCAGGGAAGACGCTTGGGACGAGGCCGGCACGGTCCTGGGCGTTGACGACGACGGTGGGTACTCCGCTCAGGGCCTCGGGTACATCGATGACGCGGTGGTACATGGAGGCGTACACGACGCCTCGCACCCGGTACGACTGCATCATCTCGACTGCTGCCTGCTCGAGGCCGGCGTCGTTGTAGGTGTCGACAGTGAGAATCACGTTGCCGTTCTCCCAGGCGAGGAGCTGGGCTCCCTTCAGGAGGCCGCCCGCGAATGGCGAGCTTGCCACTTCGTCCGAGATGAAGCCGATCATCTCCGACTCGCCGCTGCGCAGCGTCTTCGCGAACGCATTCGTTCGGTAGTCGAGGTCGCGGACGGCCTCGAGCACACGTTCCTTGGTGGCCTCGGCAACGCGCGACCCTGCGACGTTGTTCAGGACCAGCGACACCGTGGCCTGGGATACGCCTGCGTGCTCCGCCACCTGTGCCATCGTGGTTGTCTTGGGGCGCCTCGCCATTGCCCACCTCCTTGTGGATCGGTTAATCGTATAACGCATGGTAACACGGCGGGTGTGCCGCGCAAGGGCCGCAAGGGGATCGCGTCCGCGTCGCGTCCGCCTGGCACTGAATCTCAGGTGCCGGGCACGGAGTGCCGCATCGCCCGGAGGTGCGGAATGCCGCCCGCCAGAGGGTTCTGGCGGGCGGCATTCGCACTGTCTTCGCCTGGCGGGGCTACGCGGACAGTCGCGGGTAGTCGGTGTACCCGGTGGCGCCGGCCCCGTAGAAGGTCGCCGGGTTCGGCTCGTTCTCGGGGTGGCCGCCCAGCCAGCGCTCGACGAGGTCCGGGTTGGCGATGGCGAGGCGACCGACGGCGACGGCGTCCGCGTTGCCCTCCTTGACGAGGTTGACGGCTTCCTCGCGGGTCGTGACGCGACTGAAGCCGCTGTTCGCGATGAACGGCCCGCCGAAGCGCGCGCGCAGGTCCTGCACGAGCTCACCCTCTGGGTCGCTGTGCAGCACGCTCAGGTAGGCGAGGCCGAGGGGTGCGAGGCCGTCGGCGACGGCGTCGTAGGTCGCGCGCACGTCGGCGTCGTCGGTCTCGACGACGTCCTGGATGTTGTGGGCGGGCGAGAGGCGCAGGCCGACGCGGCCGGCCCCGATCGCTTCCGCGACGGCCGCGGTGACTTCGACCACGAAGCGAGCGCGTGCCTCGGGCGATCCGCCGTACTCGTCGGTGCGCTGGTTCGATACGGGAGAGAGGAACTCGTGCAGGAGGTAGCCGTTGGCGCCGTGGATCTCGACACCGTCGAGGCCCGCCTCGATGGCGCGGCGGGCCGCATCCACGAACTCCTCGCGAACATCGGCGAGCTCGGCCGTCGTGAGGGCGTGGGGGACCGGGTACGGCTGCTTGCCGTTGGGGGTGCGAACCTCACCGTCGATCGCGATGGCGCTCGGGGCGACGATGCGAGGCGTGCCCGTGATGTCGGGGTGCGAGACGCGCCCGCCGTTCATGATCTGCATGACGATGCGGCCACCCCGGGCGTGCACGGCTTCGGCGACTCGGCGCCAGCCTTCGGTCTGCTCGGGGGTGACGATGCCTGGCTGGCCGGGGTAGGAGCGAGACTCGGCGCTCGGGTACGTGCCCTCGGTGATGATGAGGCCCAGGCTGGCGCGCTGCGCGTAGTGCTCCGCCACAAGTTCACCCGGCACACCCTCCGCGCTCGCACGTGTGCGAGTCAGCGGCGCCATGACGACGCGGTTGGCGAGCTCGATGTCGCCGAGGGTCAAAGGAGAGAAGAGGTCCACTGATAGTGCCTTTCGGATCGGGGGCTGAGCGCTGGTGCGTTGCCCCACAGATCGAACAGCACGGTTGCTCGCCGCATTCCGCGTCGGTGTGTTGCCGGGCGGTGAGTATGTCGTCCTTTCACCTGGGCATGGTCAGGCTGCAGGATCCCAGGGGTGCCGGGCTACAGGTCGAGGATGCCGTCGCGCAGCGAGCGAAGCGCGTGCTGGACGGCGCCCACGGAGACGACGCCGGCTCCCAGCTCGGAGCGGACGAGCTCCGGCACCGGCAGGTGCAGGAGCGCCGGCAGTTCTTCGCGGGCCGCGGCGATGAGGCCGTCGGCTCCGGGTGCGACGCCACCGGCGATGATGACCCGTTCGGGATCGAACAGGCTGGCCACCAGTCCGACGATGCGCGCGAGGACGCCGCCGACTTCGGCGACGATGCGGAGGGCATCGATGTCGCCCTCGTTCGCAGCCTCGAGGACGAGCTTGCCGTTGATCTCGTGGCTTGGGACGCTCAGCAGGGCGCTGTTCGGCGATATCGCGTTCTGCTCGACGGCCGTCCGTGCGAGGCGTGCGGCGCGAAGGCCCAATCCGTCGACTCCCTCCGCTCCAGCGACGAGGTCGAGGCCGAGCATCTCGCCGACACCGCCGTGCGCGCCGCGCAGCAGGCGTCCGTCGACGACGATGCCCGCGCCGAACCGCTCGCCGCTGAGGAACGTCACGAAGTCGCTGCAGTCGACACCGCCTCCCACGCTGCCCTCGGCGACGGCCGCGAGCAGGGCGTCGTTCTCGACGCGGATGATCGGGACCTGGTCCTCGAAGACGGTGGCGAAGTCGGGGTTGGTGCGCTGCCAGAATCCCTCGACGTGCGCGGGGGAGGTCCCCCGGGCGTCCACGGGTGCCGGGACACCGACGCACAGGGCGGCCACCTGATCGATGGTGTGCCTGGTCGTCGACAGCTGGTCGGCGACGACCTTCCGGAGGAGCGCTCGCCGGGTCTCGGGGGAGTCAGCGCCCGGGTCGACCTCGACCTGGCCGGAGCTGATGGTGACGCCGCGGAGGTTCGACACGGTCGTGGTCAGGTGCTCGCGTCCCGCGTCGACGCCGACCACGATGCCAGCGTCGGCCGTGAACTCGAACCGCCTAGCCGGGCGCCCCTTCTGGTAGCTGCCGTCCTCGCGGGCATTTGGCAGCTCGGTGACGAGGCCGCACTCGGCGAGCTCGTCGAGCAGGTCGATGATCGTCGACCGAGTGAGACCGATGCTCAGCGCCTCGGTCGCCGTGAATGCTCCCGAATCCCACGCGTACTCGAGGAGCAGCTGCAGGTTTGCGCGCTTGAGTGGAGGTGTGGTGGCGGGGAGTCTGAACACGGTGTTGACCTTTCGCTGGCCGTCGGCTTACATTACCTCCAGCAGTAAATTTAGACACAAAATTTAGTGTTCGTTTCAATGTCTGGTGTGCCCCGAATCAGTCGATGGCGGCCAGCTCAGCCCAAGGGACAATGACGTGCCATCACCATCGAAACGCTTCCGGCCCCGCACCCTGCTCCGTGCCGTCGTGGCCGCGCTTGTGTTCGTGCTCGCCGGCTCAGGCCTCGTGGCCTGCAGCAGCACCGGCCCGACCGAGGTGCGCTTCTTCCTCAGCAAGCCAGAGGCCATCCCATACTTCCGCGAGCTCATCCAGGACTACAACGCCTCGCAGAGTGAGGTTCGCGTCGTGCTCGACACCTCCTCGAACCTGCAGGCCGGCTTCCTCCGGGGCAACCCGCCGGACCTCGGACTCCTCAACTACAACATGGAGATGGCTCGGTTCATGGAGCGCGGCGCGCTCTCCGACCTCTCCGACCTGCCGGAGGCCGAACGCATCCTGCCGGAGATCCAGGACCTCGTCGACCAGTACGCGAGCTACCCGGGGCGAACGAGCGTGCTGCCCTACTCGGTGATGGCCGCATCCGTCATCTACAACAAGGACATCTTCGAGGAGCAGGGCCTCGAGATCCCGGCGACCTACAGCGAGCTCATCGAGGTCTGCGACCAGCTCAAGGCGGCGGGCATCGACCCCTTCTACGCGACCTTCAAAGACCCGTGGACCGTGAGCCAGGGGTGGTTCGACTACACCGTCGGCGGGTCCATCGATGTCGCCGGCTTCTACGACGAGCTCAACGAGCTCGGCACCGATGTCGGCCCGGACTCACCCGTCTCGTTCGAGTCGACCATGACCGACTCCGTCACCCGCATGACGGAGCTCTCCAGCGAGTACACGAACGCGGACGCCGGCAGCCGCGGCTACGGCGACGGCAACGTGGCCTTCGCGGAAGGCAAGGCCGGCATGTACCTGCAGGGCCCGTGGGCGCTCGGCGAGATCGCCAAGACGAACCCGGATGCGAACCTCGGCATGTTCCCGCTGCCCATGACCGAGAACGCCGACGACCGCGAGGTGCGCGTCAACATCGACCTCGCCGCCTGGATCCCCGAAGCCTCGAAGCACAAGGAGGAGGCGCGCGAGTTCCTGCAGTACCTCTTCCAGCCGGACATCATCAACGCCTACAACGCCGCACAGCTCGGCTTCGGGACGACGGTCGACGCCGACCCGGTCACCGACCCGCGGCTCGTCGAGCTCCAGCCGTACTACGAGAGTGCCGCCTTCTACCAGGGCCCGTCAAAGGCGATTCCACTGACGATCCCCACCGAGAACTACATGCAGGGACTCGTCACCGGGGGAGCGAGCGTCGAGTCGACGCTCAGCACCCTCGACGCCGACTGGGCCCGCCTCGCGCTGCGCCAATAGATCCGCTCATGGCAACGGCCAGCACCACTCGATAACGAACCGGAATGGAGACAACAGTGTCGACCACCACCGAGGCGATCCGCACCGACGAAGCCCAGCGGGCAGGCAAGAAGCTCAGGCCGCGAAGCACACGTCGAGTCGACCGGGTCTTCTACCTCTTCCTCGTCCCGACGCTCGTGCTGTTCACGATCGCCATCACGATCCCCGCCGTCATCGGCATCTTCTTCAGCTTCACGAACTCCATCGGCTTCGGCGAGTGGAACTTCGTCGGCGTCACCAACTACATCGCCATGTTCGGCGACCCCGCCATCTGGCAGAGCTACGGCTTCACGATGGGCTTCGCGGCCGTCACCGTGATCCTCGTCAACGTGCTCGCGTTCCTCCTGGCGGTGGGGCTCGTGGCGCGCATCCGTCTCAAGGCCCCGCTGCGCACCGTGTTCGTGATCCCCATGGTCATCTCGGGAATCGTCATCGCGTTCGTGTTCAACTTCCTGTTCTCCAACGCGGTTCCGGCCCTGGGGCAGAGCCTCAACATCCCGTGGCTCTCGGAGAGCATCCTCGCGAACCCCAACCTCGCTTGGATCGGGATCGTCATCGTCACGGCCTGGCAGGCGATTCCCGGCACGCTGCTCATCTACATCGCGGGCCTCCTCGCGGTGCCTGGGGACGTGTACGAGGCCGCCGAGCTCGACGGTGCGTCGAAGTTGCAGCAGATGACGCAGATCACGCTGCCGCTCGTCGCGGGCTACGTCGTCATCAACGTCATCCTCGGGTTCAAGAACTTCCTCAACGCCTACGACATCATCGTCGGCCTCACCGACGGCGGCCCGGGCACGTCGACTCGAAGCATCGCTATGACGATCTTCACCGGCTTCAGCGGTGGCGACTACGCCTACCAGATGGCCAACGCGACGTTCTTCTTCGTGATCGTCGTCGTCATCTCCCTTCTCCAGCTCCGTCTCACCCAGGGAAAGAACCAACTCTGATGGCACTTCAGCAACCCATCGTCGGCCGCACCCGCGTGGCCCCGGCGAGCAAGAACTTCGGCGGGCGGAACCGATGGTCGACGACGATCATCCTGCTCCTGTGCGCCGTGACCGTGCTCATCCCGCTCTACGTGACCGTGGTGACGGCCTTCAAGACGACGTCGCAGGCCGTGAGCGGCAACGTCTTCGCGCTGCCGGCACCGTTCAGCGTCGACGGCTTCGTCGAGGCGTGGAACCTCACGAACTTCCCGCAGGCCTTCGGCGTCTCCGTGTTCATCACGGCGGGCACGGTGGCCGGCGTGATCCTGCTCGCGGCGCTCGCCTCGTACGCCATCACGCGCAACTGGAACCACCGGTTCTTCCGGGGGTCGTTCTACTACCTGCTCGCGGCGATGTTCCTGCCGTTCCCTGCTGTCGCGCTGCCGCAGATCCAGATGAGTGGACTCTTCGGCCTCGATAACCCGGTCGGCGTCATCATCCTGCACGTCATGTTCCAGCTGAGCTTCTCGATTCTGCTCTTCACCGCGTTCCTGCGGTCTATCCCGGGCGAGCTCGAAGAGAGCGCGCGCATCGACGGGGCCAGCACCTGGCAGACGTTCTGGCGGGTCATCTTCCCGCTGCTCGCCCCGATGAGCGCCACGGTCGGCATCTTCGCCTTCCTCGCGTCCTGGAACGACTTCATGATGCCGTCGCTCATCATCTCCGACCCGGCGATGCAGACGCTGCCCGTCGTGCAGAAGATCTTCCAGACCCAGTTCAGCAACAACTACAACGTCTCCTTCGCCTCCTACCTCATGGCCATGGCGCCCGCCCTGATCGCCTACCTGTTCACGCAGCGGTGGGTCATGGAGGGCGTCACGCAGGGCGCGGTCAAGGGCTGAACGCATCCCCGGCCAGCGCCTTCTCCCAAGCAACGCCTCTCTCGTCCCCAGACCACCGATAACCCCAAGGAATGCTTCCACTATGAGCTCGACCCTTTCGGCAGAGACCGACCTCCTCACCCGCGCCCACCCGCACGACGCCGACTGGTGGCGTCAGGCCGCCGTCTACCAGATCTACCCGCGCAGCTTCGCGGATGCGAACGGTGATGGACTGGGCGACCTGCCCGGCATCACCGCGAAGGTGCCGTACCTGCAGGGGCTCGGCATCGATGCCGTCTGGCTCAGCCCCTTCTATCCTTCGGAGCTCGCCGACGGCGGGTATGACGTCGCCGACTACCGGAACGTGGATGCGCGTCTCGGCACGCTGGACGACTTCGACGTCATGGTGTCGGCCCTGCACGGCGCCGGGATCCGCGTGATCGTGGACATCGTGCCGAACCACTCGTCGGACCAGCACGCGTGGTTCCAGGCTGCCCTCGCGGCGGGGCCGGGGTCGCCGGAGCGTGACCGCTACATCTTCCGTGACGGGAAGGGGCCGGATGGAGCCGAGGCGCCGACCGACTGGGAGTCGGTGTTCGGCGGACCGGCCTGGCACAGGGTCGAGGACGGCCAGTGGTACTTCCACAACTTCGCGGTCGAGCAGCCCGACTTCAACTGGGCGAACCGGGAGGTGCGCGACGACTTCCTGCACACGCTGCGCTTCTGGTCGGATCGTGGCGTCGATGGCTTCCGCATCGATGTCGCCCATATGCTGACGAAGGACCTGAGCGGGGAGCTGCCCTCGAAGGCTCAGCTCGACGCGCTGCCCTTCGATGGGAACCACCCGATCATCGATCGCGACGACGTGCACGAGGTGTACGCCGAGTGGCGCAAGGTGTTCGATTCGTATGACCCGCCGCGTACAGCGGTCGCCGAGGCGTGGGTCGAGCGTGACCGTCGGCCCCGATATGCGAGCCCGGAGGGACTCGGGCAAGCGTTCAACTTCGACCTCCTCGAGGCCGACTTCGAGGCGGCGCAGTTCTCGAGCATCGTCGCCGACAATCTCGAGCTGGCGGAGCGTTCCGGTTCGTCGACCACCTGGGTGCTGTCGAACCATGACGTGGTGCGGCACGCGACCCGGTACGGCCTCCCGCATGCGGAGCGGAACGAGAAGGGGCACCCGCTCGTGAAGCACGGCGCGGAGTGGCTGCTCTCGGGTGGTGAGCGTCCGGCGCTCGACGCTGAGGGCGGCCTGCGGCGTGCTCGCGCGGCGACGCTGTTCACACTCGGGCTGCCGGGTTCGGCGTACCTCTATCAGGGTGAGGAGCTCGGTCTTCACGAGGTCGCCGGGATCCCGGACGCTGACCGCCAGGATCCGACGTTCTTCCGCAACCCGGGGGTGGACATCGGTCGCGATGGCTGCCGTGTTCCCCTGCCCTGGGTTGCCGAGGGCCGGTCGTTCGGTTTCGGGGAAGCGGATGCGCACCTTCCTCAGCCCGCATGGTTCGGTGCGTCGGCCGTTGAAGTGCAGGATGGCGATGCGGGCTCTGTGCTCGCGCTGTACCGCCGCGCGCTTGCGCTCCGCCACGAGCTGCAGAGCGGGGAGCACCTCGAGTGGCTGTCGAGCGCGCGCGCGGATGTGCTTCGTTTCTCTCGCCCGAACGGGTGGGAAGTCGTCACGAACTTCGGCGCAGAACCCTTCGAGCTGGGTTCCGACGCCGAGGTTCTGCTGCGCAGCGACCTCGGGGATGGCGCGACGCTGGCGGGGGAGACGACCGCCTGGGTGCGCCGCCGCGGGTAGCCAGCCCAGACTGCCACTGCGATGCGCCCCCTCTCGACCAGGGAGGGGGCGCATCTCAGCGCAGTGCATCGTCGGGTCAGAACGGTGGTGTCATCGGCAGGTGTCCGGGCCTCGACGATGGGTCGTCGGATTGTCGCGGTCCTGGTTCGCGGTCCGGGTCCTTGCGAAGTCGTGGGAGCTCATCCGTCGGTCTGAAGAGCTGGTCGCTTGGTCTGAAGATCACGCCGTGTGGTTCGGGCCGGCTGATGTAGATCCTGCCGCTCGGTGTGGTCCATTCGAGGACGCCACCGCCGAGTTGTCGCACTTTCCAGGCGGTGTGGTGTTTGACGATGTGGTGGTTCTTGCAGAAGTCGCTGAGGTTCCAGACCGCGGTCGTGCCGCCGTGCTGGTAGGCCTGGGTGTGGTCGAGCTCGCAACGCACGGCGGGTTGTCGGCAGCCGATGAAGCGGCAGTGGACGTCACGGGCCTGCAGGAAGGCGCGCATCGCCGCGGTGGGCTTGTAGGAGTCGACGGCCTGCACGGCCCCGGTGATGGGGTGCGTGAGGACGCGGAGGAACGCTGGTGCGGTCGCGGCGAGGCGTTTCGCGTCCTCAATTGGCATGGGCGTCATCCCATCGAGCAGCGCCGGCGCCCGCCCCGGCTGGTCGCTGGCGGAGTCGCTGTCGGCGAGGACCGTCGTGATCGGGATCGAGAGCTGCACGTTCGCCTGAATGCCGGCCGCTGCGGAGTTGCCCATCGGATCGCTGGTCAGCAACATGTCCGCGACGACGTCCGACATGACCTCGTTCAGACTCCGCTCGTCCTGGGCATCGGGTGCGTCTGGCTCCCCGGTAACCTCGGCGCTCGCACGGGCATCGTCGACAACGGGTCCGAACGCGCTGCCAGTTCCGGGCGCGGCCGAGTTTGCTGCACCTGAAGCACCGTCGGCTGTCGCCCTCTGGCGCGCCTTGATGATCGCGAGCGCCTGCTTCCGCACCCGGTCCCGGATCGCGTGCGCGACGAACGTGTCAGTTGTGACCCGGATGATGCTCATCCCGTCGCCAAGGTCTTCGACGGTCGCTCGGCGCTGCCGCCTCGCCCGCGCGTGCCGCTGATCGATGGACTCCCCGGTCAGCTCCTCCGCGACCCGCTCGGCGGCCTTCCGCAGTGCCTGCGGCGGCAGAGGTTCCCGGCGCACCCGCTCGAGCATGACCTCAACGAAGAGCGCCCGCCGCTCCGCCTGCTCGATCGGGTCATCGTGGTTCACTGTGAACCCCACCTCGACCAGCTTGTGCACCTGCGCGGGCGTCACGACGTTCTCGTCCAACGCGACCGCCAGCGCCGGGAAATCCTGCTGGGCTTTCGACGCGAGCGCCAGCTGCCCTTGCGCCACCCCGGACGACACCTGCATGACCAGCGCGACCTCGTTCGCGATCGACCGCACGTGCATCGCCGACTCCGCGCACCCCTCAGTCATATCCAACGCGTGACCGAAGTCGTACGCGGCAGCGTGGGCCCGCAACTGCAAGGCAGCCCCTGCAGCGATCATCGCGGCCGCCTGCTCCTCCATCGCGAGGATCTCCGACCGACGCGCCGCAACAGACGCCGGATCCGAAGGGTCGAACCCCGGATCCGAAAGGTCGTGCTCGTGGTGCTGTTGCATGTCCCCAACGCTACGGACAACCACCGCCATTCTGCAGACTCGTCGATAACTTTTCTTGCGACTCGGGCTCCTAGGGAGGCGCGCCAGTGGTCGCTGCCCAGGAATCACGACGATGCGACGAGTCGACCGTCGCATCTGTAGACCCACCTCGTGCGCCACTCAGAACGCAACCGCATCCACTCCGTCTTCTTCCCCTTCGATACCCGAGCGCGTCGCGCCCTACCCGCGTGCCGGTTCCGCCAGCAGCTCCCGCAGCGCGGTCAGCATGCGCTGCGCCGCGAGGCGCCCGTTGTTCGGGTCGATCGCGTGGTGGGCGGCCATGCACGCTCCGTGCAGCCTGCCCTCGTCGACTCCCGGCGGCAGGCTGATCTCCCAGTCGACGCCGAAGGGCTGCTCGGGAACGCCCGCGTGAGCGAGGTATTCGGCGGTCATCTCATGGATGAGCGCGCGGATCTCATCCGTGGCGGGTTCCAGCGGGTGCCCGTCTCGGCTGCGGGTCGGGTACGTCGCGGGCCGCTGGAACACGTATTCGGGACCCGCCAGGTAGGCGATGAGCGCCGTCCACCCGTTCAAGTCGAGGTGCACACGCGTCCCTGCCCGTGTGCTCTCAATCGGGAAGTCGCTCCACCTTCAGGTTGGCAGCTCGGGCTCGGCGGGCCGGGACGCCTCATCGGCGAGGAGCGACTCGGAGAGCTCCCACAGTCGGTGGGCGGCAGCTTCGTCGAGCGCGTGGGGGACGACGCCGTGCACCCCGTCGACGATCTCGTCGACCACCTTCGCCGGGTGGCAGTCCTCGTAGTAAGCGGGCGTGCCGGGGCCAAGCGTCGCCCGCGTCGCGACGAACACCGACGTCGCGGCGCCCTGCTCCGGGGTCTTGGTCGGGAAGCGCCGCTTCATGTCGGCCAGCACCTCCGGATCCCAGTGCCGCTGCAGCTTCGTCCAGATCCCACCCGGCATGAGCGCCGCCGCCGCGATGCCGCGGTCTGCCCAGCGTCTGGTCGCCTCGAGCGCGAACAGCACGTTCGCGGTCTTCGACTGGCCGTAGGCGAGCCCGCGGTCGTACGCATCCTGCACGAAGAACGGGTCGTCGAAGCGGATACCGCTCGAGGCGTGGCCGCTGGAGCTCACGACCACGATGCGCGCGTCGCCAGCCTCGGTGAGCGCGGGAAGGAGGGCGTTGGCGAGCGCGAAGTGCCCGAGGTGGTTGACCGCGAACTGCATCTCCCAGCCGTCAGGGGTGCGCAGCTCCGGGGTGTGCATGATCCCCGCGTTGTTGATGAGCAGATCCAGGCGCCCCGACCATGCGGAGGCCAGCTCGCGCACCGTGGCGAGATCGGCGAGGTCGAGGTGCACCACGCGCACGTCGTCGTTGCCGGTGGATGCTCGCAGCTCGGCCGCGGTGCGCTCGCCCGCTGCCGTGTCTCGCACAGCGAGCGTCACGTGCGCTCCCGCCGCCGCGAGCGCACGCGCGGTCTCGACGCCGATGCCTGAGCTCGCTCCGGTGACGAGCGCCGTCTTGCCGCTGAGGTCCAGGCCCTCGACCACGTCGAGGGCGGTCGAGTCTGCGTCGAACGTTGGGGAGTCCGTTTCCGTCATTGTCCGTTCCTACCAGTTCAGCTTCGCCGATACCTGGCTGAGGACGTCAGGGCTGCCCATGACGAACGGCCACGACGCGGACGCCGCCCGAAGGCACTGGGTCGACGGACGCGACCGACTCGCCCGTCAGCAGGTCGTGCCCCGAGACCCCGGCCCCCGCATCATGGGCCCCGTGGTTGATCTGGAACACGTAGTCGACGCCGTCACCGCGGCGCACGACGCTCTCGACGCCGCCGAGGGGGGAGTAGCCGACCGCCGCGCCGTCGAGCACCCGGGTCACGAAGCCGTCGAGGTCGGCGCCGTCGAGCGCGGTGGCGAGGTACCAGGCCGCGCCGTCGCCGAAGCTGTGCGTGGTGACCGCGGGGCGGCCGACGCCCGGGCCATCGGCGAACTCGGCGACGGTCGTGGCGCCCCGCAGCTCGATGTCGTCGCTCCAGACGCGTCCGCGCGTGCCGTCGCTGAGCGTGACCTGCTCGCCGGCGCGCAGGGGCAGGAACTCCTCGATGCCCAGGCCGAGCACATCCCGGAGCTGACCCGGGTATGGGCCCGTCGGGACGTCGTCGTTCGTCGAGACGATGCCGGAGAAGTAGGAGAACGCCAGCGTGCCGCCATGCGCCGCGTACTCGCGCAGGTTCGCTGCCGCGTCGTCCTCGATGAGGTACAGGGCCGGGGCGAACACGACGTCGTACCCCGTGAGGTCGGCGGCGGGATGCACGAAGTCGACCGTGACCCCGCGGCGCCAGAGGGTCGCGTAGAACGCCTCGATGCGCTCCCGGTGGTCGAGGTCGACGGAGGGCCGCCAGTCGAGGTCCTGCGCCCAGAATGACTCCCAGTCCCAGGCGATCGCGACCCGCGCATCCACTCGCGAGCCGAGGACCGGGGCAAGGGCGGCGACGTCGGCGCCGAGCGCCACCGACTCCCGCCACTTGCGCGACGTCTCGCCGGCCTGCGGGATGAGCGCCGAGTGGAACTTCTCGGCCCCTTTCTGCCCTGCCCGCACCTGGAAGAAGAGCACCGCGTCGGCGCCGCGGGCGGCGTGGGCGAGGCTATTGCGTCGCATCTCGCCTGGTCGCTTCGCGATGTTGCGCGGCTGCCAGTTCACCGCCGACGTCGAGTGCTCCATGAGGATCCACGGCTTGCCCCGCGCGAGCGAGCGGGTGAGGTCGGCGGCTCGGGACAGCTGGATGTGGTTGTCCTGCTGCTCGGCGGAGAGGTAGTGGTCGTTGGCGACGATGTCGACCTCGTCGGCCCACCGCCAGAGGTCGACGCTCGGGCAGATGCCGGCCATGAAGTTCGTCGTGATCGGCTGTGAGGTGTGCTCACGGATCGCATCACGCTCGGCTTTGAAGCACTCGAGGAGTGCCGCGGAGCTGAAACGCGCGAAGTCGAGGCGGTGCGCGGGGTTGCTCGCGGAGCCAGAGGTGCGGGGCGCATCGATCTCCTCCCAGGCGCCGTAGCGCTGGCCCCAGAAGTTTGTCCCCCAGGCCGCGTTTAGGGTATCGAGCGTCGCGTAGCGCTCCTGCAGCCAGGCCTGGAACGCGGCGACGGAGGCGTCGTCATAGCTCTCCGTGATCGGGGCACCGTACTCGTTGTGCACGTGCCAGAGCACGACCGCCGGATGCTGGGCGTAGCGCTTGGCGAGTTTCGCTGCGATCGCCGTCGCGGCCCGTCGGTACTCTGGGGAGCTCGGGCTGACGATGCCGCGCGACCCGAACGCGAGGGGTATGCCGTCGCGTGTGACGGCTCTCGAGCGCGGGTACTTCCGGTAGAACCAGGCCGGCGGTGAGGCCGTCGGGGTGGCGAGGTCGACGTCGATGTCCGCGGCGTGCAGGCGGTCGATGATCTCGTCGAGCACCGCGAAGTCGTAGACGCCTTCCTCCGGCTCGAGGAGTGCCCACGAGAAGATGCCGATGCTGACGAGGTTCACGCCGGCGTCCTGCATGAGGCGGATGTCTTCATCCCACACCTCGCGGGGCCACTGCTCTGGGTTGTAGTCGCCGCCGAAGCGGACTGTCTGGCGGCCGGGCATCCACGTCGATGTCTTCACCCGAACGAGCTTACGTCATCGTAAACGAAGCACGCCATTGACTTACGAATGCGAAAGTGGCGCCCGACGTGGTTGGTGCAGGCGGGATCGTCTTCTCACCGATCGCCACCTTGACGGCGAAGTGTGGCCGTGCGCGGCCTCGAGGACCGGATGAAGGCGGAGCCTCGATCCTGAGCGTCCGCCGAGAGCCGCAAGAAGTTTGTGACGCTCCGCCGTCGGCCAACGTCTCCTCTGTAACGCCCCCGATCGGTGCACACGCACCAGGGCCCGAACCCAAGGAGACCCGCACATGTCGAACGTCACCCCCAACACGACTGCCACCCCGAGCGTCGTCGCTCCGTCCAAGGCGGGCACGGGGTCCACTGACAAGAGTGTCGTTCCCACCAGCCGCACCGGCTCGGAGGTCGCAACCGGCCACGGCACGACGACGGTCGTCGACAGCGTCGTCGCCCGCGTCGCCGGCATCGCCGCGCGCGAGGCGCACGGCGTCTACGATCTCGGCGGCGGCGCTGCCCGCGCGATCGGCGCCATCCGCAACGCCATCAACGCCACCGACCAGGGCCAGGGCGTGAGCGTCGAGGTCGGCGAGAAGCAGGTCGCCGTCGACGTGACCATCGTGGCCGAGTACCCGGTTGCGCTGCAGGATGTCGCCAACGGCGTGCGCGCCGACGTGATCCGCGCGATCGAGACGATCGTTGGCCTCGAGGTCACCGAGGTCAACGTCACGATCAACGACGTGCACCTGCCGAGCGACGAGCAGGACGAGCCGGCCGAAGCTCGCGTCCAGTAGCTCACACCGCCTCACCTCTTCAGCCGGCCTGGCCGCCGTTCGGTGGCCAGGCCGCGGCACTTAACCCCGCACGACCTCACCTCACCTCACCTCATCGAAAGCAGGCAACCATGTTCCTCCGCATCGTCACATTCGTGCTCGGAATCGTCGTCAAGAAGCAGAGCGCCAAGAAGAAGCGCGAGCAGCAGGCCGCGTCACGCGCCAAGCAGACGAAGCGCTCGAAGCACGGAACGTCCGTGCGCGCTCAGCGGGGCGGACGCTCGAAGCGCGCGTCGTCGAAGCGCAGCCGCCGCTGATCGTCGCCGAGGGGCCCTCTCGCCCGAGCGGCTACCCGTCCAAGAAGCTCTCGGGCCTGGTCGCCGCCTCGGAAGCGCGGAACTCGCATGAGAACCGGTGCGTTCCGGACGTGACCGGGATCGGGGCCGAGCCGTCCGGCAAGACGATCTCCGCTTCGGCTGACGGGGGCACGATGGCTTCGAGCGTGAAGGTTGTGCCGTCCAGTGTCCACGACACGGATGCGTACCCGTATGGCGTCTCGTGCGCCGCCCTCGCCCAGCTCAGGCGCGCATCCGGCAGCGGTGCGATCCGAAGACGTCGGTAGCCCGGGGCCGACGGGGCCAGGCCGGCCACTCGACGGTGCAGGAAGTCGGCGACCGCCCCGAAGGCGTAGTGGTTGAACGACGTCATGTCACCCGGGTTGATGGTGCCGTCCGGGAGCATCGAGTTCCACCGCTCCCAGATGGTCGTCGCCCCCATCGTCACGGCGTAGAGCCACGACGGACTCTCGGTCTGGAGCAGGAGCTCCCAGGCGGTCGCGGCGTGTCCGGTATCGGCCAGCGCGTCGCAGACGAGGGGAGTGCCGAGGAAGCCCGAGCCGATGCGGTATTCGTCGGCGGCCACCTGCGCCGCGAGCAGCTCACCCGCTCGCTGGATCTGAGACGGCAGTAGCAGGCCGAACGCGAGCCCCAGGGCGTAGGCCGTCTGCGACGGAAATGCGGCGCGACCGCTTGGGGTCACGTACTCGGTGCGGAACCGCTCGGCGGCACGGTCTGCCAATGTCGAGTACCTGTCGCGCGCATCCGGGTGGCCGAGAAGGTCGGCGGCATCGCGCGCGATCTGCGCCGAACGTGCCAGGTAGGCGGTGGATACGGCCTGCCAGGGGAGTCGTGCGGCCCACGGCTGGTCGTCGTGCGCGGCCGAGTCCAGCCAGTCGCCGAACGAGAAGCCACCGCTGGAGAAGTCGAGATGCTCACCGGCTCGCGTGGCGAACGCCTCGACCCACGCGCTCATCGAGGCCCACTGGCGTCGCAGGATGCCGAGGTCACCGGAGCGCTCGTACATCGTCCACGGCACCACCGTCGCCGCATCGCCCCAGCCGGCTTCCGCACCGAGCGGTGGCAGATTCGGGTCGACGTCGGCCCAGGGCACGTAGACGGGGACATTTCCGTTCTCGTGCTGGTCGGCAGTGAGATCAGCGAGCCACCCCGTGAGGATGCCTCCCGTGTCGTACAGGAAGCTGGCGGTGGGGGCGAAGACCTGCAGGTCTCCAGTCCAGCCCAGGCGCTCGTCACGTTGAGGGCAGTCGGTCGGGACGTCGAGGAAGTTCCCTCGCATACCCCAGACGACGTTCTCGTGCAGGCGATCGAGCTGTGGGTCGGAGCACTCGAACGTGCCGAGTCGTCGCATGTCCGTGTGCAGCACGACGGCCTCGATGCTGCTCGGCTCGAACTCGCCTGGCCACCCTTCGACCTCCGCATAGCGGAACCCGTGGAACGTGAACTCCGGCTCCCAGGTGTGAGCTCGGCCGTCGAGGATGATCTCGTCGGTCGCCTTCGCGGCGCGGAGCGGACGTGTCCCGAGCTCACCGTGCTCGAGCACCTCGGCGTGGCGGAAGCGGATGCGCTCCCCGGTGGGCCCAGCCGGAACCTGCACGCGGAGTCGCCCGACGAGGTTCTGCCCGAAGTCCAGCAGCATGTGGCCCGAGGGGGAGAGGAAGGTCTCGACGGGCTTCAACGACTCGATCCTGCGGACGGGTGGCCCGTCCGGGGCGACGAGCGTGCGCACGTCGAACTCGGAGACCGACACCGGGGTCCACTCGTGGTCGTCGAATCCGGGCTGGTCCCATCCATCGATCACGCGCCGGGCATCGAACGTCTCACCCTGGTACAGGTCCGCGCTCACGACCGGCGAGGGGGCCGACCGCCAGGAGCCGTCCGTTCCGGCCACGATGAGCGACCCGTCGGCGAGCGCCACCTCGAGCTGGACGAACGCGCCGGTGCGGTCGCCGTAGACCTCGCGCAGTCCGGCGAAGCCCAGGAATCCGCGGTACCAGCCGTCGGCGAGCTGAACGCCGATGGCGTTCGAGCCGGCACGGATGAGCGACGTGACGTCCCAGCTCCGATAGCGAAGGCGCTTGGCGTAGCTCGTCCATCCTGGGTGGAGCACGTCCTCGCCAACCGGTTCGCCGTTGACGCGGAGCGTCATGACGCCCCGGGCGGTCGCGCGGATCGTCGCACGCACCGCACCGGGCGGCACGTGCACTTCACCCCGCAGCAGCATCGCTGGGGCGCCCGCGGCTGTCGTGGGTGGAAGCTGGGGTTCGATCAGCGACGCCTCCCAGAGCTCGCCGTCCAGGAGCCCGGTCTCGAGTGCGGTCGGCTCGCTCCACGCAGAGGCTCGCTCCGCACCCTGGCCCCAGACGCGGACCCGAACGGAGCGTCGCTCACGGCTCCCCAGCGGTGCCGTCGGCCAGTCGACGAGCACCTGGTCGGTGGATGCCCGTCGGCCGGTCGCGAACGTCCGCGCGTCGGTGGGGTCTGCGGCTGGATCGCTGATCTCGATCTCGTAGCCCGCTTGTGCCCAGCCTGGCTCGGCCGCATCCGTCACCCAGGAGATCCGCGGCGATCGCTCGCCGATGCCGAACGGCTTGCGGTGGTGCTCGATGGAGACGGGGTGCACGATGACGCTCATCGGGGTCCTTCGCTTTCGAATGGGCACCCGGCGTTGGGTGCGGAGGTTTCGGATACGGCTGACATCGCCCCGGCGGAGACGAGGGGCGTTTGGGGTCGTGCTGCAGTCGGCTTGCGGGGTTGCCGGTCAGAGCGGGGTGGTGAGGATGCTGTTGATGCGTCGGCGCATGTCCTCGGCCATGTTGATGTCGAGTCCGTTGAGCCAGAGCAGCTCGAGGCCCTCGAGTGTGGCGACCAGTTCGATCGCGGCGCGGCGGGGGTCGACCCCGTCTGCGAGTCCGCCGGTCGCGCCGACTTCTTCGATGGCTGCGGCGACGGCATCCGTGATGCGGGTGAAGCGCTCGGTGAAGTAGTCGTGCGCGGGGTGGTCAGGGTCGGTGGCCTCTGCGGCGAGGATCGTGTAGAGCTGCACCGCGCCGCGCTGCGTCTCCTGGGTGCGGGAGATCTCTACCAGGCCGGCGAGGAATTCGCGGCCGTGCTGCTCGGCGAGGATGGTCTCCGCTCGTGCGTCTCGCCGCTCGAGGATCGCGCGGAGCAAGGCGACCTTGCCGCCCGCGAAGTGGTGCAGCAGGCCGGTCTGCGTCATTCCAACCGCGCGGGCGATCTCGTTCACCGAGCTCCCCGTGTATCCGCCTTTGGAGAAGATCGTGAAGGCGGCGTCGAGGATCTGCTCACGCCGCATCGCGCTCTTCTTGTATTCGCCTCTTGGTCCGGCCACAGCGTTACGGTACCAGCTATGAAACGAAAATATTGAGACCTTCATATTTTCGTGTTACGTTCCTCTCACTCTCGGCCGGAGGAACCTCGTTCACAGCAGAACCAGACGCCCCAGGCGCATCGTCAGGCAAGGAAGCCACATGACAACACCAACCACACCCCAGATCCCGACTGCATCGGCATCGGCGTCCATCGGAGCAGAACCTCTCATCGACACTGCAGTGCACGAGCCGACGCCCACGGAGGCGTTCCGAGCGCAGGCGAGCCCGCGCAGGGGCTTCGTCTTCTTCGTCGTGCTCGCCATGGTGGGGGCAGGCGCGGCCCAGATGTCGGCCGCGCTCCTCACGCTCACGCTCAAGGCGACCGAGCTCGACGCCGACGCGGCCACCACGATCATCTCGATCTCCAGCGGCATCGCTGGCCTCCTGACCCTCTTCGCGCTCCCCATCATCGGATCGCTGAGCGACCGCTCCCGCTCCCGCTTCGGGCGTCGCCGGCCGTTCCTCTTCGCGGGCGCGGCGTCGTTCACGCTCGGTGGCATCCTGCTCATCACAGCCCCCAACACGTGGATGTTCGTCGCCGCGCACCTCTTCATCACGATCGGCTTCGTCGCCACCGGCATCGTGACCATCGCGCTCATTGCCGACCAGCTGCCCCCGAACCGCCGCGGTGTCGCCTCGGCGTTCGTCAGCCTCGGCACGCCGATGGGGGCGCTCCTCGGCACGGCGATCGCCCTGCCCTTCGGAGCCGATCTCGTCCCGCTCGTCGGCATCCCGACCGCGCTCGCGGTCATCGCCCTCCTGGTCCTCGCCGTCGTCATCCGCGACCCGCAGTTCGAGGAGCGCCGCGCGAGCCGATCGCTCCGCGAGATGCTCGGCATCTTCTGGGTCAACCCGATCACGTTCCCCGACTTTGCCGCCGTCTTCACGAGCCGCATGCTCGTCTTCTCCGGCGTCGCGGCGCTCAACGGCTACCAGGCCATCTACCTGCTCATGAACATCGGCCTCCAGCCTGCCGAGCTCGGCGGCGCCATCCTCCTGACCGTCATCGTGAACACGGGCGTCTCGCTCGCCGTGGCACCCGCCATCGGCAGGCTCAGTGACCACCTCGGGGTGCGCAAGCCGTTCATCCTCGCGGCCGCCGTCATCCTCGGTGCAGGTCTCGTCTTCGCCGCCATGGCACCCGACTTCGGCGTGTACCTCATCGCATGCGGAGTGGTCGCCCTCGGACAGGG
Source organism: Pseudoclavibacter sp. RFBA6 (assembly GCF_002931575.1). Classification (NCBI taxonomy): domain Bacteria; kingdom Bacillati; phylum Actinomycetota; class Actinomycetes; order Micrococcales; family Microbacteriaceae; genus Pseudoclavibacter; species Pseudoclavibacter sp. RFBA6. The sequence goes on along the minus strand of NZ_PSUA01000012.1, from coordinate 565,761 downwards.
CGTGTACTTCGCGGTCGAGCTCGCCCTCGCGACCCGCGTCGTGCCGGACCCCGAGAACCCCGCCAAGGACCTCGCGATCATCAAGATCGCCGACAACCTCCCCGTCTCGATCGTCTCGGCGCTTGCCCCGGCGATCCTCGCGATCGGCGTCGGCGCCACCGGTGGGCAGAACTTCGCGGCGCTCTTCGTCATCGGCGCGGCATCGGCCGTGCTCGGCGGGTTCGCCATCCTCTTCGTCCGCTCGGCGCGCTGACTCGCCCCGCCGCCCGCTTCCCCGCACTCCCCGAAAGGCAACACATGACCACCTCATTCCCCACCGACTTCCTCTGGGGCGTGGCGCAGGCCGGCCACCAGAACGAGGGTGACAACCGCCACAGCGACATCTGGTTCCTCGAGCAGACGACGCCGTCGCTCTTCCGCGAGCGAAGCGGCGCGGCCTGCGATGGCTACGCCCGCTGGGAGTCCGACCTGGACCTGGTCGTGGGGCTCGGCTTGAACTCGTATCGCTTCTCGGTGGAGTGGGCCAGGGTCGAGCCGCAGCGCGGCGTCATCGACGAGTCGGTCCTCGACCACTACGAGGCGCTTGTCGATGGCTGCGTCGCCCGCGGGCTCGCGCCGATCGTCACGCTCAACCACTTCGCGGCGCCGCACTGGTTCTCGGCCGCGGGGTCGTGGCTGGCGGAGGACGCAGCGTCGCTCTTCGCGGCGCACAGCGCTCGGGTCCTGGCGAGATTCGGCGATCGCATCCGCGCCGTCGTCACGCTCAACGAGCCCAACCTTGAGCAGCTGCTGCAGGCGGGCGGGAAGCTGCCGCCGGAGCTCGAGGTGCTGAAGCTCGACATGCTCGCGGCGGCAGCTGAGGCTGCGGGCACGGAGCGCTATTTCGCCTCGAACGTGATCCCCGTGACGGCGCAGGTCGAGTTCCGCGATGCCTTCACTCTCGCGCACGTCGCTGCCCGGGCTGCGATCAAGGCTGTCTGCCCTGAGCTCCCGGTCGGCGTCTCGATCGCGATCAGCGACGACGTCGCCATTGCGGGCGGCGAGTCGAGCCGGGATGCGAAGCGCGCCGCGGTCTACGACCACTGGCTGCGGGTCGCTCAGGATGACGACTTCATCGGCGTGCAGAACTACGAGCGTGATCTGCACGGCCCGGACGGCAGCTTCGTCGGGGACGGGCCGAGGAACGGGATGGGCACCGTCATCGAGCCCGCCTCGCTCGCGGGTGCGGTGCGCTACGCGCACGAGGTGTCCGGCGTGCCGGTGCTCGTGACCGAGCACGGCATCCAGACGGACGACGACGCCCAGCGCGCAGAGTTCATCCCGGCAGCTCTCGAGTCGCTCGGGGAGCTGCTCGCCGAGGGCGTTCCTGTGCTCGGCTACCAGCATTGGACGCTCATGGACAACTTCGAGTGGATCTTCGGCTACGGCCCGAAGCTCGGCCTGTTCAGCGTCGACCGCACCACATTCGAGCGCACGGCGAAGCCGAGCGCGGCGGCATACGCGGCCGCGGTCGCAGCTGCGAGATCGGTGCGCGTGTAGCAGCGAGCTTCGAACCGAAGGACGGCATCTCACGCCTTCGGCCGATGCGCCTCCGTCTCGAGGACGAAAGGCTCTCCCCGTCGGCGTCCCCTGCGCCGACGGGGAGATGCACGTGAAGAAGGTCGTCAAGACGCTGGTAAGGAGCATCGCGGCCGGATTCGCGGTGGTCGCACTCGGTCTGCTGTCGACGACGGCCATGCATGCGGTCGCCTCGGTGATCGAGCGTGGTCGGATCGAGCCGTACGCCCAGAGGATCGACCTCGACGGCCGCCAGGTGAACGTCCTCGTGGCGGGCGACGCGGCCGCCGAGACGGTTGTGCTGCTCCCCGGATTCGGCACCGCAGCCCCGGTGCTGGACTTCCAGCCGCTCGTCGGCAGCAACCTCGAGAACGCGCTCGGCACGAGCTTCCCCGAGCAGCTGCCGCTCCTCCTCTTCGTGGAAGCCGACTGCGTCAACAACTCCGATTGGATCGGTTTGCACGAACGGCAGGCGGCAGAGGTCGGCGACGGCACTGTCGTCCTGATCAATGGCGCGCACTCCCTGCATCACACGCACGCCGCCGAGATAGAGGAGGACCTGCGCGAGTGGCAGCGGGTGCGTTCCCTCTGAGGGGTGCGCGCGCCCGGTGGGTCCCGAGGCGGCGGGTTCTCGACACGCGAAGAAGTAGTGTCAGTCGGCGGGGGAACACCGTGGTGGGCGCCTGAGCGCTCAGCTCCCGAGGAAGCCTCACCAACATCCGACGCGCTAGGAGGACAGCCCCATGGCCTTGATCGACAACGGGATCTACGTGAACGGGCGTCGGTGCTTCACTCCGGCGACGCTCGACGAGACGTTCGAGAAGCTCCGCGAGCATGCGGGGATGGCCTGGATCGGCCTCTTCCAGCCAAGCAACGAGGAGCTCGACGCCGTCGCCAAGGAGTTCGATCTGCATCCGCTCGCCGTCGAGGACGCGCGGGTCGGGCATCAGCGGCCGAAGATCGAACGCTACGGCAGCACCCTCTTCGTGGTGCTCCGGCCCGCTTGGTACGTCGACGCCACCGAGACGGTGCACTTCGGCGAGATCCACCTGTTCGTCGGCCCCGAGTTCGTGGTCACGGTCAGGCAGGCCGCGCGCCCGGAGCTGGGCGACGTTCGGCAGCGGATGGAGCAGAGCCCGGCGCTCCTGAGCTTTGGACCCGAGGCGGTCCTCTACTCGGTGCTCGACCAGGTCGTCGACGGATACGCGCCCGTGACGGCTGGCCTCGAGAACGACATCGACGAGATCGAGGACCAGCTGTTCGCGGGCGACGAGCGGGTCACACGCCGCATCTACGAGCTGCTCGGCGAGGTCATCAACTTCCAACGCGCGACGAGTCCGCTGCGGACCATCCTCGAAGCCCTCCTGCGGGGCGCCGAGAAGTACAACACCAGCGAGGAGATCCGCGCCCGCTACAGGGACGTCCTCGATCACGCGCTGCGCATCGCGGAGCGCGCCGACTCGTTCCGGGTGCTCCTCGAGAACGCGCTGACCGTGCACAGCACGCTGGTCACGCAGCAGCAGAATGAGGCGATGCGCGAGCTCTCGGAGGCGAGCCTCGCGCAGAGCGAGGAGACGAAGAAGCTGTCAGAGCAGAGCATCGCGCAGAACGAGGAGATCAAGAAGATCACCAGCTGGGCGGCGATCATCTTCGCCCCGAGCCTCGTCGGCACGGTCTACGGCATGAACTTCACGCACATGCCCGAGCTCGACTTCGAGTGGGGCTACCCGCTGTCGCTGTTCGCCATGCTGGGCGTCGCCGTCACGCTCTGGTCGGTCTTCAAGTGGAGGAAATGGCTGTAGTCGACGCGCCGACGCCACGGCTGCGCGGCCGCACGGCTGCGCGGCCGCATCGGACGGCCGGCGGCCGCCGCGTCGGTTCGGACTGTTCGGACCCCTACGTGGCCCTGACGCCCGCGCACGCGGCGGCCAGGCTGGTCAGACCGTCCGATTCGGTGTGGACCTGGTGCTCGAGCGTGCACCGGCAGTCCGGTCGGGAACGGCTGCGATGACGATCGCCGCGATGCCGACCACCAGGTGGAACCCGATGTCGAAGCCTGTGAAGCCTGTCGGCAGCAGCGTGAACATGGTCGGGTCGAAGAACGCCACGGCCCCCATCACGACGTACATGACGCCGACGATGGCGATGACGGTCCGCGCCGCCCGGGCGGATGCTCGCGTGAATCCGACGGCGAGGAGCGCGACGGCGAGCACGACGCGAATGAGATCGAGGGTGAGGTCCACATTCATGAGCCCCATCAGGTGCTCGCCTTCGACGAAGAATCCGACGATGGCGAGGAGCCCGACGAGAACCCCGAGGATGCGTGCGGTGAGCTTGTGCATGGGTACACCTCCGTGTGTGATCGAGAATGTTCCTTTAAGCGTGAGATCTGGCCGGATGTGCGGCAACGGGTTGCGCTTCGACCGTCGCTCGCCTAGGCGCGTGAGCGCCGGGCCCGGCCCACTCGCCCCGTTTCCCACTTCTCACACCCTCCCCGGATCCGTGTGCCAAGGAAGTTGCCTCGGGGAAACAGCAGCACGCACCCCGTGAAACATGCGGTTTCTACGCTCTGAGCATGTCAGCGACCGACCGTCGCCGTTCATCCACGGAGGAGCCAGCATGCGCACACCAACTCGAAGCGACCGGGACGAGCTGTGATGAGCACGAAACAATTGCCGCACGGTGACGAAACATCCCAGACCTACGCTCGCGACATGCTTCCCCCGGCACCGCGCTCCCGTCACGTCCTGGTGATCGGCGCGGGCATGGTCGCGCACCGCTTCGTCGAGTCGCTGCGCTCGCAGGACTCCGACGGGGTCTGGGCGATCACCGTCATCGGCGACGAGCCGTGGCGACCCTACGACCGGGTGCAGCTCACGAGCACGTTCTCCGGTGTCGCCCCGGCCGCCCTCGAGCTGGGCAGGCCCCTCATGTGGTCGCACCCGAACGTCACACTCCGCACCTCGGAGACGGTCACGAGCATCCAGCCGGAGACGCGCACGGTCGTGACGTCGCTCGGCGCGACCGAGCACTACGACGAGCTGGTCGTCGCCACCGGATCGTCCGCCGCGAAGCCGCCCATTGCCGGGGTGGATGCGCCCGGCGTGCACGTGTACCGCACCGTCCACGACGTGGTCGCGCTCAAATCTGAGGTTGCCGAGTTGTCACAGCGCCTCGGCCGCACGGTCCGCGGTGCGGTCGTCGGCGGCGGCCTGCTCGGCCTCGAAGCCGCGGGTGCCATGGTCGCCCTCGGCGCGGAGTGCACCGTCGTGCAGTCCTCCGGCCACCTCATGTCGGCCCAGCTCGACGCGGGCGGCGGCGAGTCGCTGCGCCTCCTCATCGAGCACCTCGGGGTGGATGTGCGCACCGGGTCCCGCGCCAGTGCGGTCGTGCTCGACGCCGACGGCCGCGCCGCCGGCCTCGACTTCCCGAACGGCGAGCCCGAGCTCGCCGACCTCGTCGTCTTCGCAGTCGGCATCACGCCTCGCGACGAGCTGGCTCGCGCCGCCGGGCTGGCGCTCGGCGCTCGCGGTGGCATCGAGGTCGACGAGGCGTGCCGCGCATCCGCCGCCAGCATCTGGGCGATCGGCGAGGTCGCCTCGATCGATGGCGCGTGCTTCGGCCTCGTCGCCCCCGGTTACTCGATGGCCGAGGTCGTCGCCAACCGCCTCACCGGGGGAGCGGCGACGTTCCCCGGCGTCGACCTCTCGACGAAGCTCAAGCTCACGGGGGTCGACGTCGCGAGCTTCGGGGACGCCTTCGCTGAGTCGCCGGGCGCGCTCGAGGTCACGTACGCCGACCCGGTCGGCGGCGTCTACAAGAAGCTCGTCATGTCGGACGACGGCAAGGTGCTGCTCGGCGGCATGCTCGTCGGGGACGCCTCGGCCTACACCTCGCTGCGCCCCATGGTCGGGCGCGAGCTCGGTGCCGACCCGGCCGCTTACCTGCTGCCCGCCGACGGCATGCCCGAGGTCGGCGGCGACCTGCCGGACGACGCCACGGTCTGCTCCTGCAACAACGTCTCCGTCGGCGCGGTGCGCGGCGCCGTCACCGACCACGCCTGCACCGACCTCGCCGGAGTCAAGGCCTGCACGAACGCGGGCACCGCCTGCGGCTCCTGCGTGCCGCTCGTGAAGAAGATCTTCTCGACCGAGCTCGCCAAGACGGGCGTCGAGGTCAGCAATGCGCTCTGCGAGCACTTCGCGCTCTCCCGGGCGGGGCTCTTCGACGCCGTGCGCGTCACGGGACTCTCGACCTTCACGAGCATCATCGAACGCCACGGCAACGGCGGCCGCGGCTGCGACATCTGCCGCCCCGTCGTCGCCTCGATCCTCGCCTCGCTCGGCAACGGGCACATCCTCAAGGGCGAGCAGGCGGCGCTGCAGGACACCAACGACCACGTCATGGCGAACATGCAGAAGGACGGCACCTACTCGGTCGTGCCGCGCATCCCCGGCGGCGAGGTCACCCCCGACGGGCTCATCGCGATCGGCGCCGTGGCCAAGGAGTACGGGCTCTACACGAAGATCACGGGCGGCCAGCGCATCGACCTCTTCGGCGCCCGCATCGAGCAGCTGCCCGAGATCTGGAAGAAGCTCATCGACGCGGGCTTCGAGTCGGGCCAGGCCTACGGCAAGGCCCTGCGCAACGTGAAGTCGTGCGTGGGCTCGACCTGGTGCCGGTACGGCGTGCAGGACTCCGTCGCCATGGCGATCTTCCTCGAGCTCCGCTTCCGCGGCCTCCGTTCGCCGCACAAGCTGAAGTTCGGCGTCTCCGGATGCGCGCGCGAGTGCGCCGAGGCGCGCGCCAAGGACGTCGGCGTGATTGCCACCGAGAAGGGCTGGAACCTCTACGTCGGCGGCAACGGCGGCTTCACGCCCCGCCACGCGGAACTGCTCGTGGAGGACCTCGACGACGAGCAGCTCATCACGGCCATCGACCGGTTCATCGGCTACTACATCCGCACCGCCGACCGGATGCAGCGCACCGCGCGCTGGATCGAGGACCTCGACGGCGGCATCGACACGCTTCGGGCGGTCCTGCTCGAGGACAGCCTCGGCATCGCGGCCGACCTGGACGCCATGGTCGCGAACCACGTCGACAACTACAAGGACGAATGGCAGGAGGCGCTGAACGATCCCGAGGTCATGCAGCGGTTCGTGTCGTTCGTGAACGCGCCGACCACACCGGACCCCTCGCTCGGCTACGTGCCGGAACGCGGGCAGCTCCGCCCGGCAAACGAAGCCGACCGCAGCGCCGGCACCGTAATCGCAGGAACAACCCTGGAGGTCCGACGATGACCATCGCACTCGACACCAGCAGCGGCATCCGCGAACACCCATCCGAGGATACCGACCAGCACTGGATCGCGGTCTGCCCTCTCCACGCCCTCCACCCCGAGCGTGGCGTCGCCGCAATCCTGGACGGCACCCAGATCGCGCTGTTCCGGCTTCGCGACGAGCAGGTCTTCGCCGTCCAGCAGGCCGACCCGTACTCGGGTTCGCAGGTGATGAGCCGCGGCCTCGTCGGCTCCAGGAGCGGACGCGTCACCGTCGCCTCCCCGATGTTCAAGCAGATCTTCGACCTTGCCACGGGCGAGTGCCTCGACACCGTCGGCAAGGATGCGCGCACCCTGACGACCTACCCGGTGCGCATCGACGGCGACGGCACGGTCCTCGTCGACCTGAGCCTGCGCCTCGAGGGAAGGCAGACGCGATGAGCACGCTCATGGCCCTCGACTTCACCGGCCGCGACGTCCTCATCGTCGGCGCAGGGGCCGTCTCCGCGAGACGCGCCCAAACATTCGTCACGGCTGGCGCATCCGTCACCGTCGTGGCCCCAGAACTTGGCGGCACACTCGGTGGGCTCGTCAGCGACGGGCTCGTGACGTGGCTGCAGGAGCCCGTGCAGGCACACCACCTCGACGGCGCCTGGTTCGTGCACACTGCGACGGGCGACAGGGCCACCGACCTCCTCGTCGCCGAGTGGGCGAACGAGCGCCGCGTGTGGTGCGTGAACGCGAGCGACGCCTCCGCCGGCAGCGCCAAGACCCCGGCGACCTCGGACGCCGGCGCCGTCGAGATCGGCGTCGTCTCCAAGGAGGGCGCCGACCCGCGCCGCAGCCGCCTCATCTGCGACCAGCTCGCCGAAGGACTCCGCGCCGGCCACGTCGACCTGCGCAGGCACCGACCAGGTGCCGGCAGGGTTGTGCTCGTCGGCGGGGGACCGGGGGACGCCGACCTCATGACCCTCCGCGGGCGGCGCGCACTCGCGGAAGCCGACGTCGTCGTGACGGACCGCCTCGGCCCCCGCTCCGTGCTCGCCGAGCTCCCCGCCGAGGTCGAGATCATCGACGTCGGCAAGCAGCCCAAGCACCACCCGGTGCCGCAGGAGGAGATCAACCGCATCCTCGTCGAGAAGGCCCAGCAGGGGCTCGTCGTCGTGCGGCTCAAGGGCGGCGACCCGTTCGTCTACGGGCGCGGCGGCGAGGAGGTGCTCGCGTGCAACGCGGCCGGCGTCGCCGTCGAGGTCGTGCCCGGCATCAGCAGCGCCATCTCAGTGCCCGCGGCCGCCGGCATCCCCGTCACGCACCGCGGCGTGGCCAACTCCTTCCAGGTCGTGACCGGGCATCAGTGCCTGGGCGCCGAGCTGCTGCGTTCCGTCAAAGCCGACACCTGCACGCTCGTCGTGCTCATGGGCGTCTCGGCGCTCGGCCGCATCTGCGCCGAGCTCGTGGATGCGGGAGTGCGCGACGACATGCCCGTCGCCATCGTCGAGAACGGCCACACCCCTCGCCAGCGCGTCACGAGGGGAAGCCTCCGCACGATCGACGACACAGCGCGCAGCGTCGGCGTCGCCAACCCCGCCATCATCGTCATCGGCGAGGTCGCCCAGTTCGGGCTCCTGCAGGCCACGCGGTCGCTCCAGGAACAGAACGCACTTTCAGCATGAGTCCCGAACCCGCGAGCGGGGTGCGCGGCCGCGCACCCCAGGAACAGCACCTGGCCGGCGTCGTCGTGGTCGTGACGAGCGACCGCCGCTCCGGTGAGCTCGCGACGGCACTTGAGCGACGAGGGGCGATCATCCGCCACTCCCCGTCGCTCAGCATGACCGCGGTCGAAGACGACGCCGATCTCCTCGACGCGACGAAGCGCGTCATCGCCGACCCGCCCGACATCGTCGTCGCGACCACGGGTGTCGGCTTCCGTGGCTGGATCGACGCTGCGGATGCACACGGGCTGGCCGAGGATCTGGTCGCGGTGCTCTCCCGCGCGCGGATCGTGGCGAGGGGCCCGAAGGCGCGCGGAGCGATCCAGGCAGCCGGACTCAACGCCGACTGGGTCGCCGAATCGGAGACCTCCGCGGAGCTCGCGCAGTTCCTCCTCGCAGAGGGCGTCGATGGTGCGCGCATCGCGCTTCAGCACCATGGCTCGGGAGTCGACGGCCTCGACGAGGAGTTCGCCGCAGCTGGTGCCGAGGTCGAGAGCCTCATCGTCTACAAGTGGGGCCCGCCCGCCGACCCCGCACTGCTCGCCCGCTGGGCGCTCAAGGCCGCAGACGGCGAGGTCGACGCCATCGTCTTCACCTCGGCTCCCGGGGTCTCCGCGTGGCTCGATTCCTTCTCGGACGCGTCCGGCCCTGCAGACGGCGACGACGCGTCCGGCACGGGCGCTTCCGGAGCCCTCGAGCGGCTCAAGGCGCGCTGCCGGGACGGCTCGCTCGTCACCGTCGCGGTCGGCCCCATCACAGCTGCACCCCTGCGCGCCGTCGGCATCGAGCCGATCGTCCCGAAGCGCGGCCGACTCGGTGCGCTCATCCGAGAGCTCATCGAGCACTACGCCCAGCGAGCGTCCGAGGGCATCGAGACCGATGCGGGCCGCCTCTTCCTCCGCTCGAGCTGCGCCGTCATCGGCGACGACGTCGTCGAGCTCTCACCCGGAGCGCTGCGCGTGCTGCGGCTGCTCGCCGGCAACCCGGGCGGTGTCGTGAGCCGCGAGCAGATCCTCGCCAGGCTGCCAGGCAACCCGACCACTAACCATGCGGCCGACGTCGCCGTCGCGCGCCTGCGCGAGTCGTTCGGCGACCGGGCCATCGTGCAGACCGTCGTGAAGCGCGGCTACCGGCTGCGCGTCCACGCGACGTGAGCGCGCAGCGCGATGCGCCCGCAGCCCGGACGATGTCACACCGCCGCGTGACCGCGCGCGCCGACAGGCGAGCATCAGCAACGAGCATCAGCACAGAGAGCGAGCACCGGATGAACGAGCAGCACCCTCGGCCGACGATCCTGGTGGGCGCCTCCCACGGCACCGACAACGTCGACGGTCAGGCCGTCGTCCGCGAGCTGCTGCGCCGCGCGCAGGCGATGCGGCCGAGCGTGCAGGTCGTCGAGGCGTTCGTCGACGTGCAGCAGCCGAGCCTCGTCGACGTCCTCGCGGGCCTACCCGCCGACGCCGAGGTCATCATCGTCCCCGTGCTCCTCACCGTCGGCTTCCACACGCAGGTCGACATCGCGGAAGCCGCGGCCGCTCGACCCGGCACCTCGGTCGCGGCGCCCCTCGGACCGGACCCCAGACTCTCGCAGCTGCTCTGGGACCGGTTCCTCGAAGCAGGCGGCAGCGCCGACGACGGGGTCGTCATCGCCGTCGCGGGTTCTACGGCCGCCGCAGCCGTGCCCCGCTTCCACGAGCTGCGCGAGCAGTTCAACGCCATCGGAGGTGCGGATGCGCTGCTCGGCTACGGAGCGGCCCTCGACCCGAGGGTGCCAGCGGCCGTGGAGCTCGCTCGAGGCGCGGCTGGCGCGCGCCACGCAGACGCCCAGGCGCGCCGGGTCAGCATCGCCAGCTACCTGCTCACCCCCGGCTTCTTCCACGACCGCGTCACCGAGGCGGGCGCCGACATCGTGGCCGCGCCCCTCGGCGTCGACGACCGCATCGCGCACATCATCCTCGAGCGCTTCGATGCCGTCGTCCCCGCCACGGCCCCCGTCTGATCGCACTTCTCACAGCCCCGCCGCGAGGGCGAGAGGGAAAAGAAACCAGAACGCACCGCACGAGCCACGGGGCCGAAACTGCACCCGAATAGCTTGTGGACATCGGGCCGAACATGGCCGCAGAGCATCGCCAGAGCGAAAGGGAACCCGTGTCCTACGTCAAGCCGAATGACCTCGTCACCACCATGATCGATGCCGGGGAGAGCAAGATCTTCCTGTCGACCCGCGACACCATCATCCGCTCGACCATGGGAGGCGCGTTCCTGACGATCGCGGCCGCCTTCGCCGTGACCGTCAGCGTCACGACCGGCGTCCCATTGCTCGGCGCCCTGCTCTTCCCCGTCGGCTTCATCATGCTGTACCTGCTCGGCTACGACCTGCTCACGGGGGTGTTCGTGCTCGGCCCGCTCGCCTGGCTCGACAAGCGGCCAGGCGTCACCCTCCGCGGCGTGCTCCGCAACTGGGGCCTCGTGTTCGTCGGCAACTTCCTCGGCGCCTTCACCATCGCAGTCCTCATGGCCATCGTCGTGACGAACGGCTTCGCGACACCGCCGAACGAGGTCGGCGAGGCCATCGGACACATCGGCGAGGGCCGGACCGTGGGCTACGCCGAGCATGGCGCCTCCGGCATGCTCACCCTCTTCGTCCGCGCCGTGCTCTGCAACGCCATGGTCGCGACGGGAGTGGCCCTCGCCATGATCTCCAAGAGCGTCTCCGGCAAGGTCATCGCCATGTGGATGCCCATCATGCTGTTCTTCTTCATGGGCTTCGAGCACTCCATCGTGAACATGTTCCTGTTCCCCTCCGGTCTGCTCCTCGGCGCCGACTTCACGCTCATGGACTACCTCATCTGGAACGAGATCCCCACGGTCGTCGGCAACCTCGTCGGCGGACTGCTCTTCGTCGGACTCCCGCTCTACTACACGCACGGTCGCACCCGAGCATCCCGTGCCGTCGCACCGAAGGTCGCAGCGAGCGACGCGAAGACCCCCGCCGCCGTCGTGTGACGGCCTCGCGCGGGCACGAGGCCGCGCACGACAAGGCCCCGTCCTCCCAGCTGATGCTGGGAGGACGGGGCCGTCTGCTGCTCGCCGAGCTGGCTACGCGCTGTGCTCGGTGCGGTCGCCGGACCAGTCGGTGTGGAAGACGCCGTCGCGGTCGACGCGCTTGTAGGTGTGGGCGCCGAAGAAGTCGCGCTGTCCCTGGATGAGGGCGGCGGGGAGGCGCTCGGCGCGCAGCCCGTCGTAGTACGACAGGCTGGAGGAGAACGCGGGGGCGGGGATGCCGGCCTGCGCTGCCTGCACGACGACGCGGCGCCACGCGGCCTGGGCCGTGTCGACGGCGTCGCGGAAGAAGGGCGCGGTGACGAGCGCGACGAGGTTCGGGTCCTCGGCGTACGCCTCGGTGATGCGGTTCAGGAAGCGGGCGCGGATGATGCAGCCTGCTCGCCAGATCGCGGCGATGTCGCCCTTCTTGATGTCCCAGCCGTACTGCTCGGCGCCCGCGATGATGGCGTCGAAACCCTGTGAGTAGGCGATGATCTTGGACGCGTAGAGCGCGAGGCGCACGTCCTCGACGAAGCCGTCGGCGTCCTCGACCTGGAAGCCGTCGGGGCCGGGGAGGGTGCGGGATGCGGCGCGCTGCTCGAGCTTGGAGGACACGGAGCGCGCGAACACGGCTTCGGCGATGCCGGAGACGGGCACGCCGAGGTCGAGGGCGGTCTGCACCGTCCACGCGCCGGTGCCCTTGGCGCCGGCGGCGTCGAGGATGACATCCACGAGCGGCAGCTGCGTGTCGGCGTCGACCTGGCGGAGCACCTCTGCGGTGATCTCGATGAGGTACGACTCGAGCTCGCCCTTGTTCCACTCGGCGAAGATCTCGGCGATCTCGGCGGGGGACTTGCCGGTGCCGCGGCGGATGAGGTCGTAGGCCTCGGCGATGAGCTGCATGTCGGCGTACTCGATGCCGTTGTGGATCATCTTCACGAAGTGGCCGGCGCCGTCGGTACCGACGTGGGTGACGCAGGGCTCGCCTTCAGCGACCGCGGCGATGCTGCGCAGGATGGGGCCGAGGGTCTCGTACGACTCGGCGGTGCCGCCCGGCATGAGGGAGGGGCCGTTGAGGGCGCCCTCTTCGCCGCCGGAGATGCCGCAGCCCACGAAGTGGATGCCCGTCTCGCGCACGGCTGCCTCGCGGCGGCGGGTGTCGGTGAAGAGGGCGTTGCCGCCATCCACGATGATGTCGCCCGGCTCGAACGCGTCGACGAGCTGGTTGATGACCGCGTCGGTGCCGGCGCCTGCCTGGACCATGATGATCGCGGTGCGGGGCTTCTGGAGTGACGCTGCGAAGCCGGCGATCGACTCGGACGGCACGAAGCCTGCTTCGGGGTGCTCGGCGACGAGCGTGCGGGTGCGCTCGGGGGAGCGGTTGTAGACCGCGACGGTGTTGCCCTCGCGGCTCGCGAGGTTCCTGGCGAGGTTGGAGCCCATGACGGCCATGCCGACAACGCCGATGTTCGCGCTGGGGGACGAGCCGGTTTCCGAGGAGATCGAGGGGGCAGCGTCAGTGGTCATAGATGCGTCTCTTTCAGAGTGGATGCTTGTCTCCCGTCAGGGCGATGCACGGGACACTCCACGGTATTGCACGACGGGCAGTCGTACGCTGACTTGTGGCACGAGCACGGCAACGATTTCCGAACATGACGAGACGTCGCCGAACTCGGCGCACGGCCAGGACCAGATCTGGCGGTGCGCGCGACCGCGAGCACCTAGACAGGGAGACACTCAGTGGCTGATCACGACGCCCGCACGAGAGCCTACGATTTCGGGCGCCCAGACGATGATGGCGACGCCATCACCGACGAGCAGCCGACGACGGCGATGCCGAGGACGCGTGCGACGCCGAGCGCTCCATCCGCTCGCTCGTCGTCGAGTCTCTACGCGGGCAGCGAGGAATCGACCCGCGTCATACCGCAGCAGGCACCACCGCCCGCGGCGGCACCCGTCGCTCCCACCCGCACGCCCAAGGAGGGCAGGCAGCAGCCACCCGCCGCGCAGCAGCCGGGGCAGACGGATGCGCGGGGGCAGGCGAACAAGTACGGCCGCGCCCGCGAGTCGGCCAGCCCCAGCGTCTGGGCGCGCATCGGCTCCGTCTTCCTCGCCGTACCCCTCTACGCCATCTGCGTGGTCGCCTTCAGCGCCATCCCCCTGCTCATCATCATCTCCGGCGTCTCGTCGTCAGCAGGCAGCTTCATCGGGGACGGTGGGGGAGTCTCACCCGTCTGGACGATGCTCGTCACCATGCTGGCGGCCGTCGGCTTCTTCCTCATGGCGCTCACGATGCGACTGTCCGGAACCGGGTCGGTCGTCGCGGGGGCGCTGTCCGTCCTGGCGGGGCTCGCCTCGTTCCTCTTCCACGCCCAGCTCACATCCGCCATCGCGGCCGCGCCGCTCTGGCAGGATCAGCTCGCCACGTTCGCACTGTTCGCTGGCCCTGCATCCGGAATGGCTGTCTCGCTGCTCGCCGCAGAGCTGGTGGTCTTCGGGTTCGCGATGCTGGGTGCCGGCGCCGCCGTGAGCAGCGCTCGCCGCCACGGCTGGCGCAAGGCCGTCGGCTTCTGACGGGGAGCTCAGGAGAGCTTTGCAAGAACGTGCCCACCCGCGCGCTCTATGACGTAAAGTGGGGGGCTGAACTTCGGCGAGGGGCCGTGAGGCCCGTGATCGACGCGGTGATGTGTCCTTGAATGGGCCTCCACACGCTTCCTCAGTCTGTCGAGAACCACCACCAAGGAGACAACATGGCAGAGACCAACAAGCTCAGCGTCGAACTGCGCAACCAGTTCGGCAAGGGTGCGGCACGCAAGATCCGCGCCGCAGGCAAGATCCCCGCGGTCCTCTACGGCCACGGCACCGAGCCCCGCCACCTGACCCTCCCGGGTCACGAGACGATGCTGCTCATCCGCAAGGCGAACGCGCTCATCGAGCTCGACATCGAAGGCGACAAGCAGCTTGCGCTCGTCCGCGACGTCCAGCGCGACCCGGTGCGCCAGATCATCGAGCACCTCGACCTCGCGGTCATCCGCAAGGGCGAGCGCGTCGAGGTCGACGTGCCGCTGCACCTCGTCGGCGACCCGTTCCCCGGCACGATCGCCGTGCAGGACGCGACGACGATCCTCGTCTCGGCCGACGCGACCACGATCCCGAGCTTCATCGAGGTCTCGGTCGAGGGCCTCGAGGATGGCACGCTCATCCACCGCGAAGACCTCAAGCTGCCCGAGGGCACCGAGCTCGTCGACCTCGCGGAAGACGCAGAAGAGGTTGCCCTCGTCTCGATCCAGACGCCTCGCGGCGAGGACGAGGATGAGGACGAAGAGTCCGAAGAAGCAGCCGCCGAGTAGTCTCGCGTCTGGCGTCGTCGATTCGACGCATCTTCGTCGAAAGGCGGGCGGCTCCGGCCGTCCGCCTTTCGCGTCCCAGAGATCCGACGGGTCGTCACCCAGCGCATCCCGTCACATGAAAGGCTTTGCAGCATGGCAGCAGACACCTGGCTCGTGGTCGGACTCGGCAATCCCGGCGAGAAGTACGCGAAGAACCGGCACAACGTCGGGCAGTTCGTCGTGGACGAGCTCGCGAAACGGCTCGGGGCCAGCTTCTCCAGGCACACCAAGGCCAACGCGCGTGTCGCAGAGGGGCGCACGGCCCCTGGTGGGCCGAAGCTCGTGCTCGCGAAGTCGAACGGCTACATGAACACCTCGGGCGGACCGGTCTCGCAGCTCGTCGACTACTACGGAGTCGACGTCGACCACGTGATCGTCGTGCACGACGAGCTCGATCTCCCGTTCGACACCCTCAAGCTGAAGGTCGGTGGCGGCCACGGCGGTCACAACGGCCTCCGCGACATCAGCGCGGCTCTCGGCGACCCGGGCTACCTGCGCGTGCGTGTCGGCATCGGGCGTCCTCCCGGCCGGCAGGACGCGGCCGACTTCGTCCTCAAGGACTTCGCGGGCAGCGAGCGCGAGGTCCTCCCCGTGCTCGTCGGTGACGCGGCGGACGCCGTCGAGCTGATCGCGAGCGACGGCATCCAGGCCGCTCAGCTACGCGTGCACACGGCAGCGGGCGCGTGAAGCTCGTCATCCAGCGCGTCACCGAGGCGAGCGTCACGGTCGAGGAGCGGACCGTCGGCCGCATCGACGAGCCGGGACTCCTGATCCTCGTCGGCGTCACGCACACCGATACCGACGCGGATGCGGCGAAGCTCGCCCGCAAAGTGCTCGGGCTGCGCATCCTGAACGACGAGAAGAGCGTGCTCGACACCGGCGCCCCGGTGCTGGTCGTCAGTCAGTTCACGCTCTACGGGGATGCGCGCAAGGGGCGACGGCCGTCGTGGTCGCTCGCGAGCGGGAGGGCCCACTCGGAGCCGCTTGTCGACGCCTTCGTCACGGCCCTCCGGGAGGGTGGAGCGCACGTCGAGACCGGCGAGTTCGGCGCCATGATGAAGGTCGCGAGCGTCAACGACGGTCCCTTCACCGTGCTCCTCGAGTCGGCGGACCTGGCGTAGATCGCTGGCAGCGAGGCAGCGAGCCGCCGCTGTAGGAAGTATCTTCGCCTCGGCGCGTACAATTCCCCGAGTGACTCTGCACGGCTTCGTACGCTCCATCCAGTCCACCCCTTCCTTCGAGCGCGCCATGGGGCGGGCCGGTCGTGACACCGACTTCTCGCTCGTCGACGGGGCGAGGGCCCCGCTCATCGCGAACCTCCTCGCTGCGCGCCAGGCCGAGCTCGGCGCGGCACCCATGCTCTTCGTGCTCACGGCGACGAGCCGCGAGACCGAGCAGTTCGGCACAGACCTGCAGACGTTCGTCCCGGACGCGCACATCGCCGAGTTCCCCGCCTGGGAGACGCTCCCGCACGAGCGCCTGAGCCCATCGGTCGAGACGACGGGCAAGCGACTGCGCGCGATGCGCGAGCTCACCGAGTGGAAGGCCAGCGAGCGGACGTCTCCGTTCGTGCTGCTCGCCTCCGTGCGCGCCGCCCTGCAGCCGCTCCTCCCCGGTCTCGACGCGGCCACGACCATCCGCCTCGAGCGCGGCTCCCGCGGCAACGACCTCTCGAGCCTCGCCCTGCAGCTCGTCGACCTCGCCTACTCTCGCGTCGACATGGTCACCCGCCGCGGCGAGTTCGCCGTGCGCGGCGGCATCCTGGACGTGTTCCCGCCAGACGCCTCGCACGCGCTGCGCATCGACTTCTTCGGCGACGAGGTCGACGAGATCCGAGTGTTCTCGGTCGCCGACCAGCGCTCGCTCGAGTCAGAGGTCACGGAGGCGCTCATCACGCCGGCGCGCGAGCTGCTGCTGACGGAGAGCGTTCGCCAGCGGGCTCGCGAGATGCAGCACGAGTTCCCGAACCTGCAGCAGATGCTCGCCAAGATCGCCGAGGGCATCCCGTCTGAGGGCATGGAGTCGCTCGCGCCGGCGCTCGTGAGCGAGCTGGTGCCCATCACCAGCTACCTACCGGAGGACGCCGCCATGGCGGTGCTCTCGCCCGAGCGAGTCGCAACGCGCGCCGTGCACCTCTCCGAGACCAACCATGAGTTCCTCGAGGCCGCCTGGAGCGCGGCGACGGCCGGCGCCGACGCGCCCATCGATCTCAGCTCCGGCGACTTCCTCACCGTCTCGGGGCTGCGGGATGCGCGCGGCGGCCGGCCGTGGTGGTCGCTGTCGCCGTTCCAGTCGCTGGAGATCCCGGAGGAGCAGCTCGACGCCAGCGAGATCCTCGCCGTCAAGATCGAGGGCGACGCGGTGCCGAGCTTCGCCGGGAACGCCGACGGCGCCATCGAGCACGTGTCGGCTCTCCTCAAGGACGGCTGGCGGGTCGTCGTCACGAGCCAGGGGCCCGGTCTCGTCGAACGCGCGAGCCAGCTGCTCTCCGAGCACGGCGACGGGGCGAGGCTCGTCGACGAGCTGCCGGACGAGCTCGAGACCGGCGTCGCCTACCTGACCCAGTCGCCGGTCTCCACCGGCGTGCAGGTCCCCGGGCAGAAACTCGCGCTGGTCACCGAGACCGACTTCTTCGGTCGCTCCGTCGGCTACGACTCCAGGCAGCCGAAAAAGCTCGCCAGGCGCCGCACGAACTCGGTCGTCGACCCGCTGCAGCTCAAGGCGGGCGACTTCGTCGTGCACGAGACGCACGGCATCGGCAAGTTCATCGAACTGCGTCAGCGCGAGGTGCAGGCAGGTGGCCGGAACGCCCCGAAGACCGTGCGCGAATACCTCCTCATCGAGTACGCGCCCTCAAAGCGGGGGCAGCCCGGAGACAAGCTCTACATCCCCACCGAGCAGCTTGACCAGCTCACGAAGTACGTCGGCGGCGAGGCACCAGCCCTGTCGAAGATGGGCGGCTCCGACTGGTCCGCCGCGAAGGGCAAGGCGCGCAAGGCGGTCCGCGACATCGCCGTGGAGCTCGTGAAGCTCTACAGCACGCGCATGGCGTCGAAGGGCCACGCCTTCGGTCCGGACACGCCATGGCAGCACGAGCTCGAGGAGGCGTTCCCGTTCGTGGAGACGCCCGACCAGCTGCAGACCGTCGACGAGATCAAGCGCGACATGGAGCGGCCCATCCCCATGGACCGCCTCGTCTCGGGAGACGTCGGCTTCGGCAAGACCGAGGTCGCCGTGCGCGCGGCGTTCAAGGCGGTGCAGGACGGCAAGCAGGTGGTCATCCTCGTGCCGACGACGCTGCTCGTGCGCCAGCACCACGAGACGTTCTCGGAGCGCATGGCCGGCTTCCCCGTCACCATCAAGCCGCTGAGCCGCTTCCAGTCGAAGAAGGAGTCCGAGGAGACCATCCGCGGGCTGGCCGACGGCTCCGTCGACATCGTCATCGGCACGCATCGCCTCCTCACCGACTCGATCGCGTACAAGGACGTCGGGCTCATCGTCATCGACGAGGAGCAGCGCTTCGGCGTCGAGCACAAGGACGCCCTCAAGAAGCTCAAGGCCAACGTCGACATCCTCGCGATGAGCGCGACGCCCATCCCGAGAACCCTCGAGATGGCCGTCACCGGCATCCGCGAGATGTCGACCCTCGCGACGCCGCCGGAAGACCGGCACCCGATCCTCACGTTCGTCGGCGCCAAGTCCGACCGCCAGGTAGCAGCCGCGATCCGCCGCGAGCTGCTGCGTGAGGGCCAGGTCTTCTACGTGCACAACCGCACCGCATCCATCAACCGCGTCGCGGCCGAGATCGCCGAGCTCGTGCCGGAGGCGCGTGTCGCGGTCGCCCACGGCAAGCTCAGCGAGGCACGCCTCGAGCAGATCATCGTCGACTTCTGGGAGCGCAAGTTCGACGTGCTCGTGTCGACGACGATCGTCGAGACGGGCCTCGACATCGCCAACGCGAACACGCTCATCATCGACGACGCGGAGCGGTACGGCCTCAGCCAGCTGCACCAGCTGCGCGGGCGCGTCGGCCGCGGCCGCGAGCGCGCCTACGCGTACCTGCTGTACGACGGAACGCGTCCGCTCACGGAGACCGCCACCGACCGCCTCGAGACGATCGCCGCGAACAACGAGCTCGGCTCCGGCATGCAGGTGGCGCTCAAGGACCTCGAGATCCGTGGCGCCGGAAACCTGCTCGGCGGCGAGCAGTCCGGACACATCGCAGGCGTCGGCTTCGACCTCTACCTGCGCATGATCGGCGAAGCCGTCAACACGTTCCGCGGCGAGGTCGCGGAAGGCCAGACCGAGCTGCGCCTCGAGATCCCCGTGGATGCCCGCGTGCCAGAGGACTACGTCGCGAGCGAGCGACTGCGCCTCGAGGCGTACCAGAAGCTGTCGAGCGCCTCGAGCCCGAACGCGAAGCCCGGCCAGATCGGGCTCGTCCTCGAGGAGCTCCAGGACCGCTACGGCGAACCGCCCATCGAGGTCCAGCGCCTCATCGAGGTCTCGAAGCTGCGTCGCCTCGCCGTGAAGGCCGGTCTCGGCGAGCTCGTCGTGTTCGGCAAGACGCTGCGCATCGGACCTGCCGAGCTGAGCGACTCGAAGCAGATGCGCCTGCGCCGCATGTACCCCGGGTCGAAGGTCGTCGACGCGACGCACTCGCTCGCCATCCCCGTGCTCGAAGGTCGGGACGGCAACCAGCCCAGCGACGAGGAGATGCTGATCTGGGTGCGCGGCATCCTCAAGGCGATCTTCGAGGTCGAGGATGAAGTCGCCGAGGTGCCGAGCGACACGGAGGCGAAGTAGCCGTGGCCGACGCGGGCGAGCGCTCGGGGCGCCGCGAGCATCCGGAGCTGCTCCGCCTGCTCGAAGTCGTCGAGGCCTTTCGCGGTGAGGGCGGATGCGCCTGGTATGAGGCGCAGACGCACGCGACGCTCGTGAAGTACCTCACGGAGGAGACCGCGGAGCTCGTCGAGGCGCTCGAGGACGACGACCCGACCGACATCCGCGAGGAGCTCGGCGACGTGCTCTTCCAGGTGCTCTTCCACTCCGACATCGCCTCCACGCGGGGGAGCGGCGCGTTCACGCTCGAGGACGTCGCCCGAGAGCAGGCGGACAAGCTCGTGCGCCGCAACCCGCACGTCTTCGGGCCGACGCCCACGCGCGACATCGACGAGATCATCCGCCTGTGGCAGGAGGCGAAAGCCGTCGAGAAGCGCGACCGTACGAGCGTCCTCGATGGCGTGCCGCGCGACATGTCGGCGCTTGCGCTCGCCCAGAAGCTCCTCGGCAAGGAGCGTCAGGTCGCCGCGGCGGTGTCGCCGGCCGTCGCCGCTGACACCGCGTCCGTCTCCACCACTCTCGATTCGGGATGGGGAAATCACTTCGGGATGGGAAACAAACCATCCGGAAGCGAGAAAGCCATCCCGAAACCTGGGGTGGAGGAGGCCGCCATCGATTCGGGGGTGACCTCGACCGCGCGCGACTCCGCCGACCTTGCGACCTCGACTCTCGATTCGGGATGGGGAAATCACCTCGGGATGGGAAACAAACCATCCGGAAGCGAGAAAGCCATCCCGAAACCTGGGGTGGAGTTCGGTGCGGCCGGAGCCGACTCGGTCAACGCGGTCAACGCGGTCGACTCGGTCAGCGAGGAACTGGAACTTGGGCGGACGCTGCTGGCGCTCGTGCGAGACGCGGATGCGCGGGGCCTCGACGCCGAACGCGCGATGCGGCTCGCGAACCGCGAGCTCGAGCAACGCATTCGCGCGGCCGAAACCCGACGCGGCTGATTCCCGTCACCGACGCCGCCTCACGAGGCCCCGTCCGGCCAGCCCTCCTCCCGGTGCTGCGGCCGCGCATCGCTGCCAGGCAACTGGCCGTTTCTGCCGGCCTCCCGCGAACTGCTGCCAGTCAAGTGGCCGCTTCGGCGCGGCCTAACGGGCTCATCGGCTGGCAGCGTTGGCTCGCGGCGCAGTTGGGCCAACGCAACGTCAGCGCGTCGTCGTCAGCGCGCCACGTCAGCGAGTCAGATCAGGTCGCGAGCGCGCTCGCCAGGTCGCGGGCGAGGGTGCCGCGGTCGGCCACGACGATGTCGTCGAGGTTCTGCCACGCCGCCGCCTCGCGCAGCAGCAGTGCCGTGCGTTCGGCGATGTCTGCGGGCGCATCCGCTTCGCTCCACGCCGATTGCACGCGCAGGACGCGCGACTGTCGGTCGTTCTTCAGGTCGACGCGGCCGACGACGGCGTCACCGAGGAGGATGGGCAATGAGTAGTAGCCGAACACGCGCTTGTGGGCGGGGGTGTAGATCTCGATGCGGTAGTGGAAGTCGTGCATCCGCTCCGCTCTCGGCCGGTACCAGACGACGGGGTCGAACGGTGAGAGGAGCGCGGCCGCGTCCATCGCGCGTGGGCGGCGGGCGTCCCGGTGCAGCCACGCGACGCCGGGCTGGCCGTCCTTGCCCCACTCGGCGACTCGCACGGGGAGGACCTCGCCAGAGTCGGAGAGCTCTTCGAGCGCGGTCTTCGTGAGCGCCATCGGCACGCGGAAGTAGTCGGCCAGGTCAGCCGTGGTGCCGATGCCGTGGGCGGCGGCGGCCATGGCGGTCAACTCGCGGACGGCGTCGCGCGCGCTCACCTCGGCGTCGAGCACCTCGGAAGGAAGCACCTGAGCGGGCAGGGCGTAACGACGCTCGAAGCCCTTGCGCGGGGCGGATGCGAGTTCGCCCCACCGGAAGAGGTACTCGAGCACGATCTTGACGTCGGACCACTCCCACCACGATCCGCGCCGCTTGTTCGCCTCGTGCTCGAACTCGCTGGCCGCGAGCGGTCCGCGCTCGAGGAGCTCGGCGCGCAGCCAGGCGATCGTCGCCGCGTGGCCCTCGAGGAACGCCGCGTTCTTGCGGCGGT
The DNA here is from genome assembly GCF_002931575.1 of Pseudoclavibacter sp. RFBA6. Taxonomy (NCBI): domain Bacteria; kingdom Bacillati; phylum Actinomycetota; class Actinomycetes; order Micrococcales; family Microbacteriaceae; genus Pseudoclavibacter; species Pseudoclavibacter sp. RFBA6. Next base: position 543,872 of record NZ_PSUA01000012.1, on the reverse strand, counting down.
CTCGTTCCGCTTTGTCGCGCATCCGCCACGCGAACAGCGGGAGTGACGAGACGGGAAGCAGCGCAGCTTCGTGGGCCCAGTATTCGGTGAGCCGCGGGGTGCGGCCCGACGCGAGCCGGTCGAGTACGGCTTTGTCGTAGCGGCCGAGGCGCGAGAAGACGGGCATGTAGTGGCTCCGCTCCCACACGTTGACGGAGTCGATCTGCAGCAGGTGGATGCGCGAGAGCAGCGAGCCGAGCTGCCTGGTGCCGACTTCGGTCGCGGCACTGCGGGTACCGAAGCCCTGGGCTGCGAGTGCGATGCGCCGGGCCTGGCCTGCACTGATGAGGGGGAGCTGGGCGGTCATGCCTCGTCGCGCCGTTCGAGCGTGATCTCGACGCGGCCGGTCACAGCGCGCCCCCGAATCCGTCGCGTGCGATCATCCTGCGAGAATAGTGCAATGGCTTCTCAGATCACTCCGCCTCGTGGCATGCGCGATTTCCTCCCGGCAGACAAGCGCAGGCGCGAGCGCATCCTCGGCACGATCCGCGAGGTGTACACGAGGCACGGCTTCGATGAGATCGAGACGCCCGTCGTGGAGGACACCGCCCGGTTGCACTCGGGGCTCGGTGGTGACAACGAGAAGCTCTCGTTCGCCGTCATGAAGCGGGCCCTCGACGCGGACGCGCTTGCGGCGGCCGCGGCGGCGGGGGACCCGCTCGCGCTCAGCGACCTCGGCCTGCGCTTCGACCTGACGGTGCCGCTCGCCCGATTCGTGGCGACGCACCGTGGAACGCTGCCCGGCGTCTTCCGCAGCCTGCAGATGGCGCCCGTCTGGCGCGCCGAGCGCCCGCAGAAGGGCCGATACCGGCAGTTCGTGCAGTGCGACATCGACATCGTCGGCGAGCCGGGGGCGCTCGCGGAGGTCGAGCTGCTCGTGGCCTCGTCGGCTGCGCTGGTGGCGCTCGGCCTGGACGACTGCACCATGCGAGTCAACGACCGACGCCTGCTGACCGCGCTGCTCGTGCACTGCGGGTTCGCGGATGCCGAGCACAGCGCCGCGCTCATCACCATCGACAAGCTCGACAAGATCGGACCGGAGGGGGTCGCCGCGGAGCTCGCGACGATCAACGCGACGGCGGCCCTGCAGCTCGCGGCGGCGCTCGCCACCTGGGCTCCGCTGCTCGAGTCGGGCATCCGCTTCGACCGCGAGACAATTCTCACGAGCCTGCCCGGCGCGCTCCGCGAGGACCCGGCCGTCGTGGAGGTCGTCGAGAGCATGGTCGAGATCGCGGATGCTGCTGCCGCTGCTGGCGCGTCGACGAGGCTCGTGTTCGACCCGAGCCTCGTGCGCGGGATGGGCTACTACACGGGCACGATCTTCGAGGCCGCCCACCCGGAGTCCGGTTCGTCGGTCGGTGGCGGTGGTCGGTACGACGGCATGATCGGCCGCTTCCTCGGCCAGGATGTTCCGGCTTGCGGCTTCTCGATCGGCTTCGAGCGCATCGTCGATCTGGCGCAGCTGCCGGAGACGGGGGAGGAACGGGCCATCGCTCTGCTCTTCGACAAGCGCGCATCCGTCGCCGACATCGCGAAGGTCAAGGGTGCGGTCGTGCGCTCGGGGGCCTCGCGAGTGCGGGTCGCGAAGAAGCCCAAGAACGTCCGCGGCCTCCTCGCCTCACTGGCCGAGCAGGGGTTCACGCACGTCGCCCACGTGCGGGATGAGCACGTCGAGGCGCCGGAGACGCTCAGCTTCGAAGCGCTCCAGGACTCGTAGTCTGGCACCTCCGAACGAGGGGGAGCTTTGGAATCGAGCGCCCGACGGGTGAAACCAGTCAGCAGAGTCCGAGGGCGTTGGCTCGCGTCCGCCGGCCTCGCGGTGGCAGCCGCAACGTCACTGAGCGGGTGCTCGCTGCTCGGCGAGTGGGACGACCCCTTCACCTACCAAGAGGTCGTCATCCCTGGATCCGTTGCCGAGCCCGGCAGCCGATTCGACTACCAGGAGACCGCGCTGCTCCCGCTCGAGGACGGTCGCGAGGTCGCCGTCACCTTCTCGGTGCTGTCGATCGGTGGTCCGGAGAACGCGGGCCTCGCGGAGATCGGCGACGAGTGGACGCACCCGGAATCGGTGAACGTCGAAGTCGGAATGCAGGGTGACGCGCACGATGGGACGTCGGCGCTCCCACCGGATCTGGTCGGCATCCTCGACGACGGTTCCGTGGCGTCGCGCGCCACCGTCGACGAAGCGCCCGAGGCGATCGTCTGCGAAGAAGCCCTGGGTGTCCCGAAGCAGGACGAAGCCGACTCGCAGCAGCTTCGCTGCGCTCTCTATCTCGTACCCTCCGGCAGGGCGCTCGTCGAATTGCAGTGGGGCCCTCCGGGCGCAGCTGCCGGATACGCGGAGGACCCGGTCGTGTGGCGAGTCCCGAGCATGGCAGAGCTGATGGCGGGGGAGACTGCCGGGTTGCCGTCACCCACCTCGTGAGCTCGTCGAGCCCCTCCTTCCTCCCGTTCCACCGACCCCGATACACTGACGAAGGACCGCGTCTCTGGCGGTCCGTACGCTACTGATTCGCAAGGAGCATCCTGTGGCCCTTATTGACGTCGTCCACGCCCGCGAGATCCTCGATTCCCGAGGCAACCCAACCGTCGAGGTCGAGGTTCTGCTCGATGACGGATCCACCGGCCGCGCGGCCGTGCCGTCCGGTGCATCCACCGGTGCCTTCGAAGCCTTCGAGCTGCGCGACGGCGACGCCGACCGCTACCTCGGCAAGGGCGTCCAGAAAGCCGTCGAGGCGGTCATCGACGAGATCGACCCCGCCATCGAGTTCTTCGACGCCAGCGACCAGCGTCTCGTCGACGAGGAGCTCAAGGAGCTCGACGGCACCCCGAACAAGAAGCGTCTCGGCGCGAACGCCATCCTCGGCGTGAGCCTCGCAGTGGCCAAGGCCGCAGCCGACTCGGCTGGCCTCCCGCTCTTCCGCTACGTCGGCGGCCCGAACGCCCACGTGCTGCCCGTGCCGATGATGAACATCATCAACGGCGGCGCGCACGCTGACAACGGCATCGACGTGCAGGAGTTCATGATCCTCCCCATCGGTGCAGAGACCTTCAGCGAGGCGCTTCGCTGGGGCACCGAGGTGTACCACCAGCTCAAGAAGACGCTGCACTCGAAGGGCTACGCGACGGGCCTTGGCGACGAGGGTGGCTTCGCTCCCGACCTGCCCAACACGCGTGCCGCTCTCGACCTCATCGTCGAGGCCATCGGCGCGACGAAGTACGAGCTGGGCACCGACATCGTGCTCGGCATGGACGTCGCCTCGAGCGAGTTCTTCAAGGACGGCAAGTACCACTTCGAGGGTGCTGAGGTCTCGGCCGAGGAGATGACGTCCTTCTACGAGAAGCTCGTCGCCGACTACCCGATCGTGACGATCGAGGACCCGCTGGACGAGGACGACTGGTCGGGCTACCAGGCCCTCACCGCCGCCATCGGCGACAAGGTGCAGATCGTCGGCGACGACCTGTTCGTCACCAACCCGGAGCGCCTCCAGCGCGGCATCACCGAGGGCGCAGCCAACTCGCTCCTCGTGAAGGTCAACCAGATCGGCACGCTCACGGAGACGCTCGACGCTGTCTCGCTCGCGCAGCGCGCCGGCTACACGGCGATCCTCTCGCACCGTTCGGGCGAGACCGAGGACGCGACGATCGCGCACCTCGCGGTCGCGACGAACTCGGGCCAGATCAAGACGGGTGCGCCTGCTCGCACCGACCGCGTCGCGAAGTACAACGAGCTCCTCCGCATCGAGGAAGAGCTCGGCGACGCCGCCGTCTACGCGGGACGCAGCGCCTTCCCCCGCCACAAGGCGTAGAGGCCTCGCCGCAAGGCGTGGGTACTGCGCCGCGCTGATCAGCGCGACACACGAACGGGTCGGGGCAAGTCCCCGGCCCGTTCGGCATGATGGAGGATCGACACGGAGAGGGGGATGAGCATGCCCAACTCAACAGGCAAGTCCGGCGCAGGCAGGAAGACGGGCGCAGCTGGGAAGCCGACCACGAGCGCGGCTTCGCGAGCTGGCTCGAAGTCCACTCCGAAGACGACGTCGAAAGTGCGGCCAGCTGCCGCCACGCCGCTCACATCGAGTGCGTCGTCCCAGTCGAACGCGAAGCCCAAGTCGAACGCCAAGCCCAAGTCGAACGCGAAGCCGAAGTCCAAGCCTCGCGCGAAGACGGCGTCCACCTCGCCCCGCACATCCCGGCAGGGCGCTTCCGGCTCGCGCAGCCGCATCCCGACTGTGCGCCCGAACGGCGCGACCGTGCTCGTCGCCCTCGTGGTGATCCTCGGCATCGCCGTGCTGGCGCCCACGGCCCAGCGCTACATCGCGCAGCGGCAGTACGTGGCGCAGCTGCAGGCCGAGCTCACCCAGACGCAGCAGAGCGTGGACGAGATCGCCACGGAACGCGACAGGTGGAGCGATCCCGCGTACATCCAGTCGCAGGCCCGCGGCCGGCTCCTCTTCGTCATGCCGGGGGACACGAGCTACCTCGTGCTCGACCCACCGGCGACCACCAAGCAGCAGCAGAGCAACATCAGCACCGACCTCCACGAGACGCAGTCGAGCTGGCTCGACAGTTTCGCCGAGTCGCTGGTGACCGCGGGCACGGCCCCGGCGCCCACGCCGACCGACTAGCAGCAGACGCACCACCACGATCAGTGGATGCGCGCGAACGCGCATCCGCCCGCACAGCCGAAAGCGACCAATGCTCGAGTACTCAGAAGCCACCGAACGCGACCTCGACGTCATGCGCGAGCAGCTCGGCCGCCCCATGCGGGGGGTCGTCGGCATCGGCGCGCGCTGCGTGTGCGGCAACCCGACCGTCGTCGTCACCCGCCCGCGCCTTCCCGACGGCACGCCGTTCCCCACGCTCTACTACCTCTCCCACCCGGCCGCGACCATCGCCATGTCGCAGATCGAGGCGGACCAGATCATGCCCGAGATGCAGCAGCGCCTCAGCGACCACGACGAGTTCCGGGACGCCTACCTCGCGGCGCACGAGCGCTACCTGGCGGAGCGCGAATCCCTCGAGGTCGTTGAGGAGATCGCGGGCGTCACCGCGGGGGGCATGCCGACACGCGTCAAGTGCCTGCACGCGCTCGCCGCCCATTCCCTCGTCGCGGGGCCCGGTGTGAACCCGGTCGGCGACTGGGCCCTCGAGCTGTCCACGTGGTCACCGCAGCGCTGCGTGTGCGCCAACCCCGGTGATGCACTCACCGGTGACGCGCAGGAGTAGACTTGACAAGGTTTTCCTCGCCCAACCATCGCATGCAGGGAGTACAAGTACGTGACTAAGATTCTCATCGTTGGCGGAGGTTACGCCGGCTTCTACACGGCATGGCAGCTCGAGAAGCAGCTGAACCCGGGCGAAGCCCAGGTCACGGTTGTCGACCCACTGCCGTACATGACGTACCAGCCGTTCCTTCCCGAGGTCATCAGCGGAAACATCGAGCCGCGTCACGCGGTCGTCTCGCTGCGACGTCACCTCAAGCGCTCGCGTGTCATCACGGCTGAGGTCACGAACATCGACCACGCCACGAAGACGGCGACCATCACGCCTGAGATCGGCGAGCCCTACACGGTCAACTACGACATCATCGTGGTCACCGCGGGCGCTGTATCGCGCACGTTCCCGATCCCGGGCATCGCCGACAACGCCATCGGCGTGAAGACGGTCGAAGAGGCCACGTGGATCCGCGACACGATGATCGACAACTTCAACAAGGCGTCGACGATGGCCCCCGGCCCGGAGCGCACGCGCCTCCTGACCTTCGTGGTCGTCGGCGGTGGCTTCGCCGGCATCGAGTCGTTCGCGGAGATGCGTTCGCTCGCGACCGCGCTGCTCGAGGACTACCCGTCGCTGCAGTTCGACGACGTGCACTTCCACCTCATCGAAGCCGCCGGGCGCATCATGCCCGAGGTCTCCGAGGACACGGCTCTCTGGGTCATCAAGAACCTCGCCGAGCGCGGCGCGACCGTGCACCTCAACACGCAGGTCACCTCTGCGCTTGACGGTGTCGTCGAGACGTCGGCTGGCGACAAGTTCCCCACGGACGTCATCGTCTGGACGGCTGGCGTCATGGCCGCTCCGATCATCAAGAGCAACAGCGACCTCCCCGTCGACGAGCGCGGACGCCTCCGCGCGCGCGCCGACCTCCGGGTCGAGGGCGACAACGGCATCGTGCAGGACGCCTGGGCAGCCGGCGACGTGTCCGCCGTTCCCGACCTCTCCGGTGGCGGAGTCGGCGGCTTCTGCGTGCCGAACGCGCAGCACGCCGTTCGCCAGGGCAAGCTCATGGCCTCGAACCTCGTCGCGACGCTTCGCGGCGGAACGCCGAAGGACTACTACCACGAGAACATGGGCGCGGTTGCCGGCCTTGGTATCGGCGTCGGCGCCTTCCAGTCGGGCACCTTCGCCCTGACCGGCGTGCTCGCCTGGCTCGCGCACCGCGGCTACCACGACCTCGCGATCCCGACCGTCGAGCGCAAGATCCGCGTGCTCACGGGCTGGATCAACAACTTCGTGCTCGGCCGCGACTTCGTGTCGCTCAGTGCCCGCGAGACGCCTCGCGCCGGCTTCGAGCGGTTCGCTTCGCGTCCCCGCCCGGCCGTCGCAGAGACGAAGAAGGACGCGCCTGAGAAGCTCCCCGCGTCGAGCGAGCACGGCGGCGGCAAGCCCGCAGCGCCGTCGGACAAGCCCGCCGCCGACACGAGCGGCAAGAGCACCGCCGAGAAGGTCACGGCTGAGGCAGGTGCGGCAGCTCCCAAGTCCGCCGCCCGCTCGGCGAAGGCTCCCGCTGGCGACAGCAAGTAGCAACGCTTGTCGGGGCCGCCTCATCTCCGGATGGGGCGGCCCCGACGTGTACGCCCCACTAGCCCAATTGGCAGAGGCAGAAGACTTAAAATCTTTCCAGGTCAGGGTTCGAGTCCCTGGTGGGGCACTTCGCTCGTTCACCGCGTGCTTCGAGGTCCGCGTGGCAAGGCGGGCTTGTTGCGCGCCATACTGGCGTCATGCCGATTCTGAACAAGGACATGACCCTCTGCATCTCGCTCGCCGCCCGGCCGTCAAATCTTGGGACGCGCTTCCACAATTTCCTCTATGACGAGCTCGGCCTGAACTTCATCTACAAGGCGTTCACCACGGAGGACATCGAGGGCGCCGTTCGCGGAGTTCGTGCACTCGGTATCCGCGGCTGCTCGGTGTCCATGCCGTTCAAGGAAGCCGTCATCCCGCTCGTCGATGAGCTCGACCCCTCGGCGCTGGCTATCGAGTCGGTCAACACGATCGTCAACGAGGGCGGAAAGCTGATCGCATCCAACACCGATTACGAGGCCATCGCCGAGCTCATCGAGGAGCACAAGATCAGGCCCTCACTCCCGGTCGTGGTGCGTGGGGCAGGCGGAATGGCCAAGGCGGTCGTGGCCGCGTTCCGAGATGCCGGCTTCGCGGACGTCACGGTCGTCGCGCGCAATCAGGCTGCGGGTTCGGCGCTCGCTGGGAAGTACGGGTACCGCTGGCAGGCAACAGATCCGGCGCCTGGCGCGTTTGCGCTTGTCAACGTGACCCCGCTCGGAATGACCGGGGCGGATGAGGACTCGCTGTCGTTCAGCGAGGAGCAGGTGGCCGCCGCCGAGCTCGTGTTCGACGTCGTCGCGTTCCCCGCCGAGACCCCGCTCATCCGTCTCGCACGTGCTCGTGGAGTCCCCGTGATCACGGGCGCGGCCGTGGCTGCGCTGCAGGCGGCGCGTCAGTTCGAGAAGTACACGGGCACGAGGATTACGCCGGATCAGGTGAACCGGGCAGCTGCATTCTCTCGAGAGGGCTCGCCGAGCTGAGTCTCAAGGCTGCTGCTCGGTGTTCGCCGGGCAGCAGCCTGCAGAACTCTGATCGTCTACGGGGTGATGGCGGCGCGGCGTCCCAGGCGTTCGGGACGCTGCGCGCCGAGCATGGCGTGCACGATCATGTCCTCATCGAGCAGATCGGACCGTCCTTCAAGAGCAGTGCGGCCGTTGGCGATCACAACAACTCGGTGGCTCCACTGCAGGAGCTCGGTCATGTCGGTGCCGAGGAACACCACCGAGGTGCCGGTTTCGGCGAGGCTGTGGAGGAACGCGAACACGGAACGTCGTGCGCCCACGTCGACGCCCTGCGTCGGGTGTGCAAGTACGAGGACGTTGCCGCCCCGCTCCACGGCGCGAATGAATTCGGCCTTCTGCTGGTCACCGCCGGACAGCTCGTCGAGCGCTGCGTTGATGTTGGTGGTGTTGATGCGCAGTCGGTGCACGAGATCGATCATCTTGCGTGCCCGTGAGATCTCAGCGCTGAGCGAGCTGTCGCTCTTGTCCACGCCCTGGATGAGGCTCCGATCTGCGTCGAATGACGGGACTGCGTCGGGCAGGAAGCTCACGCCGTGCGACTCAGCCGCGCCCTCTTCTGCGAGGTCGATGGGTTCTCCGAAGAGCTCGACGTGGCCTTCACGCGGGCGCTGCGCACCACCGAGGATCTCGATGAGCTGACGAACACCCGAGTCGTGCGTTCCGGTGATGCCGACTACCTCGCCGGGCCGGACGTGCAGGTCGACACCGTGCAGGTGGTCGCCGTCTCCGACGCCGAACGCTGCGAGTGCGGCGCGATGCGCGTCGTCCGCGGCGATAGCGAGCGTCGCGTCAGCTTCCGGGAGTTCTCCGATGAGCATGATCGTGAGCTCTTCCGAGCTGAGGCCCGAGATGGGCGTGTCGATGGCAATCTTGCCCTCGCGGAGGACGAGCACGCGGTCGACGATCGACTGAACCTCGTCCATGCGGTGTGTGATGTAGAGAATGCCGCGTCCCTGCGCTGCCAGTTGGCGCAGAACGCGGTGGAGGAGTGCGATCTCGTGATCCGCCAGAGTGACGGCCACTTCGTCGATGACGACGAGTTGCGCCTCCTCCGCGAGCATGCGCACGACCTCGACGAGCGCGCGGCGCCCGCGGTCGAGCTCGTTGACCATGGCCTCGAGATCGAGCTCTGCGCCGGTGAGCTCCAGAAGCTCTTGGGCACGCTCGAGCACGGCTTCGTGCGCCTCTCCCGCACGGTAGGTGTTTCGGAACAGGGCCTGCGCGACGGTCAGCCCGTTCGGGGGCTCGGCGTTCTGCGCGATCACACCGACTCCGCAGGCCTGCGCTTCTTCGAGTGAGGTTGGTGCGTACGGTTCGTCATCAAGAATCATGATTCCGGATTCCAGTTGGTGGCGCCCGACGAGGGTGCTGACGAGGGTGCTCTTTCCGGCTCCGTTGATGCCGATGAGGCCAACGATCTGGCCTCTGAACAAGGTGAGGTCTACCTCTCGCAGCACCTGCCGGTTGCCGTACGAAGCTGTTGCGCCGGTGATCTGCACAAGAGTGTCCATCGTTCCCCCTCGATAGCTCTGCGACGCGTGATTCTGGGATCGACGACGCGTCGTTTGTCCGCCCCCTCGCGACGAACCGCGAACTCGGACGAGCTAAATCTATACGACTCGCGCCGAGATCCGCGTCCTGATAGGCATCCGCTGTGAGTTATGGTCGAGTCGGCTGCCGTCGGCAGCCGACACCGACACGATCTTCGACGCGGCTGAGGTTGACGTGCAGACACCCGATTCACTGCCCAGGTGGCGGCGTCTCTTCGGGCTGGCTGGTGCGGAGGCTCGAGCGTCCGATGCGGTGCTGCAAGTTTCCGGCCTTGAATTTGGGGCCGTTCGCGGCAGCGACGTATCGGTTGGCGATCTGGTCGGCAAGGGGGAGTCGGGCGACGAATCGATTTCAGAATGGACGATAACTCAGGACGATCTTCTGGGGTACGTTCCGGTGGTCGATTCGCTGCCTACTCGACACGCAAAGGGGAAACATCAAATGAGTTCACTGGATGAAGCCATCAAGCAACTGCTGAGCATCGAGGGCGCGACTGGCGCCGCGATCGTCGACTACGCGAGCGGCATGGCGCTCGCTCAGGGCGGCAATCCGTCCTTCGACCTCGGGATCGCGGCTGCCGGCAACTCGAACGTCGTGCGGGCGAAGCTCAGCACGATGTCCGAGCTCGGCGTCACGGACGAGATCGACGACATCCTGATCACGCTCAGCTCCCAGTACCACCTGATCAATGTCCTCAACACTCCGGGCTCGAACGGCCTCTTCATCTACCTCGTGCTCAGTCGTACGAGCGCGAACCTGGCCCTGGCTCGGCACAAGCTGAAGACGGTCGCATCGCAGATCGCAGTCTGACGCGCGGCAGTCGTCACCGAGGGGGTGGTCGAAAGACCACCCTCTTCTCGGTCAGTAGCATTGTTGCACTGCGTACAACATATGCCAGACTGTGGCCATGATGGATGTACTCACACCGGGATTCGGCCCCGCCGCGGTCGACTACGCCGAGGCTCTCGCCCTCCAGCGAACGCTGCACTCCGAGCGGGTGTGCGGTGAGCGCGGCGACGCGCTTGTGCTGCTCGAGCACCAGAGCGTCTACACCGCGGGTCGTCTCACGCGGGCGAGTGATCGGCCCGTTGACGGCACTCCGGTGGTTGATGCAGATAGGGGCGGACGGTTGACCTGGCACGGGCCGGGTCAGCTCGTCGGCTACCCGATCGTGAGGTTGCCTGAACCCATCGACGTGGTCGCTCACGTGCGCCGGCTCGAGACCGCGCTCATTCAGCTTGTCTCGGAGTACGGGGTTGAAGGCAGGCAGGTGGCGGGGAGGTCGGGCGTCTGGGTGGGGCACGAGGATGCGCCGCGAAAGATCGCGGCGATCGGCGTCCGGGTGGTCCAGGGGTGCACGATGCACGGCTTCGCCTTGAACTGCTCGAATGCACTCGAGCCGTTCGCGCGCATCGTGCCGTGCGGCATCACCGACGCAGGCGTGACGTCGCTGAACGCTGAGCTGCAGCGAGTAGTCGTGACTCCCTCTCAGATCGCTCCGCGAGCGGCCCAGGTGCTCATCGAGCACTTGGATGTCAGCAGGGCGGTCGCAGCATGACGATCAAGCCGGAAGGGCGGAAGCTGCTCCGTGTCGAGGCGCGCAACGCGCAGACGCCGATCGAGCGCAAGCCGGAGTGGATCAAGACGAGAGCCAAGATGGGGCCCGAGTTCACGAGGGTCTCCGAGCTCGTGAAGGAGGGTGGTCTGCACACGGTCTGCCAGGAGGCAGGGTGCCCCAACATCTACGAGTGCTGGGAAGACAGGGAGGCCACGTTCCTCATCGGGGGATCGCAGTGCACGCGCCGGTGCGACTTCTGCCAGATCGACACGGGCAAGCCAGCGGAGTACGACACCGACGAACCGCGGAGGGTCGCCGAGTCGGTGACCTCGATGGGGCTCCGCTACGCGACGGTGACGGGTGTCGCTCGAGACGACCTGCCGGACGAGGGCGCATGGCTGCACGCGGAGACGGTGCGACGCATCCACGCCGACAACCCCGCAACAGGGGTTGAGATCCTTGCGACCGACTTCTCCGGAAACCCGGAGCTGCTCGCAGAGGTCTTCTCGTCCCGGCCGGAGGTGTTCGCACACAACGTCGAGACCGTGCCTCGCATCTTCAAGCGCATCCGCCCCGCGTTCCGGTATGAGCGGTCCCTCGGCGTCATCACCCAGGCGAGGAACGCGGGCCTCGTCACGAAGTCCAATCTGATCCTCGGAATGGGGGAGGAGCGGCGCGAGATCGAGCAGGCGCTCACCGACCTTCACGAGGCAGGCTGCGACATCATCACGCTCACGCAGTACCTGCGTCCCAGTCCACGGCACCTACCGGTCGACCGTTGGGTGAAGCCGCAGGAGTTCGTCGAGCTGAAGTCGGTCGCCGAGGAGATCGGCTTCCTCGCCGTCCTGGCCGGCCCGCTCGTCCGATCGTCGTACCGAGCGGGGCGCCTGTGGGCGCAGGCAGCTCGCCGCCGCGGGATGCCCATCCCAGACCACCTCCGGCACCTCGCGGAGTCCGCGTCCAGTGAATTCGCTCAAGCGGTGAGCTGACCCCGCCGCCTCGCAGTCGATGCGGGTTACCATTCCGGCATGCTCGAAGTCTGGATCGCCGTCGGAGCCGTGCTCCTCATCGTCATTGCCATCGCCGTGTACGCGGTCGCCACGAGCCGCTCGTTGAAGCGGCTGCAGGCACGCGTGGATGCAGCCTGGACTGACATCACCGCGCAGCTCGTCGCGCGCGAGGAACTCCTTCCGCAGCTCGAGAGCAGCGTGCGAACCTTCGCAACACACGAGGACAAGGCCTTCGCCGCATTCGACCAGGCGCGCCAGGCCAGCTCCCAGGCGGAGACACCTGAAGAGGTGAGCGCTGCCGAGAACCGCGTGCAGGGCGCGCTCCGCGGTCTCTTCGCCGCCGCAGAGGCCTACCCGCAGCTGCAGGCGAGTCGGGAGTTCCTGCAGCTGCAGTCCGACCTCGTCGACGTGGAGAACCGCATCCAGGCATCGCGCCGCTTCTACAACGGAGGCGTGCGCGAGTACAACACCAAGGTCAAGGTGTTCCCGAACAATCTCGTCGCGGGCCCGCTCCACTACGAGCAGCGGTCGTTCTTCGAAGTGGCCGACCGGGCCGCCATATCGCAGCCCCCGCGGGTGCAGTTCTAGTGGCACCGACGCGCCCGCGGGCGCTCCTAGTATTGAGCCTATGACCGAACGAGACCTCGACGAGACGACCGCCACGGCGGCTTCGACGAGAACCGGCTCCACACTGGCGCAGAATCCCTCGCCGGCGCTGCGCAATGAGAGCGAAGACGAGCTCGTCCCACGAGGCCTTCGCATCGGCGCTGCCTGGGCCTGGCGCAGCGTGGCGATCCTGCTCGCCCTCATCCCGCTCGGCTGGCTCGTCACCCAGGCGTCGCTCCTCGTGATCCCCCTGCTCGTGGCCGCACTGCTCGCATCGCTGCTGGCCCCGCTCATGAAGTGGCTGGTGGGGAGCGGGCTGCCGCGCTGGGCCGCGCTCATCCTGTCGCTCATCGTGCTGCTGGTCGCCATAGGCACCCTCATCACGCTCGTGATCAGCCAGTTCGCGCAGGGGTTCAACCTCGACCTCGGGAAGCTCGAGGCGCAGTACCAGCTGGCCCTGCAGTTCCTCAGGGACTCCCCGCTGCACGTCACCGAGGAACAGGTCGACGCCGGTCTGAGCGAGATCGTCGACTGGGTGCAGTCGAACGTCAACTCCATCGCATCGCAGGCTGTCTCGGTCGGGTCCAACGTCGCCGCGTTCCTCGCCGGGACGCTCGTCACCGCGTTCGCGCTGATCTTCTACCTGCTCGACGGCCGCAGCATCTGGCTCTTCATCGTGTCGATCTTCCCCAAGAAGGCGCGCGCCGCCATCGACGGAGCCGGGCAGCGCGGGTGGATCTCCGTGGGCCACTACGTGCGGGTGCAGGTGCTGGTCGCCCTCATCGATGCTGTCGGCATCTACCTCGGTGCCGTCATCCTCCAGGTGCCGTTCGCGCTGCCGATCGGCGTCATCGTGTTCCTCGCCTCGTTCGTGCCCTACATCGGAGCGATCTCGGCCGGCACGATCGCCGTCGCCGTCGCACTGGCGTACAACGGCTTCCTCAACGCCCTCATCATGCTCATCGTCGTCGTGGCCGTCATGCAGATCGAGTCGCACATCCTCCAGCCGCTGATCATGGGCAGCGCCGTCAAGCTGCATCCGCTCGCCGTGCTGCTGTCGGTGAGTGCCGGAACCATCTTCGGCGGCATCGCCGGAGCCGTCTTCGCGGTCCCGCTCGTCGCCGCGGGCAAGGTCATGGTCCAGTACATCTCACGGGGCTCCTGGCGGGACGAACCCGACCCGACCAAGATCACGAAGCCCCCGACACCCCAGCGCGAGAAGTCGCAGCGCGAACAGAAGGCAAGCACGGTATGACCGCTCCCACCATCACGCTGGACCAGATCGTCGCGGCACGCGAAATCGTGCGGCAGGTCATCTCGCAGACGCCCATCGACTCGGCGCGGTTCCTCTCGGAGAAGCTCGGCTCGCCCGTGCTGCTCAAGTGCGAGAACATGCAGCGCACCGGGTCGTACAAGATTCGCGGCGCGACGTACCGCCTCTCGCAGCTGAGCGAAGAGCAGCGGTCTCGCGGCGTCGTCGCCGCCTCGGCAGGAAACCATGCGCAGGGCGTCGCGTTCGCTGCGCGAGAGCTCGGCATCAAGGCGACGATCTTCATGCCCGTCGGCGTTCCGCTTCCCAAGCTGCAGGCCACGCGTGGCTACGGCGCCGACGTGGTCCTCACCGGTGTCAACGTCGCCGACGCTCTGGTCGCGGCGAAGCAGTTCGCGGTCGACACGGGGGCGGAGTTCATCCACCCGTACGACCACGCCGACATCATCACGGGGCAGGCCACGCTCGCGCTCGACATCCTCGAGCAGGCACCCGACGTCGACACGATCATCGTGCCCATCGGCGGCGGCGGCCTCATCTCGGGCGTCAGCGTCGCGGCGTCGCTCCTCGGAGAGCAGCGTGGCCGACCGATCCGCATCATCGGAGTACAGGCCGCGAACTCCGCGCCCTTCCCGGTCTCACTCGAGGCGGGCTACCCGGTGAAGATCCAGGCGCGGCCGACGATCGCCGACGGCATCGCCGTCGACGTGCCAGGGGACATCACGTTCGAGGTCGTGCGCAACCTCGTTGATGAGGTGGTCACGGTCTCCGAGGACGACATCTCGCGGGCGATCCTGCTGCTCGTCGAGCGCGCCAAGCTCGTCGCCGAACCAGCCGGGGCGACTGCCGTCGCGGCGATCCTCGCCGGCAAGATCAAGGACGCGGGCACGACCGTTGCGATCCTCTCCGGCGGCAACATCGACCCGCTCATGCTCGAGAAGGTGCTGAGCCGCGGGCTCGCCGCATCCGATCGCTACCTGAAGCTCGTCATCGAGCTGCAGGACGTGCCGGGACAGCTCGCGCTCATCGCGAAGACCATCAGCGAGGTCAACGCGAACGTGGTCGAAGTCCTGCACACGCGCCACAACAAGGGCCTGCAGGTGAGCCACGTCGAGCTCGAGGTCTCGGTCGAGACGCGCGGCACCGAGCACTCGCATCAGGTGATGGATGCGCTTCGCGCGCTCGGCTACCAGCCGCGCACCAGCCGCGACGCGGCCCCGATGCCATGACCCGAGCATCCGGCCAGCCCTGACACAGAAGAGGACCTCCAGCGGGAGGTCCTCTTCTGCTGCACCGCGTGAGCGCTGCGGCGGATGTCTACGGGTGGAAGGTCTCGACCTCGACGATCTCGACGTCGATGGAGTTGCCGTTCGGCGCCTCGTAGCTGGTGGATGCGCCGACCGCGAGGCCCAGGATCGAAGCCCCGAGCGGGCTCTCGCCCGAGTACACACGCAACTGCGTCTGCGAGGCCATCTCGCGGCTGCCGAGGAGGAACTTCTGCTCCTTGCCGCCGATCTTGGCCGTCACGACCGTCCCCGTCTCGACGATGCCGGACGCCTCTGGCGCCTCGCGGACCTCGGAGTTCTTCAGCATCGTCTCGAGCTGATTGATGCGGGCCTCGATCTTGCCCTGCTCGTCCTTCGCCGCGTGATAGCCGGCGTTCTCCTTGAGGTCGCCGTCTTCGCGCGCCTCTTCGATGCGCTTGGCGATCTCTTCACGACCGTTCACGGCGAGCTCGTCGAGCTCCGCCTTGAGGCGGTCATACGTCTCCTGGGTGAGCCAGGTCACCGATGGGTTAGCCATGCTGGAACTCCTTGTGCAGCCGGATACGACCAAAGCCCTGACGCGAGTCAGGGCCTCAAGCGCCATTCTACGGCAACCAGCATTCCTTCACCAAAGCTGTCGTGCCCGCCTTCGTCGTCCGGACCTGGGCATTCAGCACCTGGGACGCCTCATCGGTGGGCGGGACGTCCACGACATCCCAGCCGACGACTGCCTGCTGCTCGTCGCGGATCTCGATAGCGCACGTCACCTCGGTGCCCGCCGGGGCCGTGATGCGGTAGTCGAAGCTCACGTTCGCGTCGTCCAGGATCGAGAACCGGACGGTGTCGGCACGGATCGCCGACGAGGAGACCGGGCCGACGGTCGTCGTCGCCCAGAACGCGACGACCGCGATGACGAAGATCCCGACCACCATCCAGATCCAGCGCTCCGGCTTCTTCTCGGAGCGGGGGGCGCGCGCGCCATATCGATCGACGAGATCAGCCCGATCGACGAGATCAGCGCGGTCGGCGAGGTCAGCTGCGGGGGTGCTCGCGGCGACGGTTTCGCGTTCAGCTGACACTGGGGGTTCCTCTCGGCGGGAGGGTGTGCACGGCCAGAAACTGGCGGCCGCGCGAGATAGGCTCTGTACCTAGGTTAACGTTCCACGAGGAGACCAGTGACACTTCGACTGATGGCGGTCCATGCCCATCCCGATGACGAGTCCAGCAAGGGCGCGGCGACCTACGCTGCGTACCGTGCGAGGGGTGCCGAGGTCATGGTGGTCAGCTGCACCGGTGGCGAGGCTGGCGACATCCTCAACCCGGGGCTCGAGTCCGTCTTCCACGCGCAGCGTGACCTCGCGGGCCTCCGCCGCGTCGAGATGGCCGCAGCGCAGGAGTTCCTCGGCGTCGAGCACCGGTGGCTCGGGTACGTCGACTCCGGTATGGCGTCGGAAGACGGCTCGCTGCCCGTCAACTCGTTCGCGAGCATCCCACTCGACATCTCCGCGCGGCCGCTGCTGCGCCTCGTGCGCGAGTTCCGCCCGCACGTGCTCGTCACGTACGACGAGAATGGCGGCTACCCGCACCCGGACCACATCCGCACGCACGACGTCTCCATGCGCGTCTGGCGCGAGTCCGGACTCGCGTCGCACCCCGAGCTCGGCGCGCCCTGGCGCATCTCGAAGCTTTACTACGACCGCACGATGAACGGGAAGCGGGCGGACAGCCTCCTGCAGCACATCAAGGGGCTCGACCCGGAGTCCCCGCTCCTCGAGCGCCTCGAGCAGATGCTCGCCTGGATGCGCGACAAGCCGAGCAACGTCACGACCCAGATCCAGATCGACCAGTTCTTCGACGCCCGCGACTCGGCCCTCCGTTCGCACGCGAGCCAGGTGGCGCCCGACAGCGGCTTCTTCGCGATTCCGCGCGACATCGAGGCGGCGGCCTACCCCTACGACGACTTCGAGCTGGTGGACTCACGCGTTGATGCGCCGACGCCGGAGACCGACCTGTTCAGCGGTGTGGACGAGCGCAACGACGACAAGCAGCGCGCCCAGGGGGCTTCCGAGTGATGATCGTCGCACAGGCCCAGACCTGGCTGCTTGCACTCGCCGCGACCGCGCCGACGCCGGGGGAGGAGCTGCCCTTCAACCCGGATGACGTGACTCCGGGCCCGCTCGGCTTCTTCGTCTTCATCTTCGTCGCGGTCGCGACCGGACTGCTCGTGATGGACCTGATCCGCCGGACGAGCCGCGTCCAGGCGCGAGCGCGCATCCGCGAGCAGCTGCAGGCCGAGATCGCTGCGGGAAAGGCGGCGGACACCGCCGCCGTAGAAGGGTCGGAAGACTCGATCGCCGTGGTGCCGGCAGACGCCCACCCGGACGGCCAGGCCGCACCGGAGGCGCAGCCAGCCGCAGACGAGAAGAAGAAGATCGCCGACTAGGTGTACTGCTCAGGCAGGTTGGTCAATCTGCTGATGGGTGTGGTCTTCCCGATTCCGGTGTGGAGTCTGTGGTGATTGTAGGTGTGGAGCCAGGCCGGGAGTGCTGAGCGGCGTGTGGTTTCGTTCGGGTAGTGGCGGGCGTAGTCCCAGCCCTCGGCGAGCGTGCGGTGGAAACGCTCGATCTTGCCGTTCGTCTGCGGCCGGTAGGGGCGGGTCTTCTTCGGCGTGATCTGGAGGTCTCGGCAGGCGTCTCGCCAGGCGTGGGACTTGTAGGCGGACCCGTTGTCGGACAGGACCCGTTCGACGGTCACGCCGCGATCGCGGAACCAGGAGGCGGCTCGGCGCAGCACCCCGATCGCGGTGACGGCTTTCTCATCGTCATGGATCTCGGCGTACGCGACTCTGGAGTGGTCATCGATGACGGTGTGGACGAACGCGGTCCCGATCCGTCGTTCGTGGTTCGCGGTGCGGGGCTTGCCCGGAGTCGCTGCGCGGTTGCGGTCGCCTTGTCGTCTCCCCACGAAGCGCCAGCCGCCGCCGTCGGGGATGTTGCCGAGCTTCTTCACGTCGACGTGGATCATCGCGCCGGGGTGGTCGTGCTCGTAGCGGCGGACGGGCTCCCCGGTTCGGACATCGACATGCGAGAGCCGGTTCAGACGGGCCCGGACGAGGACCGCGTGCACGGTCGAGGCCGGAACGTTCAACTGCCCGGCGATCTCGACCGCGCCCATCCGCTTGCGCCAGCGCAACGCGATGATGCGCTTCACGAGCGACCGCGGGGTCCTCGTCGGTGAGTGGTGCGGGCGCGACGACCGGTCTTGCATGCCCGCCTCGCCCATCGCGGCATAGCGGGAAGCCCAACGATCGGCAGTGGGCCAGGAGACTCGGAAGAAGCGGGCGGCGGCAGCGACCGTCCAACCGTCATCGGCGACAAGACGCGCGAGGCGCAGACGGTGACGCGGGGTCAGCGCGGCGTTAGCGTGGGACATGAGGACCTCTCTGGTGAAGCGTGCAGTGGTAGCAGCTCCACAATGCACCGAGAGGTCCTCACCCCATTTCCTCGCCTACAGCGAGTCGTCACACATCAACCAACGTCCCTGAGCAGTACAACTAGGCCGGTCCGCCTATCCGGCGAAGACCGGTGGGTCGATGCACAAGAGCAGGATGCCCGTCCACTGGCTCAGGAACGCCAGCACCGTGAAGACGTGGAACAGCTCATGGAAGCCGAAGTGACCTGGCCAGAAGTTCGGACGCTTGAGCGCGTAGAAGACCGCGCCCACAGTGTAGAAGAGACCTCCGACGACGATGAGCACCACCGTCGCCACGTTGACCGCCGCGATATCGCCGAGGTACGCGACGGCC
The DNA here is from genome assembly GCF_002931575.1 of Pseudoclavibacter sp. RFBA6. Taxonomy (NCBI): domain Bacteria; kingdom Bacillati; phylum Actinomycetota; class Actinomycetes; order Micrococcales; family Microbacteriaceae; genus Pseudoclavibacter; species Pseudoclavibacter sp. RFBA6. The sequence goes on along the minus strand of NZ_PSUA01000012.1, from coordinate 524,897 downwards.
GCCCACCCGAGAGCGATGTACAGGGCCACGTAGAGCCAGCGCGGCGCGCCGATCCAGAACACGCGGAAGCAGATGCCGAGCAGCGCGGCGCCCCAGACGACGGTGAACAGCGGCCACCCCTTCTCCGGCGGCAACGCGACCAGCGCGATGGGGGCGTACGTCCCCGAGATGAGCAGGAAGATGTTGGCGTGGTCGAAGCGCTTGAGTGCGACACGCGTCTTCTCGCTCCAGTTGAAGCGGTGGTAGAGCGCTGAGATGCCGAACAGCAGCCACGAGCAGAGGGCGTACAGCGCGCAGGCGAGCTTCGCGGTGGTGCCCTCAGCGAGCACGATGAGCACGATGCCAGCCACGACCGATACGGGAAGCGTGCCGGCATGCACCCAGCCGCGCCAGGACGGCTTCGCCTCCATGACCGGCGCCCCTGACTCCGCCTCGAGCACGGGCAGGTGCACCGCGGGCTCGGGCCCCGGGTCGAGTTCATCGTCTGCGTGATGTTCAGAAGCCACCCTCGAACTCTACGCGGCCCCGTGCGCGTGCATCCGACCCATGGTCCGGTACGTTGGCTGAACCATGTCGATGATTCCCACCAGCTTGCGGAGCTTCCTGTACGGGTTGTACACGAGGCGGCTGCGTCGATCTCTGCACGGACGTCCCAAGCCGAAGCACGTCGCGATGATCATCGACGGCAACCGGCGCTGGGCCAAGCAGCTCGGCCTGCGCGACGCCGCGCAGGGGCACGCGGCGGGCGCGGCCAAGATGATGGAGTTCCTCGCCTGGTGCGACCGGGAGGGAGTGCAGGTCGTCACGCTCTACCTGCTCTCGAACGACAACCTCAGGAACCGCAGCAGCGAGGAGCTCGACGCCCTCATCGACATCATCGAGAAGCTCGCGATGCAGATCGCCGACAACGCGCGCTGGCGCGTGCACCACGCAGGGTCTTCGGAGCATCTCCCGGCCGGACTCGGGGCGACGCTCGAGCGCCTGCAGCGTGACACGGCTCAGCGTCGCGGCATGCACGTGAACCTCGCCGTGGGGTATGGCGGGCGCAGCGAGATCGTCGACGCGATGCGTCGGATCGTTCGCGCGCACGCCGCAGACGGAGGCGATGTCGCCGCACTCGCGGACATCCTCACCCCCGACCTCATCGCGGAGCACCTCTACACGGGCGGGCAGCCGGACCCCGACCTCGTGATCCGAACCTCGGGTGAGCAGCGGCTCAGCGACTTCATGCTGTGGCAGTCGGCCCACTCGGAGTTCTACTTCGTCGAGGCGCTCGGACCCGACCTGCGGGAGGTCGATTTCCTGCGCGCCCTGCGCGATTTCGCATCGCGCCAACGCCGGTACGGGCAGTAGCGGCCGCGCTCCCAGACACGAGCCAAGATTTAACGTTCGCCTGCGCGTGGCGTGCTCAGCATCGTCGTACGTTAATGCCATCAGGTACGGTGCCTGATCGAAACGGCCACAGGTTCCCGAAGTTCGTTTCACCCTACCGAGTGCCCCTGTGGTCGGAACGTAACCCAACGACGAGCGAGAGCTTGGCGAAGGAGCGGAACTGCCGTGACACCCGCACAGCGCAACACCGACCACCTCGAGAACGAGGAAGGGAGCGCCGTGCACGTCGCGGTTCCCGACACCGCGACCTCGACCCGCACCTACGTGCTCGACACGTCGGTGCTCCTCAGCGACCCGAGGGCCCTGTTCCGCTTCGCGGAGCATGCCGTCGTCATTCCCGTCGTCGTCATCACGGAGCTCGAGAAGAAGCGGCACGACCCGGAGATCGGGTACTTCGCACGCCAGGCGCTCCGGTTCCTCGATGAGCTGCGCATGAAGCACGAGCGCCTCGACTTCCCGATCGCCATCGGCGAGGCGGGTGGCACGTTGCGTGTGGAGCTCAACCATTCGAACATGAGCGTGCTGCCCAGCGGGATGCAGCTCGGAGACAACGACACGCGCATCCTGGCCGTCGCGCAGAACCTGGCAGGTGAGGGGCTCGCGGTCACCGTCGTCTCCAAGGACCTTCCGATGCGCGTCAAGGCGTCGGCGATCGGCCTCGCCGCCGAGGAGTACCGGGCCGAGCTGGCTCGAGACACCGGCTATACGGGGGTGGCGGAGATCTCGCTCGGGGCGGACGAGCTCGACACGCTGTACACCGACGAGACGGTCGCCACCGGGGCTGTCGACGAGCTGCCCGTCAACACGAGCCTCGTGATCCACTCGGATCGAGGCTCCGCGCTCGGACGCGTGTCGGGGAAGGGCGCCGTCCGACTCGTGCGGGGCGATCTGGATGTGTTCGGCGTGCACGGGCGTTCGGCGGAGCAGCGCCTCGCGATCGACCTGCTCCTCGATCAGTCGATCGGCATCGTGTCGCTCGGAGGTCGCGCGGGTACTGGGAAGAGTGCCCTCGCCCTGGCCGCGGGACTCGAGTCGGTTCTCGAACGCGGGCTGCACCGCAAGATCATGGTCTTCCGCCCGCTCTTCGCGGTGGGCGGGCAGGAGCTCGGCTTCCTGCCCGGTGACCAGGGCGAGAAGATGAACCCTTGGGGGCAGGCGGTCTACGACGCCCTGTCGGCGATCGTCTCCGAGAACGTCATCGACGAGGTCATGGATCGCGGCATGCTCGAGATCCTTCCGCTCACGCACATCCGCGGGCGGTCGCTCCACGACGCCTTCGTGATCGTGGATGAGGCGCAATCGCTCGAACGGAACGTGCTGCTCACGATGCTTTCCCGCATCGGCAAGAACTCGCGCGTGGTGCTCACACACGACGTCGCCCAGCGCGACAACCTGCGTGTCGGCCGGCATGACGGCGTCGCCTCGGTGATCGAGACGCTCAAGGGGCACAAGCTCTTCGCCCACATGACGCTGACGAGGTCAGAGCGCAGCGACATCGCCGCACTGGTCACCGAGCTGCTGGGGGATTACGAGGTGTGAGGCTGAGCATGTCCGTGCGTTCTGCCCGGAACGCACTCCGGGCGGTCACCGCGCTCTCGGGCTGTGGATAACTTCTGCGGTGCACGAGTGAGGTGACTAGCGTTCTGGCATGGCAGAGAGAGCGAGGGGGAGCTCTTCTGCTGTGACGCGGCTGGGCTCCGCGCGCGAACACGGGGGAGTGCGGGGTCCAGACTCTTCGTCATGGCGGTGGAGCTTCGGGGAGGTGCTGTGCGTTGGTGCCCTGGTCGGCCTGGCGGTCGCCGCGGCGGTTGCGGGGCAGCTCCGCGAGCTCCCGGTGATGGTCGCGATCGCGATCGTCACGCCCAGTCTTGTCGTCACTGACGTGAGGGAGCACCGACTGCCGAATCCGCTCGTGGCGTTCGCCGCGCTCGGCCTGCTGCTCGCATCCTGCCTCGACTGGCTCCTCACCGGGAGCCTCGACCTGGCGGCGATCATCATCGGCATGCTGGTCGGAGCGGCGCTCCTGCTCTGCTCGGTGCTCGGCGGGCTCGGCATGGGCGACGTGAAGCTCGGGGCCGTCCTCGCGTCCGCGGCGGCTCTCGTGCATCCCTCCCTGGCAGTTGTCCTGGTGTTCCTCGCCATCCTGTTCGGGGGACTGCAGAGCATCATCGTGCTCGTGTGGACCCGGGATCGGCGGCGGAGCATCGCGCTCGGGCCGGCGCTGCTCGCCGGGTACTGGCTCCCCGTGGCGTGGCTGGCCGCGTCCCGCTGGGTGTGAGCCAGTCGCTTGCGACGCTGCCCGCCCGTTCGAGGACGACGCTGGGGGATGACAGCAATGACCCGCCGTGTCTCCACGGCGGGTCATTGCTGTGCAGACGCGCCTACAGGTTCGGCGAGGTCATGCTGAGCACGTCGAGCTTCTCGTCGAGCTGCTCTTCCGTGATGTCGCCGCGCTCGACGTAGCCGAGGTCGATGACGGCCTGGCGCACGGTGACCTTGTTGGCAACCGAGTACTTCGCGATCTTCGCGGCAGCCTCGTACCCGATGATGCGGTTGAGCGGAGTGACGATGGACGGGGACGACTCGGCGAGGGCGCGAGCACGTTCTTCGTTGGCGACGAGGCCATCGACGGTCTTGTCGGCGAGCACGCGCACGCTGTTCGCGAGGAGACGGATGGACTCGAGCAGCGCGGTTCCCATGACGGGGATCTGCACGTTCAGCTCGAACGAACCGGAGGCTCCGCCGAAGACGATGGCTGCGTCGTTGCCGATGACGCGTGAGGCCACCATGAGGACCGCCTCCGGCACGACCGGGTTGACCTTGCCCGGCATGATCGAGGAGCCCGGCTGCAGGTCGGGGATCAGGATCTCGCCGAGGCCGGTGTTCGGCCCGGATCCCATCCAGCGCAGGTCGTTGTTGATCTTGATGAGGCTCACCGCGATGGTCCGCAGCGCGCCCGAGGCTTCGACGAGGCCGTCGCGTGCACCCTGTGCCTCGAAGTGGTCGAGCGCTTCGGTGAGCGGCAGCTTCGAGTTGTCGGCCAGCTCGGCGATGACCTGCTGCGAGAATCCGGCCGGGGTGTTGATGCCGGTGCCCGTCGCGGTGCCGCCGAGGGGCACCTCGGCGACGCGTGAGATCGTCGACTGCACGCGCTCGATCCCGAGGCGGATCTGCCTGGCGTACCCGGCGAACTCCTGGCCGAGCGTGACCGGGGTCGCATCCATGAGGTGCGTGCGGCCGGCCTTCACGGTGGTCGCCCACTGCTGGGCTTTGCGCTCAAGAGCCTCAGCGAGGTGCTCGAGACCGGGGACGAGGTTGTTGAGCAGCGCGTCCGTGACGGCGACGTGCACCGATGTCGGGAACACGTCGTTCGACGACTGCGACGCGTTGACGTGGTCGTTCGGGTGAACGGTCTCGCCGAGGCCTCGTGTCGCGAGTGTCGCGAGGACCTCGTTGATGTTCATGTTCGACGAGGTGCCGGAGCCGGTCTGGTAGACGTCGATCGGGAACTGATCGAGGTGCTCTCCGTCGATGATCTGCTGTGCGGCAGTCACGATGGCGTCGGCCACGGGCTGCTCGATGATGCCGAGCTTGGCGTTCACGATCGCGGCGGCGCGCTTGATGCGCGCGAGGGCGATGATCTGGCCCGGTTCGAGGCCCGCACCGGAGATGGGGAAGTTCTCGACGGCGCGCTGGGTCTGCGCAGCGTAGAGGGCGTTCTTGGGAACGCGGACCTCGCCCATCGTGTCGTGCTCGATGCGGTACTCGTCTTGATTTTCCACCACGTTGTGTGACCTTTCCAGGTAGCCGATCTCTGTAGAAGCCAGCCTACCGAGTGCTGGCCTCAGCCGAGGTCGGCGGCGACGAGCTCCGCCAGTTTCGTGACGGTCTCCGGCTTGTTGTTGCCGTAGACGAGGTACGCCTGGTCGCCCTGCTCGTGAACGAGCATGTACGCACGGTTGCCGGCGTCTTCCGGGCTCAGGTTCGTTGCGTCGTACTCGACCCAGTCGAGACCTCCGACCTGCACGGTGCCCGTCGGCGTGCGCTCGCGCGTCGCGTCCAGCAGCCAGGTCGGGTTGATGCCGATGCCCTGGCTCACACCCACGTACTCCGTCGGGGCCTCCTTCGGGCCGACGAGGAAGCCGATGTACCACTCGCTCACGCCGTCGGCGCTGGTGCGGATCTCCGCCTCGTTCGCTGTCCAGTCGGCGGGAACCTGCGGCACGACGAGCGGCTCGGCGAAGTCGCCCTGCGCGCTCTGCGCTTCCGAGGCGAAGTCGACGTCGAAGGACACCGGCGTCTCGTTGCGGGGCACGATGGCGACGATGAAGATCACGAGGCCGAGCGAGACGAGGAGCGAGTAGACGAGATTGTTGATCGTCTTGCGCTTGCGGTACAGGCGCGAGGACTCAGCTTTGCGGGCGAAGGTCTCTTCCGGAGTCTCCGGTCGGCCGAGCTCCGCGACGATCGGGGGTTGCTTCTGCTTGGCCATCAGGACTCGTCGGTGTCGTCGGTGCGCCGGCGTGCCGCCTCGAGGCGTTTGCGTGCGCCGAGCAGCCACGACTCGCAGTGCGCCGCCAGCTGCTCGCCGCGTTCCCAGAGCTTGAGCGAGGCCTCAAGGGAGGCGCTGCCCTGTTCGAGCTGGCTCACGACGGAGATGAGCTCGTCGCGTGCCTGCTCGTAGCTGAGCTCTGTGATGTCGGACTGTTCCTGCATGGTGGTCATTCTACGTTCGCCTCCGTCGCGCCGTTCGAGACGCCGGTCGTGATGATGGGCTCGCCGCCGAGGGACGAGGCCGTGATGCGGCCGTCGGCCGTGCGGATGCGGAGCTCGGCGGATGCCGGGGCGTCCTGCCACGCCGTGACGAGCGTCCGAGTGGCGCCGTCGACGCGCTCGACGATCGAGTATCCACGCTCGAGCGTGCCCTGCGGGGAGAGGCCGCGCAGGTGTCGGGCAAGCGACTCGAGCTTGTCCTGTTCTCGGTCGATGCGTCGGGTGATGAGCTCTTCGCCGCGCTGCGAGGCGCGCATGAGCTCCTCTCCGCGCTGGTCGATGATCCAGGACGGGTTGGCGAGCGCCGGGCGGGACACGAGGGACTCGAGCGCGTTCGACTCGCTGCGAACGCGGTCGACGATGCGCTGCAGGATTCGGGACCTCGCCTGCTGGACGCCAGCGAGCTCCTCCGCCACGTCTGGCACGACGCGCTTGGCGGCGTCCGTCGGCGTGGAGGCGCGAAGGTCGGCGACGTCGTCGAGGATCGGGCGATCGGCTTCGTGGCCGATGGCGCTGACGACGGGTGTCGAGAGCTCGGAGACGAGCCGAACGAGGCTCTCGTCGCTGAAGGGGAGGAGGTGCTGGAAGTCGCCGCCGCCTCGCGCGACGATGATGACGTCGACCTCGGGGTCTGAGTCGAGCGCCAGCAATGCGGCCGAGACCTCGGCGACCGTGCGCTCGCCCTGCACGGAGGTGTGGATCGTGCGGAACTGCACTGCTGGCCAGCGGAGCTCCGAATTGCGTCGCACGTCCTTCTCAGCATCGGACTCGCGCCCGGTGATGAGTCCGATCGTGCCTGGCAGGAAGGGGAGCGCCTTCTTTCGGCCATCGGCGAAGAGGCCCTCGGAGGCCAGCTGCTTGCGGAGCCGTTCGAGTCGTTCGAGGAGGTCGCCGAGGCCGACGTGCCGCAGGTCGGAGACCTGCATGGAGAGCGTGCCTCCCTTGACCCAGAAGTCGGGTTTGACGCTCGCGATGACCCGGTCGCCTTGCTTGAACTCGCCGTCGAGACGCTGGACGACGCTGCGCCAGGCGGTGACCGAGAGCGTGGCGTCCGCGTCGAGGTCCTTGATCTTGCCGTAGGCGTGCCCGCCTCGGATGCTCCAGCCGGTGAGCTCGCCCTCGATCCAGACGGAGCCGAGGCGCGCGATCCAGTCTCGGACGAGTTCGGAGACGACGCTGACCGGCCAGGGTGCATCCGGTGTCGACTTCGGGGGCTGGATGACGACCACGTGCCTCTTTCGCAGATCTGGGCTGCCCCGCGCGGACGCGATCGGGACTGCGCGTCAGGACCGAAAAATTCGGCCCTGCCTCGCGATATCGAGGATATCGCGAGCCAGGGCCGAGTTCTCGTCCCTGTGGAGAGCGCGAGGCGCTCGTCGGCGCCGCCGCGCGTGTCCCGTCAGGTGGACGTCGGCGTCGCGGTCGGCAGTGCGCCGCTCGAGAGCGCCTGGAGCAGTTCCCCGTGCAGCAGGATCGCGGTCAACGTGAGGCCGAAGATCGTGACGAGGGTGGCGGCGGCACCGATGATGGGGATCCACATGGCGCGCTTGCCTGCTTTCCAGCGGATGAGCGTGAGGTACAGCGTGAGCGCGTAGATCGCGGGAAGCACGAGGATCGCCGTCGTTGACAGCACGCCGAGCCCTTCAGGCCGGACGTAGTCGCTGATCCCGAAGTCCTCGTAGAGCAGAGCCATCTGGCCTGCCAGCGAGTTCTCCGTGAACGTCGTCATGTTCAGGATCGTGGCGACGAGGCCGAGCACCAGGAACCCGATGCCGAGGAAGCGGTCGTTCTTGCGTTTCGCTTCCTGCAACGAGTCCTGCTGCTCGGCTCCCGGCGTCACGCTCACGCGGCTGAGTTACCGAACGAGCCGAGCTGCTTGGTGGCTTCGACGACTCGAGCCGCCATCGCGGTCTCGGCCTTCTTGCCCCACGAGCGGGGGTCATAGACCTTCTTGTTGCCGACTTCCCCGTCGATCTTGAGGAAGCCGTCGTAGTTCTTGAGGACCGTGTCGGCAACCGAACGGCTGAACGCGTACTGCGTGTCCGTGTCGATGTTCATCTTGATGACGCCGTTGCGGACTGCTTCGGCGATCTCTTCGTCGGTGGAACCCGAGCCGCCGTGGAAGACCAGGTCGAGCGGCTTGGCCGCGGTGCCGTACTTCTCGGCCAGGCCCGCCTGGATCTCCGCGAGGAGTTCGGGACGGAGCTTGACATTGCCGGGCTTGTAGACGCCGTGGACGTTGCCGAACGTGAGCGCGGCCATGTAGCGGCCGCGGTCGCCGAGACCGAGGGCTTCGACGGTCGCGATCGCGTCATCGAGCGTCGTGTAGAGGTGCTCGTTGATCTCGTGGGCGACGCCGTCCTCTTCGCCGCCGACGACGCCGATCTCGACCTCGAGGATCTGGTTGTTGGCCTGGGTGAGCTTGAGGATCTTCGACGCGATCTCGAGGTTCTCGGCGAGCGGCACAGCGGAGCCGTCCCACATGTGCGACTGGAAGATCGGCTCGCCGCCGCGCTTGATCTGCTCGGCCGATGCCTCGAGGAGTGGGTAGACGAATCCGTCGAGCGCGTCCTTGGGGCAGTGGTCGGTGTGCAGCGCGACCGTGATGGGGTAGTTCTTCGCGACCTCGTGTGCGAATGCGGCCATGGCAAGCGCGCCGGAGGCGCGTGCCTTCACGGACTGGCCGGCGAAGTAGTCGGCGCCGCCCGTCGTGACCTGGAGGATGCCGTCAGAGCCGGCTTCGGTGAGACCCTGGAGGACGGAGTTGATGGTCGACGAGCTGGAGACGTTGATCGCGGGGTACGCGAAGCCGCCTTCCTTGGCTCGGTTCAGCATCTCGGCGTACTGGTCCGGTGTTGCGATGGGCATGTGTGCTCCTTCAGCGCTTGGAACTTACGCGTGAAGTCTAGCCAGGGCCGCCGACTTTCTCCGAGCGTGCGTACTAGGGTTGGGAACTGGATAGCGCGGAGCAATGGTGTCGTGTGATTGCTCGGCGAGAACGTCCACAACGCCAGCGAAAGGGACCCCTGTGACCTCAACTTCCGCCACTCCGACTCCTGAGCACGGGCAGCTCTTTGCGAACCCGGACCGCAACCTCGCTATGGAGTTGGTGCGCGCAACCGAGGCCGCTGCCATCCGAGCGACGCCGTTCATCGGGCGAGGCGACAAGAACGCGGCCGATGGTGCCGCGGTCGACGCCATGCGCAAATTCCTCTCTACCGTCGACTTCGCCGGCGTCGTCGTGATCGGCGAGGGTGAGAAGGATGAAGCCCCGATGCTGTTCAACGGCGAGCAGGTCGGCAACGGGCAGGGCCCTGACTGCGACATCGCGGTCGATCCGATCGACGGGACGAGCTTGACCGCCGCTGGGCGCCAGAACGCCCTGAGCGTCATCGCTGTGGCTGATCGCGGTTCGATGTACAACCCGAAGGATCTCTTCTACATGGAGAAGATCGTGACCGGCCCCGAGGGGGTCGGGGTCATCGATCTCGCTCGCCCGATAGGCGAGAACATCCGTGCGCTGTCGAAGGCGAAGAACAAGCCGATCGAGGACATGGTCGTCGCCGTCCTTGATCGACCGCGCCATGAGGAGCTCATCAACGAGATCCGCGAGGCCGGTGCGGGCACGCAGCTCATGCTTGACGGCGATGTCGCCGGCGGCATCAACGCGGCGCGTGGAACCGGGCGCATCGACATGTGCGTCGGCATCGGCGGAACGCCGGAGGGCATCATCACGGCCTGCGCGATCAAGGCCCTCGGCGGCGTGCTCCAGGGCCGCTGGTACCCGCGCAATGCGGAGGAGCGCGAGCGGGCGATCGCCAGCGGGCACGACCTGGAGGCAGTGCTCACGCAGGACGATCTGGTGCGCACCGAGAACACCTACTTCGTGGCCACCGGCGTGACCGACGGCGGTCTGTGCGCGGGTGTGCGCCGCGTCGGCAACCGCATCCTGACCGACTCCGTCGTGCTTCGCTCCCGTTCGGGCACCGTGCGTCGCGTGACGGCCGAGCACATGGCCGACAAGTGGCTCTGATCTCGGGAGCACGCTGACACAGCGCTCTCGCTGTCCATCGGATACGACGCCCGCCTCTGGCCGGTGGCGCATCCGGTGGGCAGCGTTTCGTCGTCGACGTGAAGGGGGATCGAGTGTCAGCGCTGGCTGAGTTCGGGTTCCGTCGGTGTGAGGTGACCCTGCTCTGTCAGCTCGGGGGCGGTGATTCCACGCAGCTGCTCCTCGACGGGGCGTGGCGTGTGGATGGGGGAGCCGATGTTGAGCGCGTCGAGCTTGCGAGCCGTCGGCAGGACGCGCGTCTCGAGCGAGCCGAGGAAGGCGTTGTAGCTGGTCGTGGCGCCGGATAGTGATCGGCCGAGCTTGTCGATGTGGGTGGCGAGCGTCCCGAGGCGGGTGTGGAGCTGGGTGCTGAGCTCGAAGATCTCGTGCGCCTGGTCTTGAAGGACGTCCTGTTGCCAGGCGTACGCGATCGCGCGGAGCGTCGCCCAGAGCGAGACCGGGGAGGTCACTGCGACTCCGCGGTGAATGGCGTCCTCAAGCAGCGACGGGTCGGAGGCGACTGCGGCTGAGAGCGCCGACTCGCTCGGCACGAAGGCGATGACCAGCTCAGGCGAGCCCGAGACCGCGCTCGGGTAGCCGCGGGCGGCGAGTGCCACGACGTGCGCCCGCAGCGTCTTCGCGTGCTCGCCCATGAGCGTGCGACGCCTGGCGGTCTCCTCCTCGTCGCCGAGCTCGCTGAGCTGGCTCGCCGCGAGGTACTTCGCCATCGGTGCTTTGGCGTCGATGACGAGATGCTTGTCGCCCGGGAGATGCACGATCATGTCGGGGCGACCGGGGCCTGTCTCCCCGGTGACGCTGACCTGCGTGTCGAAGTCGACCCGCTCGATCATGCCGGAGGCCTCGACGATGTTGCGCAGCTGCGCCTCGCCCCAGACACCGCGCGCCTGATTGGACTGGAGCGCTGAGGCGAGCGAATCGGTCGTCGCTCGAAGTCGCTCGTCGGCCTCGTGCTGGTTGCGGAGCTGCTCGCTCAGCTCGCCGTGCTGCTGGAGCCGCTGCTCCTCGATCGAGGCGACAGCTCGACGCATGAGCTCGAGCTGCTTGTTGACCGGGGCGAGCGCCGTGAGCACCTGCTGCTCGCCGACCTCCTTGGAGCGCCTCGCATCCAGTTGTACGCGTTCTCGAGCGCGGACCTCCTCGAGATGCTGCTCTGCTGTCGCGCGCGCCTCTCCGGCAGCCACCGCGCGAGCGCTCGCTCCCGCGAGTTCGGCGGCCAGCTGCTGACGCTGACTCGCGCCCCGCATCGTCGAAATGGCGAAGCCGACGACGAGGCCGAGGAGGAGCCCGATGACGAGGGGAATGATGTCCATGCATCCACCCTCGCAGGTGCCTCCGACATTTCAGGCGAAGGTGGCCGCCGCGGTGAGTGTTGCGGCCAGTTCCCGCTCTCGCTCGAGTTCGATCCGTTCGATCGGAACGCCCTGCAGTGCGGCGAGGGATGCGAGGTCCGTGGCGCCGAATCGTCTCGCAGTGTCGCTCACGACGGCGGCGCTTGCCTCCGCGTCGGACACGGGATCGTGGTGCACGAGCGTGGTGAAGCCCGCCGCTGCTGCGGCGACGGGGAGCCGGTAGGAGTGGAGCTCGTAGCTGCGTCGAGCGAGCCGCAGGGAGCAGAAGTACGTGAGGGGCGGGAGCGCCGCGCGTGTCGCCAGGGAGCTCGCGAGCAGAACTCCGATGTCGAAGCGAGCGTTGTGGGCGACGAGGACATCGTTGCCGCAGAAGTCGAGCAGCGCGGGCAGCTGCGCCTCCCAGGTCTGGGCCGAGCGCGTCAGCTCTCGGCTGATCCCATGGAGCTGCACGTTGAACGGCAGGAAGACGTCGTGGGCCAGCGGGGGTCGGATGAGCCACGTCGCTCTCTCGACCACGGTGCCGCCACGGACCCGCACGAGGCCGACAGCGCAGGCCGAGGCGGGGGAGCCGTTGGCGGTCTCGAAGTCGATCGCCGTGAAGTCTATGGTCACGTCATTCATGGTGGCACGAAGTCGGGCCCGCAACTCGCGGCGGGCAAGTACGATAGACCCTCGTGGCTCTTACTCTTGGCATCGTCGGCCTGCCCAACGTCGGCAAATCGACCCTTTTCAACGCACTCACGAAGAACCAGGTTCTCGCGGCGAACTACCCGTTCGCGACGATCGAGCCGAACGTGGGGGTCGTCGAGCTGCCGGACGCTCGCCTGAAGGTGCTCGCGGAGATCTTCGGCTCGGAGCGCATCCTCCCGGCCGCGGTGTCGTTCGTTGACATCGCCGGTATCGTGCGCGGTGCGAGCGAGGGGGAGGGGCTGGGCAACCAGTTCCTCGCGAACATCCGTGAAGCGGATGCGATCGTGCAGGTCGTGCGCGGCTTCGAAGACGGCGACGTGGTGCACGTCGACGGCAAGGTCGAGCCGGCCAGCGACATGGAGACGATCAACACCGAGCTGATCCTCGCCGATCTGCAGACCATCGAGAAGGCGCTCCCGCGGTTCGAGAAGGAAGTCAAGCAGAAGCGTCTTGACTCGTCCGTGCTCGAGGCGGCGAACGAGGCCAAGGCGGCGCTCGACGAGGGAACGCTGCTCTCGGCGACGAAGATCGATCTCGAGCCCATCAAGGAGCTCGGCCTGCTGACGGCCAAGCCCATGATCTTCGTCTTCAACATCGACGAGGCCGCGCTGAGCAGCGAGGAGAAGCTGGCCGAGCTGGCCGCGCTCGTCGCACCCGCGAAGGCGATCTTCCTCGACGCGCAGACCGAGTCGGAGCTCATCGACCTGGACCCGGAGGAGGCGGCAGAGCTGCTCGCGTCGCTCGGTCAGGACGAGTCGGGCCTCAGCCAGCTCGCGCGCATCGGCTTCGACACGCTCGGGCTGCAGACGTACCTCACCGCCGGCCCCAAGGAGTCGCGCGCGTGGACGATCCGCAAGGGCTGGAAGGCGCCTGCCGCTGCGGGCGTCATCCACACCGACTTTGAGCGCGGCTTCATCAAGGCCGAGGTCATCTCGTTCGACGACCTCGTCGAGACCGGCTCCACCGCCGAGGCTCGCGCCAAGGGCAAGGCCCGCATGGAGGGCAAGGACTACGTCATGCAGGACGGCGACGTGGTCGAGTTCCGCTTCAACGTCTAGCGGCGCCCACGGTCACCGTCTGCTGCGAGCAGGGAGCCTCGGACCGTCGATGTAAAGGACCTGCGTTGAGTGATTCGCCCGCATCTGCGCCGATTCCTGCCAAGGCGCGTCGGGAGTCGCCGCTTGGTGGTCGGAAACCTCTGACCGTCGAGCTCGCCGCGTTCCGGGGCAGCGACGCCGATGCCGTGGACGACGTTCTCCCCGTCGATCTCGCAACGGTCCGTCTCCTCATCGTGGGCGTCAACCCGGGGCTGTGGACTGCGGCGGTCAACGCCCCGTTCGCTCGGCCGGGCAACCGCTTCTGGCCCTCGTTGCACCGAGCCGGGTTCACGGACCACGTCGTCGACGCCTCGCGCGGGCTTCTGGACGACGATGAGCAGTCGCTGCTGCGCCACGGCATCGCGATCACGAACCTGGTCGGTCGCGCCACGGTGCGAGCCGACGAACTCTCCCGCTCAGAGTTGCAGACCGGTGGGCGGCGACTCGTCGGGCGGGTGCGGGAGATGCGCCCGGACGCGGTGGCCGTTGCCGGTATCACCGCCTTCCGGACCGCATTCGCGCTGCCCAAGGCGGTGCTCGGACGGCAGGATGTGCTCGCGATCGACGGTTGGCCTGACGGCGTGGACCTCTGGGTCGTTCCTCAGCCGAGCGGGCTGAACGCGCATGAGACGATCGACACGCTCGCGGCCAAGTGGCGAGAGGTCTGGGATTCGCTGCCACCCGGGTGACACTCCGTACCTGGACTGAACAGGTCAGGTCCCGGACCGAGCAGAGGGGCCAAGCCGCGGGTGCCGTTGAGACTGGGACTCAGCGGTCGCGGTGCGGCAGCCAGAGGTGGACGTTGATACCTTCCGGCGGTTCAAGGCTCACCGCGATGGTCGTGACGTGCACGCCGTCGCGTGCGTGCACGTGGATCCAGCCTTGCTCGAAGTCGCGCAGATCGTCGTGCTCGCCGATGTACGTCGGCACTCCGAATGGGAGCTCCTTGCGGGTTGGGCGCGCGGGCGTTCCGTCGACGAACGCGGCGAAGCGCTCGGCGTGAGAGCCAGTGCCGCCGACCTCGACGCGAGCAAGACGACCAGTTAGGAACGTGAGGTCGACCCCATCGAGCCGACCGACGGCCAGCACAAGCGGATGCTGTTCATCCCGGCCGAGGGCGTCGAGGAACATCGTGAACTCGCCCGAGCGCCACCGGTGGATGCGATGCGACACGCTGACCCCGACGGGGACCGCCGTCAGCTCGGTCACCGCCGCGTCGGCTTCGTGCGAGCTGTACTCCGTCAACAGATCGCAGGCCCCGAACCGTCGGAGTTCCATCCGGCCGGTCGTTGCGAGCGGCGCACCGAACCCTCGACGAATCTCCTCACGCGTCCCTGGCCAGTGCGGCCTGCGCACTTGCGGCGTCGCAGTCGCCCGGAGCACAACGTCCGACGCAGGTGAGGGCCGGAGACGAACGCTCAGCACCTGCGCATCCTGAACCTGCACCTCCGCGCCGCTGTCCAACTCGAGAAGGCGCCTCGGGAACCCCGATGACACGGCCCAGCGCCGACGGACCTCCCCGAGAAGCTCGACCCCGCGCGTCCAGGCGCAGCCGCCCTGCGGCTCGCCGAGCATCTCGAGGACCAGCCGCATCGGCCCGTCCGGCAAGGGCTGCGCGGCGGGACGCTCGAGGAGTACCTCGGTGAGCCCCACAGCGTCGTAGCGGAGGCGCACACGATCACCTTCGAGGACGTGCACGTCCGAGTGCCCGCCGACGTGAGCGCCGAGCACCGCCGCCACCTCAGCTCGACTCGCCCCGGCACCGAGCCCTGCGATGAGACCAGCCGGTCGCGGATACGCGCCGTCCCCGTTCAGCGTGAAGCGGATGCTCGTGACGCGCCCGGCATCCACGGCCATGTCCTCCGTTCCGCCCGCGAGCGCGCGCGAGACCGTCGCGCGTTGCGAATCCAGGGGCTCGCCCAGGGCGTCCACGTGGTGCCAGATCTCCCCGTCGATCTTCGGGGGGAACATGCGGCTCCTCGCGGGAACCCATTGCTCCGGATACCAGGACCCACCGCGAGGGTCGAAGAGCCTGAGGTCGTCGTGCTTGCCTGACCAGCACTCGCCGACGAACCCTGGCTTGACCGAGTCCCAGAGCAACTCCCCGACGTACTGCTCGGTGGTGAGCTCGAAGAGTGCATCCGCGGAGCCGTGCCCGACCTGCTGGTCGACGCCGACCCAGGTGATTCCAGTCGTCGTCTCGACGCCGAGGCTCGGCTGGCTCCTCACCTGCACGAAGCAGCGCGAGTCCCGCTCCGGCACCTTCGATCTGCTTCTGCGCTTCGACACTCGGGGTCCGCCAATCCGGTCTGCCATGGCAGGGGCAGCGCCCTCACAGCAGCAACCGTACCCGGATGCTGGACGATGACGACCTCAAGTACCGCCAGTGCCGGGCGCAGAACCAGCACGGCGCGCTGCTCGCGCACAGGCGTGCCGCCTCGCATACTGTTGGTCTCGGTTGAGCCTCGAGGGAGTGGTGATCATGGGTGGAGACGTGAACATGCCGAGCATCGATGTCTCAAGAGACGGGGTCCGAGTCGACGGTGTCCTGGTGGACGCTCAGAGCGTCCGCGCCCTGACGGAGGTCTTCGGCTCGCCGCGCACCCTCTCTCCCAACGGGAGCACCACCTGGGTCGTCTGGGACGACGTCGGCGTGCGGGTGTCCACGAAGGACGGTGAGGTGGCGACTGGCGTGTACGTGACCGTCGCGACCGATGCGCGCAGCGAGTCCAAGCGAGACGAAGCGGCGCGTCTGTATCGCCCGTCGGGTGTCTACACGGGGGCGTTCACCATCGAGGGGCAGCCGCCGATCGCAGCGGCCCCGGATGCGGAGCTCCGGAAGGCGTACCTCATGCTCCGGTTCAGGGTCGGGGATTGGGAGTTCGTCCTGCTCCTGAACACCACCGAGCTGCAGGAGCTCCACGCCATGGAGGCACGGGAGCGCTTCGCCAGAGCGCAGACCGACGAGCTCGCCGACATGGTCCGGTCAGCGCAGGCACCGGTCACGGAGATCATCGCCTCGCACAAGCCCGTGCTGCCGGTGAAGAAGCCGTCCGGGAAGTGGAAGCTTCCGGTGCCCGACGAGCAGACACTCTCGCTGAAGTCGTTCCCGTTCCGGCTCGCGATCCTCAACGAGCTCATGTTCGTCCAGCGGGTACTTGGTCCGCGCTTCAACGTGTACGACTTCGCACAGGATCGAGGAGCGAAGAACTTCGATCCGGACGAGTACTACGACACCATGATCCCTTCCGTGCGCGCCTGGCTGCGCGGCTACCCGATCCCGGCCCGCGTGGCAGGGAAGGTCGAGCAGCTCGTCCTCGACGGCGGCAACGAGATCTACGCGCAGCTGATTCCGCGGTGGGACGGGGAGGACAACAGCTTCGACATCACGACGATCACGGACCACGACCTCGAGCCGTTCACGAACCTCCGGCGAGTGGAGGACATCGGCGGCTTCCTCGGCGTCCGCGCGCGCAGGGCGCTCGAACGGCGCGGCGTGCACGTCGACGGTGCCGACTGAACCGTTTCCTGCGAACAACACCACTTGGCATTGGAGACCCACGATGATCGCCTACTCAGAGGTCAGCTCGCTCGACGACGAGCAGCAGGAACGCATTCAGAGTCTCTTCGAGCGCAGCTCCGCCATCTGGGACCTGCCAGAGGACGAGGGGAAGCTCGAGGTCTGGGACGAGTTCATCGACGACTGCGAACGCGCCGAGTTCCCGCACCTCATGGCGAGTGCCCGCTTCGGGCAGTACACAACCCTCGTCAAGGCAGGGCTGGCCGTCCGCGCGCTCGACGCGTACGTGCGCCTCATGCAGGTCATCCACCGCCACGGCGACCTCATCGCCCCCGCGAACGTGAACCGCATGCTCAACTCCATCGCGACGGCGAGCATGACGCTTGTCGACGACCCGGTCGTGCCCCTCGAGCAGATCACCCGCGCCATCGATCTCGTCGAGCAGCAGATCCGACAGCGAGGGGCCGACATCGTCGGCGTCTACGTCGCCCGAGCCGCCGTCGCGGCAGCTCGGGGCGATGGCGTGGCGACGCTCGACTGGGTCCAGCGCTGGCGCTCTGAGAACAGCGTTGAATGGCGGCCGGATGACTCCGGCGTCATCCAGATGGAGCTGCCGCTCGTCGCGCGCTTCGACCTGCCACGCGCGACGCAGGCACTCGAGCAGCGGTTGCGGATGCTGGAGATCGACCCAGGCGCCTTCGATGAGGCGCGTTCCGAGGCGGCGAACGCCGTGCCGCTGCTCATCCTCCTCGCGTTCTTCTACGTTCGCGCCGGTCGGCGAGCGGACGCGAACCTCATCGCCGACCAGCTCCTCGAATGGGTCGGATCCGCCCGGCTCGCTCGAGACGGGGTCGCCGAGTTCCTCCTCCCCGTCCTGGAAGAGCGACCGCGTGCAGCGCTCGCCGCCGTCGACGAGACCCTCCGCAACCTGCACTTCGACGGAAGCGACTGGGAAGCGACAGCCGCCGTCGCTCGCAGCCGAACCCTTGCAGACCCGAGTGGTGAGGAGGGGCAGCTGCTGAGGGTCCTCGTCGAGCAGTCCGCCGCGGAGCTGGATCGGCGCGGCGACACGGACGTGCACGCTCGCGAACTCGAGACGTTCTGGTGGGCGGGACTCCCGACGCATCCACGGCCCGCCGTCGTCGATGACCCGAAGGTCTGGGGCGATGTGGAAGAACGAGCCGAGACGATCCTCGCCGCCGGCTGGCTGCCTCGCACGGGGTCCGTGAGCTCCGAGGACCCGCCCATCTCGATCAAGCACCGCTACGTCGCGCACCTCGGCGCGACGATGGAGCTGCTCTCCGCAGAGACCCCAGAAGACGCCGACGCCCTCGCGGCCTCCCTCGCGGCGCGCTCGGAGCAGCTCAAGTGCGCGTCGACCCGCTACTGCGTGCCGCTGCTCCACGGTCTCCGGGCGGGGCAGCAGGGCAGGATCGCCACCCTCGTTCGAGACTTCCGAAGGTCGCAGACCGAGCTCCTGAGCGCGCCCGATGCCATCGAGGATGCCTTCCAGGCGATCGGCGAGCGGTTCTTCACGGTGACCGTCGAGCAGGCCGTCGCGGCGCCCGAGGTCTCGTGGTCGGAGATCGAGGAGCTCATCGGGGCAGAAGCGCGCCTCCGCGAGGTGACCGGGGGACCCGCCTCGCACCTCACGCTTGCTCGAGCGGAGATCGCCACCCACCGCGATGATGTCGCATCACTGCGCGCCGCGGTGGAGCAGCTCGCAGCAGAGCTCGAGGCAGACGAGAAGCTCCTCGACCGCGTCACCGTCGACCTCGAGGTCGTTCGCCTGACCGCGTTCGTCGCGCCTGCCTTCGCGGCTGCGACGGCCAAGCGCGTCCTCGCGACCGGCGACGCTGAGCAGGTGCGCGCGGCAACCGCCTGGCTGTGCTGGCTGGACGCCAGGTCAGGGGACAGGGACGCCTCCGCCGAACTCGCCCGCGTCCTCGAGAGCGTCGAGGGGGACGTGGAGGCGTTCGGTCCGCTGCCCGGATGGGTGCTGCTCGAGGGCGTGGCGGCACCCGGTGCGGAACTCGGGCCGCTCATCGACGCGCTGCTCGCGGACCTCGACGACGCGCCGAGCGACCTGATGATCTTCGCCGCCTGCGGCAGTGCGCTGCTCGCCACGTCCCCGGACGACCCGCGCGGTCCGGAACTCCGTGCGCGCGCCGCCGACATCACCCGCCGTCTGGACGCCCGAAACGGCGACGACCGGTGGAGCCCCCGGGTGCGAGACCGATGGTTCCCGGGCGACACCTCCTTCGGGGCGTCCGCGTGAGCGGGGAGAGCTTCCGCGTCGACTTGCGCGGCATCGTCGATATCCTGTCCCACCACCTGTACTCCAGCCCGCGCGTGTACCTCCGCGAGCTCATCCAGAACGCCAGGGACGCAGTCGTGGCCAGGAGCGAAGTCGACTCCGATGCACCGCGGGAGATCACGATCGAGGTCGAAGACGGCGGGGCCGTGGTGGTCCGCGACTCCGGCATCGGGCTGACCGAGGAGGAGATGCGGTCGGTGCTCGCGACCATCGGTGCCTCGAGCAAGCGGAGCGACTTCACGCGAGTGCGTCGTCAGTACCTGGGCCAGTTCGGCATCGGGCTGCTGTCGTGCTTCCTCATCGCCGACCGCATCGAGGTGCGGTCGCGCAGCGCGCGTTCGGCCGACGCGCCGACGCTGAGCTGGGTCGGGAGCTCCGACGGGACCTTCTCGATCACGACCGCTCAGACGCCTCTGGCGGGGGCCGGCACCGAGGTGCGAGTGCAGGCGCGTGCCGACGACCGGGAGTGGGTGGAACCCGCGCGGGTGCGCCTGCTCGCTGAGCGGTTCGCGAGCTTGCTCGAGCTCCCGATCTCGCTGCAGACGGGCGCGCAGCCGCAGCCCGAGATCGTCAGCACCCGGACGCCGCCCTGGAGAGGCTCCGACCTCGAGGCGACCGCCTGGTGTCATCGCGAGTTCGGCTTCGCGCCGCTGGCCGTGCTCCCCATCGACGTTCCCACCGCCGGTGTGGTCGGGGTGGCCTTCATCTCGGACAGCCCGGGGCGGGTCGGGAACCGGCACGGCGACACCGTCTACTCTCACGGCATGTTCGTTGCCGACGACAACGTGCAGCTGGCTCCGAACTGGGCCTACTTCGTGCGACTCGCCGTCGAGGGCGGCGACCTCGCTCTGACCGCATCCCGAGAGTCCCTGCAGGATTCGCCGGCGATCAGCGATGTGAAGGGGCAGATCGGCATGCAGCTCAGGCAGGGGATCGAGCACTTCGCGCTGAGCGACCCGGTCGGCTTCGACCGGTTCATGGACGTCCATGCGAAAGGCATCCTCGCCATGGCGGCGAGCGATGACGACATGCTCGACCTCGTGATCGGCCATGTGCCCTGGGAGACCAGCGAGGGCACGATGACGCTCGCGCAGATCCTGCGGCTCTCTGACGACGTGCAGTACACCTCGTCGATGACCGACTTCACCGCGTTCGCCCCGCTGCTGCGTGCGAAGCGGTCGCTGCTCGTGAACGGCTCCTACGTCTACGGGAGCGAGATCCTGCGCAAGGTGCGCGAACGTCGCGGGCATGCCGCGCGCGTGCGGGCGTTCGACCCGCACGCGTTCCTTGACTCCCTCCCTGAACCGCGCCAGGGTGGCGCGGAGGCCCGCGGGTTGGAGGTGCACGCCCGTGCAGTCCTCGAACGGCTCGGAGTCGATCTCGATCTGCGGGCGTTTGCGCCCGCGTCAACGCCGTCCCTGTTCGTCGCCGCCCCCGGCGTGGACCACCGGAGCCGGCTGGCGGACGATGCCGCTGAGGCGGACCCGTGGGCGGGCTTGCTCAGCGAGCCTGAGGCGTCGCGTGCGCGACCGCGGCTCGTCATGAACGTCACGAGCGACGCGGTGCGCTCCCTCGTGCGCGTGCGCGACGAGCGGGTGCGGGCGGAAGCCATCAGCGGGCTCTACGTCATCGGTCTCCTCCGGGCCGGCGAGACGCTCGACGAACGGCACGGTGAACTGCTCAGCAGCACGCTGCACACGCTCATCACGGCGGCGGGTGGCGGGGAGTGATGCCCGGGCGGAATCGGGAGTAGGGTCGCGGTCAGGATCTGATCTCGCGTCCAACGGAGGGCCCCGAATGTCCGACACCACGTGTCACATGTCCATCTCCCTGGATGGCTTCGTCGCCGGTCCCGAGCAGAGTCGCGAGCATCCTCTCGGCAGGCGAGGGCACGACGTCCACTCGTGGCACATGGGGGATCCGCGCGCGACCGACGCGGACGAGGCGGCGGCCGACTGGCTCATGCGGTCCCGAGGCGCCTACGTCATGGGCCGGAACATGTTCGGACCGATTCGCGGCGACTGGGACGGGGACTGGCGCGGCTGGTGGGGCGAGGAGCCCCCGTACCACGCGCCGGTATTCGTGCTGACGCATCACGCCCGCGAACCCGTCGAGCTGGAAGGCGGCACGACCTTCCACTTCGTGACCGAGGGGTTCGACGCGGCGTACGCCCAGGCCCTTGCCGTCGCTGACGGCAAAGGTGTTGACATCGCGGGCGGCGCCTCCACGGTCAGGCAGGCGCTGCAGGCAGGCGTCATCGACGAGCTCGCCCTCGACATCGCGCCCGTCCTCCTGCATTCCGGCGAGCGGATGTTCGATGGCGTCGAGACGTTCGGGTACGAACCGGTCGAGGTGCTGCACTCGCCGCTCGCCACGCACATCCGCTACCGCAGGGTCGCACAGGGCTGAGCGTGCGGGCCGGACGGGAGGACCCTGCCTGGCGTGCGACACCGCTGCGCTTACGAGCCCGCGGCCTTGCGCACGTAGTCGGCGATGGTCTTCTCGGTCTCCGGCGTGAGGTCGATGAGTGCGAACGAGGTCACCCAGAGGTCGCCGTCGTCGAGCTTCGCCGCTTCCTCGAAGCCGAGGGTCGCGTACCGGGTCGTGAACTTCGACGCCGCCTTGAAGAACACGACGACCTTGCCGTCGGCGTCGGTGTACGCGGGGAAGCCGTACCAGGTCTTCGGCATCAGCTGCGGGGCGACGTCCTTCACGATGCGGTCGACGCCCTCGGCGAGCGCCTTGTCCGCGTCGGTCATCTCCGCGATCGCCTTCTGGATGGCCGCGTCCCCCGCGGCCCTGTTCTTGCCAGCCTTCTGCTCGGCGCGCAGCTCCGCGGCACGTTGCTTGACCGCCTCGCGCTCGTCCTTCGAGAGTCCGGTCGTCTTCTCCGCCATGGCAGCTTCCTTCGTTCAGTCGGGCAGGTGAATCACGACTACGGTACGACCCCTGGAGCGCGGATGCTTCTCCGAACCTGCTCGGTCTCCTCGAGCTCGAGAGGTCGAGGTCTTCTCGGGCCGGGCGGCGCGAATCCCCAGCTCGGTCGCCGAGGATGGGCGAGTCTGAGGAGGCGCACATGGGACTTCGCTGGTATTCGACCGTCATCGATTCGAGAGATCATCGTGCTCTTGCGGCCTGGTGGGCAGAGACGCTCGACTGGCAGGTCTCCTTCCAGGACGGAGATGAGGCGGTCATCATCCCGAAGTGGCTCGATGAGGACAACCCGGGTGTGCCATTCGAGCGGGTCGGACCCGGGCTCGTCTTCGTCCCGGTCGGCGAGGACAAGACCGTGAAGAACCGTCTGCACATCGACCTCGCTGCTCCGCTGCACGAGAGCCAGGTGGCTCATGTCGATGCCTTGATCGCACGGGGCGCAACGCGCGCGGATGTCGGCCAGGGCGACGACGTCACGTGGGTTGTCCTGTGCGATCCGGAGGGCAACGAGTTCTGCGTGCTCTCGTCTCGCGAGAGCTGAATCGCGTCGCCCTGCGGGGCCGCGGATGCCGCCGTAGAGATTGTCGGTGGTCCGGTCCAAGATCGGGTCATGACAGATCAACGAATCGACCAAGAAGCCGAGACCCTCGTCCAGGCGATAGCGAACGACCTGCTCGAACCCGGGCCGCGCGAGTGCCTGCTGTGCTACGTCGCGGCGCAGCTGGACGAGTTCGGCTGCGACGGCGCCCACCGCTTCTCGCAGTGGTACCAGGAACGCACGGCCCCGCGAGCGACCGCACTCCTCGAGCGCCTCGATCGTCTGGGCGCCTACTGCGATTGCGAGATCTTCCTCAACGCCTACGACGCGTGCGGGGGTGAGCCGGAGACGCTGCCGCCCTGCCTCGGCGTTCGGCGAGGTTCAACTCAGCCGTGCAGGCTGTGGTGGAGGGACAGGCGATCCGCCTACTGACGGCCGGGGCGTCGCCGCTGCTCTGCGCAGGAGACGCACTGCTCCGCGAAGGGACGAACCCGCAGCCTGATGTTCGGGATGCGCTGGCCGCACGTCGAGCAGACGCCGTAGCGGCCCTCGTCCAGGCGGAGCAGTGCCGCCTCGATCTGCTGGAGCTCCGACTGCGCCGCATCCACCTGCCCGGCGAGGCGGGACCACTCGGCTGACAGCGGAGCGCCATCTGGGTCGTGCTCGTCGTCGTCGTTGAGCGAGGATCGGTCCTGCACAAGCGCCCGCAGGGCCGCGGAGGTAGCGGTGACGCGGTCGACGGCCTCCGCGCGGAGCGAGGCCAGTCGCGCCGCGTGCGTGGCGGCGCCATCGGGCTCCCCCATCTCGTGAATGACGTGCATGCTGGCCATTCTGCGCCACCAGTACTCCGGTCTGTCGAGGATCGCGCCTGGCAGGATCACGCGCCCGCGCTCAGGGACGGCCCGGGTTGCTCCCGCAGACTGACGGACCAGTCGAGAGCAGCTCATCGAACGGAGCCACATGGACACGGACGTCGTCGTCATCGGAGCAGGGCTCGCCGGCCTCAGGGCCGCGCGGAGCCTCGAGGAGCGCGGGCGCAGCGTCGTGGTCCTCGAGTCGGAGGACGAGGTCGGCGGCAGAGTCGGCACGGACGCCATCGATGGCTTCCTCTGCGACCGCGGCTTCCAGGTCCTCAACCCCGCCTACCCGGCGTTGCGCGCCTCCGTGGACCTCGCTGCGCTCGACCTCAAGCGCTTCGGGGTCGGGGCCATCGTCCGTTCGGGGGAGCGGACGTCGACGCTCGCGCACCCGCTCCGCCATCCGCAGTTCGCGTTGCAGACGCTGCTCAGCGGGCACGTGCCGGTCTCCGACGTCCTGGCCCTCGCACGCTGGCTCGGCCCGACGCTTGCACACCCAGACCCGCAGGCTGCTGGGCCGGATATGACGCTCAGCGCCTCATTCGAGGATGCGGGCCTCACCGGGCGGCTCCGACTCGACCTGCTCGACACGTTCCTCGCCGGAGTCCTGGCCGACAGCAGCGGAGGCAGCTCGGCGAACCACGTCAAGCAGCTCGTCCGCTCCTTCGCGCTCGGCGCGCCAGGGCTCCCCGCCGACGGCATGCGCGCACTGCCCGCCCAGATCGCCGCCTCGCTGCACGAGCCCGTCCGGCTCGGCACCCCCGCGCGGGAGGTGACCGAGACCGCAGGTGGAGTGCGAGTCGTCACCGACCGGGGGACGATCCTCGCCCGAGCCGCGATCGTCGCGGTTGCCCCGAACGACCTCCCTGCACTGACCGGCCAGGCGGCTCCGGAGACGCACGGCCTGACAACATGGTGGTTCCGAGCGACGGGGACGCCGCGAACCGGGCCGTTCCTCCTCCTGGATGCCTCGAACGTCGGCGGCGGGCCGGCGGGGCCCATCTGGAACACCGCCGTCATCTCGGAGGTGGCCCCCTCCTACGCCCCGGACGGACAGCACCTCGTGCAGGCGACCACCCTCCTCGACCGCCTGGACGGACTCGCGAGCGAAGCGGACGTCAGACGCGACCTCGCCCGTCTATACGGCACGCCCACCGACGGCTGGGAGGTGCTCGCGCACCACGTCATCCCGCACACCCTCCCCGCCCAGCCACCGCCCCTCGTCGACCGCGGGCCGGAGCGAGTCGGCGAGCGGCTCATCGTGACGGGCGACCACCGCGAGACAGGGTCCATCCAAGGTGCGCTGGTCGCCGGAAGACGGGCCGCAGACGCCACCGTCGAGCTCCTTGGCTGAAACGAGAGCGGCAGGGCGGGAGCTGCGCCTCGTCCTGCCCCACCAGCTCTTCGAGGCGCACCTCGCCGAGCCGAACGGAACCGTGTTCGTGCTCATCGAACACGACCTCCTCTTCCGCCAGTGCGCCTTCCACTCGCACAAGCTGGTCCTGCACCGAGCATCCATGACCCGGTTCGCGCAGCGCCTCCGCGCTGCAGGGCACGTCGTCGAATACCTGGAGAGCGACCCGACTGCTCCCTCCGGACAGCAGTTGGCCGCCCTCGTCCGCCGACATTCGCCAACCCGGGTGACGTGGTTCGATGTCGTCGACGACTGGCTTGAACGCGACCTGGCCCGGGCACTGGCGGCAGGGGGCTACGCGGCGGCGGCGGACGACGAGCTCGAGACGCCGAACTTCCTCACGGACCGGGCGCAGCTGGACTCCTGGTTCGCGCACAACGAATCACGCATGCACGAGTTCTACATCTGGCAGCGTCGCAGACTCGGCATCCTCCTCGACGGCGACGGCCCAAGCGGCGGCAGCTGGTCGTTCGATGCGGACAACCGCAAGCGCCTGCCGAGGGGACACGTGCCGCCGACCGTTTCGCGCTTCCGCGGACACCCGAGCGTGCATCCCCAGGGCGCCTTCGACCTGGACGCACTCATGTCTGCCACCCCGCCATCAGATGACCGTGACGAAGGGACGAAGCAGGTCGAACTCGCCATCGCCTGGGTTCGCGAGGAATTCCCCCAAGCGCCGGGGGACCCGACGACGTTCGCCTGGCCCACAACCGCCCACGAGGCGCGCGAGCACCTCCACGAGTTCGTCCGGACACGCCTCGACGACTTCGGCCCGTACGAGGACGCGATCTCCGCGGAGCATCCCTTCCTCAACCACAGCCTGCTCACGCCGGCGCTCAACATCGGTCTGCTCGACCCGCGCGAGGTGCTGCGGACCACGCTCGCGAGCGCCGGCGCGGGCACACCGCTCGCCTCCCTCGAAGGCTTCGTGCGTCAGCTGATCGGGTGGAGGGAGTACATGCGGGCCACCTACCGACTCCGGGGCCGGGAGCTCCGCACATCCAACGTTCTCGGACACACGAACCGCCTGGGGCGCGGATGGTGGACCGCCAGCACCGGACTCGACCCCGTCGACCTCGTCATCCGTCGCGTGCTCGCGACCGGGTACGCCCACCACATCGAACGCCTCATGGTGCTCGGCAACGCGATGTCGCTGCTCCACATCCACCCGGACGACGCCTACCGGTGGTTCATGGAGCAGTTCGTGGACGCATACGACTGGGTCATGGTGCCGAACGTCTACGCCATGAGCCAGTTCGCGGCCGGCGAGGCGGTGACCACGAAGCCGTACGTCTCCGGCAGCAACTACCTGCGGAAAATGTCCGACCTTCCTTCGGGGGCGTGGACTGAAACTTGGGATGCCCTGTACTGGGACTTCGTCGCCCACCACCGGGCGGTCTTCGCCCGCAACCCGCGCACCCAGATGACGATCGCGCTCCTCCAGAACATGGAGCCGGAGACGCTCGCACGACACCGTGCTCGAGCGCAGGGACTCCTGCAGGACCCCGACGCAACCCCACTCGTTATCGGGACGACCCCCGACGCCACGTGACGCGCTTCCGGTGGACTGCTCGGACTCCTATGATCGTGCTACGGCGCGTAATCCGTCGTCACATGTCTCGAGTGCAAAGGAGCCCATCATGGGCGTGTCCATGGTCTTCCCGAACCTGCCCGTCGCCGACGTCAAGGCGGCCACCGACTTCTACGTCGGGCTTGGCTTCACCATCAACCCGATGTTCTCCGATGACAGCACCAGCTGCGTCGTCGTCAACGAGCAGGTCGCGATCATGCTGCTGCAGACCGAGCGCTTCCAGGGATTCCTGCCGGAGGGCGCGGAGACCATCGTGGGTGGAAACCGCCACGAGAGCACGACCGCCCTCCTCCTCGGCAGCACCGAGGAAGTCGACGAGATCACGGCCAAGGCAGAGGCTGGCGGGGGCAGAATCCACCGTCCGGCTGAGGCGAACGAGTTCGGGATGTACGGTTCAGCGTTCGACGACCTCGACGGCCACCTGTGGGAGGTCTTCTACATGGCGGCCCCCGAGGCCTGAGGCGCGCAGGGCACGGCGCCGCCGGCCTCCGTTGCGCAATGCGGCACGGGGGCTGGTGGAGCCGTTTCCTGTCTGGCACGGTTAGTCGTCCCCTCCACCCCGCACCCTTGGATACGCACATGACCGAGCGCACTCCGGCTGACCGCCCCGCCGCAGCGACAGAGCAGGCGGCTCCGACGCGAAATCAGCGCCTCGACCGCCTCCCGTTCACCGGCAGGCACCGCAAGCTCCTGTTCGGGTCCGGCATCGGCTGGGCACTCGACGCCATGGACGTCAGCCTCATCTCGTTCGTGATGGCCGCGCTCGCGGTGCAGTGGAGCCTCGACGCGACGACGCTGTCGTACATCGCCTCGATCGGCTTCGTCGGCATGGCGATCGGCGCGAGCGTCGGCGGTCTGCTCGCCGACAGGATCGGGCGACGCCAGGTGTTCGCCGCGACCCTCCTCATCTACGGCCTCGCCACGGGAGCCTCGGCGCTCGCGGCGTCCGTGGGCGCGCTCATGGTGCTGCGCTTCATCGTCGGTCTGGGGCTCGGTGCCGAGCTTCCCGTCGCCTCGACGCTCGTGAGCGAGTACGCGCCGAAGCGCATCCGCGGACGCGTCGTCGTGCTGCTCGAGGCGTTCTGGGCCGTCGGCTGGATCGGCGCGGCCCTCATAGGGGCCTTCATCATCCCGCTGTCGGCGGACGGCTGGCGCTGGGCTCTCCTGACGGGCCTCCTGCCTGCCGTGTACGCGGTGGTCGTGCGGTTCGGGCTCCCCGAATCCGTCCGCTTCCTGGAGAGCAAGGGCAGGTACGCGGAGGCCGAGCGCGCGGTCCGGCAGTTCGAGGAGTCGGCTGGCGTGGATGCGCCCCCGGCGGCGGGTATCGACGCGTCCGACCGCGGGCACTCCGAGGCGCGTGCCTCCGCGGCACCAGACTCCCAGCGGGCACGATGGCGCGACCTCTGGGCGCCGTCGCTGCGCCGACGGACGGCCGCCCTGTGGGCCGTGTGGTTCTGCATCAACCTCAGCTACTACGGTGCGTTCATCTGGATCCCGAGCCTCCTCGTGGGGCAGGGCTTCACCCTCGTGAAGTCGTTCGAGTTCACGCTCATCATCACGCTGGCGCAGCTGCCCGGATACTTCGTCGCGGCCTTCCTCATCGAGCGGATCGGGCGGCGCGCGACGCTCGCCATCTTCCTGCTCGGCTCCGCGTGTGCCGCGTTCTGGTTCGGCTTCGCGACGACCGAGGGCGCGATCCTCGCCGCGGGCATGTGCCTGTCCTTCTTCAACCTGGGCGCGTGGGGAGCGCTGTACGCGATCGGCCCCGAGCTGTATCCGACGAGGCTGCGCGCGTCGGGGACCGGGGCGGCCGCCGGCTTCGGCCGCATAGCGTCGATCATCGCGCCCCTGCTGGTGCCCGTCATGCTCGCGGGTGGCGGCAGCGTGCTCGTCTTCGGCGTGTTCGCCGCCGCGTTCCTGCTCGCCGCCGGTGCTGCGTTCACCCTGCCGGAGCTCATGGGGCGCGAACTCGAGGAGTAGTCGTCGCGGGGAGCGGCTCGCGCGCCGCCGCCCGCTCAGCCGCACGCCGACTAGCCTTGAAGCGTGAGCGAACGACGAGATCCTTCACGACGCGGGGTCATACGGGGAAGCGCTGCTGTCGGCGGCGGAATCGCGACGGCGGCGCTGCTTGCCGCGTGCGGGGGCGACGATGCCGGCGGACAGGGCACGGATGCCGCGTCGACGGTGAGCGGCGCCGTGGCCGTCGGTGATGTGCCGGTCGGAGGCGGGGTCGTGATCGCGGACACCGAGACGGTCATCACCCAGCCCGCCGCGGGTGAGTACTTCGGCTTCAGCTCGATCTGCACGCACCAGGGGTGCCCTGTCGCCACGGTGACCGCCGAGCACATCATCTGCCCCTGCCACTCGAGCCACTACGACACGAGGACCGGAGAGCCGGTCGCCGGACCGGCCGACCAGCCGCTCACCCCTCGCTCCATCACCGTCACCGAAACTGAGGTCGAATACTCGTGAGCATCACCAACCTGACCGCGATCCGCGATCTCGCGACGAACGCAGGTCTCGAAGTCGAGTACTGGGGCTGGCGGGGCGAGAAGGAGCAGGTCGCGCCCGAGACGCTCGCGGCGGTCCTCGGCGCCCTCGGTCTTCCGGCATCAACCGACGAAGAAGTCGCCACTTCGGCTCGCGAGTTCGAGAACCGGCCGTGGCGCCGAGTGGTGCCTTCCTGCACGACGGTGCGGGAGGGCAGCGACGCCACGATCTTCGTCCACGTTCCCCACGGGAGCGACGTCCAGGTCGACGCGCTCCTCGAAGACGGGTCGACTCGCCGCCTGCAGCAGGTGGAGAACTGGGTCGATCCGAAGGACCTCGACGGGGTGCTGATCGGCCGCGCGACGTTCGCGCTGCCCGGGGACCTGCCGACGGGCTGGCACGAGGTCGTCGCGAATGTCGGTGACGACCTCTCGGAGCATGCGCCTGCTGGCACGCTGATCGTCGTGCCGACGAGCACTCCCTGGCCGGCCGAGCGCTCGTGGGGGCTGTTCACCCAGCTCTATCAGCTCCGCTCCACCACCTCATGGGGGATCGGCGATCTCCGAGACCTCGCCGCGTTGACGACCTGGGGTGCGGAGCGCGACGCGGACTTCGTGCTCGTCAACCCCCTCAACGCGAACCCTCCGGTGTCGCCCATCGAGCCGTCTCCGTACCTGCCGACCTCACGGCAGTTCGGCGACCCCCTGATCCTCACCGTCGACTGGGCGGCCGCCTTCGTCGCGCAGCGCACCGAGGTACCGGTGCACACTGTGGAGCTGCTTTCGCGTCTTGCGGGCGAAGCGATCCTCGGCAACCGCGTCGACAGCATCGATCGTGACGCCGCCTGGTCGCTGAAGGAACCAGCGCTCCGCACCCTCTTCGATCTCTGGCAGTCGGCGAACGTCATCGACGACGACTTCACGGAGTTCCGCAAGGAGGCCGGGGAGCCGCTCGAGCGGTTCGGTGTCTTCTGCGCCATCTCGCGCGTGCATGGGCGAGACGCCCGCGACTGGCCGGCTGAGCTGGCAACGGCGAACGGAGCCGACGTGCTCGAGTTCGCGGCTGCCCACGCCGAGGACGCCGAGTTCTACGTCTGGCTGCAGTGTCTCCTGGAAGCGCAGGCGAAGCAGGTGCAGTCCGAGGCGAGGTCGGCCGGTATGTCGATCGGCATCGTGCACGATCTGCCCGTCGGTGTGCACGCCGGTGGAGCGGACGCGTGGTCGTTCGGGTCGGCGATGGCCCGCGGTGTGACGGTCGGCGTGCCGGCTGATCAGTACAACCAGTTCGGGCAGAACTGGTCGCAGCCTCCGTGGCGCCCCGACATGCTCGCCGAGCTCGGCTACGCGCCGTATCGGGACATGCTGCGCGCCGTCTTCCGCAACGCCGGCGCTGTGCGCATCGACCACATTCTCGGCTTCTTCCGCCTGTGGTGGATTCCGGAGGGCAACACGGCCAAGGACGGCTGCTTCGTGCGCACCGACGCCGAGGCCATGCTCGGCATCCTCGCCCTCGAGGCGGAGCGAGCGGGCGCCGTGGTGATCGGCGAGGACCTCGGAACGGTTCCGCCGGAGGCCAGGGACGCGCTGGCCGAGCGCGGCATGCTCGGCGCCTCCGTGCTGTGGTTCGAATGGTCGGACGATGGGGTCCCGCTGGCCCCTGAGGAGTACCGTCGCGCCTGTCTCGCGACGGTGACGACGCACGACCTCCCGCCGACCGCTGGCTTCCTCGCGCTCGAGCACCTCGACGTTCGAGAGCGTCTCGGACTGCTGGAAGGATCCGTCGACCAGGCGCGGGCCGAGGAGACCGAGACGATCTCGAAGGTCGTCGAGCGCCTTCGTCGAGCGGGCCTGGTGGGGGAGGAGCCGAGCAACGAGGACGTCGTCGTGGCGCTGCACGAGTACCTCTCCGGTTCGGCTGCCCAGCTGTTCGGCGTCGGCGTGTCTGACCTCGCCGGCGACCGCCGCGGCGTGAACCAGCCAGGCACCGCCGACGAGTATCCGAACTGGCGGGTGCCCATGACGGATGCCGAAGGCAGGCTGGTCTCGCTCGAAGAGCTTCTCGGCTCGCCGCTCGCCGCCCGGATCGCGGCGGCGTCGGGGAGAACCGAGTAGCGCGGTGATGCCCTCCGGCGGGTGGCGGGCACGGGGTGTCCGCGACCTCCTCGTGGCGTCGGCGCTCGGCGCGTCGCTGCTGCTCGCGGCGTGCGTTCCGCCGGTGGCGGCGACGCGCGAGTCCGCTGACGCGGTGGCCGTCATCGCCACCCCGGGCGTCACCCAGACGCCGACGCCGACGGTCACGCCGATCAACGTGCAGGTCGTGGCCGCGCCCCGCGTCGCGGAGAACGAGAACCCCAAGCCTGTCGACGGCGAGCTCAGGTTCACGAGGGGCCAGTGGGCGACGGTGCTCGGCGCGAGTGGTGAACCCGTCGGCCGCTTCACCGTCGCGGGCGTGGCCTTCGACGTGCGGTGCCTCGAAGAGGATGCTCCGAAGGCCGGCGGCAGCTACGTCGCGATCCAGCTGCAGGTCGAGGGATACGGGGCGCTCAGCGCGGAGGACGAGGAGGGTGCGTTCGCGCCTGTGTTCGCCTTCGACAGCCTTCGCCTGTTCGAGAAGAACGGCGACTCGAAGCTCGGGGCCTCGCTCGCGGACGACTGCATCGGGAGCTCCGTGCAGCAGCGCGAGTACGGAGTCGGCTCCGAGTCAGGGTACGTCGTGTTCGACGTTCCGAAGGAGCGCTTCGACGTGGTCTGGGAGTACGGCGACCAGACGTTCCGGTTCGTGAATCTCACGCTCTGAGGGGCACGCGCCGGGCCTGGTTCAGGTGAAGAGCTGAGGCAGGAGGGCCGCGGCGAGGGGATAGCCGAGGAACGAGACGGCGTCGAGGACGAAGTGCGCCACGACGAGCCCGCCCACGCGCCCCTTCCGCAGGAACCACCAGGAGAGCAGCACGCCCATGGCGACATTGCCGAGCGCCATCCCGGGCCCCTGATACAGGTGGTAGGAGCCGCGCAGGAGCGAGGACGCGACGATGATCTGCCAGGTCGCCCACCCCAGCTCGCGCAGGCGGGTCGAGAGGTACCCCACGACGACGACCTCCTCCAGGAGCGCGGCACGCAACGCCGCGAGCAGGAGCAGGATCACGGTCCACCACGTGATCTCCTGCGCGCTCGCCTCGACGGAGATCGTGAGCCCGAGCGCCCTGGTCGCAAGGTAGAACACGATGCCGGGCACGCCGACGCAGGCTGCCAGCAGCAGGCCCTGTCCGAGGTCGCCGAGGGGGTGCCTCGTGTCCAAGCCCAGCTTCCGGAAGCCGGAGACGGCGGGCGTCCAGAGCAGCCAGATCACCAGAGCGACGGGCACGAGGTCGGTGAGGATGCTCGAGAGCTGCAGGAGGGCGTCGAACAGCGGCCGCGCGTCGCGGGAAGCGTTCAGCGTCGTCGTCTGGTCGGCGAGCGCGGTGTCGCGCGTCGCGCGATCCGCGAGGGAGATGATCGCGTACAGGCTGGACGGGATGATGGCGAGCGCGAGGACGATCCAGATCTCCCAGCGCAGCCGCACGCGCGCGGAGCGGTCCAGGTCCACCGTGCCCTGGCTGACCGTAACGTCAATGCGCGAATGTGACATGTCCGCAGTCTACGAACGGCGACGGGCTTGTGAGAGATGAACAAGAGCCGTTTCGTGTGAGTAACGATCCCCTGAATTGGTGAAACCCCTCGCGCGAGGGGGCGTAGGTTCAACGGGTATTTGTCGAGAATTCACAGAGTTCGTGGATCTTCGACGTTCACAGCCCCTGTTTTCCCCAAGGAGGTCCTATGAGGACATCACGAGTTATCGCCGTGGGAGCCGTCGTCGCCACAAGCGCGTTGGTTCTCGCCGGCTGCTCTGCCCCGAACCGCGATCCAGAGATCGTCGGTGGCTCCGCCATCACGGTTGCCTGGAACGACCCGTTCTTCGCGTTCAACGTCAACACCTCGGCCAACAACGCCGCGGCGAACGCCAACATCGTCCACGTCACGTCTGATGGCTTCATCGACTACGACCCGACCCCCGAGCTCGTGGAGAACACCGAGTTCGGCACGGTCGAAGAGGTCTCGACCGACCCGCTGACCATCAAGTACACGGTCAACGACGCGGTCACCTGGAGCGACGGGACGCCGTTCGACGGCGCCGACCTGCTCCTCACCTGGGCCGCCAACACCACGCACCGCGAAGCGGGCGAGGTGCCAGAGGCCGAGTACGACGATGAGGGCAACGTCACGAACCAGGACGCGATCGACGCGGCCGCGGACGCCGGTGTCTACTGGGGAACCGACCCGGCACCCGGACTGCAGCTCGACCTGGCCTCGCAGGCTCCGACGCTCGCCGACGACAACAAGTCGTTCACAGTCGTCTACGACCAGCCGTACGCCGACTGGAAGACCATGTTCGCGCCGGACACGACGGCGATCTCCGCACACGGCACCGTCCAGCTCGCCTACCCGGGTGAGTACGACGACGCGCAGGCCGCGAAGGACGCGTTCATCACCGCGGTCAACGACAACGACAGCGAGTTCCTGAGCAAGGTCGCCTCTGCCTACCGCACCGGCTACGACTACACGTCGATGCCGGAGGAGCCGCAGAAGACCCTCTCCAACGGCCCGTACACGATCACGGATCTCGTCGAGAACCAGTACGTGACGCTCACGGCCCGCGAGGACTACACGTGGGGCCCGCTGCCGCACTACGAGACCATCACGATCCGCTTCATCCCGGACCCGCAGGCACAGGTGCAGGCGCTCCAGAACGGTGAAGTCCAGATCGTCTCCGGACAGCCGACGACCGACCTGCTGCAGCAGCTCGAGGCCACCGAGGGCATCGAGTGGGAGTCCTCGCTCGAGGGCACCTACGAGCACGTCGACCTCCAGGTCGCGAATGGCGGCGTCTTCGACCCAGCCACGTACGGCGGCGACGAGGCCAAGGCCCAGCAGATCCGCGAGGCCTTCCTCCTCACGATCCCGCGTCAGGAGATCGTCGAGAAGCTCATCACCCCGATCGCCCCGGATGCGACCACGCGCGACTCGCTCGTGTTCCTCCCCGGCGCCGAGGGCTACGAGGAGTCGGTCGCCGACAGCGGCGTCTCGCGCTACTCGGGCGACGACGCCGCCATCGAAGAGGCCAAGGGCCTCCTCGCGCAGGCTGGCGTGGCCAACCCCTCTGTCCGCTTCATGACGGCATCCACCAACCCGCGTCGTCAGCAGGAGCTGCAGCTCATCAAGGCCTCGGCCGAGAAGGCCGGCTTCACGATCGTCGACGCGAGCGCCGAGGACTGGTCCACCGTGCTCACGACGCAGACCGACGCCTACGACGCGGCCCTCTTCGGATGGCAGTCCGAGGGTCTCGGTGTCGGCGAGCCGTCCCCGAACTACATCACGGGCGGCATCAACAACTACTACGGCTGGAGCGACCCCGAGCTCGACCAGATCCTCAAGGACGTCGACGTCACGATCGACCCCGCCGAGGCTCAGGGCAAGCTCGTCGAGGCCGAGAAGATCATCATGGAGAACTCGTGGTCCGTGCCGATCTTCCAGTTCCCCGGCGTCGTCGCCTGGAGCGACGAGGTCGCGAACGTGAAGCCCGGATTCCTCTCGCCCCAGTACTTCTGGAACGCCTGGGAGTGGGCGCCCGTGGAAGCCGCTGAATAGTCACACCAGCGTCGATCTCTCGACGCGCTGACCGCCGCGCGGTCAGACCTTAGCGACGGCGGGAGTACCGTAGTCTTCTCGACTGCGGGACTCCCGCCTCGTCTGTTCGCGGCCACACCCCGGCCGAATGCCCCCTCCAGAACAGGACACCTCTGTGCTGAGATTCACCCTCCGACGCCTCTTCGTGTCGATCTTCATCCTGCTGGGCGCGCTCTTCATCGTGTACAACCTCGTCGCGATCTCGAAGGACCCGCTCGCAGACATCCTGGAGTCCACAGCTCCCAACAAGGAGCAGCTCATCGCCGCGCGCGTGGAGCTCCTGCAACTGGATGTGCCAGCCCCCGCCCGCTTCTTCCTCTGGCTCGGCGGCATCCTCGGGTTCTTCATCCCGACCTTCGACGACCCGAACGGCCTGTTCGGCTTCCTCGGCAACAACTTCTCCATGGGCGTCAACATCGCCAACCAGGACGTCGGCCCGCTCATCGCCTCGGCGGTCGGCCAGACCCTGCAGCTCGTCACCGCCGCGACGCTCATCGCCGTCGTCATCGGCGTCGCCGTCGGTGTCACGACCGCCCTCCGCCAGTACTCGGGCTACGACTACACGGTCACGTTCCTGTCGTTCCTCACGTACTCGCTGCCCATCTTCTTCGTGGCCGTGCTGCTCAAGCAGTACATGGCCATCGGCTTCAACGACTTCCTGCAGGACCCGGAGATACCGATACCGCTGCTCCTGCTCATCGGCGTGATCATGGGCTTCATCTTCATGTCGATCATCGGAGGGCCCGCAAAGACGCGCGCCACCGTGTTCGGTGCGGGCGCCGTCGGCACGATCGCGATCCTGTTCGGGATGGAGCTGCTCGACTGGTTCCGCAACCCAGGGCTCGGCACGGTGCTCATCATCGTGCTCGGCCTGGCCACGGTGCTGCTCACGGCAGCGCTCACGGTGGGCCTCTCGCACCGACGCAACCTCATCGTCACGGGTGCGGTCGCCGTCGTCGGGGGAGCGCTCTGGTACCCGCTGCAGTTCGCGATGACCAACGAGATCGGCGCCTGGTTCCCCATCGCCCTCATCGTGGCCTTCACGGTCGTCGCCTGGTTCGTCGGCAAGTACTTCGGCGGCCTCGACAAGCGCAACGTCGCGAGCAACGCCGCCATCGTCGGCTTCGTCGTGTCGCTGCTGCTCGTCATCGACCGCGTCATGCAGACCTGGTCCGGCTACTACGACCAGACCGGCGGCCGCCCCATCGCGACCGTCGGAGCATCCAGCCCGCAACTCGGCTCCGACCCGTCGATCTGGCTGCAGATGCTGGACGGCTTCACGCACCTGCTGCTGCCGACGATCGCCATCATGGTCATCTCCATCGCGAGCTACAGCCGCTACTCGCGCTCCAGCCTGCTCGAGATCATGAACCAGGACTACGTCCGCACGGCACGAGCGAAGGGCCTCCCCGAGCGCACCGTGGTCATGCGTCACGCGCTGCGCAACTCGCTCATCCCGATCACCACGATCGTGGCCGCCGACGTCGGCGCCATCATCTCGGGAGCGATCGTCACCGAGCAGATCTTCGGCTGGCGGGCGATGGGGTCGATCTTCTCCGAGTCGCTGCGCAACGTCGACCTGAACCCGCTCATGGGCTACATCCTCGTGACCGCGGCGCTCACCGTGATCTTCAACCTGATCGCCGACATCCTGTACTCCGTCCTCGACCCGCGAATCCGCCTGAGCTGAGAGAGGGCTGAGCTATGACGACTCCGAACTTCACCGAGATCACCGCCCCGCAGCCTCACGGCCCCGGCGACGAGCTGACCATCGAGCAGCGTGAGACCATCGGTCTCAGCCAGGGCCAGATCGTGTGGCGGCGCTTCGTGCGCCACACGGGCGCCATGGTGTCCACCGCCGTCCTCCTGGTCATCGTGCTGCTCGTCTTCACGTCCGTCGGCATCGTCGTGCCGTGGTGGGACTTCTCCGAGGGCACGTTCACGCAGATCCAGGTCCCGGGCTGGTGGGCGTACGACTGGAACTCGATCGCGCCGATCGTGAACGGCGGCAATCCGACGTTCGTGAGCCTCTTCGACTGGGGCTCGCACCCGTTCGGCCAGGACGAGATCGGCCGCGACATCTTCGCCCGCGTCATGCGCGGCACGCAGCAGTCGCTGACGGTCATGTTCATCTACGGCATCCTCGCGGCGGTCATCGGCATCATCGTCGGCGGCATCGCGGGCTACTACCGGGGTTGGGTCGACAACGTGCTCATGCGCGTCACCGACCTCTTCCTCGTCATCCCGACGCTCGTCTTCGCGGCCGTCCTCGGACAGCTCGCCGGCCAGAACGAGGTGCTCCGGGCCTACGGCGCCGTCTCGCTCGCCGTGGTCCTCGGCCTCGTCGGCTGGATGTCCCTCGCGCGCCTCGTGCGTGGAGAGTTCCTGACCCTGCGCGAGCGCGAGTTCGTGGATGCGGCGCGTGTCGCCGGCGCGTCCGGCCGGCGCATCATCTTCCGCCACATCCTGCCGAACGCGCTCGGCGTCGTGATCGTGTCGACGACCCTGCTGATGAGCGCCGCCATCATCCTCGAGGCGAACCTCTCGTTCCTCGGCTTCGGCATCCAGCCGCCCGACGTGTCGCTCGGCCAGATCGTGCAGGAGTACCAGGGCGCGTTCGCCACCCGCCCGTGGCTGTTCTGGTTCCCCGGCGCCTTCATCGTGGCGATCGCCCTGTGCATCAACTTCATCGGCGACGGCCTGCGTGACGCCTTCGACCCGCGTCAGCGCAAGATCCCGGGCAACGGCACCTGGTCGCGCATGTGGCGCACGCTCACCTCGCGCGACGGGCGTCCCACCAAGGGTGACGCGGCTGACCGCGACTCGAGCAAGGCGGATGCGTGACGGTCCTCGTCGCAGAGCGCGCCGGCTCGCTGGCCCCGGCGGGGCTAGATCGCGAAGAGCGCGCCGACGACCAGCAGGGTGGCGATCAGCACCACCGTGTTCGCCACGTTCTGGGTGCGCACGACCGGGCCGAGCGGGGCTCCGGCCTCACGCTGCTGCTGGGCCCTGCGGTGCGTGAGGTTCACGGCCGCGTCTCCCGAGTACGTGCCGGGAGCGGCGCTCGTGCGGATGCTCTGCGACTCGTCGGTGAGCCGGCGAGGATCCTTCCACAGGAGCGGGTCGCGCGGGTCCATTCGCTCGGCGCTGAGCCGGTCGGGCGGGGGAGCGGCCCACGCGCTGACCTTGCCCTCCGGCGTCGTGACGGTGAAGCCGCGCGTCGTCTCGACCAGCTCGATGTGCCCGTAGGGCACCACCGTCTTCTTGAGGGGGTTGTTCACCTCGAGCGCATCGTCGGTGAACACGACGCTCGGGCTCACGAGGGTGATCCAGCCGACGCCGAGCGCCAGGATGGGCAGCGGCAGCACCGAGAGCAGGTGGCGGCCGGCGCCGGGCGTCACCGCCACGGAGATGACGGCCACCAGCGCCATGGCGGCGATGACGCCGTAGACGACAAGACCCATGCGGGGGCGGAGAACTGTTCGCTCGGACACGAGCCAAGTGTCGCAGACGAATCCCGTCCCACCGCGGTGAGCGGACCGGCAGTCAGCCCGCTCGCACCTCAGACACCACGCACTTCGACCGCAGCCCACCGGGAGGCACGCTCATGAGCACGACTTCACGCAAAGACGACACGACGCCCATCCTCGAGGTGCAGGACCTGAGCGTCGAGTTCTGGGTCGGCGGAGACTGGGTCCCCGCCGCGAAGGACATCAACTACGTGGTCCGGCCGGGCGAGGTGCTCGCCATCGTGGGCGAGTCCGGCTCCGGCAAGTCGGTGTCGTCGATGACGCTGCTTGACCTGCTCCCCAAGAACGGGCGCACGTCCGGGAGTGCGAAGCTCAACGGCACCGAGCTCATCGGCGCTCCGCAGTCGACGCTTCGTCGCGCGCGCGGCAACGACATCGCGGTCATCTTCCAGGAGCCGATGACCGCGCTCAACCCCGTGCTCACCATCGGCTTCCAGATCTCTGAGGCCCTGCGCATCCACAACCCCACGATGACGCCGAACGACGCGCGCGAGCGGGCGCTCGAGCTGCTTCGCCTCGTGGAGATGCCGAACCCGGCCAAGGCGTTCGATTCGTACCCGCACCAGCTCTCGGGCGGTCAGCGGCAGCGTGCCATGATCGCGCAGTCGCTGAGCTGCGACCCCGACCTGCTCATCGCGGACGAGCCGACGACGGCGCTCGACGTGACGATCCAAGCGGAGATCCTGGAGCTCATGCGCTCGCTGCACGAGCGCCTCAACTCGGCCATCGTCATCATCACCCACGACATGGGCGTCGTCGCCGACATCGCGGACAACGTGATCGTGATGAAGGGCGGAGAGATCGTCGAGCGCGGCACGGTGCGCGAGATCTTCAAGAACCCGCAGCACGCCTACACGAAGACCCTGCTCGACGCGGTGCCGCACCTCGGCACGGGGGAGGCGAGCGGGCTGGATGCGCGCGAGTTCACGGGCGAGCCGGCTCTCGTCGTGCAGAGCGCCGACATCGAGTACCCGAAGCAGGGGCGCGTCCCGGCGTTCAAGGCGGTCGAGGACGCGACGTTCGAGATCTACCCTGGCGAGATCGTCAGCGTCGTCGGCGAGTCCGGCTCTGGCAAGACCACGGTCGCCCGCGCCGTCGTCGGCCTGCTGCCGGTCGCGGCTGGCTCCATGAAGCTCAACGGCGTCGAGCTGAACGGCGTCTCGCGGCAGGACCTCGCGAAGGTGCGCCGCGACATCGGCATCGTCTTCCAGGACCCGGGCTCGTCGCTGAACCCCCGCTGGCCCGTCGGGCAGTCGATCGCCGAGCCGCTCATCCTCGAGAAGAAGCTCACGAAGGCCGAGATCGAGGCCCGCGTCGGCGAGCTGCTCGACCAGGTGGAGCTGCCCCGTTCCTTCCGCAACCGCTACCCGAACGAGCTCTCCGGCGGCCAGCGTCAGCGCATCGGCATCGCCAGGGCGCTCGCCCTCGAGCCGAAGCTCCTCGTCGCAGACGAGCCGACGTCGGCGCTGGACGTCTCGGTGCAGAAGCGCGTGCTGGAGCTGCTCGTCGAGATCCAGCAGCGCCTGCAGTTCGCAGTGCTCTTCGTGACCCACGACCTCGCCGTCGTGGACCAGCTCGCCAACCGCGTGATCGTCATGAACCACGGCAAGATCGTGGAGCAGGGGCCGACGGACCAGATCCTGCGCGCACCTCAGGACCCGTACACCCAGCGCCTCGTCGCTGCCGTGCCGGTTCCCGACCCGGACGAGCAGGCGATCCGTCGCGAGGAGCGCGCCGCGCTCAAGCGGGGGACAGCAGGCGCGGTCACGGATGAGGTGCTCGGCGACGACATCGTGGTCTCCGACGTGCCGACCGAGCAGCAGGAGATCGTGCTGCGGGCTGAGGCCGAGGAGCGCGAATCCGGCCAGTGACCCGGTAGAAACTTCGACCGGCGTGAGGCCCACCTCACGCTGGTCGGGAGGCGTGCCCTCCGTGACGTAGGATGAACTGCCCTTTTCTCAAATGAAAGCACCCCTGAATGACTGCTGTGCCTGTCGCCCACCGTTCTGAACTCCGTAACGTCGCCATCGTGGCGCACGTCGACCACGGCAAGACGACCCTCGTCGACGCCATGCTGAAGCAGACGGGCTCGTTTGGCGAGCACGACAGCAACTCGACCGAGGCCCGAGTCATGGACTCGAACGACCTCGAACGTGAAAAGGGCATCACCATCCTCGCCAAGAACACGGCGATCTCGTACAAGGGGAAGCACGCCACGGATGGCCCGATCACGATCAACGTGATCGACACCCCCGGCCACGCCGACTTCGGCGGTGAGGTCGAGCGAGGCCTCTCGATGGTCGACGGCGTCGTCCTGCTTGTCGACGCGTCCGAGGGTCCCCTCCCGCAGACCCGCTTCGTGCTCCGCAAGGCGCTCGCCGCGAACCTGCCCGTCATCCTCTGCGTCAACAAGACCGACCGTCCCGACGCCCGCATCGACGAGGTCGTCGCCGAGAGCCAGGACCTGCTCCTCGGCCTCGCCTCCGACATGGCCGACGAGGCACCGGATCTCGACATCGACGCGCTGCTCGACCTGCCCGTACTCTACGCCTCCGGCCGTGCTGGCGCCGCCTCGCACAACCAGCCCGCCGACGGCGAGCTGCCGGACAACGATGACCTCGAGCCGCTCTTCGAGACCATCCTCAAGCACATCCAGCCGCCCGCGTTCGACCCCGAGGCCCCGCTTCAGGCGCACGTCACGAACCTCGACGCCTCGCCGTTCCTCGGCCGTCTCGCACTGCTCCGCGTGTTCAACGGAACCCTCAAGAAGGGCCAGAACGTGGCCTGGGTCAAGAACGACGGCTCGGTGCACAACGTGCGCATCACGGAGCTGCTGGAGACCAAGGCGCTCGACCGCGTCCCGACCGAGTCGGCTGGCCCCGGCGACATCGTCGCCGTCGCCGGTATCCCTGAGATCATGATCGGCGAGACCATCGCCGACCCTGAAGACGTGCGTCCACTGCCCGCCATCACGGTCGACGAGCCCGCCATCTCGATGACCATCGGCACGAACACCTCGCCCATCATGGGCAAGGTCAAGGGGCACAAGCTCACGGCCCGCATGGTCAAGGACCGCCTCGACCGCGAGCTCATCGGAAACGTGTCGATCCGCGTGCTCGACATCGGACGTCCGGACGCCTGGGAAGTCCAGGGCCGTGGGGAGCTCGCGCTCTCCGTCCTCATCGAGAACATGCGTCGCGAGGGCTTCGAGCTGACGGCCGGCAAGCCGCAGGTCGTCACGAGGATCGTCGACGGCAAGACCCACGAGCCGTACGAGCACCTCACGATCGACTCGCCTGAGGAGCACCTCGGTGCCATAACGCAGCTCCTCGCCGCCCGCAAGGGACGCATGGAGTCCATGTCGAACCACGGCACCGGCTGGGTGCGCATGGAGTTCATCATCCCGTCGCGCGGCCTCATCGGCTTCCGCAGCGAGTTCATGACGAGCACCCGAGGCACGGGCATCGCCAACGCGATCGCGCACGGGTACGAGCCGTGGGCCGGCCCGATCACGACCCGCACGTCGGGTTCGATCGTCGCCGACCGCGCCGGAGTGGCGACGCCGTTCGCGATGATCGCCCTCCAGGAGCGCATGTCGTTCTTCGTGCAGCCGACCGAAGAGGTCTACGAGGGCATGGTCATCGGCGAGAACTCGCGCGCCGACGACATGGACGTCAACGTGACCAAGGAGAAGAAGCTCACGAACATGCGTTCCGCCAACGCGGACACGTTCGAGTCGATGACCCCGTCGCGTCAGCTCACGCTCGAGGAGTGCCTCGAGTTCGCTCGTGAGGACGAGTGCGTCGAGGTCACGCCGGAGAAGATCCGCATCCGCAAGCTGCTCCTCGACGGCAACGCACGTGCACGTGCCACGTCGCGCGCCAAGAAGCAGTAGTCGAACGTGCGAACTCGCGTGGTTCGCAGTGAACATGAAGGTCGTATGGCGGAAGTCATCGAACAGCCTGCCGTAGAGCAGCGAACCGGGGAGCGAATCCTCGGTGCGCTGCTCTACGCGCTCTTCGGCCTCATCGTCGGCACGGTCACGACGTTCCTGCACCGCGGCCGCGTCGAGCTCTTCGACACCACGCTGTGGGTGGGCATCGTGCTCGGACTCGCCTGCATCCTGTGCCTCGGCATCGGTCTCCGCCTGTATCTCGTCGACCGGTGGATGACGACCGGCTTCGCGGCCGGTGTCGTCGCGGCTGTCGGTGTCCTCGGACTCTGGAACCCCGGGTCCAGCGTCGTCGTCGTCGGAGACGCGTTCGGCCTCGCCTGGCTGGCGCTCGCATCGCTCATCGCGGCGGCCTGCGCGTTCTGGCCGCAGCTCCCAAGCCGTCGGGCGCGAACGACGCCCGTCCGCGACGAGTACGATGGGAGATCGCCCACGAACTTGGAGGAGTCACCCAAGTGACCTACGTCATCGCCCTTCCCTGTGTCGACGTGAAAGACCGGGCCTGCATCGATGAGTGCCCCGTCGACTGCATCTACGAGGGCGACCGGATGCTCTACATCCATCCAGACGAATGCGTCGACTGCGGGGCCTGCGAGCCCGTGTGCCCCGTCGAGGCCATCTACTACGAGGATGACCTGCCCGACGAGTGGAGCGAGTACTACACGGCGAACGTCGACTTCTTCAGCGAGATCGGCTCCCCGGGAGGCGCGGCCAAGGTCGGCGTCATCCATCACGACCACCCCCTCATCGCGGCGCTCGACCCGCAGGGGGACGGCGCGTGACACTGGGCGAGCTTCCCGACTACCCGTGGGACAACCTCGCGCCGTACGTCGAGCGCGCGAAGTCGCATCCTGACGGCGCCGTGGACCTGTCGATCGGCTCGCCGGTCGACCCGACTCCCGAGATCGTTCGGACGGCGCTGCGCGAGCACGCCGACGCCCACTCCTACCCGACGACCATCGGCACCCCTGAGGCTCGGGACGCCGTGGTCGAGTGGTTCGCCAGGAGCCGGGGCGTCACGGGCCTCGGGCGAGAGAACACGATGCTCACGGTGGGCTCGAAGGAATTCGTCGCCACTGCGGCCTTCTTCCTGCGCCTCGGCGCGGGCGACACCGTCGTCTACCCGGCACGGGCCTACCCGACGTACGAGATCGGCGCCGTCTTCGCGGGCGCGGCGGGGTTCTCAGGCGACGACCCGGCTACCTGGCCTGCATCGACGAAGCTCATCTGGCTGAACAGCCCTGGGAATCCGGACGGGCGCGTCCTCGGCGTCGCCGAGCTCAGGGCCGCGGTCGCTCGTGCACGGGAGCTTGGCGCCATCATCGTCAACGACGAGTGCTACGCCGAGCTCGGCTGGGGTGAATGGTCGGGGGAGCGCATCCCGAGCATCCTCGACGAGCGGGTCACGGGTGGCGACCTGACGAACATCCTCGCCTGCTCGTCGCTCTCGAAGCGCTCGAACCTCGCCGGGTACCGTGCGGCGTACATCGCAGGTGACTCCTCGCTCATCGAGAGACTCCTCGTCGCGCGCAAACACGCTGGCCTCATCGTGCCAGCCCCGGTCCAGGCGGCAGTCGCGACGGCGCTCGGCGACGACGAGCACGCCAGGGAGCAGTACCACCGCTACCGCCGTCGCCGCGAGGTGCTGCTGCCCGCCCTCCAGGCCTGGGGGATGCGCATCGAGCACAGCGAGGCCGGACTCTACCTCTGGGGCACGACGGGACACGACTCGTGGACCACGA
Organism: Pseudoclavibacter sp. RFBA6; assembly: GCF_002931575.1. Taxonomy (NCBI): domain Bacteria; kingdom Bacillati; phylum Actinomycetota; class Actinomycetes; order Micrococcales; family Microbacteriaceae; genus Pseudoclavibacter; species Pseudoclavibacter sp. RFBA6. The sequence continues at coordinate 480,919 of NZ_PSUA01000012.1, read as the reverse complement.
TCGGCGCACTCGCCGATCTGGGGATCATCGGTGGGCCCGGCGTCTTCTACGGCGAGGCCGGAGGCCAGTACGTCCGCATCTCCCTGACGGCCACCGATGAGCAGATCGACGAGGCCGCCCGGCGTCTGACCGCGGCCAGCGCTGACCATTCCGCGAAAGCACAGTAGACAACAGACAGCACATCGCGGGTTTCATTGTGGATTCGCATAGTCACCTTGTCGACCGATTAGGCTATGAGGACACTGCGCGTTCTGCGTGCTCGCCGGGGAGCATCCCCCACCCGCTCGAGGAGGATCTGTGACTGAACAGCACAAGCAGGCTGAGGCCCACCAGCACGAGGCGGACTCGGCCACCTTCAGGATCGGCGACAGGACCGCGGAGTTCCCAGTCCTGCGCGCCACCGAGGGCGCTGACGCGGTCGACATCTCGACGTTCATGAAGCAGACGGGGTACACCACGCTCGACCAGGGCTTCGTCAACACGTCGTCGACCAAGTCCGCCATCACGTACATCGATGGAGCGAACGGCATCCTGCGCTATCGCGGCTATCCGATCGAGGAGCTCGCCTCCAAGTCGAGCTTCCTCGAGGTCGCCTACCTCCTCATCTACGGCCAGCTGCCGACCGAGTCCGAGTACCAGGACTTCACCGACCGCATCCGCCACCACACGCTGCTCCACGAGGACCTCAAGCGCTTCTTCACGGCACTGCCGCCGCACGCGCACCCCATGTCGGTCCTCTCGAGTGCCGTCAACGCGCTGTCCACGTACTACGAGGACTCGCTCGACGTGCACAACCCGGAGATGGTCGAGCAGTCGACCATCCGCCTCCTGGCCAAGATCCCGGTCATCGCCGCCTACGCGCACAAGAAGAGCATCGGACAGGCGTTCCTGTACCCGGACAACTCGCTCGACTTCGTCGACAACTTCCTCAAGCTCAACTTCGGCAACCTCGCCGAGCCGTACGAGGCGAACCCGGTTCTCTCGAAGGCACTCGAGCGGCTCCTGATCCTGCACGCCGACCATGAGCAGAACGCGTCGACGTCGACGGTCCGCCTCGTGGGCTCGACCGAGGCGAACATGTACTCGTCGATCTCAGCCGGCATCAGCGCGCTCAACGGCCCGCTGCACGGTGGCGCCAACGAGGCTGTCCTGAAGATGCTCGCGCAGATCCAGGAATCGGGCGAGGGCGTCGACCGCTTCGTCGAGCGCGTGAAGAACAAGGAAGACGGCGTCCGCCTCATGGGCTTCGGGCACCGCGTCTACAAGAGCTACGACCCGCGCGCGAAGCTCGTCAAGGAGTCCGCCGACGAGGTGCTCGCAGCCCTCGGGGTCAACGACCCGCTCCTCGAGCTCGCGACGCAGCTCGAGCAGGTCGCGCTCAACGACGACTACTTCAAAGAGCGCAGCCTGTACCCGAACGTCGACTTCTACACCGGCATCATCTACAAGGCGATGGGATTCCCCACCCGCATGTTCACGGTGCTCTTCGCCATCGGCCGCCTCCCCGGCTGGCTCGCGCACTGGCGCGAGGCGAACGGCGACGCCAAGACGAAGATCGGTCGCCCGCAGCAGCTGTACACGGGAGAGGCCGAGCGCCACTACCCCGAAGACCGCGGATTCCAGCTGCTCTGACGCTGGCCCGCGCAAAGACAAGAGAGAGCCGCCGGAACCTGGAAACCCCTGAGAGGGCTTCCGCTCCGGCGGCTCTCGCTCTACGCTGAACGAACAAGACACTCCCCGCTCGAGCCGCACGACAGGTGGCCAGCGGGGAGTGTTGTTCGGTCTCCAGGTTGCGGAGGCTGCTGCTAGGCGTGCAGCGCGTCGTTGAGCTGGATGCCAGCCCCCGTCCGGGCCAGGGCCTCGACGGCGCCGTTGAGCGAATTGCGACGGAACAGAAGGTTCGGCACGCCGGAGAGTTCGGCGGCCTTCACCGAGCGGGGCTCGCCGATCTGACCGTCGGGGTCGCTCACGCCGATGAGGGAGACCTTGGTGCCAGCCGTGACGTACAGGCCCGCCTCGACGATGGAGTCGTCGCCAAGGGAGATGCCGATGCCGGAGTTCGCGCCCAGCAGTGCGCGCTCGCCGATGCGGATGCGCTCCTTGCCCCCGCCCGAGAGCGTGCCCATGATGGATGCGCCCCCGCCGATGTCGCTGCCGGCGCCGAGGACGACGCCCTGGGAGACGCGGCCCTCGACCATGGAACGGCCGAGCGTGCCCGCGTTGAAGTTGACGAAGCCCTCGTGCATGACGACCGTCCCCGGCGCGAGGTGCGCACCGAGCCGGACGCGTCCGCCGTCCGCGATGCGCACATCCGCCGGCATCACGTAGTCGAGGAGGCGTGGGAACTTGTCGACGGCGTAGACCTGGATGCCCTCGCGCTGGAGGCCCGCGCGCGAGCTCGCCGCGAGCTCCGGTCGCATGGGCCCGAGGTTGGTCCACGCGTTGGTCGGCAGGTGGCCGAAGATGCCGTCGAGGTTGATGCTGTTGGGCTCGACGATGAGGTGGCTCAGGAGGTGCAGGCGCAGGTAGGCGTCGACGACGCTCTCAACGGGACCGTCGAGCTCCACGGTCACGGTGACGGGGCTGACCTGGACCTGGCGACGCTCGTCATCGTAGGCGAGGGCGGCGAAGCTCGCAGGCGAGATGTGCGGGTCCCGGCCCTCTGGCAGGGCGCCGAGCGAGGGCGTCGGGAACCAGGCGTCGAGCACCTGTCCGTCGTTCGTGATCGTGGCGAGGCCGTCGCCCCACGCGGTCCGCGGGTCGTTGGAGGTTGCTGCGTCGTTGGTCATGGCTCCAGGCTACCCAGCGATGCGGTCGCGCGGGACGAGCGAGCCGGTTCCGGTGAGGACTTAGGCTTGAGCGCATGTCTTCTCTCGCGAGCGCCGACGCCCTCGATCTCACGCGACCTTCGACCGAACTCACGAGGCTGCTGTGTGACATCCCGTCGGTCTCCGGTGACGAGGCGCTCATCGCCGACACGATCGAGGCCGCGCTCGCTCCGTACCCGCATCTCGAGGTGCTCCGGCTGGGCAACACGATCGTCGCGCGCACATCGCTCGGTCGCGCCCAACGGGTCGCGATCGCGGGGCACATCGACACGGTTCCGATTAACGAGAACGTCCCGACCCGCCCTGAGGTGCTGACGCCCGAGCAGGCGGCCGCGGACGTGCCGGGCACGCAGGCCGGCGAGTACCTGTGGGGGCGCGGCACCGTCGACATGAAGGCCGGCGTCGCCGTGCAGCTGCGGCTCGCGGCGGAGCTCACAGAACCCGCCGTCGACGTCACCTGGATCTGGTACGACAACGAAGAGGTTGCCTCAGACCTCAACGGCCTCGGGCGGCTGGCCGACGCGCGACCCGACCTGCTCGCCGCGGACTTCGCGATCCTCGGTGAACCCACGAAGGGAGAGGTCGAGGGCGGCTGCAACGGCACGATCCGCGTCGACATCCGCACGCGCGGCAAGCGCGCGCACTCCGCGCGCGCCTGGGTGGGCGAGAACGCCATCCACAGGGCGGCGCCGATCCTCGCGAGGCTCGCAGCCTTCGACCCGGCCACCGTTCCCGTCGAGGGGCTCGACTACCGGGAGGGGCTCAACGCCGTCCGCATCTCAGGGGGAGTCGCCGGCAATGTCATCCCAGACGAGTGCGTCGTGCACGTCAACTACCGCTTCGCTCCGGACAAGTCGCTCGGTGAGGCCGAGGCGAAGCTCCGAGAGTGGTTCGGCGACTTCGAGCTCGACTTCGTGGATCGCTCTCCCGCCGCGCGTCCCGGGCTGGACGCGCCGCTCGCCCGCGGCTTCCTGGAGGCCGTCGGCGCGGAAGCCAAGCCGAAGTACGGGTGGACGGACGTGGCGCGCTTCTCGGCCCTGGGCATCCCGGCCGTCAACTACGGACCAGGCGACCCGCTGAAGGCGCACGCGGACGACGAGCGGGTGCTGCTGACCGAGATCACGCGCGTCGAGGAGGGGCTCCGCACGTGGCTGACCTCACGCTAGCCAGGACGGGGCGCGACGATTTCACCGTCGCCGCTGACACGCGGCCCACCTACTTCTCCTACTACTGGAATCGTCTGCCGCCGCTGGCGCAGGTCGCCATCATCTTCGCCGTCTCCCGGATCGTGACGACCACGTTCCTGCTGGCGTTCGCATCGCAGCAGCAGGAGACCTGGCAGTCGCCCGCCAAGCCCGACCTGTGGACCTTCTCGAATCTCTGGGACTCCGCCTGGTACCAGCGCATCGCGACGGGGCCGTACGGCTACTCCAGTGACCTGCCGAGGAACGATGAGGGGCAGGTGACCGAGAACGCGTGGGCGTTCATGCCCGTGTACCCCGTGCTCGTCCGCGCGCTGATGCTCGTGACGATGCTCCCATGGGAGATCGCGTCTGTGCTGGTCGCGACGGCCTTCGGGTTCGCCGCAGCGTGGGTCTTCAACCGGACGCTGGCCCTGGTCGTCGACAAGAGCACGACGTCGTTCGCGACGCTGCTCTTCTGCATCGGGCCGACGAGCCCCCTGCTGCAGCTCGGCTACGCGGAGAGCGCGCAGAACTTCTTCGTCGCGCTGCTGCTCTACCTGCTCATCAGGCGGCAGTGGCTCGTCATGCTCCCGGTCATCGTCATCGCGTCCTTCACTCGCCCGACCGGGCTCGCGTGGGCCATGACGCTTGGCCTGTACTTCCTCGCTCGCTGGTGGATGCACGCCAAGGGGCGGGAGGACTTCCCGAAGCCGGAGGTCATCAAGGTCATGGCGGCCGGTCTGCTCTCGGCGCTCGCCGGCTTCGGCTGGCTCCTCATCGCCTGGGCCGTCACCGGCGTTCCGTCGGCCTACATCGACACGGAGCTGGCCTGGCGCATCCACTACACCGGCCCCATCGAGCTCGTGCCGTTCACCGGCTGGTTCCACGGCGCGACATTCTGGTTCGGGCAGCCGATCGGTGCCATCATCGTCGTCCTGTTCGTCGTCGTCGTGCTCGGTGTCATCGCGCTCCCGGTCATGCGAAGGCTCGGCATCGAGATCAGGATCTGGCTGCTCAGCTACTTCACGTATCTGTTCGCCGTGTTCTTCCCGCAGTCGAGCACCTTCCGGCTGCTCATGCCGATGTTCCCCGTCCTCGGTGCGGTCGCCATCCCCAAGTCGCCGCTCTACCGGGTCGGCGTGGTCGTCGTCATGCTCGTCGGCCAGCTGGTCTGGCTGTACCTCTGCTGGTACACCGTGGAGGGTGACTGGACCCCTGCTTAGTCCGAGCAGGCCGTCATGGGCAGTGCGTCGCGGCCCTCGAGCAGGCCGTCGCCGTCGCGAAGGGCCGCCCGGCTCGCCTCGGCCCCAGAGACAACGATCGCCGCATCCGGCAGGGATGCGGCGATCGTCGTCTGCGGGTCGCCCCGCGCGGTTGAGCTAGGAGCGTGCGGCGTCGAGACGCTCGCCGACGTTCTTCCAGTTCACGATGTTCCAGAATGCCTTGATGTAGTCGGCACGGACGTTCTGGTAGTCGAGGTAGTAGGCGTGCTCCCACACGTCGAGCTGGAGGAGTGGCGTGACCCCGAACGGGATGTTGCCCTGCTGGTCGAACAGCTGGAACGTCGTCAGGTTGCCGCCGGTCTGGTCGTAGCCGAGCACCGCCCAGCCGGAGCCCTGAACGCCGAGCGCCACCGCGGTGAACTGCGCCTGGAACTTCTCGAGCCCGCCGAACTGCTCGTCGATGGCGTCCTTGATGCCACCCTCAGGCTCGCCGCCCTCTGGGGAGAGGTTGGTCCAGAACACGCTGTGGTTGACGTGCCCGCCGAGGTTGAAGGCGAGGTCCTTCTCGAGCTTGTTGATGTTCGCGAGGTTGCCGCTGTCTCGCGCCTCAGCGATCTGCTCGAGGGCCGTGTTCGCACCCTTGACGTACGTTGCGTGGTGCTTGTCGTGGTGCAGCTCCATGATGCGAGCCGAGATGTGCGGCTCGAGAGCCGCGTAGTCGTATGGAAGGTCGGGAAGCGTGTATTCAGCCACGGAAAGTCCTTTCGATCATCTGGCAAGAGCGGGAGGCGTCGTCGACGCCAACGCCTTCCGACGCTACACCTCGCTTCTGGTCGTTCCCCCGTCGTTTCGCCGCACGTCGGCGGCCTTGCAGAACACGACTTTTCACATTCCGGAGGGCCGAATGCACACTCCGTCCACGAATTTGGGATACTAGGAAGACACTGCACAAATCTTGGAGGCGCAATTATGGCCGCGATGAAACCGCGTACTGGTGACGGACCTATGGAAGCCATCCGCGAAACACGGCTGATCATCGTCCGTGTACCCCTCGAGGGTGGCGGGCGCCTCGTGGTGTCCGTCAACGACGACGAAGCACGCGAGCTTCGCGATGCGTTGAGCTCGGTCGTCGGCGAATAGCCGTTCCGCACGAAGCAGAAGGGCGTCGACCATTCGGTCGGCGCCCTTCTGCTGTGCCGACTCTTCTGCTGTGCCGACTCGGGGCCGTCTTGCTCAGCGCAGCTTCGTGAGCTGCAGGATCCCGCCGTCGAGGGGCAGGAGGGAGAGCCGCAGGTCGTCTTGCAGGTCGAACTCGGCGTAGAGCGCGCGAAGTCCGCTCGTCAGCGCATCGCGACGTGCCGGGGATGCCACCTTGCCGCCGTTGAGCGCGCCGAGGGCCACGATCGTGCCGCCCGGGCGGATGAGCCGGAGTCCGTGCTGCAGGTGCGCGCCGATGTGTGCCACGTCGCCGCCGATGACGACGAGGTCATACCCGCCCTCCGTCATGCGGGGGAGCACATCCTGCGGGTGGCCCGTGATGAATCGGAGGCTCGCCCCCCGCGCGCCCGCAGAGATGAGCAGACGACGAGCGTGGCCGAGGTACTCGGGCTCAGCGTCGATGCAGGTGATCGTCGAGCCCGGCGCGCCTCGCCAGGCCGCGTGGGTCAGGACCCCCGCACCGGTGCCGATCTCAATGATCGTGGAGGCGCCGGTGGCGGCGGCGAGGAATGTCAGGTGGGCGGCGGTTGCCGCCGAAGGAAGAGGGAGCCCGAGTTCGAGCGTCAGCTGACGAGCATCCCGGACGAGGGTATCGTCCACGATCCGCTCGTTGATGTAGCGCGAGCTGAGCTCCAGTTCAGACATTCTTCAAGACTAGCGTCGGCCTGGACCGCGGGCCCTCCATAGCGGGGCCCCAGCTGGCGTGCCTCGAGTGCCGTCCTGGCGCAGACCAGAGCCTATGATGGGACGGTGTTTGGGCTGACGTTTGAGAAATTGCTGTTGATCGGCATTATCGCGGCCTTCATCATCGGTCCCGACAAGCTCCCGAAAGCTGCCGAGCGACTCGCTGATGCGGTCAAGTGGCTTCGTGGCGCGTCCACGAACGCCAAGTCGCGCATGAAAGAGGAGATGGGCGACGACTTCGCGGACGTCGACTGGCGCAAGCTCGACCCCAGACAATACGACCCTCGCCGCATCATCCGCGATGCGCTCCTCGCTGAAGACGAGCCCGTCGCCCCTGAGGCAGCTGCCGCGAAGGCGACCTCCACAGGAGCGGCTGCGACCACCGCGGCGCTGGCCGCCGGCGGAGCGGCCGCCGCTGTCGGCGGTGCGTCGCGGCCGAGCTGGGCAGCGGGCGCCGCTCCCGCTCCCGCCGTGGTCGGGCCAGTGCCCTTCGACGTCGAGGCCACCTGATCCTGACGCCCACCGACGCTCCCCGAGGTCGGCGCGCCGGATGTCGGCCGGCTGGCCGCTCTAGACCAGCGACACGGGCAGCCTGCGGCCGCTGAGCCCTCTCGGCTGCGCGAGCAGCGCATCCGCCGCCCGCTGCAGGGCGATGCCCGCCGCAGTGGTCGGAGACTGCCACAGCAGAGGCGTGCCCGCATCGCCGGACTCGCGCAGTGACTGGCTGACGGGGACCTCGGCGAGCAGCTCGACGGGGGAGCCGTCTTCACTCAGACGATCAGCGACGGCTCTTCCACCGCCCTCTCCGAAGAGGGCGACACGCTCGCCGTCGGCCGTAGCGAACGGCGACATCGTCTCGATGACGCCGACGACGCGCTGGCCGGTCTTCCTGGCAAGCGCTCCCGAGCGCCAGGCGACTTCGGCCGCTGCGGCCTGGGGCGTCGTGACGACGACGACCTCGGCGCCCGGCAGCAACTGCCCGAGGGAGATGGCGATGTCACCGGTTCCCGGCGGCAGGTCGAGCAGCAGGACGTCGAGGTCGCCGAAGTACACGTCGGTGAGGAACTGCTCGATCGTGCGATGCAGCATCGGCCCGCGCCAGGCGACCACCTGCGCGTCGTCGCCGAGGAACATGCCGATGGAGATGAGCCTCACCCCGTGCGCCTCAGGCGGCACGATCATGTCGCCGACCCGAGTGGGCGAGACATCGTCCCCCAAACCGAAGAGGCCCGGAATCGAGTATCCGTGCACGTCCGCGTCGATGAGACCCACGCTGAGCCCTCGTCGAGCGAATGCCGCGGCGAGGTTCGCCGTCACCGTCGACTTCCCGACGCCGCCCTTGCCGCTCGTCACGGCGATGACGCGCGTCAGCGAGTCCTTGCCGAACGGATGCACGCGTCCGGCCCGCGAGCCGCGCAGTCGTTCGGTGAGAGCGGTCCGCTGCTCCCGCGTCATGACGCCCACCAGGAGCTCGTATGGCGCACCGTCGATCGCCGACTCGATCGCAGTCCGGACGTCCCGTTCGATCTGGCGGGCAGCCGGGCAGCCCACGATCGTGAGGCGGAGCTCGACCTCGAACGACCCGTCCTCGCGCTCGTCGACACGCTCGATCATGCCGAGCTCGGTCAGCGGTCGACGCAGCTCAGGGTCGCTGACCGCGCCGAGCGCGCCCCAGATAGCGTCAGCGACGGTCACGCCGCTCACACCTGCTCTTCTGCCGACTTGGCAGCGCGCTTCCTGTCCCGGATGGCTTCCGCACGTCGCCTCGCGGAGTCACTGACTCGCTGCTCCTCGCGCGAGATGGTCTCGGAGCCTTCCTCATCGGGATCGTCGAGGTCCTCGATGTCCTCGAGCAGAGCGCGCAGCTCGGCCCGGATGAAGTCCTTGGAGGCCAGATCCTTGGTCAGGACGCGCAGCGCCACGATCTCGCGCGCGAGGTACTCGAGGTCGGCCGAGTTTCGCTCGGCACGCTGGCGGTCCTGCGCGATCTGCACGCGGTCGCGGTCATCCTGCCGGTTCTGGGCGAGCAGCAGCATGGGGGCCGCGTAGGACGCCTGGAGCGAGAGCATGAGCGTCAGGGCGATGAAGCCGAGGTCGGCCGAGTCGAAGCGCAGCTCGACGGGCGCCATCGAGTTCCACACGACCCAGAAGATGACGAACAGCGATAGCCCGACGAGGAAGGCGGGGGTGCCCATGGCTCGGGCGAAGGCCTCCATGCCGCGGCCGAACGCATCGCTGCGCTCGTGGTCGCGGTTCTCAGAGTCATCTCCACGAGAGTCGCGCCTCGGCTTCGGGCGCGGCCGACGCAGGTGGAGCCCCTTGACCTTCGGGCGCTCGAGATCGTCTTCACGACGTGCCATGAGTCCTCCGGACCACTGGAGAGTTCGCGGGGGCGGTGACCGCACGCTTCGTGCCGACGCGCTGCGAGACGCGGCTGGGCACGACCTCGCCCTCCGCGTCGACCTGTCGCCAGTCCTCTGGCAGGAGGTGATCGAGGACGTCGTCGATCGTCACGACGCCGACGAGGCGGTGCGCCTCGTCGATGACGGGCAGCGCGACGAGGTCGTAGCTGGCGAGCACGCGAGCAACCTCGGCGTCGCGCATCGTCGTCGGCGCCGGCTCCATCTCGCGGTCGAGGATGGTGTCGAGGCGCTCGTGCGGCGGATATCTGAGGAGCCGTTGGAAGTGCACGAGGCCCAGGTACCTGCCAGTCGGCGGCTCGTAGGGGGAGAGCGTCACGAAGACACTGGTCGCGAGGGCCGCAGGGAGGTCCTTCCGACGGATCAGCACGAGCGCTTCTGCCACCGTGGCATCCCCGGGGAGGATGACGGGATCGGTGGTCATGAGACCACCAGCGGTGTCCGGTGCGAACTCGAGGAGCATGCGAACCTCTTCCGCCTCCTCCGGGTCCATGCGCTGCAGGAGCGCCTCGCTCTTGACCGCGTCCAGCTTGGCCACGAGATCGGCGGCGTCATCCGGCTGCATCTTGTCGAGCACGTCGGCGGCGTGCTCTTCATCGAGCCACTCGATGATCGTCACCTGGTCGGACTCCCGCATCTCCTCGAGCACATCCGCGAGCCGCTCGTCCGGCAGCATGCTCACGACCTCCTTGAGGCGTGCATCCGGCAGATCGAGGAGCGCGGTCGCGAAGTCGCTCGGCTTCATGTCGGAGTGAGCCGTGAGGAACTGGGTCGCCGCCTGCTGCTCGCCGATCGTCACCTCCGGAGTGACCTCGTCCCAGGTCGCGAAGCGGGTCGGGCCGGTGCCGAAGAGCTGCTTGCTCTTGCGAGGGAGACGCACGAACAGCTGGCCGACGTTCCAGTACCCCTGCGCGTCCTCCTCGATCTGGACGTCCTCGATCGTGCCAGTCGCCGTCCCGTCGTTGAAGGTCACGGAGCGGTCGGCGAGGTCCGCGAGCACGCGCACCTCCTGTCCGTGCTGCACGAACGGGCGCGAGTCGATCTCACCGCTCACGACGATCTGCCCAGAGCCGATCGACTCGACCTGGCGGATCGGGATGAAGATGAGGCGCTTGCTCTTCGTCTCGACGACGAGCCCGTTGACGCGCGGGGAGTGCGCTGCGCGGTACTCGACGATGACGTCGCGCACCTTGCCGATACGGTCGCCGTCCTCATCGAAGACGGGGCACGCGGAAAGTCGCGCTGTAAAGACCTTGGAGACGCTCACGGACCAATGGTAGTCGCCCGCGACCGCTCGCCAGCCGATAGCGAACATGTGACTGGGCGGCCACGTTTCCGAAGGGCGTGCTGAGAGAATGGCGGCATGACAACCCCAGGCACGACGACACGTGGCGCGCGCAGTCGGTTCCCGAAGGTCCCAGATGGCGACGTGATCGCGAGCCTCGAGAGCTACGAGGAAGCACGCGCAGTCGTGGACGGCCTCGCGAAGCAGGACTTCCCGGTCTCGACGGTCTCGATCCTCGGCAGCCACCTGCGCACCGTCGAGCGCGTCACCGGTCGGATGTCGTTCGGCAAGGCGGCACTCGGTGCAGTCGGCACGGGCGTCATGCTCGGTCTCTTCGTCGGGCTGCTCGTGCTCATCGTGACGCCGGGGGTCGGATTCGAGACCCTCATCGCGATCCTGCCCGTCGCGATCGGCTTCTCCGTCATCTGGAGCGTCATCGGATACGCGGCGAACCCGCAGCGTCGGCAGTTCACCTCGGTCATGCAGGTCGTCGCGACCCACTTCGATGTGGTCGTGCCCCGAGAGCACGCCGGAAAGGCGCGCGGGCTGCTCGGCACACAGCAGGCACCTGCCGGCGCGATGCCGGCTCAGCAGGCGCCGCTGCAGGCTCCGACGGCCGCACCTGCCGTGCAGCAGCCCGGGCTCGACTCGCCGGCGCCAGCGGCTGACGCGGCGAGCACAGACACCGAAGCTGCCCCCGCAGCGCCCCGCCGCACCTACTCAGAAGCGCAGGCCGAGCTGCGGCGGCTCGAGCGCGAGAAGCGCGCCAAGCAGGTGGACCAGGGACGTGCGGGGCCCAACGGCACGTCTTGAGCCAGCGGCCCCGCCGCTACTCGCCATGGAGCCTCGCGAACCACGACTCCACATCCGCGACCGTCCGCGGAATGGCTGACGACAGGTTCTCGGCGCCGTCGGCCGTCACGAGGATGTCGTCCTCGATGCGCACACCGATGCCCCTGAGCTGCTCCGGCACCGTCAGATCGTCCGGCTGCAGGTACAGGCCGGGCTCGATCGTGAACACCATGCCCGCCTCGAGCACGCCGTCGAGGTAGAGCTCGCGGCGCGCCTTCGCGCAATCGTGCACATCGATGCCGAGGTGATGGCTCGTGCCGTGCACCATGTAGCGGCGGTAGAGCTGCTCGGCGGGGTCCGTCTCGCCGACCCCCAGGGGCATGCCGAGCTCCTGCGTGCGCTTGGCGATGACCTCCATCGCCGTGTCGTGGATCGTGCGGAACGTGATCCCTGGGCGGACGATCGCGAACGCGGCATCCGCAGCCTCGAGGACGATCTCGTACACCAGGCGCTGCTCCTCGCTGAACCGTCCCGTGACCGGGATCGTCCGCGTGATGTCGGCCGTGAACAGCGAGTCGACCTCCACCCCCGCATCCACGAGGATCAGCTCGCCCGCGCGCACCGCACCGGTGTTCTTCGTCCAGTGCAGGATGCAGGCGTGGCTCCCGGAGGCGGCGATGGTGTCGTAGCCGACGTCGTTGCCCTCGAGGCGCGCCCTCTGCTGGAACACGCCCTCGACGATCCGCTCCCCGCGCGGGTGGGCTGACGCCTGCGTCAGTGCCGCGACGATGTCGTCGAAACCCGCGGCCGTGGCCGCGACGGCCTCGCGCATCTGGCCGATCTCGTAGGCATCCTTCACGAGCCTGAGCTCGCTGAGGTCCTGGGCGAGGAGCGCGTCGTCGGCGAGGAGCTCGTCGAACTCGGCATCGGGGAGCGACATCGTGCGCCGAGCCTCGTCGACTCGCGCCGTGAGCGCTGCATCGGCCTCGCGAAGCACGAGCGTGCGTGCGTCCGTCACCAGACCGAGCTCGGAGAACTCGGCGAGATCCCGAGCCGCGACGTCGAGGTCGGCGGCCGTCTGCGCGAGCGATGGACGTGGGCCGATCCAGAACTCACCGATCTCGGAGTTCGCGTAGAACTCGTCGCTGTCGCGGCCGGCGCGTTCGCGGAAGTACACCGTCGCGTCGTGGCCATCGTCGACGGGGTCGAGAACCAGGACGGCCCCCGGCTCGGCGTCGGAGCCCCACCCCGTCAGCTGCGAGAACGCGGAGTGCGCTCGGAAACGGTAGTCGGTGTCGTTCGAGCGCTGCTTCAGACTCCCCGCTGGGATGACGAGTCGCGCGCCCCGGTGACGTGCGGAGATCGCATCCCGGTGGGCAGCGGCCGTGGGCACCGACACTCGGGCCTCCGGCAGCGGCTCGTCCCGCTCCGCCCAGCCGCGCATGATCTGCGACCGGAACGCGTCGCTCCTGGGCGTCGTGCTGCGGTTCTCGTTGGCAGGTGCGTCGACGGCCTGCGCGCCTTCTTCCACGGCCGACGCCGCCTCCGTGGCGGATGCTGTGGCAGGTGCTGTGGCGGACAGGGTGCGGGAGCGGTCGGAGGTAGTCACCCCACCATTGTCGCGCGGAAAACTGGACGACGCGGTCACTCGCCGTGGCGCGCTCGGGGCGAGACCGCGTCAGCTCAGCGACGACGGGGACAGCTGCGCGAACACCGGGCGGTGGTCGCTGCCCGCCTCGTCGCGCGACACGATCACCTCGAAGCCCGTGACACTCCACTCCGGCGTCGCCATGACGCGGTCGATGTTCGCGCCGAGCAGCGGAGGGACTCCCGCGGTCCAGGTGCCCACCGCGCCGTTGTTCGTCGCCAGCGCCGCGTCCGCGCACGAGCCGAGCTGGCCCGACCCTCCGTCTCCGAGCCCCGAGAGGTGGTCGAGCGTCGAGTTGAAGTCCCCGGCGACGATCGTGTTGCTCGTGCATTGCGTCGCCAGCCAGTCGAGGTCGGCCTTCCACGCGTCCATGTTGCCCGGCGTCGGCGAGACGGGGTGTGCCGCGATGATCGTGGGGCCGCTGCCGTCGACCGGGACCGCGATGACCGTGGGAAGCGTGCTCGTGTCACCGCGATCGGTGACGACCTCGTAGTCGCCGAGGTCCGGGGAGATGAGGAGCGTCGTCGACGTGGCCTTGTAGTCCTCGTCGATCGTCTGGGTGTGCACCCACATGGGTGAGCCCGCCTCGGACATCTGAGCGGCGATCTCCACGCCCAGCTCCTCGGTCGTCTCCGGCAGCACGACGACATCCGCGCCGACTTCCACGGCGAGCTCTGCGATCGAGGGGGAGCCGGGAGCGTCGCCGCGCGTGTTCCAGCTCAGGATGTTGATGCTGCCCGGCGAGTCGCTCGCGGCGAGGGGCGCACCCAGGCCCCGGTCGAAGAGCACGCCGACCGTCGATGCGACGAACAGGGCGATGACCAGAGCGGTCATCCCGAGGACCGCGCGCGCCTTCCGGGAGGCGAGGACCGGGATGAGCAGGAGCAGCAGGATCGCCGTCGCCCCGATCGCCACTGGCAGCCGGAACGAGATCGCCTGGGCCACCAACGGCGCGCGCTGCAGGTCGAGCAGCTGCGGCCAGCCGAGCACGATCGCCGCGGCGAGCGCGACGAGCCCGAGGAGGATCCCCGCTGCACGGTGGCCGGCGAGAGAGGAACGTCTGGGGTGTGAAGAGCTGCGCGGCATGACCGCCTCAGCGTAGCCCCAGAGCCGAAGAGAGGCTGGGAGGCGCGTGGCATTCACTTCCGCACCCCCTGTGATTTGATCGGAGCATGACGCCCTCTGACACTCCAGGCATCGATCTCCACACCCACTCGGTGGTCTCAGACGGGACCGAGTCGCCTGGTGACGTCGTGCGACAGGCGGCGAGGGCCGGTCTCGACGTCATCGCCCTCACCGACCACGACACGACGGCGGGCTGGGCGGACGCCAGCGTCGCGGCGCGGGAGACCGGCGTGACGCTCATCCCCGGCATCGAGTTCTCGTCCCAGCTGAACCACGCGAGCATTCACGTGCTCGGCTACCTCATCGACCCCGCGAACGAGGTCATGCTGGCCGAGATGCAGCAGGTGCGAGAGTCCAGAGTCTCGCGCGCCGAGCGGATGGTGCAGATGATCGGCGGCGACCACGACCTCAACTGGGATGACGTGCTCGCCGTCACCGAGCCCGGCGCCACGGTCGGCCGTCCGCATATCGCGGACGCGCTGGTGTCCAAGGGCATCGTCGAGAGCCGTGTCGCCGCGTTCGAGACCATCCTGCACTGGCGGGGCGGCTACTACGTCGCGCACTACGCGCCGAGCCCGTTCGACGCCGTCAGGCTCATCCGGAGGGCCGGTGGGGTGCCCGTGCTCGCGCATCCGGGGTCGAGGGGGAAGCGGGGAATGGCGAACGATGTCCTCGAGCAGCTGGTGCAGGCGGGCCTCGGCGGGCTCGAGGTGGGCCACAGGGAGAACGACGCGGAGAGCCGGCGACTCCTGCTCGACATCGCGGCTCAGCACGACCTCATCGTGACGGGGTCGAGCGACTACCACGGCGCGGGAAAACCGAACCGACTCGGCGAGAACATGACCGCGCCCGAGCAGCTGCAGCGGATCCTGGACCAGGCGACGGGCAGCGAGCCCGTGATCGGCGGGGCGAGCTCGCTCTGACCATCCCGACACCGTCGACGGGCGGCCGAATCTCCGGGAACGCGAACGGCGCCGAGCTGATGCTCGGCGCCGTCTGCACTCGTGCAGCGATCGATTCGTCTCGCTCCGGGTGCTCGCTGTCCTGCGACTACTCGCTGGGCTGCGACTCCTGGCGGGAAGCGCCCGACTCGCTGCCCGCTCCACCGCCGCGACGGCGGCGACGACGGCGAGCTGGGCGCTCTGCTCCCGCCTCGGCGGCAGGCTGCTCGCCCGAGGCAGTCTCGGCGGCGGGCGCCTGGCCCTCTGGAGCGGCAGTCGAGTCGTCGCTGCGGCGACGCGAGCGTGAACGAGCTGGCCGCTCCGACGAGCCTCGCGTCGACGAGCCGCCGCGCTCGCCGCGCTCAGTCGAGCTGTGGCGGCTGCCTGGCGACTGCACCTCACGCTTCGGCGCCGCGATGCGGCCCTTCGTGCCTTCCGGGATGCGCATGTCGGCGTAGAAGTGCGGGGACGAGGAGTACGTCTCGACGGGCTCCTCCGCTCCGAGCTCGAGCGCCTTCGAGATGAGCGCCCACTTGTGCAGGTCGTCCCAGTCGATGAAGGTCACGGCGATGCCGGTGTTGCCGGCGCGCCCCGTGCGGCCCACACGGTGGAGGTAGGCCTTCTCATCCTCCGGGATCGTGTGGTTGATGACGTGCGACACGTCGTCGACGTCGATGCCGCGAGCCGCGACGTCGGTCGCGATGAGCACGTCCTTCTTGCCGGCCTTGAACGCCGCCATGGCACGCTCGCGCTGCTCCTGGTTGAGGTCGCCGTGGACGGCTGCGGCCTTGAAGCCACGGTCGGTGAGCTCCTCCATGAGCTTCGCCGCCGCACGCTTGGTGCGCGTGAAGATGACGGTCTTCCCGCGGCCCTCGGCCTGCAGGATGCGGGCGATCATCTCGTCCTTGTCGAGCGGGTGGGCCCGGTAGATGACGTGCTCGATGTTCGCCTGCGTGATGCCCTCATCCGGATCGGTCGCGCGGATGTGGATCGGCTTCGTCATGAAGCGACGGGCGAGGGCGACGATCGGCCCCGGCATGGTCGCGGAGAAGAGCATGGTGTGGCGCGTCGCCGGCGTCTGCGCGAAGAGGCGCTCGATGTCGGAGAGGAAGCCGAGGTCGAGCATCTTGTCGGCCTCGTCGAGCACCATCTCGCGCACGTTCGAGAGGTTGAGCATGCGCTGCTGCGCGAGGTCGAGGAGACGGCCCGGGGTGCCGACGACGATCTGGGCGCCGGCCTTGAGCTGCTCGATCTGGCCCTCGTACGCCTTGCCGCCGTAGATCGGGACGACGGTCGTGGTGCGGCCGGAGACGGCGATCTCGAGGTCTTCGTAGACCTGGACCGCGAGCTCGCGGGTGGGCACGACGACCAGCGCCTGCACGCCGTGGGCCGGGTCGAGGCCGAGCCGCTGGATGAGGGGGAGGCCGAAGCCGAAGGTCTTGCCAGTACCGGTCTTGGCCTGGCCGATGATGTCCTGCCCGCTCAGCGCGAGAGGAATCGTCTGCTCCTGGATGGGGAACGGCTCGGTGATGCCGTGTCCCTCGAGCGCCGAGACGATGTCGGCATCGATGGAAAGGTCGGAGAACTTCACGAGTGAAACGCCCTGTCTGCAGTTGTGGGATGCGCCCGGGAAGTCGAAGGGCGCCGAACGGCCGCGGTCGCGGCATCGCCACAGTCTAGCGAATAGCTGCTTTCCGCTCCTCTCGGCATCGGCGGGGGCTGAGATCGGCTGACGAGGACCGACCGGGAGCTGCACCTGGGCGGACTCGTGTGGCACATAGGATGTGCGTGTGAAGCCAGTATTCGGAAGGCGCAGCGGAGACCGATCCCAGGATGACGCCACCCCGGCATCCGCGCCGAAGCCAGCGACGTCGCTGGGAGACCTGCTGGTTCCCGTCGACGCGCTCGTCGCGCGCGCCGCGTACCTCGAGCTGCTGCTGTTCCAGGAGCTGTCGGCCATCGTCAACGAAGCGCCCGCGCTTGCCAACAAGCAGCACATCGGAGCGGCCGCCAACGCCGCGCTCGAGCGGCACAGGGCCCTGCTCGGCGGTGCAGAGGCGGCTGCGGAGCAGAGCTCGATCACGCGCATCGGCGAGGCTGCCGAGCATTTCTCTGGCTACCCGGAACGAGTCCTCGGGCACGACTGGGCGCAGCGTCTGCTGAGCTGCCACCTCTCGTCCGGCTTCTTCCGCGACTTCTTCGGGGAAGTGGCCGAACAGGGCGGCGATCGCTACCGGACGGCCCTCGCGCCCGTCTTCATCACGGACGCGGAGCGGGACCAGCTGCTGCCGGTGATCGAGGCGGCCATCCACTACGAAGACGGCCTCGGCGACCGACTCGCGATGTGGGGGCGGCGCATCGTCGGCGACACCGTGCTTGCGATCAGACTGGCCCTCGACGTGCCGCTCGGAACGAGTGGAGACGACCTCGTCCCCGACGGGGAAGCGCAGCTCGAGAAGCTCGCGTCGGTGCTGTATGCCGGCCACTCCCGCCGGATGAACACGCTTGGGCTCGCTGCCTGACGGACTCGGACGACCGTGGCCCGGTAGCCGGGCACGACGAAGGCCCCCGGTTCTCGCCACTCCAGTCGGAGTGTCGGAGGACACGGGGGCCTGATCGTCTGCTGCGAGCGGAGCCCGACGGGCCTACGTGGTCGTCTGCGCGCGACCGAGGTGGCTGAGACGGTGCAGGAGGTCGTCGTCATCGTGCTGGCGGCGAGCGCTCAGCGACCAGCCCACGGCGATGGTCACGACCGCGGCGACGACGAGGGTGATCACCCAGATCCAGCCGCCGTCGTAAGCAAGCCATGGCGCTGGGCCCTGGAGCCACGTGAGCGCCTGCCAGGTCACGAGCGCGACGATGCCGCCGAGCGCCGGCAGGAGCACGGGGCCCCGCGTGGCCCGGTGGGGCGCCGCGAACTGCACGGCCACACCGAGCAGGATTCCCGCGAGGCCCGCGAACATGAGTTCCATGGTGGTGGGCTAGGCGATGAAGCCGACGCGGCGAGCCTGGTCGCCGGAGAGCTCCACGTAGAGGATGTTCTCTGTCGCGACGAGGTAGGAGCGAGACTTCGAGTCGTGCAGCTTCACGATGGCCGCTTCCTTCGCGACTGCCTCCTCGATGATGCGCTCGAAGTCGTCCTTGGTGAGATCGGTCTCGAACGAGAGCTCTCGTGGGGCGTGCTTGATGCCGATGCGAACTTCCACTTGGCGCCTTTCGGATGCGAACGGGTGTCTGGCAAGGCTACCGGCAGGCCGCTGGGCTCGCGCGCATTCGCCGGGTCTTTCGCCGTGGGCGCAACGCGTGCTGCGCACGCCGGACTGCGGCCATGGCTGCGCGTCGAATGTCGGTGCCCCGGGATACCGTGACTGCATGACTTCCGGACCAGTGCTCGATGCGGTGCTCCTCGATGCCACGCAGATGGCCGTCCTCGAGGCCGACGATGCGTCGCATCTCAGTGTCGTGGGTGCCCCGGGCTCCGGGAAGACGACGACGCTCATCGAGATGCTCGCGCGGCGTGTCCTCGTGGACGGCCTCCGGACCACCGAGGTGCTCGCCCTGACCCCCGACCGTCGGAGTGCCGCACGCCTGCGCGAGAGCATCGCCAAGCGGCTCGCGGTCAGCACGCCAGGTGCCATGGCGCGCACGCCGGAGTCGCTCGCCTTCGAGATCGTGCGTGCCGACCGCGCACGGCGCGGCCTGCAGGCTCCACAGCTGCTCACCGGCGCCGACGAGGACACGATCCTGGCCGAGCTCATCCAGAGCGACCTCGAGGCACGCGCCGCGACGGTCCCGGAGCGGCTGCACGCCGCACCCATCGAGTGGGCTTCGCCCGTGACACCCGAGACGATCGGGCTGCGAGGGTTCAGGGCCGAGCTGCGCGACCTCCTGACCGCGATGTCGGAGTACGACGTCACTCCGGAGCGCCTCGAGGAGCTCGCCCACCTCAGGCCCGTGTGGTCGGGTGCCGCCGTGGTCGCCCGACAGTTCCGCGAGAGCATCGAGCAGGCGAAGCCGAACGCCTTCGACACCCCTGGCATCGTGCTCGAGGCGGCGAGTCTCGTTCACTCCGCGGCAAGCCTCGATGCCTTCGCGGAGCTCAAGCTGCTCCTGGTCGATGACGTCCAGGAGTTCACCGAGTCAGGGCGAAGGCTCCTCGCGGCCTTCGCCTTGCGGGGAGTGCGCATCGTCTCGTTCGGCGACCCCGACATCACCACGGGGGGCTTCCGCGGCTCGAGACCGGAACTGGCGGCAGACTGGCGGGGAGAGACGCGCGGCGCGCTCGAGGCGCCGATTCGCCTGGTCCTCGGCACCGTGCATCGAGGGAGTGCGGAACTCAGAGCGTTCGTTCGACGCGTCACCGAGGGCATCGGCGTGCAGCGTGAATCCGGACACCGCGCGGCGGCGGCCCTGGCAGGTTCCCCACCGCCAGCCGCCCCGCCCACGGTGGCCCGTTTCTCCGCCATGTCGGCTGCGGCCGAGTGCCGCGGGATCGCCGACTACCTCCGCGAGCTGCACCTTCTCCACGACGTGCCATGGGATGACATGGCCGTCATCACGCGCCGCGGCGGCAGCATCGAGTCGCTGCGACGGCAGCTCGCGAAGCTCGAGGTGCCGACGAGTTCCTCACAGGCTCTTCCCGCGGCGAGAGACAAGGCGGTGCAGGCAGTGGTTCGTCTTGCGGCCATCGCGAGCGGGGCTGATGAACTCACCCCGGAAGCCATCGAGGAGCTCGCCGCCTCACCCGTCTTCGCTATCGATCCCGTGCAACTGCGGCGAGTCCGGCGAGCCCTGCGACTGGACGAGATCGCGGCAGGGGGGAACCGTGCCGCCGACGAGCTGCTCGTCGAGGCCGTCTCCCGCGTTGCCGGGCTCCGCCTCCTGACCGACCCGGACGCGCCAGCTTCGGCGACGTTCGAGCGCCTGCTCGCGACAGGCGGCTCCGCAAGCGGGCGCAGCGCTACGAGGGCCCTCCAGCAATTGGGTTCGGTGATCCGCGCCGTTGCGGCCGAGATCGAAGCCGCGAGTGGCCAGCAGCGCAGCATCGCGGCCGACGAGGTCCTGTTCGCCGTGTGGGAGCGGCTCGGCCTCGCGAGACCGTGGCGCGAGGCGGCGCTGGGGTCGGGGCCGCGAGCGGAGCAGATCGGTGCTCACCTCGACGCCCTGGTCACGCTCTTCGACGTGGGCAAGCGCTTCGTCGAGCGGCAGCCAGACGCGGGCATCCACGACTTCATCCTGCAGTGGACTGGGAGCGAGGTCACCGCCGACTCCCTCGCGAGTCGCACGCACGGCGGCACGGTCACCGTCACGACTCCGGCCGCTGTGCTCGGGCGTGAGTTCCGAGTCGTCGTCGTCGCGGGGCTCTCAGACGGTGTCTGGCCGAACCTTCGTCTCCGCGATTCGCTGCTCGGGGCAGGTCAGCTCGCGGAGCTCGAACGAGGCATCGACACCACGCGCGATCTCGTGGACAGACGACTCGAGGTGCTGCACGACGAGCGACGCATGTTCGCCCAGGCCGCCTCCCGGTCCTCAGAATGGCTGCTCCTGACCGCTGAGGAGAGTGAGGACAGCGCGCTGTCGCCGTTCTTCCTGCTGTCGTCGACCTCGTGGAACGACTCGGCCGCAGCGCCAGGGCAGGCCGCGCTCGCATCCCTGACCTTGCGCGGCCTTGTCGGCGAGCTGCGTCGCGCCGCGATCGTCGACGGGGTCGATACCTCCGGCGCAGCTGGTCTCGCGAAGCTCGCGGCCGAGGGCGTGCCCGGCGCGGACCCGGCCGACTGGTACGGACTCCTGCAGCCGACCACCGGCAGGCCACTGCACGACCCGTCCGACCCCGACGCGAGCATCCCGGTCTCGCCGTCCAGCATCGAGAGCTTCGAGGACTGCGGCGTGAACTGGTTCGTGACTTCCCACGGAGGCGGGAGCACCAGCGACAGCATGAACGTCGGCAACATCGTGCACGCGGCCGCCGAGTTCGACTTCCCCAGCTTGGAGGCTCGAACGGCCTTCGCGCAGGCACGCCTGCGCTCGAGTGATTTCGACGCGCCCTGGCAGGAGAAGGCGGTTCGAGCGAAGGTGGACGAGCTCGTTCGCAACCTCTCCGCCTACCTGCACCGCGTCAGTCTCAGCGGCGGCGCCCTGCTCGGGGCCGAGCGTGGATTCAGCATCGAGGTGCGCGTCGAAGGCGATGACAGCGCCCAGATCGTCCTGCGCGGCAAGATCGACCGCATCGAGAGCACCGCTGCCGGTTCCGTCGATGTCGTCGACTTCAAGACCGGCAAGTCGATGCCGTCCAACGACTCCATGGCCAGAAACGCGCAGCTTGCCGCCTACCAGCTCGCCCTCTCGACGGGAGCGGTGAGCGACCCCGTGGAGCGTCCGCCCCAGTCCGTCGAGCTCCCCCCGCGAAGCGATCAGGGAGGAGAGATCCCCGCCGCGGACGTGCACGAGGCGAAGCTCGTCTTCCTCGCGAAGCCGACCTCGAAACTCGAGTGGAGCGAGCGCACCCAGCAGCCGTTCGACGAGGCGGCGACCGCGGAGTTCTTCGACCGCGTCCGCACCGTCGCCCTCGGCATGGTCGGGATCCCCGAGCCCTCCCATGAGACGGGAGGCAGCGACCACGTCGCCGACGCCCACTATCTCGCCCACCTCGAGTCGCACTGCCTCGGCTCGTTCGGTGGCGGACGAGCGTGCGCGCTGCACGCCGCACCGGAGGTCACCGAATGACGCACACCTGGCCCGCAGGAGCCGTCACGCACGGCGACATCGCGCTGGCACTCGCCGACAACGACCCGTCGCGAATGCTCGAACCGACCCCGGAACAGCGTCGCGTCATTGAAGCGCCCCCCGTGCCGAGTCTCGTGATGGCCGGAGCCGGCAGCGGCAAGACCCAGACCATGGTGCAGCGCATCGTCTGGCTCGTGGCCGCTCAGGGCGTGCATCCCACCGAGATCCTCGGTCTGACCTTCACCAGGAAGGCGGCGGGGGAGCTCCGTGAACGGGTGCAGCTGGCCCTCGCCCGGCTCCGCAGCGAAGGGCTGGTCGGCGGCGACGAGTTCGCTACCCCCGAGGTCTCGACCTACAACTCGTTCGCGAACCGCGTTTTCTCGGAGAACGCCCTCCTCATCGGACAGGAGCCGGACGCCCGTATCGTCGACGAGATGACCGCATTCGCGCTCATGCGCAGCGTCGTGCTCGCGAGCGACGACGAACGCCTGAGCTCGCTCGATCTGCAGCTCGCCGCCATCACAGCCCTCGCGCTCAACGTCGCGAGGGCGATGAGAGACAACCAGCTCACCGCCGACGCGTGCGACGCGTTCGTCGCCGAATTCCGGCGCGTCGGTCAGCTGCCGGGTCGAGGTAAGGGCAATACGCCGAGCAAGCCGGTCACCGACGCCGTCGCCATCCTGGAGGAGCTGCCGATCTTCGTAGCGCTCGCCGAGCGCTACCAGCTCGAGAAGCGCAAGCGAGGGCTCATCGAGTTCTCCGACCAGGTGACGTTCGCGGCAGAGATCTGCGCGGGCACGCCAGCCGTCGTCGCGGAGCTGCGCAGCAGGCACCGGTTCGTCATCCTCGACGAATACCAGGACACGAGCGTCGGCCAGACTCGCCTCCTCGGAACGATCTTCGGCGATCACCCGGTCCTCGCGGTCGGTGACCCGAAGCAGTCCATCTACGGGTGGAGAGGCGCGAGCCCCGGCAACATGCGGCGATTCCACCGCGACTTCCGGACGCGGATCGCACCGCCAGCCGAAGAGCCCACCTTCCAGCTGTCGATCTCCTGGCGAAACGACGCACGCATCCTCGACGCAGCGAACCAGGTCGCCTCCAGGCTCCCTGAGGCCGATGACCCCGGTGTCACCCAGCTCGGTACGCGTCCGGGAGCGGCTGCAGGCACCGTCTCGCTGGCGTTCCCCGAGACACTCGACGATGAGGCGGATGCCGTCGCCACCTGGATGCGCGACCGCATTGTCGGCAGTGGCAGTGGCAGTGGCAGTGGCAGCGGCCGCGGCGAGACGAGACCGCCCTCGGGTGCCGTGCTGCTCCGCGCACGCAAGCTCCTGCCACTCTTCTCGGCGGCCCTGACCCGTGCTGGGGTCCCCAACAGGGTCATCGGCTTGGGCGGGCTCCTCTCGTCACCCGAGGTCGTCGACCTCCGCTGTGCCATGCGCGTCGCGCACGACTCCACCGCCGGCAACGAACTCCTCCGGCTGCTCGTCGGCGCGAAGTACCGGTTCGGCCTCGCCGACGTGAAGGTCATCCACGACATCTCGCGGCGCCTCGCCAACCGGGACGTCACCATGGCGGCCCTCGCAGACGACGTCCGCGCCAGCCGGCGAGAACTCGCGACCGGTGACGACGAGGTGCCGTTGCAGGAGGCCCTCGACTTCCTCGCCACTCGAATCCGCGGCGCCGCCAGGCGTGACGAGCCGGACACCTGGTTGACCGGGCTCAGCGACGAGGCGCTTCGCCGCATCCCGAGGGTGAACGACCTCATCTCCGAGCTCCGACGAAACTCAGGACTTCCGATCACCAGCTTCGTCGACGCCACCATCTCGATCATGGGTCTCGACCTCGAGGTGACCGCGAACCCGGACAACATCGCCAGAGTGGGCAACCTCGACGCGTTCGTCGAGGCGGCCGCGTCATTCGCGTCCGCCGAGCCGGATGCCGACCTGGGCACGTTCCTCGACTGGGTCGAGATCGCCGCGGGCGAGGACACGCTCGCCCCCGTCCAAGAGCAGGCCGAACCAGGAGTTGTGCAGCTGCTCAGCATCCACGGCTCCAAAGGACTCGAGTGGGACTTCGTCGCCGTGCCACGCAGCGTCGAGGGGGAGATGCCGAGCTCATCACGCGAAGGCCTCGGTTGGATCCGGAGGGGCGCCATCCCTTACGAGCTCCTGCTCGACGCCCACGACCGGCCAGCGCTGCCCTGGCGGGAAGCTGAGTCGCAGAAGGAACTCGCGGACCTCATGGTCGACCTCAAGGAGCGCATCAGGGAGCGCAACGACGACGAGGAACGTCGACTCGCCTACGTCGCCTACACGCGTGCGCGCCACGAGCTGCTCATCACGGGTTCCTACTGGAGCGCCATCCACAAGGCGCCACGGAAGGTCTCGGTCTTCGTCAGCGAGCTCGCCGACGCGGGCATCATCGAGGCCCCTCCGGAGAACACGCTCGAGGATGCGCCCACGTCACTCGCCGCCGACAGCGTGGCGTGGCCGCACCAGCCCTTCACGGAGGCCCGTCGTCGACGAGTCGACGAGCTCTCGGGGGCCGTCGCCAGAGCGCAGCACGACGCGACGATCCCAGACGAAGTGCTCGATCGGCGCATCGACCTCCTCCTCCGGGAACGCGCCGATCGGAACACGGTGACGAACATCCAGCTCCCGGCACGTTTCGCGGCCTCGAAGTTCAAGGACCTCGTCACCGATCCCGCCGAGATCGCGGCGCAATTGCGACGTCCGATGCCGCAGAAGCCGTTCAGGCAGACCCGCATCGGGACGATGTTCCACGCCTGGGTGGAAGCGCACTACGCCGCGCCCAACGTCGGCGGAGACCTCCTCGGCATGGCCGAGATCTTCGGCACGGAAGACGCGGCACTGGGCAGCCTCGCGGACGCCTCAGGTGCCGACTTCGCCGAACTCGAACGCCTGCAGGACGCGTTCCTCGAGACGCCGTGGCCGCACAGGACCCCGATACTCGTGGAGCAGACCATCGAGTTCCGCCTCGGCGACCGCACCGTCGTCTGCAAGATCGACGCCGTCTTCGAGCACGACGGCCGAATCGAGGTCGTCGACTGGAAGACCGGTCGCGTGCCAAGCGGCGAGAGCGCCCGTTGGGAGCGTCAGCTGCAGCTCGCGCTCTACACGCTCGCCTACTCGGAGCACACCGGCATCGCCCCCGAGCTCATCGATGCCGTGCTCGTCTACGTCCGAGAGGGCGACGAGGTCCGGGTCCCGGAGGTCACGGGGCGCCGCGAGCTCGAGCGGCTGCTCGCAGAAGCGGAAGCCGCGCTCAGCGCCGCGAATCCGTCCGCATGAAGTCGTTCGGGGGAGTGTCGTCGTCGAGGTCATCCTCGGCTGCGTGATCGACGTCGACCTCCGGGCTGTCGTCAGGATGCACGTCGGCGGGCACGCCAGAGTCGGCCCTGTGCACCAGACCGGTGAGCACGGCGCTCCCAGTGTCCTGCGCGGCAGACTGGTGCGTCGGGCGGCGACCCGCAGCCTCCTTCAAGAGCTCCTGCACCTCGGCGATATCGAGCACCGGAAGCGTCTCGTGGACCAGCGGCTGAGCCGGCGCACGGTGGATGCGGTCGACCAGCGAGTCGAGCATCCCCTCCGCGTCGGAGATGATCTCCGCGTCGCTCGCATCCACGCCGTGGAGCAGCCAGCGGGCGAGCTCGAGCTCCGCGTAGAGCAGTGCGCGCTGGCGGAGCTGCCGGTCCACGGTCCCAGGGGCCTCATCCGTGTACTCATCGAGAATCCCGCGAGCGATGGCGCCATCGAGGGACGAGATCCAGTGGAGGTCTCGCGCCGGATCGCCGACGCGCAGGTCGCTCCAGCCGAGGACACCGCGCACCTGGTTGCCGTCGGTGATGATCGAAGAGAGCCCGAGCGCTCCGTGGATGACCGTGGGCTGGAACTGCCAGAGCGAGTCGTCGTCGACGGCTGCCGACCACCGGCGATCGAGCGTCACCGGGAGACGGCCGGTCTC
Organism: Pseudoclavibacter sp. RFBA6; assembly: GCF_002931575.1. NCBI lineage: Bacteria > Bacillati > Actinomycetota > Actinomycetes > Micrococcales > Microbacteriaceae > Pseudoclavibacter > Pseudoclavibacter sp. RFBA6. Next base: position 454,855 of record NZ_PSUA01000012.1, on the reverse strand, counting down.
CTTCGCTCGGGCGATCGTCTGCGCCGCCGCCTGCCGCGCCTCCGGCGCGGTGAGCGTCGGCATGCCAGCGGCCTCGACCGGCCCCTTCGGGAGGGAGTGGATGGCGGCGATGGCACGACCGAGGCTCACGAGGAAGAGCGTGCCGGGCTCGAGCGTATCCTGGTCGGCGGGGATCCCGCGCAGGTACGTGTACACGGCCACCCGCTCGCGCTGATCGGCCAGGCTGCCGAGCACCTCGGACACCTGGAACGGGAGCCTGCTGCGCATCCCTGGCGTCAGCACGGCCAGCGCGCGCACGTCGGCCAGCTGCTCCTGCGCAGCAGCCGACGAGGTCGGGCGCCGGGCGATGATCGTCTCGCCGTCCGTGAGGGTCAGCAGGGCGGCGTCGAAGTCGCCGTGCGCCCCGTACGTGTGCTCGAGGGCCGCAGCCACATCGAGGTCGGGGACAGCGGCCACGGCAAGTGCCGCGAGTTCCAGCGAGAGCTCAGCCATGGGTCCAGGTTAGGAGGCCGGGTCCAGGCTGAGCGAGTGCCACGCCCGCACAGCGCCGAGGCGACCTAGGATGAGTCCGCCTATGAATCACTTCATGTCTCGTCTCCCCCTCGCCCAGCAGCAGACCGATCGCGACCACGAACGTCGGAGCCAGCCCGGTCTCGTTCAGGCGCTCTACGCCGACGACGCCACCCGCGTGCTCGTCCTGAGCGGAGGCAAGGCGCTCATGCGCTCCGATGGCGACGGGCCGAAGCTCGAGCTGCTGGTCGCGACGAGCGAACGCGCGTCCGCGCTCGAGCCTGTCATCGGCGAGGCCATCTACCTCGGTCGCACACTGGCTGACGACGACGGACTGCCCAGGGGCACCTCCGTCGTCTCCATCAGCGTCGGCGAGCATCTCGCGGCCGCCCTCGAACCGGATGCGCGACTCTGGGCGGGGCTCATGGAGACCGCCGCGCACCTGGGCGCCCTGCACTGCGGGCTCTTCACAGAGGCGCTCGCCATCACGAACTGGCACGACACCCACGGGTTCTCGCCGCGAACGGGCTCCGCGACCAGCTCCGGCCTGGCCGGCTGGGTGCGCCAGGCGGAGGGCGAGTCGCATGTCAGCTTCCCTCGAACCGACGCCGCCATCATCGCGGCCGTCCTCGACCGGGACGATCGCATCCTGCTCGGCGCGAACGTGCGGTGGAACCCGCGACGGTTCTCGCTCCTGGCGGGCTTCGTCGAGCCGGGGGAGTCGTTCGAGGCCGCCGTCGCCCGCGAGATCTACGAGGAAGCGAGAGCGCACGTCGTCGAACCGAGGTACCTGGGTTCGCAGCCGTGGCCGTTCCCCGCGAGCATCATGGTCGGCTTCACCGCCAAGCTCCACCCGGACCAGGACCCGGCGAGCGTCGAGCCGGACAACGACGAGATCGTCGAGCTCGGCTGGTTCACTCGAGACGAGGTGCGCGCCATCGAGGATCGACTCCCCGGGCCCACCTCGATCGCTCGCGCGATCATCGATGCGTGGCTCAGTGGTCACCTCGACTGATTCGGAGACACCCGCGCAGGCCTCGACGGCAGACGTCAGCCTGCTCGCCTCCCTCAACGACGCGCAACGTGAGGCCGCGCTGGCGCTGGTCGGACCTGTCTGCATCCTCGCCGGCGCCGGGACGGGCAAGACCCGCACCATCACGCACCGCATCGCCTACGGCATCCGCGCAGGCGTGTACGACCCGTCCCGTGTGCTCGCCCTGACCTTCACCTCGAAGGCGGCGGGTGAGCTGCGCGGACGCCTCCGCGACCTCGGAGCCTCCGGCGTCGCCGCTCGAACATTCCACGCCGCCGCGCTGAGCCAGCTCGGCTTCTTCTGGCCGCACACCGTCGGCGGACCCGCGCCGGCGATCGTGAAGGGCAAGGGGAGGCTCATCGCCGAGGCCGCCGAGCGCATCCGCCTCCGCCTCGACCCGGCCGGGGTGCGGGACATGGCGACGGAGATCGAATGGCGCAAGGTGCGCGAGCTCTCGCTCGAGGAGTACGCGATCCAGCTGCGAACGACGCGATCGCTGCCGAAGGGGGTCGGCGATGACGCGGCGCTCGCGCTGCTGCAGGCCTACGAGGACATCAAGGACGAGCGTCGGCAGATGGACTTCGAGGACGTCCTCCTCGCCACCGTCGGCATGCTCGAGCTCGAACCGTGGGTGACCCAGCGTGTTCGCGAGCAGTACCGGTTCTTCGTCGTCGACGAGTACCAGGACGTCTCGCCGCTGCAGCAGCGGCTGCTGCAGCTGTGGCTCGGCGAGCGACGCGAGCTGTGCGTCGTCGGCGATGCGGCGCAGACGATCTACTCGTTCGCCGGGGCGTCCAGCTCGTTCTTGACGGGGTTCCCCGAACGCTATCCAGACGCGCGAGTCGTGCGCCTCGAGGACAACTACCGCTCGACGTCCGCGATCATCGGCGTCGCCAACGAGGTCGCGCGTCACGTGCCATACGCGCTCACGCTCGAGCCGGCCGCCGAGACACCGAGGCGTGAGCCGCTGCCAGAGGTGCTGCAGTTCCACGATGACGATGATGAGGCGCGCGGGGTCGTGCACCGCATCGGCGAGGATCTCCGCGGCGGCATCCCGATCGAGAGCATCGCCGTGCTGTACCGGACCAACGTGCAGGCCGCCGCTGTGGAACGGGCCCTGCAGGACGCGGGGATCGCGTACTCGGCTATTGGGCAGCGCCGCTTCTTCGAGCAGCCGGAGGTGCGCCAGGCGCTCAGCGCACTGCGCGCCGCCGTCATGCAGGAGACCGAGGGGCCCCTGTTCCAGGCGGTCAGCGACGTGCTCCGCGACCTCGGATGGACGCACGAACCGCCCGCCGACTCCGGCGCGCTCCGCGACCGGTGGAACTCGTGGGACGCGCTTCTGCGGCTGGCCGACGCACAGCCGCACGGCACGAGGCTCGCCGAGTTCTCGGCCGAGCTGCAGCAGCGGGCCAAGATGCAGTACGAGCCGGAGCTGCGAGCCGTGACGCTGTCGAGCATCCACGCAGCGAAGGGGCTCGAGTGGGACAGCGTCACGATCATCGGGGCGAGCGAGGGCCTGCTGCCGATCTGGTACGCCGAGTCGCAGGCGGAGCTCGACGAGGAACGGCGCCTGCTGTACGTGGCCGTCACGCGCGCACGGAAGCGGCTTCGCCTGACACATGCGCAGTTCGGGGGGAGACGCGACGCGGAGCGCCCTGCGTCCCGCTTCCTGGCAGAGCTCGGCACCCGCATTCGGCGTGGAACAAACGGCGCGTTCGGTGGACCTCGCCGCTGACGGCGTCGACCTTCCAGGACTCAGCGCCGCAGTCGGCTGACGCGGCTCCGTCGGCGAGCCAGGATGCGACCGATCTCGTCACGAGACTGCGCACGATCTCTCGAGTGGACCGTTGCAGTGGGACCCGGTCGGTGACGGCGAGCTGGGTGGCGATGGCCGCCCAGGCGAGATCCGCGTCGAGTCGGTGCAGGTCGTCGCAGCGCACGCACGGTGTGCGACCGGGCACGACGAACGGTCCGATGGTCGCCCCGAGGTCCTCGGCGATGACGGCGAGGTGCGGGACGTCGTCGGCCATGAGCGGCGCGTATCGCCGTGGCGGCAGGACGTAGTCGGCGCAGTCGACGACGACCCCGACCTCCGCGGGTCTCGGAGGCCGGTAGTCGGCTCCGGCACGCCTCACGGTGCATCCGAGCGTCGCGATGTGCTCGGCGAGGTCATCGCCCGCGACCGTGCCCCGAACCAGGACGACCGGAGGGCGCCGAGCTGCACCCCGCGCGGAACTCGTGGTGCGTCTGCGCGGCGAGGCCGGCGCCACCTCGAACAGCGGGCTGACGGCGTCCAGCAGGTCGCGCACTTCGGCACCGCTCAGCCCGAGTCGGGAGCCACGCGCGTGGAACTGCTCGAGCGTGCCCTGCTGCCGCAGCGATTCGAGGAAGCGCTCGGCTCCCGTGGTCGGTGCGTCGATGACCGCGCGAGCGGTGACCCCGCCGAGCTGGAGCGCCGTGGGGGAGCGCCACACGATCGGTACGCCGGGAGGCAGTCGCAGGTCCATGCCGAGATCATGCTGGAACTGGCGGGACCACGCAGGAGTTCTCCACAGGGAGGCTGCGGCGCGGCCGGGGGATCAAGCCCGGCCCCGGCCGCGGCCAGCTAGCTGGCGGGCTTGTCGCCGCCCTCGGGCGCATCGCCGAAGGCTGTGGGGTCGTCGAGGAACTTCGCGAGCGCCTCGTCGTACTCGTCAGCCGGGAGCTCACCGAAGCCGAGCCTCGTCACCAGGGCCTCCGGGTGGTCGATGTCCTCACTGGTGGGGAGGGCGTCGAAGTGCGCCCACAGCTCGTCGCGAACCTGAGCGCCATGGGCTTCTGAGACAGCCCTCCACATCGCGGCCGCTTCGCGGAGTCGACGGGGACGGAGCTCAAGACCGACGAGCGAGGCGAACGCGCGCTCCGCCGGCCCACCCACGGCTCGCCGACGGCGGACCGTCTCCGCCAGCGCAACGGACTTCGGGAGCCGCGCGGTCGCATCCTCCGTCACGACGTCGACCCAGCCCTCGATGAGCGCGAGCATCGTCTCGAGTCGTGCCAGCGCCGCCTCCTGCTGCTCGGTTCGCGGCGGGATGAACGCGCCCTCCGAGAGCGCGGACCTGATGCCATCCGGGTCGCTCGGGTCGAGGGTCTGCGCGAGCTCCTCCATGCGGGACACGTCGATGCTCACCCCTCTGGCGAACTCGGTGATCGACGAGATGAGATGCAGGCGGAGCCATTTGGCGTGCTGGAAGAGACGCGCGTGGGCGGTCTCGCGCACCGCGAGATACAGCTCCACCTGCTCGCGGTCGACGTCGAGGCCCTCGGCGAAGTCATCGATGTTCTGCGGCAGCAGCGAGGGCCTGCTGTGGTCGAGGACCGGCACGCCGATGTCACCTCCGGCGACGACCTCCTCTGCGAGGTTCCCGACGACCTGACCGAGCTGCACCGCGAACATGGCGCCGCCGATGCCGCGCATCATCGAAGAGGACTGGCCGAGCAGCTGCGCCATCTCGGGCGGGGTCTGCTCGGTGAGGACGTTCATGAGCGCATCCGCGATGCTCGTGGCGACGGGCTCGGACAGCGAGGTCCAGAACTGGATCGACCCCGTGATCCACTCGAGCCTGGTCAGCGTCGCGGGGGATTCGTTGAGCTCGCCGAGTTCGGTCGCCTCGCTCAGCCACAGCTGCGCCACACGGAACGCCTGGTCGAAGCGGGCGGCCTCTTCCGAGCTGATCTCGCGGTTCTTGGGCTGCGCCACCCGGCGCGCCTGGTCCCGCGCGACCTGCCAGTCGAGCCCGTTCCCGGGGTTCGCCACGGCCGCCTGCAGCTGCGAGAGCAGCGCCTGCACTGCGGCAGGGTCGTTCGGGAGCCCCGCGACACCGGCCAGCTTCGCAGGGTCGAAGCCGCCCTGGCCGCTCAGCAGCTCGCGAAGCAGCTTGCGCAGCTCGTCCTCGGATCCGTCGTCGGGAATCGGTCCCTGTGCATCACTCATTCCGCACCTCCCAGCGCTTGGATCTACGCTAGCTCGTGGCCCCTCGAAGGAAGGGTCGCCGTGACTGCGTATGCGCCGAGTGCCTTGCGCCACGGGCGAACAATGGCCGCAGGACATCGAAACGAGCGCAGTGACCTTCTTCTCCGAGCCCTCATCAGAGGGTGAAGCGCGTGTGCGCGAGCAGTCCGAGGCGTTTGCGAGAGCGCACGAGGCGAACCGTCGTCGAAGCGAGGAGGGGACCCGCAGGGCGCGCATCGGCCTCGTGTTCCTGTCGATCGGCATGCTGCTGCTCGTCGCGCTCGGGTTCAGCCCGGCCCCGTACGTCGTGCGCTCGCCCGGGCCCGTCTTCGACGCCCTCGGCACCGTGCAGGCGTCGCAGGAGGACCCCACGCAGGTGGAGGTCATCACGATCGGCGGAGCGGACACGTTCGAGCCTTCTGGCGGGCAGCTGGATGTCATGACCGTCAACGTGGGCGGGAGGCCGGAGAACCTACCCAACTGGTTCGAGGTGTTCCTCGCCTTCGTCACACCGTCCAACGACGTGCTTCCCGTCGAGGCGTACTACGTAGATGCCGAGACCGGCGAGCAGCGCGACGCGCAGAACGCTGCGCTGATGCAGGGTTCGGAAGCGGACGCGATCGCCGCCGCGCTCCTCAACGAGGGGTACGACGTGGGGACGGCGCTCGCGATCGTCTCGGTGGGTGAGGACGGGGCAGCGGCAGGGATGCTCGAGCCGGGCGACCTCGTCACCTCCGTCAGCGGCATCCCGGTCGACTCGACCGAGGGGCTCCCAGCGGCTGTCGCCGAGGCCTCTGGCGGCAATCTGGAGGACCTGCAGCCGGTGGACGTGGCCGTCGACCGGGGCGGCGAATCCAAGACCTTCTCGATCACGCCACGCGCGGGTGTCGTCGAAGGGGAGGAGCGAGCGCTGCTGGGCGTCACCGTCTCCACGCAGCACGACTTCCCCATCGATGTCAGCATCGAGCTCGGCAACGTCGGGGGACCGAGCGCGGGCCTCATCTTCGCGCTGGCCGTGTCGGACAAGCTCGTCGATGGGGACCTCACCCAGGGGCTCCACGTCGCCGGCACCGGCACCATGTCCCCGGACGGCACCGTCGGCAGCATCGGCGGCATCACGCAGAAGCTGTACGCGGCCGTCGAGGTCGGGGCGGACCTCTTCCTCGCCCCGGCCGACAACTGCCAGGACGTCATCGACGGTGGTGTCCCCGGCGGTATCCCCGTGTACGCGGTCTCGTCGCTCACGGAGGCCGAGCAGGTCATCCAGACCGTCGGCGAAGGCGCCGACACGACCTCGCTGCGCACCTGCGAGTCCGTGCTCGGCTCGTGAGGCGGCGGTGTCTCAGTTTTGCCAGGCACTTGCCAGATAAACTCTCCTAGTTCCCCTTTCTCGGAAAACAAACGGCCCTTCCAGGCAATGACAGGTACGACGTGACAAGCACTGCAGCTCAACAGCCCCAGAGTCCGAAACCCGCCAGCCGACGTCGGATGGGACCGCTCACGATCACACTGCTGATCGTCGTGGCGCTTCTCGTCGTCTTCTTCTGGTTCGCCGGCCGATACGCGGACGTGCTCTGGTACGACCAGCTCGGCTTCCTCCAGGTCCTCCTCACCGAATGGGGAGCTGGCGCGATCATGTTCGCGATCGGACTCGTCGCCATGGCGGTACCCCTGTATGTGAACCTGCAGATCGCCTACCGCGCGCGTCCCGTCTACGCGAAGCTCAACGAGCAGCTCGACCGATATCAGCAGGTCATCGAGCCCATCCGTCGTGGGGCCATGGTGTTCGTGCCCGCCATCTTCGGCCTCTTCGCCGGTGTGGCGCTCATCGCCTCCTGGCAGACCGTGCTCATGTGGATGAACTCGACCCCGTTCGGCGAGACCGACCCGGTCTTCAACCTCGACGTCTCGTTCTACGTCTTCCAGCTTCCGCTGTACCGCGGTGTGGTCGCCTTCGTGAGCGCCGTCGTGCTGCTCTCCCTCATCCTCACCGCCGCGACGCTGTACCTGTACGGCGGCATCCGCGTGACCGGTCGCGAGGTCGTCATCTCGAAGAGCGCCCGAACGCACATCGCGATCCTCGCCGGCCTCTACATGCTCGTCCAGGCAGTGAGCTTCTGGCTCGACCGCTACGCGGCACTCAACACGCTCTCCGGCCGCTGGACCGGTGTGCTCTACACCGAGGCGAACGCGACGATCCCCGGCCAGGGCATCCTCGCCGGAGCCGCGATCGTCGTCGCTGTGCTCTTCTTCATCGCAGCGGCCATCGGCCGCTGGCGCCTGCCGCTCGTCGGGACCGCGCTGCTCGTCATCGTCGGACTCGTCGTCGGCATGGTCTACCCGTGGATCGTGCAGCAGTTCCAGGTTGGACCGAGCGAGCAGGCGCTCGAGACCCCGTACATCCAGAACAACATCGACGCGACCCGCGCCGCCTACGGCCTCGACAAGATCGAAGAGGTCAACTACGCCGCCGAGACGACGGTCAGCCAGGGGCAGCTGCGTGACGACGCCGACACCACCGCGAACATCCGCATCCTCGACCCGTCGCTCGTCTCGCCGACGTTCGCGCAGTTCGAGCAGGAGCGCGCCTACTACCAGTTCCCGGAGAGGCTCGACGTCGACCGCTACGAGATCGACGGCCAGGTTCAGGACGCGGTCGGCTCCGTCCGAGACATCAACATCGCGGGCCTCGGCGCCGACGCCCAGTCATGGGTCAACAACACCATCGTCTACACGCACGGCTACGGGCTCGTCACGGCCTTCGGCAACCAGCGCGGCCCGGACGGGCAGCCCCTCTTCATCGAGGGCGGCATGCCGAGCGAGGGCGCGCTGGGCGAGTTCGAGCCCCGCGTGTACTTCGGCGAGACCTCGCCCGAGTACTCCATCGTCGGTGCCCCAGAGGGGTCCGAGCCAGCTGAGTTCGACCACGTGTCGGGCGCGGACGGCGCAACCCAGACGTACAACACGTTCACGGGAGACGGCGGCCCCGATCTCGGCAACCTCTTCAACCGTCTCGTCTACGCGATCAAGTTCCAGTCGGAGCAGATCCTGCTGTCGGAGTACGTCAACGACGAGTCGCAGATCCTCTACGACCGCGACCCTGCCGAGCGAGTGCAGGCAGCTGCCCCGTACCTGACGATCGACTCCGACCCGTACCCCTCGGTCGTGGACGGACGCCTCACCTGGATCGTCGACGGCTACACCACGAGCAACAAGTACCCGTACTCCGAGCTCGCCGGCCTGCAGAACCTGCTCGAGGACGCCGACACGCCGGCTTCCTCGCTGCCACCCGAGGTCATCAACTACATGCGCAACTCGGTGAAGGCGACCGTCGACGCATACGACGGCAGCGTGACGCTCTACGCCTTCGACGAGACGGACCCGATCCTGCAGACGTGGCAGAAGGTCTTCCCATCGACGCTCAAGAACGTGTCGGAGATGTCGGGCGACCTGCTGAGCCACATCCGCTACCCCACGGACATGTTCAAGGTGCAGCGCGAGATGTTCGCCCGCTACCACGTGACCGACGCGAGCACGTTCTACAACCAGACGAACGCGTGGCAGCTGCCGCAGAACCCGACCGGGGGCGAAGCATCGCAGCCGCCGTACTACCTGACGATGCAGCTCCCCGGGCAGGAATCGGCCTTCTCGATCTACTCCACGTACATTCCGCTGACGAACGCGAACGCGCAGTCGAGGAACGTGCTGAGGGGGTACCTGGCGGCGAACTCCAACGCGGGCTCGACAGACGGCACGGTCGCTGACACCTACGGACGCATCACGTTGCTCCGGGTCGAGAACGACAACGTCAACGGTCCGGGTCAGGTGCAGAACATCTTCAACTCGAACGAGACGGTCGCCAACCAGCTGAACCTGCTCGAGCGAGGCGGCCAGACGCAGGTGCTGCGAGGCAACCTGCTGACCGTGCCCGTCGGCGAGGGCTTCCTGTACGTGCAGCCGGTCTACGTCGAGTCGACCGGTGAGACCAGCTACCCGCTGCTCAGGCGCGTGCTCGTCGCGTTCGGCGACAAGATCGCGTTCCAGCCGACGCTCGACGAGGCGCTCGACGAGCTCTTCGGCGGTGACGCGGGTGCGGATGCGGGCGACGGAGGCGTGGAGGTCTCCGACGACGATCTGCCCGTCGACTCCGTCCCGGACGACACCGCTGGGACGCCGGCTCCGACGGCCACGACTCCGCCGGCTGGCGGGGGAACGGGCACTCCGCAGGAGCAGCTCTCGACGGCCCTGGCCGACGCTGAGCAGGCGCTCCAGGACCGCACGGCAGCGTACGCGAACAACGACCTCGTTGCCGCGGCTGAGGCTGACAAGCGACTCACGGACGCGCTGAACCGCGCCCGCGAGGCCGACGGTCAGATCTCGGGCACCTCGGGTGCGCCGAGCGATTCGCCGGAGCCGACGCCGACCACGTAGGCAGTCGAGCTCCACACGCCGACGGGCGTCGTCCTCACTGAGGACGGCGCCCGTCGGCGTCTGTGCGCGCATCTCATCCGCGCGGCGCGCCCACGCCTGCCCCGGCTCAGGATTCGGCAGCCGAGGTGGGGCGTGTGCACCTGCTGAGCGGGTGGCGGCTGCACGAGGCCCAGGTCTGCGGGTGCACACGCGATTGTCACGGAGGCGCGACGCGCCCGGGATGCGGTGCGCACCGGGTCGGACAAAGCCATTTTCGACGATTTCGCATCCTTCGGGCGGCTTCTCGGCCCGTTCTGGGCCGTGGCACTGGCCCCGTCGCACCTCCGACACGCCGTGTTTTCCGGGGGAGGAGCACTCCGAGTTGCACGACGTGAGGACCGCGTGTAATGTTTTCTCTTGTGCCGCGGGGTGGAGCAGTTCGGTAGCTCGCCGGGCTCATAACCCGGAGGTCGTAGGTTCAAATCCTGCCCCCGCAACCAAAGCCGCACAAGTTGGGTTGCTCGAAAGAGCAAGTATGAACTGCGGCACAAGGCCCGTTTCCTCTCGAGGAAGCGGGCCTTTCGCGTTCCCGCTTGCCTCCGGCGCGCCCTCATCCGTCTCCAGGGCGCTGGGCGGACCTGGAAGTGCGCGGGTGTCGTGGCCCGCCTCAGCAGGTTCGCGGCCTGATGCCGCTAGTCTCGGCCATTCGACGTGCGCCGATCGTTGGCGCGGTAGGAAAGCGGCGGTGCCAGGTGGCCAGATTCACGAGCCTCGAGCGGCGCATCGACGACGTCGCCGGGCGGCTTCTCGAGAACGCCCCGTCACACGGCTTCAGAGCCGCCCTGGTGGAGTTCCTGGTGTTCGGCCTGAAGCAGGCGTGGGCGTGCATCTTCGGCGCGCTCATGCTCGTCATGATCCTCGCGGCGAGGCTCTGGTACCCGGACGACGCGCTGCTCGCTCGGAACGACGCGCTCGTCATCGGCGCCGTCGTCATCCAGGTCGTCATGATCGCCGCGCGGCTCGAGACGGGGCGCGAGCTGCTCGTGATCCTGGCATTCCACATCGTCGGCACCGGCATGGAACTCTTCAAGACGAGCGTCGGATCGTGGAGCTACGCGTCGGGGGGAGTGCTGCACATCGGTCCCGTGCCGCTCTACACGGGCTTCATGTACGCCGCCGTCGGCTCGTACATGTGCCGCGTCCATCGCCTCTTCGACCTGCGCTTCTCGAGGTACCCGCGCATCTGGCTGACCGTCATCGCCGCCGTCTTGATCTACGTGAACTTCTTCACGCATCACTACGCCTACGACTTCCGCTACGTGCTGCTGCTCTTCGTGGCGGTGCTGTGGGGTCGCACGTGGATGCACTTCCGCGTGTTCCGCAGGACGCTCCGCATGCCGCTGCTCGTCGCGTTCCTGCTCGTCGCGCTCTTCATCTGGTTCGCAGAGAACATCGGCACGCTCGCGGGGGCGTGGGTGTATCCGAACCAGGAGCACGGCTGGGAGCTGGTGTCGATCACGAAGCTGCTCTCGTGGTTCCTGCTCATGATCATCTCGGTGGTCATGGTGACGCTCGCCTACCCACCGAAGCCTCCCCTAGCCGACGCGGAGGCGCCGACGCGGAGGCGCCGGGGCAGGAGGCGCGCGGCGCGCTAGTCCCAGGCCTTGGCGGCGGGGATGCGCACGATGAAGGCCGCGCCGTCATCTGACTCGACGGCGATGTGCCCGCCGTGCGCCTCGACGATGGACTTCACGATCGCGAGCCCGAGCCCGGTGCTGCCAGAGGCACGCGTCCTGGCCGAGTCGCCGCGTGCGAACCGCGAGAAGAGGTCCTGACGCAGGGTCGCTGGGATGCCGGGGCCGTCGTCGCGAACCACCAGGACGGCTTCGCGCCCGGTCGCTGATGCCGTGGCGAGCTCGTAGCGGACGGAGACGTTGACGTGGGTGCCCTGCGGGGTGTGCTGGCTGGCATTGGAGAGGAGGTTCACGACGATCTGATGCAGGCGCTCCCAGTCGCCGAGCACAGAGACCTCGCTCGGGGGCACGGTGGCGCTCCAATGGCGGTCGGCGTCGCTCGCCTGCGCGTCGCTGACGGCGTTGATGACGAGTTCCGAGAGGTCGACCGTGTCGAACTGGAGGTCCTGGCCCTCGTCGAGGCGCGCGAGCAGGAGGAGGTCGTTGACCAGAGAGCTCATTCGGGTCGCCTCCGACTCGATGCGCGCGAGGGAGCGTTCCGTGGTGTCCGGCAGTGACGCGGAGTCCTGCCTGGTGAGCTCTGCGTAGCCCTGGATCGCGGCGAGCGGGGTGCGCAGCTCGTGGCTGGCGTCGGTGACGAAGCGGCGCATCCGCTGGTCCGCCGCAGAGCGAACCGCGAAGGCCTCGTCGACGTGCGCGAGGAGCTTGTCGAGTGCCTCGCTGACCTTGCCCACTTCGGTCCTCGGGTCGATGTCGTTGAGCTTCACGGCTTGGCGGAGTCCCACCTCGCCTGAGGCGAGGGGCATCTGCGCCACGTTCTCGGCGGCGTTGACGACCCTGGAGAGGGGACGCATGGCGACGCGCATGACCAGGGCGACGAGGAGCACGATGAGGCCGATGCCCAGCGAGGAGAGCACGAGGGTGAGCACGGTCTGGTTGAGGGTCGCCTCTCGGGCGGTGTCGAGCGAGACCGCCGAGATGAGGGCGTAGCTGGGGTCCCCCTCCCACTCGTGGATCATGACGCGGAAGTCGCCGGCGACGTCATCGAGCTTGATGGTCTCCAGCAGCGAGTGCTGGGCCGCGAAGCCGTCCGACTGCGCGAGGGCTGCGAGCTCGTTCTTGATGGTCTGGTCGCACTCGACCGCCGACGTCTCGCTGAAGGACGCCGAGTCGATGATCTCGCCGTTGTGCGCGAGAGCAATGATCGTGCCAGGCGCGTGTCCGACGAAGTTGATGAGCGGCTTGACCTTCGGTGCGCTCGTCTCGCCGTTCTTCGGCGGGTGCGGGTGGGTGCCGGGGATGTCGTCCCGGTACTTGTCGACGGAGTTCTCGAGCACCGACATGGAGGCGGCGAGCTGCGTGTTCACGACGCTCGTGATCGCCGAGTTGAGGGTGACGACGTTCATGATGCCGATGACGCTCATGACGAAGGCGACCACGAGGGTGACGCCGACGATGATGCGCGCCCGGAGCGTCCATGGTCTCATTCGGCTGGCCTGATCACGTAGCCGACCCCGCGGACCGTGTGGATCATCGGCGTGCGCCCGGCGTCGATCTTCTTACGCAGGTAGGAGACGTAGAGGTCGACGATGCTGGCCTTGCCGGCGAAGTCGTAGTTCCAGACGCGGTCGAGGATCTGGGCGCGACTCAGCACGCGCTTGGGGTTGCGCATGAAGTAGCGCAGCAGCTCGAACTCGGTTGTGGTGAGGGCGATCGGGTCGCTGCCGCGACGCACCTCGTAGCTGCTCTCGTCGAGGAACAGGTCGCCGACCCGGAGCTGCGAGGCGTCGTCCGCGACCGCCTCGCCCGCTCGTTGGATGAGTCCGCGGAGCCTGGCGACAAGCTCCTCCAGGCTGAAGGGCTTGGTCATGTAGTCGTCGCCGCCCGCGGTGAGCCCGATGATGCGGTCGTCGATCGAGTCCTTCGCGGTGAGGAAGAGGACGGGCGTGGCGTGTCCCTGACCTCGGAGGTTCCTGAGAATGCTGAGGCCGTCGATGTCGGGAAGCATGATGTCGAGCACGACGACGTCGGGCCGTTCCGCCGTGAACTTCGCGAGCGCGTCGCGACCGTTGCTGGCCACGTCGACCTGCCATCCCTCGTAGGAGAGGGCCAGGCTGACGAGGTTCGTGAGCGTCTCTTCGTCGTCGACAAGCAGGACGCGGATGGGGGTGCCGTCCGGCCGGTGGAGACGGGGGAGCTGGGCGAGGACCGCCCGACGGCGCCCGGGCTCGATGATCGGGTCAGCTGAAGCAGAATCGGGCATTGGATCATCGTGTCACGAGCGGGCCCCGCGGGTGGTATGCGGGCCCGTCCTCATAGGAAGCTCAAATCTTCTCTTACCGAGGGCATGGAGGGAGTTCGTAACCTGCGACGCATGACACTCCAGCGAATCCAGCAGCCCGACCTCGGGAGCCGCACGCCGGGGGTCAAGAAGGACCTGCAGGGTGGGCTCTTCCACCGTCCCCGGTTCCTGCGCGGCCCCCGCACCGAGCGTCCGTTCGACGCGCCCCAGCTCTTCACGGAACGCCTCGTGCTCCGTCCCCACACCGTCCGCGACGCCACGGCCTGGCACGAGATCGTGTCGAACGCCGACGTGGTCCGCTACCTGCATTGGAAGCAGCGCGATCTCGCGGAGGCGACGGAGCATCTGAGTCGGCGCACCACGCAGACGCGGCTGTGGCAGTCGGGTGACTTCATGGCACTCGCAGTCGAGCATGACGGTCAGCTCGTCGGCGACGTGTCCGTGCACCTGCGGGAGGTCGAGCCTGAGCACCGGTCCGCTGAGCTCGGGTGGATCATGCATCCGGGATTCGCCGGTCATGGCTTCGCCACGGAGGCTGCAGATGCGCTCGTCGAGTACCTGCGCGACTATGTCGGGGTGAAGCGGGTGCTCGCGGTGATGGACCTCGAGAACGAGGCGTCCTACGCGCTCGCGAGGCGCCTCGGCCTCACGGAGGTCTCCCGCACCGACGACTCGAGGACCACGGCGCTCGATCTGGTCTGAGCGGAGTCGCCGCCGCGGGTCCGCTGTGCACCGCTTGTGCTCGCGGGTTGCGACGCCGCCATGAGCTGCGCGACCTCCAGGAGGTCCCATGCCATGTCGCCGGTGATGGAGATCCCCCTTGCCCCTGATCTGCGTGTCGTGCCTCGCACGAGCATGTAGTGCGTGCGGAACACGCGATTGCCAGCCCGCTCCTGTGCGTCGTGGAAGAACACGGTCTGCGAGAGGCCGGTGCTGTCGTCGAGGGAGACGAACACCGTGCGGCGGCCCCCGCGCATCGGCGGCGTGTTCGTCGCACGGCGAACCCCGGCGATGAGCACCTCCGTGCCGCCAGGCAGGTCGATGAGCGTGCTCGCCGGTACGACACCGAGCTGTCGGAACAGCGGGAAGAAGCGCTCCATCTGGTGACGGCTCACGCCGAGGCCGAGCTCCTGCAGCTCGAGATCGGTCTGCGTCTTGCCGTGCAGGTCCATGGCGCTCACTCCCCGCAGCTGGGGGACAGGCAGCGCGAACGCGAACGCCTGCTGGTGCTCCGGCACGCGTGTCGGGCTGCTGGTGAGCGAGCGGATGAACGCGAGCAGCTCGTGCCGCCTGCGCGGCTCGTAGTCGATGAAGGCGTCGAGTGCTCCGACCCTGGCGAGGGAGTCCAACGTGCTGCGCCGTGGCCGCACCCGTGCCCGGAAGTCGGCGAGTGAGTCGAACGGCTGGTGTTCGGCGACCCTGTCGCGTTCCGCCGAGGACATGCCGCGCACATCCGCGAGGGACATGCGCACCCCGTCACGCCCATCCGGGAGCGGCTCGACCGTGTACTCGAGGCCGGATCGCTGCACGTCGATCGGCAGCAGCGGGATGCCGAGGTGCCTTGCTTCGGCGATGATCAGGTCCTTGCCCCACATGCCGGGGTCGTGAGTGAGGAGGCCCGCCCAGAAATGCGCGGCGCGGTGGGTCTTGAGCCACGCGCTCTGGAAGGTGGGCAGAGCGAACGCGGCGCCGTGGGCCTTCGCGAAGCCGAAGCTGCCGAAGCCGGCGAGGACCTTCCACGACCGTTCGATGATCTCGGGCGGGAACCCGCGCTCGGCGGCTTTGCCGCGCACCAGCTGCTCGATGCGCGGGACGAGGTCTGGCTTCGCGAGCCAGCGTCGGTACACGTCGGCCAGTTCGAGCCCGCAGCCGGTGAGCTCGTCGAAAATGCGCATCACCTGCTCGTGGAAGATGACGACGCCCTTCGTCTCAAGCAGGATGGGCTTGAGCCTCGGGTGGATGTAGTCGGGCATCACCTCGCCGTGGCGTGCCCTGAGGAAGTTGAGGGGCATGTTGTTCTGCATGGGGCCGGGGCGGAACAGGGAGATGTCGATGACGAGGTCGTTGAACACCTCGGGCTGCAGCTTCCCGACGAGTTCCATCTGGCCCGGGCTCTCGACCTGGAAGATGCCGAGCGTCTTGGTCGAGCGGATGTTCTCGTAGGTCGCTTCGTCGTCGAGGGGCAGCGCGTCGAGGTCGAGCTCCTCACCGCGGGTGCGCTTGAGCTCCTTCACGGCGTGGGCCATGGCGCTCTGCATGCGCACGCCGAGGATGTCGAGCTTGATGAGGCCCATCGGGTCCATGTCGTGCTTGTCGAACTGGCTCATGGGCAGGCCGATGCCTGACATCTGCACTGGCGTGCGGTCGAGGAGGGAGATGTCGGAGAGGATGACGCCGCACGGGTGCACGGAGATGTGCCTCGGCAGGGAGTCGAGTCGCTCCGTCGCCTCGACGAGCACGTCGAGCTGGCGTGAGCGGCGCACCTCTTCGGCGAACTCCCGAAGCTCCGGCTTCTCGGCGAGTGCCTGCCGGAAGCGCTTCGCGGAGAAGCGCCACAGCTCCTTGGCGATGCGGTCGACCTCCCCGTCGGCGAGCCCGAGCGCGAGTCCGGCGTCGCGCACGGCTCCCCTCGAGCCGTACGTGTTCACCATCGACATGAGCGTGACCCGCTCGCCGCCGAACTCGTCGAAGATGCGGTGGTACACGCGGTGGCGTTCTGCGCTCTCCACGTCGAGGTCGATGTCTGGCAGCGTGCGTCGCTCGTCGGAGAGGAAGCGCTCCCAGATGAGCCCCAGGGAGACGGGTTCGACGTGGCTCGTGTACAGGAGGTAGTTGAGGAGCGAGCCGACCCCTGACCCCCTGGCCTGTACACGGACCCCCATCTCCTTGATGAGCTCGACGACGTGCGAGACGGTGAGGAAGTAGGGGGCGAAGCCCAGCTTCCGCACGGTCTTCAGCTCATGGGCGAGGCGATCGTGCAGCTCGCGCTCGTGGGCACTGGATGCGCCGGGGTAGCGGGCGGGGATCGCGGCTTCGGCCTTCGCCCGCAGCACCTCGAACGGGTCGCCGTCGATGCCGAAGCGCGTGACCTCCGGCATGCGCGGGGTGCCGATCCCCGCATCCCGCTCGAGATCGATGATGCAGGCTTCGGCGAGCGCTCTCGTCTGCGCGATGAGGTCGTCGGCGGCGGAGGCGTCGTGCCCGCCCGCATCCGCGACCATGCGCGCGACCTGCCGCATGAGGCTCGCTGGCTTGAGCCACGCCTGCGCGGTGGGGGCGAGCTCGATCTCGTCGAGCGCTCGCCGAGCACGGACGGCGTCTGCGATATCGACCGTTGCCGCTTCCTCGGGGGAGGCGTAGCGGACAGCGTTCGTGAGCACCGCCCGCAGCCTGGACTCCGTGGCGAGACCGAGCATCCGCGTCGCCGCTGTGACCGAACCGGGAGTGCCTGGTTCGGCGAGGTGGCACACGACCTCAACGACCAGCGAGGAGTGGGGGAGCGCGTGCACCCAGGTTCGCAGTCGCTCCCGCGCCAGACCCAGCTGTGCCACGGAAGCCGCCGTGCCGACGTTGCTGCTCGGGCCGAGCAGCACCGTCAGGCGAGTGGCCCCCTCCTCGTCCTCGGCGAGCTTGGCCAGGCGGGCGAGCGGGATGCTCGGCTCATGCACTCCCGTTGGGGCGCTCGCGGTGGTCTCGTGCGCTGCGGACACGGCCCGGCACAGTGCCGCATAGCCGGAGCCGCCGTCTCCACCCGTCGCGAGCACGACAACCCGCCCGAGGGGCTCGCCCCGTTCGTCGTGCACGGCGAGCTCGCTGCCGAGCACGGCCCGCAGCTTCGCGTCTCTGCAGGCGAGGAGGTGCTTGACCGCGCCGGAGATGCCGTCGCGGTCGGTGAGGGCGATCGTGTCGAGGCCCCGCTCGACGGCGGCCTGCGCGAGCACCTCGGGAGGGGAGACCGCATAGTGCGCGCTGAAGCCGGACGAGACGTGCAGGTGGGGGAAGCTCATCGCGTGCTCATTCCCAGCTCAGCGCCAGGAGCCAGCCGCCGGAGCCGCGGCAGAGGTCGTAGAGGTGTCCGTCGTGCTGGGCGTGCTGCTCGTGTGCGCTGTCGCGGACCGCGGTGACGCGCCACAGCTCCTGGTCGATGCGCTCGGGGGATGAGCCTCCGTGCCACCATGGCGGGAGCCTGCGGAAGTAGGCCTGGGGTTGGCCTGTGACGGTGTAGAGGAAGCGCTGCCACACGAAGGAGACCGGCTGCCCGTCTGGGCTGACGGCGACGTCGATGGTGTCGTCGATGACGGTTGGCATGGTTCCCTCCTTCGCTGATTCGAATCTGTATTCGAACGTGGATCAAGCGTAAATCGGACCACCGACAGTGGCAACCGCAAGTCTCAGTCAGAGGGTGAGGGTGTGCTGCAGCTAGACAGGTTCAAAATCTGTCTGATAGCTTTTCTGCAGAACGGCACCCTCAAGGACGAAGGCACATGACTCACACCCCAGACTCGATCCGCTCGGCAGACTCGATCCGCTCGATAGGGCTCTCCACGCTCCGCCTCCCGCTCGCCACCCCCATCTCCGACGCGAAGGTCTTCACGGGCAGGCAGAAGCCCATGACCGAGGTCGTCTTCCTCATCGCCGAGATCCACACAGAGCAGGGCTTCTCCGGCCACGGGTTCAGCTACTCGAAGCGTGCAGGCGGCGCCGCCCAGTACGCCCATGCGCGGGAGGTCGCCGAAGTCGCGCTCGGCGAAGACCCGAACGACATCCAGAAGCTGTACACCAAGATGCTCTGGGCTGGCGCCTCCGTCGGACGCTCTGGCGTCGCCACCCAGGCGCTCGCGGCGTTGGACATCGCGCTCTACGACCTGAAGGCCAAGCGCGCCGGCCTGCCGCTCTCGAAGCTGCTCGGCGCGCACCGCGACTCGGTGCGCACCTACAACACGTCAGGCGGGTTCCTCCACGCGTCGCTCGACGAGGTGCGCGAGCGCGCGACGCAGTCACTCGCAGCGGGCATCGGCGGCATCAAGATCAAGGTCGGCCTCCCGGAAACGGCCGAGGACCTGCGCCGCGTCCGCGCGGTGCGCGAGCACATCGGTGCGAGCGTTCCGCTCATGGTGGATGCGAACCAGCAGTGGGACCGGGCGACTGCCCTGCGCATGGGCCGCCGCCTCGAGGACCTCGACCTCACCTGGATCGAGGAGCCGCTCGACGCCTACGACGCGGAGGGGCATGCGGAACTGGCGCGTGCGCTCGACACCCCGATCGCGACGGGCGAGATGCTCGCCTCCGTCGCCGAGCACCGAGCGCTCATCACCGCCCGCGCGTGCGACATCATCCAGCCGGACGCGCCCCGCATCGGCGGGATCACGAACTTCCTCCGGCTCATGACTCTCGCCGACGAGGCGGGCCTCGACCTCGCCCCGCACTTCGCGATGGAGATCCACCTGCACCTGGCCGCCTGCTACCCCCGCGAGCCGTGGGTCGAGCACTTCGACTGGCTCGACCCGCTCTTCGACGAACGACTCGAGACGCGAGACGGCCGGATGATCGTGCCGAACCGTCCGGGGCTCGGGTTCACGTTCAGCGAGCAGGCCCGGGCCTGGACGACAGACAGCGTCACGCTGTCCGTCTGAGCGCAACCAGCCTCCTCCGCAGATGCCGCGGAGGCGAAGAGTTCGACTGCGCGGCGTGAGCCGTGCGCTCGCCGACGATGCCGTCGGCGATACTGACAGAGAGGTCCTCGAACATGTCCACAAAGCCAATGTCCACCCGCAAGATGTGGTGGATCGCACTGATCTCGGGAATGGCGTCCTACATCGACGCAGCCGCCATGACCTCGAGTGGAACGGCGCTTGTCCTGCTGAAGGACACGCTGGCGCTCACCCCGGAGATGATCGGCGTGCTGTCCTCGGCGCTCACCTTCTCTGTCGCCATCGGCGCGCTCTTCGGCGGGCGGCTCGGCGATCTGCTCGGGCGCAAATCGGTCTTCATCGCGACCATGGTGATGATCGCGGCAGGCTCAGCCATGCTGGTGTTCGTCGAGGTCTTCCCCGAGCTCCTCGCCGGCATGATCCTGGTGGGGCTCGGCGCAGGTGCCGACCTGCCGGTGTCCCTCGCCACGATCTCGGAGATGGCCAAAGCCGGGCTGCGCAGCAGCATGATCGGCTTCACCCACTTCCTCTGGAAGATCGGCAGCATGGTCGCGCTCGGAATCGCGACCATCGTCGGCAGCATGGGGCAGCTTGGCGCCCAGATCCTGTTCGGGCACATCCTCGTCATCACGCTCCTGACGCTCGTCGCACGCTTCGCGGTGCCTGAGTCGACGCTCTGGCTCGAGCAGCGTGAGGCTGAGAAGGCCGGCGCCACGAGTCGTTCGGATGCTGCGCTCGGCTGGACGACGCTCAAGACGCTCCTCAAGGCGCCATTCGCCAAGTACTTCATCGTGCTCGCCATCTTCTACACGCTCATGAATCTCGGCTCGAACACGGTGGGGCAGTACGGCGCGTACATGTACACCGAGGTCGCGGGCTCCTCTGTCCAGGTCTACTCGACGGTCAAGCTCATCACGATGTTCCTCGGGGCGATCCTCGTCCTCCTCTTCATGCGAGTCGTGGGAACGCGCTGGCGCATGACGTGGTTCGTGGGTGGTGCCATCTGCACGATCACGGCGATGTGCGTCCCGCTGTTCTTCGGCGTGACCGAGGGAACACTGAACGTCATGATGTTCCTGTGGCTCATCGGCACGGTGTTCGCGGGTGAGGGAATCATGAAGATCTGGACCCAGGAGTCCTTCCCGACCCTGCTGCGGTCGTCGGCTCAGGGCGCGATCATCGCGATCGCACGGTTCGGCTCGTCTGCACTCGTGCTGGTCACCCCGGTCGTGCTCGCCACCGGTCCCGGTGCGCTGTTCGGCTTCCTGGCTGGCTCCTGCCTCGTCGCCGTCGTGCTGGCCTTCGTCGTCTTCTCCCGTCAGCGGACGACGGTCATCGACCAGGAGGAAGCGGACGCCGCGGCTGCGCAGGACGCCGCTGTGGATGCCGCGCCTCTGCGGGTGCAGGGATGAGCGACACCATGCGAGAGGTCGTCCGAGCGCTGCAGGGGGACAGCGCTCACGCGGCGCCGCTCATGCGCTGGTGGTGGTTCTCGACGCACGTGAGCCAAGCGGCCATCGACGCCGACCTCGACGCCATGCGGGCCGCCGGGATCGGCGGAGTGGAGGTCGCCTTCGTCTACCCGGTCGACGAGGGCGGCCCGAGCTTCGGCTCCCCGGAGTTCCTGTCGCTGGTCGGCTATGCGGCGCGCGGGGCTGAACGGCGTGGCCTGCGCTTCGATCTCACGCTTGGTGCGGGGTGGCCGTTCGGTGGGCCGCACATCGACACGACGACGGCAGCTCGGGGCCTGCGCTGGGAGCGCGTCGAGCTTGCTCCCGGGGCGATCGAGGTCGCATTCACCCCACCGCTCGACGGCGACCGCGTCGTCGTCGCGTATGTCGGCGCCGGTTCGATCCAAGAGCGCCCCGACGCGTGGCATCGCGCGGAGCTCGGGGAGCGCATCCACGTGCCGGCGCTGGGCAACGGCCCTCGGGTGCTCCTGGTGGCGGTGTCGCGCCTCACCGGGCAGAACGTGAAGCGCGCACCGCGCGGCGGCGAGGGGCTGGTGCTCGACCACTACTCCGCCCACGCAGCGAAGGTGCACCTCGACGCGGTGGCGACGCCCCTGCTGACCGCGGTCGGCGCGTCCCGCGTGCATGCCGGCTTCTGCGACAGCTTCGAGGTGTACGAAGCCGACTGGACCGAGGACCTGCCTGAGCAGTTCCTCGCCCGTCGGGGCTATGAGCTGCTGGCTTCGATGTGGATGCTCGAGGTCGAGGTCGAGGGCACTGCTCGTCTGCGCACCGATTTCATGACGACGCTCAGGGAGCTGTTCGAAGAGCGCTTCCTGGCGATGTTCCGGGACTGGTCGCACGATCACGGCATCCTGTTCCGCGCGCAGGCCTACGGGGAGCCGCCGATGCTCCCCAGCAGCTTCCGCCTGGTCGACCTCATCGAGGGCGAGGGCTGGGGGTGGCGACGCTGGACGAAGAACTCCTGGGCGGTGTCCGCGGCCGGGGCCTTCGGCCAGTCGCTGGTCTCGTCAGAGACGTGGACCTGGGTGCATTCGCCGTCGTTCCGCGCCGGGCCAGCGGACCTCCTCGGCGAGGCGTACGAGCACCTGCTCAGCGGCGTCAACCTGCTTGTCGGTCACGGGTGGCCGCTCGGGGCGGCGCTTGGGGACGGGCAGCCCGTCTTCTACGCATCCGGAGCGCTGGATGCGAGGAACCCGTGGTGGTCGGTCGCAGGCGAGCTCTTCTCGGGGTTGGCCCGGGCCAGCGCGGTCCTCCAGCTGGGGACAAGGATCGCTCAGGTCGCCATCTACCACCCGGTCGCAGAGCTCCTGGCGAGCGCCGATGGTGAGCGACCGTTCGACCTCTGGCGACAGACGCGTCGGTTCGTGGATGACGAGTTCGTCTCTGCTGTGCGCACAACGGGTCTGGACTACGACCTCGTCGACGACGCGCTGCTCGCGGCCGGTGGTACGGAGCGCTTCGAGGTGCTGCTTGTGCCAGCTGGGTGCACGCTCTCCGCGGTCGCTGGTGCACAGCTTGCGGCGGCGGGCCTGCGGGTCGTGCGGTTGTCGGCATCCGCCGGTGAGGCGCGTGAGGCGGAGATTCGCGCCGCGTTGGCCGACCTGGTCCGGCCCCTCGCCACGAGCGAACGAGCGACGGTCGGCGTGACGACTCGGCAGCTTGACGGGGCGCGGGTCTCGCTGGTCGTCAATACCGGGGAGGCTTCTGCCGAGGTTGCACTCGAGGCGCACGGCTGCAGCACGCTCACGGTGTGGGACAGCATGTCGGGAAAGATGCGCCTGGCAGCTCAGGACGGTCGTGCCGTGGTCCGCCTCGGCTCGTATGAGGGAGTCCTGGTCGCCCAGACGCCGGGCTGGGCCGGTGAGCAAGGGCTGGGGCAAGATCTCGACAGCGGAGTGGATGGGCAGAGCCGACCGCTTGGAGAGGGCTGGTCGGTGAGCGCGGAGGGCGGCCAGCGTCCCGTCTCCGTCCCTCACGTCTGGGAGGACGATCCAGGCATCGCCCCGCAGGCTGAACTGCTCGTGTACACGACGCAGGTCGAGATCGAAGCGAGCGCCCACGCCGCCCTCGACTTCGGGGAGGCCATCGTCCCCGAGGACAGCCCCGAACGTCGAGAGAACTCCTTTGCACTGCCGGCCACCCCGCCCGTCGGCGCCGCAGCGCGGGTCGAGGTCGATGGCGTCCTCGCAGGGGACGTCTGGCGTGCCCCGTACTCTGTCCAGCTCGGGAGGCTGTCCGCGGGTCGCCACGAGATAACGGTGACGGTGTCAGCCCTCGGCGTCCGGAGCACGGCCGCGAAGGCGGTCGACGGGACCAGCCCTGCTGCGATCGCCGCGAACGGAGTGCGATTCCGGGTGCAGGACGCGAGCCGCAGGCAAGACGGAGCGCGGGCGGGCCTCTTCGCCATTCCCGTCCTGCGCCTGTCACCAGAGGAAGCCGAGTCGACAGGGGACTCGCTCGGGAGGACATGACGCACGATGCCACCCTCACCGCGGACGCCATGTCGCGGCTCGGACCCTCGGGGATGGCACGATGGCTCCATGAGCATGACGCGCGCCGAGGAGATCGCCAGGGTCCTGGCCGACCGCATCGTCGAAGGAATCATCGCCCCCGGTGACCGCCTGCCGAGCGAGGGCGGCCTCGTCGAGGAGTTCGGGGCGAGCAGGACGGTCGTGCGTGAGGCGCTGCACCGCCTGCAGTCGCGCGGCCTCGTCCGCACGCGCGTCGGCTCCGGAAGCTACGCGCTCACCCCTCCCGTGCCCACGGCGGGTGACGACTGGCTCGGGGCGCACACCGCGGCTGAGCGCGCCGAACTGCACGCGTTCCGCATCGCCGTCGAGGTGGAGGCCGCCGCGCTCGCGGCGCGTTCCCCGTCACCCCAGGAGATCGCCGAGATCGACGCAGCCCTCGACTCCCTCGCGCAGGCCACCCTGCCGAGCGAGACGGTCGATGCAGACTTCGCGTTCCACCGCGCGATCGCCGCAGCATCCGGCAACCGCTACTTCCTCACGGCCCTCGACCGCATGGGCGCTCGCGCCATCATCCTGCCGCCCGCGCGCATCTCCGACAGAGAGCGCAACGCCGCGGACTCGGCCGCCGTGCTGGCCGAGCATCGGGCCGTCGCCGACGCCATCCGCCTCAAGGACCCCGTCGCCGCCGCGGCCGCAGTGCGCACGCACCTCTCGGCATCGACGGCCCGACGAGCGGCGCGCGAGTCGAGGGCGTGACCCGCGCGCGGCTCCCCGCGAAAGCGCAGCGGC
Organism: Pseudoclavibacter sp. RFBA6; assembly: GCF_002931575.1. Taxonomy (NCBI): domain Bacteria; kingdom Bacillati; phylum Actinomycetota; class Actinomycetes; order Micrococcales; family Microbacteriaceae; genus Pseudoclavibacter; species Pseudoclavibacter sp. RFBA6. The sequence goes on along the minus strand of NZ_PSUA01000012.1, from coordinate 430,526 downwards.
CCGCAGACCCGTGAAGCCGCGGGTCCGACTAGCCCTGGAACGACACCGGGGCCATGAGCTGCGGCCCCGAGCTCGCGACCCGGCCCACCTCCGGGCCCACCTCGTGCATCACGAGTGTCGAGGCCAGCTCCACACCCGCCTGGCTCGCCTCGTCGAGCAGCCCCTGCGAGCCGACCACCGACTGGTCCAGCCACTGGTCCCACAGCACCCGCGGCAGCATGAGGGGCATGCGGTCGTGGATGCTCGCCAGCTCGCCCGTCGACCCTCGCGTCAGGATCGTCGTCGAGAGCACCCAGCGGGACGGGTCGTCGCCAGGTTTCATCGGGTCAGCCCACCACGAGTACAGGCCAGCAAACGCGATCAGGTCATCGCTCCGCTCCGGGTGGATGAAGAACGGCGTCTTCGAACCGGCCTTCGTGCCATCCGCCGTCTTCCGCCACTCGTAGTAGCCGACCGCCGGCACGATCGCACGCCGCTGCTTCACCGGGCCGCGGAACGTCGGCTTCTCCAGCACCGTCTCGATCCGCGCGTTGAACGCCTTCGACGAGAAGCTCGGATCCTTCGCGAACGGAGGGAGCAACCCCCACCTGGCGCGCTCGAGGCGGCGCACCGCATCCCCGCCGCCCCTCGGCTCCGGCTCGACGACAACAGGCACCGGATCCGTCGGAGGAGTGTTATACGACGGCTCCGGCAGGTCAGCGCCGAGCGCCTCGATGTCGAAGAGCGCCTCGACGTGCTCAACTGCTGGGGTGACGTAGCGACCGCACATGACTCAACGCTACGACGCGGGGACCCACGACGCGCGCTCCGAGCTTCGGATTCTCTGTACGCTCGGAGCATGGTCAAGCAGCGCAGCGCCCTCGAGCGCATCCCCGCGTACAAGCAGGGCGCCATGCCCAGCACCAGCGACGTCGTGAAGCTCTCCTCCAACGAGAACCCCTTCCCGCCCCTCGCCTCAGTCCGCGACGCGGTCGCCGCCGAACTCGAGCGCATCCACCTCTACCCCTCGATGGCCGCTCCAGAGCTGACCGCGCGCATCGCGAAGCTGCAGGGCGTCGAGCCAGAGAACATCGCCTTCGGAGCCGGGTCCGTCGAAGTGGCGACGCAGCTCGTGCAAGCCAGCGCAGGAGAGGGCGACGAGGTGATGTTCGCCTGGCGCAGCTTCGAGGCATACCCCATCATCGCGATCGGAGCAGGCGCGACGCCCGTGCAGGTGCCGCTCACGCACGACGAACGCCACGACCTCGACGCCATGGCAGACGCCATCACCGAGCGCACCGCCATCATCTTCGTCTGCAACCCCAACAACCCGACCGGGGCGAGCCTCACCCACGCCGAGGTGCGGGCCTTCCTCGACCGCGTCCCGAGCGACGTGCTCGTGGTCATCGACGAGGCCTACGAGCACTTCAACAGGGACGCCGAGACCGCCATCGGCATCGACCTCTACCGCGAGTACCCCAACGTCGCCGTGCTCCACACCTTCTCCAAGGCCTACGGCCTCGCCGGCCTCCGCATCGGCTACGCCGTCGCCCAAGCCGACGTCGCAGCCAACCTCCGCAAGGTCGCCGTCCCCTTCGCCGTCTCCGCCCTCGCCCAGACCGCCGCCTCCGCGTCGCTCGACGCCGAAGCCGAGCTCGCCATCCGCATCGACGACATCGTCGCCGAACGCGACCGCGTCACCTCGGAGCTCAGAGCCCAGGGGTGGAACATCGGAGACTCCCAGGCCAACTTCGTCTGGCTCAGACTCGGCGACGACACCACACGCATCGACGCCGCCCTCACCGAAGCCGGCGTCCTCGCCAGGGCATTCGCAGGCGAAGGCATCCGCATCACCATCGGCTCACCGGACGCCAACAGCCGCGCGCTCACCGCGCTCGCGGGAGTGCATGCGGGGGCACGAGGATGAGCACCTGGCGTATTCGCGACTTCCAGCCGACCGACATGGACGCGCTGCTCCGGCTCTGGGAGCAGCATCGAAGCTCGGGGACCGAGCCGGTGTACGGGCTCAGCGAGGTCATCGCGTCGACCCGAAAGGACACCGCCGTCGTCGCGGTTGCAGGGGAGAAGATCGTCGGCGTCGCCGTGGCGCGGGCAGCCCACGACCAGGGCTGGATCGTGTTCTTCGCGACCGACGACGAGTGGCGCAGGCGCGGCATCGGCGGCGCGCTGCTCGCATCCCTCGAGCAGCGGATGGCCCAGCACGGCCTGCAGAAGCTCACGATCCTCGTTCCGGACGAGCAGACCCAGGTCGGCGCGCTCACGAAGGCCGGCTTCGCCGACAAGCGGCACCTGCGCTACTTCGAGCGGGAGATCCGAGTCAAGCAGCAGGAGATGGTCGCGCTTCGCGAGCTCGGCGGACGCATCCTGCCACCCGACCGCTGGGATGCGATCGGCGGAATGCAGCACGAGAAGGACGTGCTCGAGCGGCGCCTCGTATTGCCCCTCAGCGACCCTGACCTCGCCGAGGAGTACGGGGTCGTGCCACCGCGGGCCATCGTGCTCTTCGGCCCTCCCGGCACGGGCAAGACGACCTTCGCGAAGGGCATCGCCTCCCGCCTGGGGTGGCCGTTCGTCGAGGTCTTCCCGTCCAGACTCTCCGCGTCCCCCCGGGGCCTCGCCGGCGAGCTGCGCGAGACGTTCGAGCAGGTCGAGTCGCTCGAGCACGCCGTCGTCTTCATCGACGAGGTCGAGGAGATCGCCTCGCACCGAGGAGGAGAGCCGCCGTCGCCGACGCAGGGCGTCACGAACGAGCTCCTCAAGATCATCCCCGCGTTCCGTGAGAAGCCGGGTCGTCTCCTCATCTGCGCGACGAACTTCATCCGAGCCCTCGACCAGGCCTTCCTGCGCCACGGGCGCTTCGACTACGTCATCCCCATCGGGCTGCCGGACGCCGCAGCGCGTCGGGCGATCTGGGAACGGTACGTGCCCGAGTCGGTGAGCGACTCCGTCGACGTGCCGGCGCTGGTCGAGCAGACGAGCGGGTACTCGCCGGCTGACATCGAGTTCGCCGCTCGCCGCGCCTCGCAGGTCGCTCTCGAACGCGCCGTCGCGGCCCGCAACTCGGGCGATGTCGTGCCCCTCGGGCCGACCACGGACGACTTCCTCGCCTCCATCGCGTCGACGCGCACCACCGTCTCCTCCGATGTCGAGCGCGAGTTCGAGGAGGACATCCAGACGATCGCACGCGTGTAGCGCAGGATCGCTGTCCAACTTCAGTGCGATATCGCGGCGGACGCCGCGTTTTCGGGCCAATCGGCCGGATATCGCACTGATGTTGGACACAGGCGCGACGTCCGGGAGGCCAGCAGGACCTTCGGGGACAGAAGAGGGGCCGGATGCGATGCATCCGGCCCCTCTTCTGTGCAGCTGAGGCTAGGCCTTCTTCGCTGCGGAGTCCTCGTCGTCCGTGGTGATGTCGAAATCGTCGACCTCGTCGTCACCTTCAGGGTCGAGTTCTGCCTCGACCTCGTCGAGGTCGTCTTCGTCGTCTTCGAGTTCGCTCTCGATCTCGTCGATCCACTCGTCGAGCAGGTCTTCAGCGGCCTCGTCGTCTGCGGCGGTCTGCACCTCGAGGGTGCCGTCGCCCCACAGGCGCGAGGAGACGCGGACGTCGTCGGTGTCCTCGACGGCGTCGTGAGCCTCGGATTCGTACTCGTTGGCGATCTTCGCGGCTTCGTCTTCGGATTCGGCTTCGATGACGAGCGCCGAGACGACCTCGTATTTCAAGAGCACGGCGTAGGTAGGCATGGGGCGACTCCTCGTGACAGCGAGCACACCGCTCGCAGAATGAAGGTACTCGTGACGGTGCGCGCAGACAAGCCGGGGCCGGTGCGTCGCGGGTGACACGTTGGTGAAGACTTCCCGACCGGTGCAGCTCACCGTAGGCTCGCGTCATGTCTTCCGACGCTCGCACCCCCCTCGAAGCACCCCTCGGATCCCCTGACGGTGGGCAGCAGCGTCCGATGCTCGGCGTTGCCGTCGCGCAGTATGCGCCAGGCGCGGACCCTGCCGAGAACGAGCGGCTGCTGCGCGAGCACGTCGCCATCGCGGCGGGCCGGGGCGCGCGGCTCGTCGTGGTGCCCGAGTACGCGAGCTTTTTCCTCCCGGACCTCGGGGAGGAGCTCGTGCGCCAGGCCCAGAGTCTGGACGGGGCGTTCGTCTCTCGCATGCGAGCGCTCGCAGTGCAGCATGGCGTCGCCATCGTCGCCGGTCTCGTCGCCGAGTCCGAGGATCCGGGCCGGTTCGCCAACACGCTCGTCGCGGTCGATTCGAGCGGCGAGGTCGCAGCCCAGTACCGCAAGGTGCACCTGTACGACGCGTTCGGCGCGAAGGAGAGCGACTGGGTGGTCCCAGGTGAGCTCTCGGCGCCGCAGACGTTTGTCGTCGGAGGCGTTCGGGTCGGCCTGCAGACCTGCTATGACCTGCGCTTCCCCGAGGTGACGAGGACGCTCGTGGATGCGGGCGCGCAGCTCATCGCCATCCCCGCCGAATGGGTGCGTGGCCCGCTGAAGGAGCACCACTGGAAGACGCTGCTCGCTGCCCGGGCGATCGAGAACACCGTGTACTTCGCGGCGGCCGACCACCCCGCGCCGATCGGCGTGGGGCACAGTGCCGTCGTCGATCCGCGCGGAGCGACCCTCGCCGGTGCGGGTGTCGACCCGGGCGTCTCCATCGGGTGGGTCTCGCTGGACGTGATCGATGCGGTGCGGGAGCAGAACCCGGCGCTCGAGCTGCGGCGATACCGAGTGCTGCCGATCGACTGAGCTTCTACCGGCTGAGTTCGCCGAGCCGGTCGAGGCGGCGCATGCCCTCCTCGAGGACTGCGTCGCTCTTGCAGAACGCGAAGCGCACCAGTGAGCGGTAGTCTCCCTGCCGCTCGGGTGTGCACAGGGCGGCCACAGGGATGCCGACGACCCCGATCTCGCGGGGGAGTCGACGGCACAGCTCCGTGGCATCCGTGTAGCCGATGCTCGCCGCATCGGCGATGGCGAAGTAGCCAGCCGAAGGGGTTGCCGTCTCCAGGCCCCGCCTGCGCAGGGCGGTGACGAGCAGGTCGCGCTTGGCTCGCAAGCGGTCGCGATCCTGGTCGAAGCGCGCGGCCGGAAGCCGAAGGCCGACGGCGATCGCGGGCTGGAATGGCCCGCTGCCCACGTAGCTGAGGTACTGCTTGACGGCGAGGACCGCCTCGATGAGCGTCGCGGGGCCCGTCACCCAGCCCACCTTCCACCCGGTCACGCTGAAGGTCTTGCCTCCGGACCCGATGCTCAGCGTCCGCGAGGCGGCGCCGGGCAGGCTCGCGATGGCGACGTGCTCGCCATCGAAGACGAGGTGCTCGTACACCTCGTCGGTGACGATGATCGCGTCGTGGCGAGCCGCGAGCTCGACGATGAGCTGCAGCGTCTCGCGGCGGAGGACCGCGCCCGTGGGGTTGTGCGGGGTGTTGACGACGATCAGTCTGGTGCGGTCGCTGACGGCTCGCCTGAGCTCGTCGTGGTCTGGCTGGAACTCGGGCCACCGGAGGGGCACGGTCACCAGTCGCGCGTCGGCGAGGTGCGCGAGGGCCCCGTAGGCGTCGTAATGCGGCTCGAGGACGACGATGTCCTCACCGGGCTCGACGAGGCCGAGCACTGTCGCCGCCAGCGCTTCGGTGGCGCCGACGGTGACCAGCACTTCCCGGTCAGGGTCGAGCGAGACCCCTCGGAAGCCGAGCTGGTGCTCGGCGATGGCGGCGCGCAGATCTGCGGTGCCCCTGGGCGGCGGATACTGGTTCTCACCGCGGGTGACCGCGTCGATCGCCTCGTCCAGCAGCTCCTGCGGACCGGAGTAGTCGGGGAACCCCTGGCCGAGGTTCACGGACCCGGTGGTCCGCGCGAGTTCGCTCATCTCCCCGAAGACGGTGCCCTGCAGCTCTCCGCTCGGTGAGAGGAGGCCAGCACCCTGGGCTGCCCGAAGCCACGGTCCATCTCTGCGCATGCATCCAGTCTGTCATCGGCTGAGTCACGATCGAATCTCGAACTGCGACGTGCCGCGGAAACCAGAGCGTCCACTCCGCCTGCTCCCTAGACTGGCGCCACCGATGCGCCCCGACGCATGGAGCGAACGTCAGGATTCACATGCTCGACACACCTTCCCCTGCCGGCGCCGACGCGACGAGCGCCGACGCGCCCACGAAGGCTGCGCAGCAGGATGAGCATGGGCGGCACCGCGCGGGTGCCCACCTGCACTCCATCCACGACGATGCGCCCGTCGTGACGCGCCGCATCGGGCTGCTGCTCGCGGCAGGCGTCGCCGTCGTGGCTGCGGTCGTCGGGGGTGTGAGCGGTGCGCTCATCACGGCGAATGTCATCGGCCAGCCCAACCAGGACGCGCAGCGTCTCACGCAGCCGCTCGGGTCCCCGAGCGAGCCCACGGCTCCGCTGCCGGGGGAGGCAAGCGGCGCGATCGCGTTCGCCGCTCCGAGTGTCGTCACGCTGACGGTGTCGACGCCGACCAGGACCGAGACCGGGTCCGCGGTCGTGTACTCGGGCGACGGCCTCGTCATCACGAACGCCCACGTCGTGACGCTCGACGGCACGGTCTCTGATGCGCAGATCACGGCGACGACCAGCGACGGTCGGGTCTTCACCACGAGCCGCGTCGGACTGGACGTGCTCGCCGATGTGGCCGTGCTGCGCTTGACCGGGGCAAGCGGTCTCCAGTCGGCCAGGTTCGCGGACTCCGACCAGCTGGTCGTCGGGCAGTCCACGATCGTGCTCGGCGCGCCGCTCGGCCTCACTGGCACGGCGACGACCGGTGTCGTCTCTGCGGTCAACCGCAGCATCGAGATCGCGTCGGCGGCGGTCCCGCCGACGGTTGACGAGAACGCCGCGACCGATTCTCCGCTCAGCTCGACGGCCGATCCGGGCAAGAGCATCGTCCAGTTGCCCGTCATCCAGACCGATGCCGCCATCAATCCGGGAAACTCGGGTGGTGCGATGCTCAACGCGGAGGGCGAGGTGATCGGCATCAACGTCGCGATCGCCGGCACGAAGCCTGGCGGTCAGGGGCAGGCGGCCTCGAGCGGCAGCATCGGCCTGGGGTTCGCGCTGCCGGCGAACTATGCGGTGCAGATCGCGGCGCAGCTCGCGGAAGGCCAGACGCCGTCGCACGGTGCCCTCGGTGCGACGGTCCGCAACGCGGCAACCGTGGCGACGAGCGGGCAGAGCATCGTGGGCGCCTACGTGGACAGTGTCGTGGAGAACGGTGCGGCTTCGATCGCCGGTCTACGTCGGGGCGACATCGTCACGTACATCGGCACGATCCCCGTGTCGAACGCCAACGACCTGATCGCGCACGTGCGCGTGTACGAGGCGGGCGAGGAGGCGACGCTGACGGTGGTTCGCCAGGGAGAGGTCATCGAGATCGAGGTGTCCCTCGACGCCGCCGCGTAGGCACCCCGGGGTTTCTCTCACCCGTTAGACCGAGGTGTCGTCGTGCTTGTCCTTCCCGCGGGTGAGGGCGAGCGGGACCCGGAAGAAGGAGAACGGCCCGCGCGTCAGCGCCTTGTGGTCGTCTCCCGCGTCGCCCTTGGGTGGAGCGTAGGTCGGGTGCAGCTCGATGGGGAAGCTGGCCGGTGCGACGCCGAACGCCTCGCGGGCTGTGCGCACGACCTCGTTGCTGAGCATCCGGTTGCCGGCTCCGCCGATGACGGCGCCGATCCCGAACGGGACGAGTCGCCCGACGGTGCTGGCCGACTGCCGCACGACGAACCTCTTGAGGAACATCGATTGGATGCGTCCGGAGAGTTCGCCGACCATGGCGCGCGGGAGGCTCTTGGTCACCATCTCGCCCCAGAAGACCTGCTTGGTGGGGCCCTTCCCGAAGACCTGGTCTGCGAACTGCTGGATGAGGTTCTTGCTCGCCTTGCCGAGCATGAGCGACTGGATGAGGGTGCGTGCGCGGACGGGATCCGAGATGGGGAGGCCGTGGATCTCGGCGACGGCCTGCCCGAAGAGGGAGGTCATCTCGAGGAAGCCTGCGGTCTCGACCCCGGTGACGGCGAGTGAGGCCGCGGTTCCGACGCCGGGAACCATGGCCGCGGCGCCTGCGGCTCCACCGCTGACCGTGGTCGCGTTGAGGTACTGCTGCTCGATCTTCTTGATGAGCTCGCTCGGCGTCGCGTCCGGGTACTTGCCCCGGAGGATGCGGATCTGCCGGACCACGATCGGGCGCTGGATGGCCATGAGGCGGTCGAGCCAGATCTTGTCCTGTTCGCCGGGCGCCGCGCCGGTCTGCTCGTCGCGAGGCGGCAGGGGCGCGTAGGTGGTCGCGTCTGCGGCGTCGTCGAAGCGCTGCGTGCTGGAATCGGACACTTGACCTCCTTGTGGTGGCACCGCCCCGGGTCTTGCAGGGGGCGACGCGAGCAGTGTATGAGGGGCCGCCTGGGGAGAGCTTGGAGCTGGCGGGGCGGCGCGCCACGCCGGATCGTTGGTACGGTTGAGCGATGTCTTCGAAGAGCTCAGACGTCGGCGATGGCACCGCCGACGATGTGAACGAGAGTGCTGCCAGCCCCGACGTGCCGGAGGGCGACGCGAGTCGACCCCAGCCGATCATGGTCGAGGCGATCGTCGTCGACGACACCGTGACCGTCTCCTCGCTGGCTGAGGAGGCGGCTGCGGAGCAGGAGACCGGCCTCCCGGCCGCCGTCAGGAACCCGGTGCTGGGTGCCGCGACTGCCGAGGGGCTCTCGACGATGACGCCGGTCACCCGCGTCACGGAGGCTCCGGATCGTGAACTCGGCGACACCGTCCTGTCGGTCAACGGGCTCACGAAGCGATTCGGTCCCGATGTCGCGGTGAACGATGTCACGTTCGAGGTCCGTCGCGGCTCCTTCACTGGCATCGTCGGGCCGAACGGCGCGGGGAAGACGACGACCCTGTCGATGGCGACGGGACTGCTGAAGCCCACGAGCGGCAACGTGGAGGTCCTCGGCCTCGACGTGTGGAAGAACCCGAAGGCCGCGCATCCGCACATCGGCATCCTGCCTGACCGTCTGCGCCTCTTCGACCAGCTCACGGGCGGGCAGCTCCTCTACTACTCCGGGCTCCTTCGGGGATTGTCGCCGGCTGACTCGCGTGCGCGCACCGAGTCGCTCGTGCACGCGTTCGAGCTCGAATCGGCGGCGAACCGGCTGGTCGTGGACTACTCGGCTGGCATGTCGAAGAAGATCTCGCTCGCCGCGGCGCTGATCCACTCGCCTGAGCTCCTGGTGCTCGATGAGCCGTTCGACACGATCGATCCGGTGTCGGCGGGCCAGCTCATCGACATCCTCCTCGAGTACGTGCAGCGCGGCGGCACCGTGCTGCTCTCGAGCCACAGCATGGACCTCGTGCAGCGCGTGTGCGACCACGTCGCCGTCATCGTGCGGGGCGAGCTGCTCGCTTCCGGCACCGTCAGCGACGTGCGCGGCAACATCACGCTCGAAGAACGCTTCCGCGACCTCGTCCGAGGCACGCCGCAGATGGAGGGGCTGGATTGGCTGGACATCTCCTTCAACTGAAGCTGCAGTCGATCCGCAACGGCGCTCGACGCGATTCGCAGCATCGGGGGGCGTGGATCGGCACGCTGCTGCTCTCGATCGCCTTCGCGGTCTTCGCGGTGCTCATGGTCGTGTCGATGTTGGATTCGGACATCGAGGCGAAGCGCGAGAGCGCGATCATCGTCGGCTCGCTCGTCACGATCGCGACCGGCCTCGTGAGCGTCTTCGTGACGCCGGTCGCGGCCATCGACCCTCGGTCGCTGACCGTCATGGGCTTCTCGCCGCGGCGTTCCGCGTGGCTCGCTCTCGGGACCGCCTTCGTGAGCGTGCCGTCGTTCGCGATCACCGTCGTGCTTCTCGCCGGGCTGCTGCTCTGGGCGAGTGCTGGCACGGCGCTCCTCGTCGGTGTGGTCGGGGCCGCGGTGGTGCTCGCGACGCTGGTCGTGCTCTCTCGCCTGGCTGGGCTCGTGGGTGAGGACCTGCGAGCCAGGCGACTTGTGAGTGATGCTCGAGCCGCGCTTGTTCTCGTGCTGCTCCTGCTGGCCTCGCCGCTCGTCTTCGTCGCCGTGTCCGTCGACTGGCAGCTCGGCCAGCACGACGCGATCAGTGCCGCGCTCGAGGTGCTCTCGATGTCCCCGATCGCAGCGCCGTGGGCCGCCGCAGCGAGCGCCGCCGGGGGAGACCTGCAGCTCGCGTTCGCGCAGCTCGGCATCGGCGCCGCGACCCTCCTGGTCCTCCTGGTCCTGTGGCAGGTCATCGCGGGTCGGGTCGCGTCTGCGGCGCTCGGCGGTGACGAGACCGAGCTGGTCGACCTCGGCGTGTTCGGTGCGTTCGGTCGGTCGCCGGCCCTCGTGGTCGCCGCCCGCACGGTCACGTACTGGATGCGCGACCCGCGGTACGTCGTCGTCAACGTCTCGATCATCCTCATCCCGCTGCTTGCGCTCATCCCGCTCGCTGTCGTCGGCGTCGAGCCGAGGCATCTCGCGCTCCTGCCGCTGCCGTTGCTGGCGTTCTTCATCGGGTGGACGCTCCACAACGACCTCGCCTTCGACGGCTCGGCGGTGTGGATGCACGTGACGAGCGGCATGTCGGGGCTGTCGGACCGGTTCGGTCGCGCCCTGCCGACCCTGGTGTTCGGCTCGGTGGTCGTTCTGCTCGGTGCGGTCATCACGTGGCTGATCGTCGGTGATTGGGGCACGATCCTTGCGCTCGTCGGGCTCTCGCTCGGTCTGCTCTTCTCGGCGACCGGGTTCTCGAGCATCGGCAGCGTGCTGCACCCGTACCCGGTGGCGCGCCCCGGTGACTCGCCGTTCAGCCAGCCGGTCCGCTCCTGGGGGTCCGGAGTGTTCTGGCATCCGACGACCGGCTTCATCGCGATCCTGCTCATGGGCCCCGCCGTCTACGCGGGCCTGGTCGCGCTCAACGGCGGCGAGTCGTGGTGGAACTTCGTGGCTCTCGGCTGGGGGCTTGTCGTCGGGCTCATCGTGCTGCTCGTCGGCCTGCTGGCGGGAGCTCGCCAGTTCGAGCGCCGCTCGAGCGAGATCATGGCCTTCGCGCAGAGCGCGTAGACCTCGGCTGTTCTTCGAGAGGCGTCACCGGGTCGTGCATCCGGTGGCGCCTCCGGTTTGCGCTCTAAGATGTTCGGCATGACGTTCTCCAGCACCCCAACGGGCCCGGGCGGGCCAGACGAGACCGGCGGCGGCACGGCGATCCTCGACCGAGAGCTCGAGAAGCTCCTCAATGAGGAGCAGACCGACGACCCGGGCGACCACGACAAGTTCTCCCACTACGTGCGCAAGGAGAAGATTCTCGAGTCGGCCGTGACGGGCAAGCCGGTGCGCGCGCTGTGCGGGAAGAAGTGGCTTCCGAACAGCAACCCTGACCGCTTCCCGGTCTGTCCGAACTGCAAGGCCGTGTACGACAAGATGAAGGGCTGAGCCCCCTCACCGGTGATCGGGCTTCTGCCGGATGCACGACGGCCGCGAACCCGGAGACGGGTCGCGGCCGTTGTGCGTGGCGGCGTGGCTGGAGTCAGACCCAGACTGTCTCGCGGCCGTCTTGCTCGACGAACACGGTCGGCAGCGCCGCTTCGCCGGCGTGCAGGCGGAGGGCTCCGATCGGCAGCTCGTCGATGGCCGTGCGGTGGTGCTCGCGAGCGCGCTGCACCCCGGCCTCGCCCGTGAACTCCTCGTTGATGACTCCGTCGACGACGAGGTCCACGAGCAGGGACCGGTCGCTCTTGTCGGAGACGGGCGGTGCGCCGATGCCGACGACCTCGGCTTCCGCCACGCCGTGCTCGTCGCGGCGGCGAACGGGGAACTTCTCGCCGCCGACGCTCGCCTTGCCGGCGGAGCGCTTCGCGACGGACACCCAGTTGCCGTCTTCGCCGCGGCGGGCGACGAGCTTGTAGACCATGCCTGAGGCGACGGCGCCGGAGCCGGTGACGACGCTCGTGCCGACCCCGAAGGAGTCGACCGGGCTCGCGCCGAGGCCGGCGATGGCGAACTCGTCGAGGTCGTTGGTGACTGTGATGCTCGTCTCGGTGTTGCCGAGCTCGTCGAGCTGCGCGCGCACCTCCGCGACGAGTGTGGGGAGGTCGCCGGAGTCGAGGCGGACGCCGCCGAGCTGTCGGCCCGCGACCTCAACGGCGAGCCTGACTCCTTCGCGAACGTCGTACGTGTCGACGAGGAGCGTCGTGCCGGCTCCGAGCGTCGCGACCTGGGAGGCGAACGCCTCGCGCTCGGAGTCGTGGAGGAGCGTGAACGAGTGCGCCGCCGTGCCCATCGTCGGCACGCCCCAGCTGCGGCCCGCTTCGAGGTTGCTCGTCGCCTTGAAGCCGGCGATGTAGGCGGCGCGCGCCGCGGCGACCGCGGAGCGCTCGCCCGTGCGGCGTGATCCCATCTCGGCGAGCGGGCGGCCTCGGGCGACAGAGACCATGCGTGCTGCGGCGGAGGCGACGGCGCAGTCGTAGTTGTAGATGCTGAGCAGGAGCGTCTCGAGGATGACGCCTTCTGCGAAGGTCGACCGGACTTCGAGGATGGGGGAGCCGGGGAAGTAGATCTCGCCTTCGCGGTAGCCGCGGATCGTGCCGGAGAACCGGTAGTTCGCGAGCCAGTCGAGGGTCTCGGGGGAGACGATGGAGTGCGCACGCAGGTGCTCGAGCTCTGCGTCACCGAAGCGGAAGTCGCGCAGCAGCTCGAGCGCGCGGCCCACCCCCGCCACGACCCCGTACCGGCGTCCGCTCGGCAGTCGCCTCCCGAAGAGCTCGAAGACGCTGTCACGATCGGCGGTGCCCGCGTGGATCGCGGCATCGATCATCGTGAACTCGTACTGGTCGGTGAGGAAGCCGGTGGACGGGCGTTCGGAAGTCACCGCCCCAGCCTAGGCCCCACCACGGGGAGCGCACGGGATCTCGGCGCGCGCATCCACTCTCGAAGGTGCCTGGGAGTAGACTCGGCACCCATGAGCGAGGCACCGATCGGCGTATTTGACTCTGGTGTCGGCGGGCTGACGGTCGCGAGGGAGATCCGGGCGCAGCTGCCGGGGGAGTCGCTCCTCTACGTCGGTGACACCGAGCACACACCGTACGGGCCGAAGCCGATCGCCGACGTCCGGCGCCTGTCGCTCGCGATCCTCGACGAGCTTGTCGAGCAGGACGTGAAGATGCTCGTGATCGCCTGCAACACGGCCTCCGCCGCCGTGCTGCGGGATGCCCGTGAGCGATACGACGTGCCCGTCGTCGAGGTCATCGCCCCCGCCGTGCGCGCCGCCGTCAGCGCCACCCACAACAACCGCATCGGCGTGCTCGGCACCGAGGCGACCGTGTCGTCTCGCGCCTACGACGACGCCTTCGCGGCGGCCCCGCACCTCGAGATCTTCTCGCAGGCCTGCCCGATGTTCGTCGAGTACGTCGAGCGGGGCGACACGACGAGTCCCGAGCTCGTCCGCTACGCCGAGGAGTACCTCGCCCCCATCAAGGCGGCTGGCGTAGACACGGTGGTGCTCGGCTGCACGCACTACCCGTTCCTGAAGGGCGTGCTCGGCTACGTGCTCGGCCCGGGCGTCCGACTCGTGTCGAGCGACGTCGAGACGGCCCAGGACGTGTACCGCGTCCTCGCGTCCAACGGGCTGCTCAACTCGAGCGGGCGCGCTCCCCAGTACTCGTACCGCGCGACGGGCGAGAACACGGAGGCGTTCGTGAACCTCGCTGGCCGCTTCCTCGGGCCCGATGTGCGCCACGTCGAGCGCCTCATGACGGAGGCCATCAACCTGCCGCCGTCGATGCGCCGCGCCTGACGCATCCGCCCGCCAGCCCCCACCGCTTTCCCGTACCCATCAGACTCCTTGGAGGACCAATGACCGAAGCACGCGCAGACGGCCGCACCCACGACCAGCTCCGCCCCGTGACGATCGAGAAGGGCTGGAGCGAGCAGGCAGAGGGCTCCGCTCTCATCTCGTTCGGGAAGACCAAGGTGCTCTGCACGGCGTCGTTCACCCCCGGCGTGCCGCGCTGGCTGAAGGGCCAGGGCAAGGGCTGGGTCACGGCCGAGTACGCGATGCTCCCGCGCGCCACGAACGACCGCAACAGCCGCGAGTCGGTGAAGGGCAAGATCGGTGGGCGCACGCACGAGATCTCGCGCCTCGTCGGACGCTCCCTCCGCGCCGCGGTCGACATGTCCGCGCTCGGGGAGAACACGATCGTGATCGACTGCGACGTTCTGCAGGCCGACGGCGGCACCCGCACGGCCGCGATCACGGGCGCCTACGTCGCGCTCGCGCAGTCCATCGAGTGGGCGAAGGCGAACAAGCACGTCCCGGCGAAGGCCAACGTGCTCACGCGCTCCATCGCGGCGATCTCGGTCGGCATCGTCGACGGCGTCCCGCTGCTCGACCTCGCCTACGTGGAAGACGTGCGTGCGGGCACCGACATGAACGTCGTCGCGACTGGCGACGGCAAGCTCATCGAGGTGCAGGGCACCGCCGAGGGGGCGCCCTTCGACCGGGAGGAGCTCGACCGTCTCCTCGACATCGCCCTCGCGGGCACCGCGACGCTCACCGAGCTGCAGAACGAGGCGCTCAAGGCATGAGCGAGCCCGTCCGGGTTGTCCTCGCCTCCCACAACGCGCACAAGCTGGTCGAGCTGCGGCGCATCCTCGGCGCCCAGCTCGACGGCATCGAGCTCGTCTCCTACGACGGGCCAGAGCCGCGCGAGACCGGTCTGAGCTTCGAGGCCAACGCGCTCCTCAAGGCGCGCGCAGCTGCTGAGCACACCGGGCTTCCGGCGCTCGCCGACGATTCCGGCATCTCGGTGGATGTGCTCGGCGGATCGCCCGGCATCTTCTCCGCCCGCTGGTCGGGGCCCGCGAAGGACGCCACCGAGAACCTCGAGCTGCTGCTCTGGCAGCTGAGCGACGTCTCGCATCCGCACCGCACAGCGGAGTTCGTCGCCGCGGCGGCGCTGGTCGTGCCGGCCACCGCGTCGCCGACCGGTGAGGAACAGAGCGAGACCGTGCTCGGTGTGTGGCCAGGCCGCATCCTGGAGCAGCGAAGCGGCGACCACGGCTTCGGCTACGACCCGATCTTCCAGCCAGATGGTGCGGAAGGGTCCGCGGCTGACCTCACCGACGCGGAGAAGGACGCCTCGAGCCACCGCCGCCGCGCCTTCGACGCGCTCGCACCCAAGCTGCGCACCGCCCTCGGGCTCAACTAGCGACTCGGGATGGGAAACTCGCTTCGTGCTGGAGAACGTTCCAGCACGAAGCGAGTTTGCCATCCCGAGCTTCTCGGATTGCCGTCGGTGACGACGAGCCCGTGTCAGAGGAGCGAGCTCGCCTCGGTCAGCACGCCGCGAAGCGTCTGCTCGATCTCGTCGAACTCGGCTTGGCCGATCGTGAGGGGCGGGGCGAGCTGGATGACGGGGTCGCCACGGTCGTCGGCGCGGCAGTACAGGCCGGCGTCGAAGAGCGCCTTCGACAGGAAGCCGCGCAGCAGGCGCTCCGATTCCTCGTCGTTGAAGGTCTCGCGCGTGTCCTTGTCCTTGACGAGCTCGATGCCGAAGAAGTAGCCGTCGCCGCGCACGTCGCCGACGATCGGGATGTCGAGGAGCTTGTCGAGGGCCGCACGGAAGTGCGGCGAGTTCTCCTTGACGTTCTGCGTGAGGCGCTCCTCCTCGAAGATCTTGAGGTTCTCGAGCGCAACTGCCGCCGAGACCGGGTGGCCGCCGAACGTGTAGCCGTGCGAGAACGACGTCTGGCCGTGCTTGAACGGCTCGTAGATGCGGTCGCTGACGATGGTGGCGCCGATGGGCGAGTAGCCGCTTGTCATGCCCTTGGCGCACGTGATCATGTCCGGCTGGATGTCGTAGGTCGTCGACGCGAACATGTCGCCGATGCGGCCGAAGCCCGTGATGACCTCGTCGGCGACGAGCAGCACGTCGTACTTCGTGCAGATCTCGCGCACGCGCTGGAAGTACCCCGGGGGAGGCGTGAAGCATCCGCCCGAGTTCTGGACTGGCTCGAGGAACACTGCGGCGACCGTCTCAGGGCCTTCGAAGAGGATCATCTCCTCGATGCGGTTCGCGGCCCACTGGCCGAACTCGATGAGGTTGTCACCGTGCTCGGTGGCGCGGTAGAAGTTCGTGTTCGGCACACGGAAGCCGCCGGGTGTGAGGGGTTCGAACATCGCCTTCATGGCGGGGATGCCCGTGATCGCGAGTGCACCCTGGGGCGTGCCGTGGTAAGCCACCGACCGAGAGATGACCTTGTGCTTGGTGGGCTGGCCCTGCAGCTTCCAGTAGTACTTGGCGAGCTTGAAGGCCGTCTCGACGGCCTCGCCGCCGCCCGTCGAGAAGAAGACCCGGTTGAGGTCGCCCGGCGCGTAGTCGGCGATGCGATCGGCGAGCTCGATGGCATTCGGGTGCGCGTACGACCAGATGGGGAAGAACGCGAGCTCAGCGGCCTGCTTGGCGGCGGTCTCGGCGAGACGCGTGCGGCCGTGTCCCGCGTTGACGACGAAGAGGCCGGAGAGGCCATCGAAGTACTTCTTGCCCTTCGAGTCCCAGATGTGGTGACCGTCGCCCTTGACGATGATGGGCACACCGGCGCCGTCTTCCATCACGGACTGGCGCGAGAAGTGCATCCAGAGGTGGTCTTTGGCCTTCTGTTGCAGGTCGGCTTCGTTGAACTCGGTCATCGTCGATGCTCCTTCGCAGTGCTGGTACTGGAACCGTACCCGTTGGTCGGGGAGACGGACCAGACAGTCTGTCGAGTCGGAGGAGCCTGACACTCCAGTGCGGAAGGCGGGACTTGAACCCGCACGCTCGAAAGCACAGGAACCTAAATCCTGCGTGTCTGCCAATTTCACCACTCCCGCGGGCACGGGCGAACCCGTGTGCGGGAACCAGTCTAGGGCGGGAGCGGCAGCCCACGAAGTCGGGGCGCGACTGCAAGCCGACCTGGGTCACGAGTCGCTCGGCAGTGTGCTTCCAGGTGGTGCTCCGTGACAGTCCACATCCCGAGAGCGCGCTCATTGAGCCGAACGTTGCGGGTGATGCTGTCGAGAACGCATCGCTACGCGTGGCCTGTTGGTATGCGATCTCCGGGGGAGCGGACACCTGATCCTCATGTGGCCTGGATGCGCGCCGGTTCGCGGGACGCGCGGTCCGCCGTGCCCTGAGATCGCCGGCCTGTGGATAACTTCTGCAGCGTTGGCGAGTCTTCGGCATGCTGTCCCCGTGAGCATCGCGGTAAGCACCATCACCGATCGAATCCGTCGTCGTGTCCTGCTCGAGGGCATCGACCTCGGCGGCGACCGCGCGCGTGCCGCGGACATCGCACGGGAAGAGGTGCGCGGCTACGCCGAGGAGGCCCTTGGATCCTCGCTGCCGCTCGTGCACGACGAGGAGTCGACGACGCGCGAGGTGCTCGCGCGGGTCACTGGCTTCGGCGTGCTTCAGCCGTACCTCGATGATCCGGAGATCGAGGAGATCTGGATCAACGCACCGTCGCGCGTGTTCGTCGCGCGCGGCGGCGTCCCCGAGCTCACGCCGACGGTCGTACCCGAGGGCGATCTGCGCGACCTCATCGAGCGGATGCTCCAGTCGAGCGGCAGGCGCGTCGACCTGTCCTCCCCGTTCGTCGACGCTTCCCTCCCCAACGGCGAACGCCTGCACGTGGCGGTCCCGGAGGTGACCCGCCGGTACCCGTCGGTGAACATCAGGAAGTTCACCCGCCGAATCCGCGACCTCTCGCACCTCGTCGAGCGAGAGGCACTCACCGCCCAGGCGGCGGAGTTCCTACAGCTCGCGGTCCTGGCCGGATGCAACATCCTCGTCTCCGGCGCCACGCACACGGGCAAGACGACCATGATCAATGCGCTCCTCTCCTCCGTGCGCAGCGAAGAGCGCATCGTCACCGTCGAGGAGACATTCGAACTCGATCTCGTCGCGCGCGATGTGGTCGCGTTGCAGTGCAGGCAGGCGAATCTCGAGGGCACCGGGGAGATCACACTCCGCCGGCTCATCAAAGAGGCGCTTCGGATGAGACCCGACTGGCTCGTGGTCGGCGAGGTGCGGGAAGCCGAGAGCCTCGACCTGCTGATCGCTCTGAACAGCGGCATGCCTGGCATGTGCAGCATCCACGCCAACTCGGCTCGGGACGCGCTCATCAAGCTGTCGACGCTGCCGCTCCTGGCTGGGCGCAACATCGACAGCGCGTTCGTCGTGCCGACGGTCGCCGGCTGCATCGACCTCGTGGTGCACCTGGAGATGACCGCTTCAGGGGCTCGACACGTGGGCGAGATCCTTGCACCGACGGGTGTCGCCACGGGCCAGGTCATCGAGGCGGCGACGCTCTTTCGCCGCGGTCGCGGGCAGCTCGAATCCACGGGGTCCCCGCCGCCACGCATCGCGAAGTACGAGGCGCACGGGTTCGACCCTGCCCGAATTCTTCGGAGGTCCCTGTGAACGTGCTGCTCGCGCTCGTCATGGGCGCGGGTGTCTCCAGCATCGTGAGTGCGTGGCTCTGGCCTCGGAGCGTCGAGCGCGTCGAGCGCCGTGGCTCCCGCGTCGACGACTTCCGCGCCGACCTGCGGCGCGCAGGCTTCGAGCGTGTTCCTGTGGCCGTCTTCGCGGGCGCCGCGGGTGTCCTGGGTCTCACGCTCGGCGCCGCAGGACTCGCACTCACCGGTGTGATCGCCGTCGCCGCGCTGGCCTTCCTCGCGGGCTGCGCCGGCCCGTTCGCGATCGTCCGTATGCGTTCCGTGCAGCGGCGCAGCCGCAACCGCCTCGTCTGGCCGGACGTCATCGACCATCTCGTCGCTTCCGTCCGGTCCGGCGTCGCTCTGCCGGAAGGAGTCGCGAGCCTCGCCGAGTCTGGCCCGACCGTGCTGCGCGACGACTTCGCCGCCTTCACGAAGCAGTACCGCCTCACGGGTAGCTTCCGTGTCGCGCTGGACGACCTCAAGGAACGGCTCGCAGACCCAACCGCCGACCGCATCCTCGAAACACTCAACACGCGCACTTAGCGGAGGTTACCGAGACACGAAAAAGCCCCCTCGAGGTGAGGGGGCTTTCGGTCAGTGTCCGAACGCGAGAGCGATCGTGTCGCGCTGCTGCTGGGACAGTGGAGGCGCGTCGTCGACGAGCGCCCGAATGTAGTCCGCGAGGTCGTTGCTCATGGTGTTCCTTCCGAGGGGTTCGGAAGGAGAGCGGGCCAACAACGAGACCGACGCACGGTAGGGTCGGCGCATGTCTAAGCATCTGCTCCTGGAATCCACCGACCAGAACTGGAAGCTGCACGTCAACGAGGACGCCGACTCTCTTGGGCTTCGTTTGCGCGCTGCGGCCAAGCAAGGCAACTTGATCGAAGTGCAGGCGCTCCTGCCCTCATCGCTCGAGCCGACCATCGTCTACGTCAACCCAGCGCAGCTCGGATGGTGGGCGGTGGTAGACCTACCGGATCCCGACGAGCAAATCGGGTAGACCCGCGGGCGCCCGAAAGTCCGCCCCGCGGGAGTCAGAATGGGCCTCCATGGTCAATGCTGCGCGGCGACCGATACGTACTCGACGGCCTCGTCGATGCGCTCGTCGATGTGCGCTGGGCGCCGCTTCGATCCGCGGACAGTGACGGCGCCGGTCCACGCGTCGCGTCGAATGGTCCAGCTGCGTTGCCGCCAAACACGGGCGACGAGCTGCGCCGTCTCGATGTAGACGAGCGAGCCGTGTGTGACCTCGACGACGTCATCGTGCCAGGTGGTCGCGTGGCTCATGCTGTAGCCACGCGGGTGCGGATCCCGCCGTCGGCCAGTGCGACGAGCTGCCGTGCTTCCTCGAGGGCGTTGATGAGCCGCTCGAGCTTCTCGAGATCGTAGTCGATCCCGCCGCAGTCGACCGCCCAGGTGGGTGCGTCTGGGCGCTGCAGGACTTCGAGGCCGAACTCGAGCATCGCGTCGGTGGGGCGGAGGATGCAGACGTCATGCGCGTCGACGTGACTGCCGCACTGCGCGGTCTGGCACTCATAGCCTGAATGGCGTCGCTTCGGCGCGATGCGGGTCGGGTTGCTGCCTACAGGGCGGGGGTGCGGCTGGGTCATGTTGTTCTCCTCGGTCAGGCGGCGTCCGCGACGACGGCGCTCGGGGTGGTTGCGGACGCCGAGGCGAGGAGGAAGAGATCCTCGAGAGTCAGCTCTTGCTCGTTGATTCGGCGATGGGACTGTGTAGCCATATGGCTACAGTACGCATCAGGCCGGGTTCTTGCAAGCCATATGGCTACACTTTGTAGCCGAAGTCATGTACGCTCAAGGTGTGAACAAGGATGAAGCGACGAGGTTCGGGCAGGTAGTGGCGGCGCAGGTACGCGCTGAGATCGCCGCGAACGGCCAGAGTGTCGCCGGCTTGGCGCGCGAACTTGACATGAACCGCGAGACCCTCGACAGGTGGGTGAAAGGCACGCGCTCAATGACAGTCGCTACGTTGCGACAGATCGCATCGGTGCTCGGTGTCGAAGCACATGAGATCCTGCGGAGGGCCGAGGAGCGCTTCGCGGCTGAAGTCTAGGTCGAAATTCGAATCGGGGCGGAGCGCGGAAAGCTCACCCTCGGCTCAGTGGTCCTGACAGGCTTCGAACGTGTGCGGGCTAGGGTGCGGTCTGTCCGAATAGCTTGAAGTATCGCTCATAGGCTGCCTCGTCAAGCGCCAGGTCCGCCATTCGGGTCTCGCGACGAATGTGCAGGGCTGCGATTTCTTCCTTGGCGCTTCCTTCGGGAGCGGCCCGCGCTAATACGGCTCGCCGAGTCAACTCTGTGAGTGGGCGTCCAATCGCCTCACGGAAATTGAACCCGAGCAACTGAGCGACTTTGATCATCTCAGGACTCAGGAGTTCCTCGAGCTTGTCCAGCATCTCGCCCTGGGGTGATGTCCCCACTTCGCTCTCGTCGACTCCCTCGCCGAGCGCAGATGGCTCGCCGATCAGCCTGCGCAGGGCAGGAATCAGAGTGTCGGTTATGTAGCCGATGTCGCCTGATGTGAGGTTCTGCGATACAAGCTCAGTTTTGTAGGCGTTGGCGACGCCGATGAGCCGAGTTCGATCCTCAAGAAGGTCGTTGATGATCTCCTCGAGGTTGGCGAAAGTGCCGTCGTCCCGTTTTCCTTTGCGAAGGGTCTTGACCTTGTCAAGAATCGTCGGCACCGCATTCTGCGCCCCGAGCTTTGCCAGTTCTGTTCCAAGTTGCTGAAGCTCTGGTGAGATGTCCATGGGTGCACATTAGTCGGGCGTACGCCGAAAGACCCCGACCGCACACAACGTAGAAGTGTGAAGTCGGGGTCTTGTCGTGTCAGGCTGCGGCCGGCTCGCCCGCCCAGGCGCTGTAGGTCGCCTCGAGCTCGGCGGTGTTCGCCTGGACGGCCTCGGCGAAGCGCTCTAGGTTGCCTTCTGCTCGCAGCACCGCAGCCCGCAGACGGAGGCGGCGAGGGTCGAGCGCGGTGTTGGCCGTCGGGTCGCTGCGCACGCCCTGGCTCCGCTCGGTGGTGTCGTCGCGCGGCGAGGGGACGCTCGAGCGGCGCCACTGCGCGTCTCGTGCCTGCTCGAGCTGACGGAGCAGGTTCGGCAGCTCGCTGGCGATGGTCTGGACGCTCGGGTCAGACGGCAAGGGGCTCCTGTGGGGCTGTGGTCTCGGTCGCTTCGATGACGACGTAGGAGACGTTCGCCTTCCGTGAGACCTTGGCCTCCTGGTTGAGCAGGCGGTAGAAGGTGTTCCGACCGATGTCCGCCGCGGCCTCGAGGTGCTTCTCTTCGAGGCGCGCGCTGGACTGGGCGCAGGTGGCCGCGAAGGACGCGTAGACGTCACCGAAGCGGTGGCTGCCGGGCGTGAGCGTCGGCAGCCAGACGCGAAGAACCTCCAGGGCGCACGCTGCCGGCGTCTGAACGCTCGAGTACTTCGGCTTCTCAGCCCGTGGGAGCCGCGCGATTTCCGCCCTGCGATGCTTGGCACGCTCGAGGGCTGCTTCGGCTTCGCTGGCCGAGGCTCGGGGTAGGAGGCGGCGAAGAGCGTCGGTGATCCGCGCCGCGTACGCGTCACTACGAGTCAGCGCTGCGAGGGTGCGCTCGGCGTCGGTCCGACCGACGCCGCTCTGCCCGAGGTGATCGACAACAACGACCGCTGTCTCCTGAACGGCTGCGACGAGCGCGGCCCGCGTGACGTTCGAGGGCGTGCCGCTGACATCGATGATCAGCTGCCCGCCGTACATCGGGCCGCGGCGCAGGTGACTGAACCCGGGGAAGATCGCGCGGGCGAACGCACCGGGGTCAGCGAGTCCGTGAGCGCTGGCGGAGTAAGCCAGTCGCTTCAGGGTGTCGGCGCTGAGCGAAATGCTCTGGGCCGCGAATCCCTGAGTGGAGAAGGTGGGCGATGTCATGTGAGCTCGTCTCATGCGGGCGCCGGAGCGCGTGGAAGGGTGCATGAAAAGAGCGGGCCAGGAGTTCTTCATCTGCACCGTCACGGCTGAGTCGTCGTTCCCCGGGGAAGCGCCGAGTCAGCGCGCCTGGCAAGCTCGAGACATGGACATCATGGACAAGAAGCGCATCGTCGCGTGGTCTCAGGAAGCGGCCTCGGCCAAGTTCGCAGCAGCTGCGTCGCAGGTCGGCTTCGCGGTTCTTGCCGGCGTGCTCGCGATCGTGCTCGGCGCATACAGCGCGAGCGCCTACGACACGACGCCCATGATCATCGCGGCCGTGGCAGCGATCGCGAGCGCGATCTTCATCGTGCTCGCGACGCGAAACGTGCTGACCGGGTTCAAGGTCTGGGCCGCGAGAAGCGACGTGCAGGCGTTGAGTTTGGTCGACATCGAAACGGATCGCTAGCGCTTCTCAGCCTCGGCGATGCTGCACCCGGCGAGGCGTTTGCCGCCCCGCGTTGCCAAGCTGCTACTCACTGCTCGGTCGTGTTGCGGAGTCATCGAGGACTTGCCTGCGCCGCTCGCGGTCCGTTGAGGAACCGTGCCTCTGCATGCGCAGGAGGGATACGACAACGATGATCGTGACGACTGGACTGATGATGATCGCGGCAAGCCATGGTGGCGGATCCAGGGTTTGCTACAGGAGGTATCCGGCGCCCACGCATGCGACCGACACGACGACACAGACGGCGACAACCTTGAGTGATGGGCGGCTGGACCGGGGGCGGCTGCGGCTGCTGGGCGAATTCATGCGGCTCCCTCGTCGGTGGTCCCTCAAACCGCAGCCCCCTCTCGCTGAAGCGATCCCGGACACCGGGAAGACGCTTCGCGGGAGGGGGCGGTTTCGTGGCTGTAGAGTCAGCTACCACGTGACTCGAGGAGTAAGGGTTTACAGTTGACTAAAGTTTCGCGTACGCTACTTAAGTCTGGGTCGTACTGTGATGTCGAGTACGCGGTGCGTAGCGATCTATCTTGCCCGGCGGAAGAGGTGTTGGAGTCGATGAAGTGTGGGACGTGGGAACACGATCCGGACTTCAGCGGGGAACCCCCGGATGACGCACAGATGACGTCAGGGCAGAAGCTGGTGGCTGGGATTGAGTGGTTTGCTGATAAAGGCACGCCGCGGCCGAGTTACTGCACTGTGAATTATCTGGTCGATGGGGTCTGGGAGTTCAAGTTGGGTGCCGTTCGGGTTTCTTTCTACGACACAGACGGCTCTGGCGGCTACGAGCCGAAGGCTCGCATCGACGATATCTCAACTGTCGAGAAACCCGACGACTACTGGCAAATTCCGGTTTTCGACGAGCAGATCCGGCTGGGACATTGCTTTCCGAAGAACAGCCAGAAGACCCCTGAGGCAGATCTGGTAGGTGTCGTGATGGTTCGACGAGAGGATTTGGAACATGACCGAGAGTCGTGAGGCCCGGACGCAGATGGCCGGACCAAGGCTAGCCATCCGCGTAGCAGCCATGATTGAGGACGCGTTCGCATCCCGAAGCGACCTGACTCAGCGGGATGTTGCTAAGCGATTGGGGGTTGGAGAAGCGCGTGTCTCCCAACTCCTGCACGGCGACGGTAATTTGCACATCGCTTCCGTCGCACGATTGTTCGCAGCACTAGATATGAGCCTTGATTTCTCGATTACCTCAGCCGACGGTACGCCGATCGAGCCAACGTCGAGGCGAGGCGGACGGCGGTCCAAGCGAGATAGCTCTATTGACGAGGAAGGCAGCGCCCTTGGTGACTCACGGCCGACCGATGCCTACAAGAAGATTCGCGTCTACACGCACCAAGTTCGCCTGGAGCCCGACGGGGACATCGATCGTGTGGTGTCCGTGGCCTTTAACCAGCCTGAGGGTGTCCCGATTGACTTTCCCATGCTGACGGAAGCGAGTGAGTTTGAGAGCCTCGTTTCGGAAATGCCACACAAGTTCCGCACGTCAGAATTTAGAGCAGAAAAAGTTCAATCATGACCGACAAGATGCCGGCTGCAATTTCGAGTATCCGTCTGGCAGACGTCGCGATTACCACCCCGAATCAGTACGATCAAGGCGAGACCGATTCGCTTTCTGTGCCTGATCGTATTTCAAGCGAATATGGCGTGCAGATACCCGCGGAGGCCGTGCAGGAGTTCACGGCTATGTGCGCTCTCCGAGTCACTCACTTCATAGGCCGGCACAAAGTCGCTTCACCTTCCGCTGACTCTGGTTCGAGTGAAGCCGAGGCGGATGAAGTCGAGACGGTCGAGTGCGTGCTGCGCTATGAGGTCGGCATCAAGTTGACTGAGATGCTTGCTGAAGACGATGAAGAAACGCGGAGGCGCCTGGCCCTCTGGGTGTCGCAGGTGAGTCACCCATATTTCCGCCAGACGTTGCTGTTGTTGGCCGCACAAATGGACTATCCGCATCTCAAGCTACGGATTCTTCCTCCTGCGTTGTTGGAGGCTGTGGATCCCGTCTGAGCCGAACGAAACCGCCCCACCTCCTTCGGGAGGTGGGGCGGTTCTTGGTTGCTACGCGCGTGCTCGCGAAGGTCTAGATTGCGCGCTTGAACCAGCAGCTGTAGACAGGATTGTCGGATGTGACGCTCGCTCCGGTTCCGACTTCGAGGGTGAGTGGTGCACCCGGCCGTGACACCTCGTAACCCGCTTTTCGGTAGAGCACGGCTGCGGACGGTTCGCATCCACCGTATGCAAGTCGGGTGGCGCCATTGGTTGCGCGGACGCCGTAGCCGTCGAGAACTTGCGGCAGCATGTTCAGGGTCACCGTTGCAACGCCTCGGCGCTCATGTGTCGGTTCCACTACGAGCGCGCGGACATGGACCGACACGCTCCCTTCTGGGAAGTTCGCGGCCATGAAGACGAGGCCGCCTGCGATCTTTCCCGAGGAGTCGACGCATACGATGCCGCCGTCATGGTCGGCGATGGTGAACGATGCCGAGCCGGCTAGGCGTGCTCGGCATCGGACCTGGAGGTGACTTCGGTCCCCGGCTTCCATCTGCTGCCAGGTGTACCCCTTCTGAACAAGGCTCTGGGCGAGCCTCATGTGGTTGTCTCTGACCTGCTTGTCCGTCGCTGTTCTGCCCACGCTTACCCCCTGAATTAAGTCGGTCCGAAGAACTTAGCGGGTCTGAAGCCAGGCATGTCGTGTTGCACTGCAAGCACCGCATCCAGTTGCTCACGTCGAGCAGCACGAGGCACCGCGGGCATTTCGGCCGGCCGATCAGGTCGTCGTCGATGCTCGGAGCGTAACCGCACGAGAGAGCCAGTGGCCGGGCTGTGGACAACTCACCAGGACTTCTTCCTCGTCGCCCGCTGCGCCATGTAGAGCAGCGCGATCGAGAGCTCGGACGCGAGGCGCTCGGCGGCGAGGGTGTCGCCTTCGAGCGTGACGGTGCCGCGGATCTGCGCGTTGCCGTGCGAGATCGCCCACTCCTTCTGACTCATGGACCTGGCCTCGAGTGCCTGACGTATCTCGGTGCGCGCGTCGCCCTCGGTCACCCACAGGAGCAGCTCGAGCCACACGTCGAACACGTCGAGCGGTTCGAGGAGGATCGGCTCGTACGTGGCGCCGTCGACAGTCACAGGCACCGGCACGAGCTCGCCGTCGACCTCGCGCAGCGGAGGAGTCTCGCCCCAGATAAGCCAGGACATCCCCTCGGCGGGTCGGGTGGCGACGGGCCGCCAGCAGACGATGCGCTTCGTCCACTTCGAGTCGACCCGCTCGGCGACCGTCTCGCATCGCAGGGCAAGCAATTCAAGGGCGCGCTCGGCGGTGACCTTCTCGACTGGTTCGTTCATGCCGCGGAGCCTGACATGTGCCACCGACAGTCCGAAGTGTCTACGCGCGAATTGCCGGAGCGCTTCTTGCCGATGAGGCCGAGGAGTTGGGTAGGCATGAGCCGTCCTTTCGTAGTTGAAAGGAGAGCGGGCCAGCCAGGGCCGTCTGTGTATAACCGCCGAAGAAGGTGGGAAAACGCCGGGAACTGGGCCATTTTTCTGTGGAGGACTTGTGGAGAACTACACGGTTGTAACTCTAGATCTAGTGGTCGTATCCTTGACGCGCACAACATCTTGTGCTCGGAGTCCGTGAGGCGCGGACCCGGAGGGCCGAGGAGGCTGCATGTTTGAAATCCGGCACCGGTACGCGAGCAAGGATCGCGCGAGCGATCTTCACATTCGCGTGACTGCGCCAGAGACGAGCTGGCTGGACATTTTCAGCCGGTTTGTGTCCTGGTTCCCTGCCGCACCATTCGGGCTGGCATTCGCCTAGCTCGCCCCGGTGAGTCGGACGACGACCTGCACGCGAGGCTCTCGCGGAGAAATGCGTAAGGCACAGGTCATCCGAGCCGGCCCAACGACGAAAAGCCCCTCCCTTGCCAGCGCGGCAGGGGAGGGGCTTCGGTCACTTCGGCGTGTTCGCCACGGCCAGCGCCGGGACGGCGAGGCCGAACACAGCGCCGGCGATCGTCAGCACGTGGCCGGCGACATCGGGCGTCACAGCGCCGAGCGTGACGAGCAGCGGCACGACCGCCACGGCCACGGCGTACAGCCAGCGGCGAGTTGTCGGGGACGGGATGAAGCGGCCGGGCACCTCGAGGGTGCCGTCGGCCTGCTCAGCTGCGAGCTTCGCGGTGCGCTCGTTGTGCTCGCCGTGGGTTTCGAGAAGAGTCATGCGGGCTCCTAGGTCGGTGCGTTGCCGCGCCAGGCGGCAGGGATGAGATCGCCCACGCCGGCCGCGTCGAGGACACGGATGAGGCGGGCGTCGAGGATCGGGTGCGGGGCGCCGTCGGGCCACTGCTGCGCGATCTGCCAGAACAGCTGCGAGACGGCGCTCATGACGACGCGCCACCGCTCGTTGAACTGGTCGAGGGTCGACTTGACGCTGTCGAGCTCCTCGCGCAGCTGCCGCACTTCCTCGCCGCGGGTCTTGTCCTTCTCCTCGACGGCGGCGAGGCGCTGCAGCCAGGCGTTCGCCGTGGTCGTCTCCTGACTGATCGCGCGATCGCCGCGCTTGCCGAGCCAGATGCCGAGCACGCCGAAGCCGCCCGCGAGGAACGGGGTCGCGATCGCCGCAACGATCGCGACGACTGCCGGGTCAAGCATCGGCGTCGATCGTCGTGAGCTCCTCGGTGGCGGGGTAGCCGACTCGGTGTCGCCAGATGCGGACGATGAGCCGCACCACGCGGCGGAACGGGATGAGCACGAGCAGCGCGAGGCCGATGCCGGCGACCCAGCGCTGATTGTCGCCACCGGCCGCGGTCAGGAGCAGCACGGCGGGGTAGACGGCGAGGGCCGCGATGAGGAAGAACTTCGCGCAGAGCTCGAGCCGCTCGAGGCGAGGGAACGAGACGCCGACGAGGGCGAGTGCGCCCGCGAGCGAGAGGCTGTAGGCGAGGGCATCGACGAGCGGCTCAGGGTAGTGCTGGTCGAGCGCCGGGATATGGTTCATCGCCCCGAAGATGCCGAGGATGATGATGCCGACGTCGAACAGCGGCAGGAAGAAGCGGGCGTCGAGCTGGTCGTCGCGCTCGTGGGCGGGAACCGCGCCGCGCGCCCACACCGATGCGCGGAACAGGCGCGCGAACACGGCTACTTCCCGAGTGCCTTGATGACCGAGTCGAGCTTCCCGATGAGGGTGTCGAACTTGTTGCTCAGCTCCTGGTCGATCGTCCACTTCTTGTGCGGCTGAAGCTGTCCGTCGCGGATCGCGTTGACCTTGTTGGCGACGTCGGCGAGCAGTGCGGCTTGTTCAGGGGTCATCTTCTTCACTCCGTTGTTCTTCTGGTATCCGACTGCCAGGGCGACGAGCCGGTCGAGGTTGATGCCGCCGGGGCAGGCGGTCGCGTACGAGACGCCGAAGCGCGAGTAGAGCTCGCGGTGACCGACGACGTGATCGCGGTCGATGGGGAAGCCGTAGCGCGTCGCGCAGTCCGCGATGAGGCGGGCGAGCGACTGGTAGGAGGCTTCCGAGATAGGCCAGCCAGCTGCGTCACCCGCGACGGAGTTGCACGTCTCGACGGTGATCGAACGGCCGTCGTAGCTGGCCGTGCTCGACGTCCAGGCGCGGTGCGTCTCGGGGACGACGCCGACGACCTGGTCGTCCTTGATGACGTAGTTCGCCGACACCTGCCGGGAGCCAGTGCGCATCATCGAGAGCACGCCGGAGAGCGAGGTCGTCGCGGCGTGATGGACGATGAACATATCGACCGAGCGGCCTCGGGAGCTGTACTGCCCGCCGTTGCCGCTTGTCGACGTAGTGAGATTGGAGAAGGTCAAGCGTGCCTCCTTGGGGCATGAGAAAAGCTCCGCTGGTGAGCGAGGCTTGAGAGGTGGAACGAGGTCAGAGCACGTCGGGCACTGAGTCCGCGACCGGCAGCGTGTCGGTGAGCGCGGCCCGGATCTCCTCAGGGTCGCCACCGTCCTCCACGAACCGCTTCGCCGACGCCGCGATGTCGAGCGGCACCTGACGCATACGGGTTCGGCGCTCCTGTTCGGTGACAACGTCGACGTACAGCTGCTCGAGAGCCTTGTCCTCGAGCTGACGGAGTTCCTCTGTGGTCATGGTGTCCTTCCGAGTCATGAAGCGGCGGGAGCGCCAGGGAGCGACGAGGGCCAGTCGAGAATCGCCGGCAGGGTGATGTAGCCCTTCTCACCCGCCGCGGCCGTGCCCTGGTTGCGGAACACGGTCGCGCCTCCCGCAGCGCCGAAGCGGCCGATGACTTCGACGACGGTGCTGTTGATGCGCGCGATGGAGTTGCTGGGACCGTCGTACTGGAAGCCAGTCGGCGGCGTGTAGAAGGTGCCCGTCCCGCCGTTCGTCGCGCGGAACGAGTCGAGCTGCACGAGAAGCTCGCTATTGCGTCTGCGGATGAGAAGCCGACCGGAGCCGAGGTTCGTGTCGGCGGTGATGTTCCGCCACCCGCTATCGCCGTCGATGACGACCCATCCCGTAGGCCGCTTGCGCCACGCCCACGCGTTCACGGACGCGCCATCCGTCGACGTGTAGACCGTGCCGACTGGAGCTGCGGCGATCTCCGACGCGAGGCCGGTCCCGGCAGGCACGTCCGGTCGTCCTGGACCGACGAGCCCCGCGGGCGGAAGGTTCTGCCAGGCGGTTGCGTAGTTGGCGGCACCCGTCTTCGTGAGCACCTGACCCGCCGCGCCCCCGGTCGGTACGCCAGGGCCAACGGGACCAGGAACCGTCGACGCGGCGCCGGGGGGTCCGGGAGGGCCAACGGGGCCGGGCACGGCGGAGTCGGCGCCGTCACGACCGTCGATCCCGTCGCGCCCAGGCGCTCCCTGCGGGCCTGGCACGACCGAGTCGGCACCGTCCCGCCCGGGAGCTCCGTCGATGCCGTCACGGCCCGCAGGGCCAGGAGGACCGACCGGTCCCGGAGGGCCAGGCTCGCCGTCCTTCCCGCCGACGAAGATCGGAGGCTCGGCGAATGCCTCGAACACCGGCTCGGGCTCGAGCTCGGCGACGTACTCGATCGTCGTCATGCGGGCTCCTTCGTGACGTCGTTGCTGAGCAGGAGGTCGCCTTCGACCCATGTGACCGGGCCGCGGTCGCCGATGAACGCCTCAGCGTCGAACCGGCCCTCCGCGGTGTCGTGCCGGCCGACGAGGGTGCGCGTCTGCTCGCCCGTGAGGGAAAGCAGGAGTACGCCCTCGCCGAGCCGGGACGTGTCGACGGCGCACTCGACGTGCACGGTGGACTCGTCACGCCGCGCCCAGGAGCGCCAGCGCGACCAGGCCGACAGATCGAAGTTCGCCGACGAGCCGACCGGGCGGATGCGGATCGGGTGCGGACCCCAGACGTCGCCGGCCTTGACCGGGATCGGGGTGGTTACCTTGGCGGGCTGCATGTTGCCTCCTGGCTATGCGTTCAGCGCCGCGCGCAATGCGTTGCGCTGCGCGGTGGTTGCCGCGTACGGCAGCAGTCCCACGCGCGAGACGTCCATCTGCGCGTAGACGATTGGGGAAGCCGCGTTGGCCGCGATGCGGAAGCCGTTCTGCGTTGCGACGCCCACGGCGCCCGAGGTCGTGCTGCCGTCGACGTCGAGCACGCTCGTCGCTCCGTTGAACACGGCGATGACCGTGTGCCACCCCGTGCCCGGCGCGATCGATGGACCGGCGAGGCGCTGGCTGGCGAGCATCGACACGCGATCCCCGTCCGCGACGATGCGCTGCCCGCCCTCGACGGAGTTGCCAAGCAGCACCTTCTCAGCGGTCAGCGTCTCCCGCATCCGGAACCGCATGAACCGCGTCTGCACCTGCGTGTTCACGCGAGAGGAGACGTTGGCCGCGGCCGGCGAGCCCGGGAAGCGCAGGAACTGCCGGTTCGCTTCCGACATGGCGACGACGGTGGAGGTCAGGACGAGGCCCGTCCCGCCCTCGATGAGGTTCGGGAGCGTGCCACCGGCTGAGCCCAGCGTCATGGCCTCAGCGGAGAAATCCAGCACTGCACCCTCGATCGGCGCGGGAAGCATGAGATCAGTCGGCAAGTCGGTTGCCGTGCAGGTGAACGGGAAGACCATTGCCTTCGCGAAACTTGCCATGTCAGGCCTTCCAATCTCGACGCTCGAGCGCCGTGTTCATGAGGGCCGCGACACCAGGCGCCGTCGACTTGAGCGGGTGAATGGTGTCGGCCATGACCGAGGGCGGGGGCGCATCGCCGTTCATGGCGGTTGTGTCCGCCGCGGTCGGCGAGATTCCGAGCGCGTAGATCGCCTCACGCACCAGCCAGCCGCGGACGTCGACGAAGTAGCTCGGGTACAACGCCGCCAGGCTGTCGTTGATGGTCTTGACGGTCAGATAGTTCGCCGACCCTGACAGCTCGTTGCTCGCGTTCGTCGTGCCCCAGAGGATGACGCGCTTGCGCTGCGCCTGCATCCAGTCGACGATCCGCTGCGTCCCGGCGACAACGTGCGCTGCGACGGAACCATGCGTGCCCGTAAGACCAAGCGACACGTCGTTTCGGCCGGCGCCGAGGATGAGCGTCGAGAAGCCGTGCACCTGATCGGCGCGGAAGCCCGAACCAGCCGGGACCGTGACGCCTCCCCGGCCCGCGTCCGCGACGAACGTCATCGACGTCGCCTGGTTCGCCGGGCGAGTGAGCGTACCGGGGACCGTACCGAGCGTTCCGTGTATGACCCACTGCGTTGTCGGGCGCCAGCCGATGCCGGCTTGCACAGTGACCGCGACCGAGCCGGATGCAGGCACGCTCACAGCGGCCTGCGCGACGAGCTCGAGCGCGCCCACGTTGAGGCCGATCTCGTCGACCGTCGACCCGGACATGCCGAGGTTGTGGACTGTGGCGCGCGAGTCGAGGGTGCCGAGGATGCCCGGCCAAGACTCAGAGACCGGCCAGTCCCCGCCGCCCGAGTACCCGCGCGTGAGCGAGTCACCGAGGCAGGCCTTCACGAAGCGAGACGACACGGTGGCGCCTTCATCGACCGTGCCTGACGCGCCCTTGAGCTTGAGGAACTCGACCGTGCCGTCTGGATAGATTCCGCCGAAGAGGATGCCGTTCTCCGAGCGGAACGGGACAGCGTAGGGGGTGCCAGTCGATAGCTTCCACCGCAGCAGCTCCTCGACCGCGGCAGGAATACGCGGGTCGCCGCCTGCGATGAGATCGCGTTCCGCGACCTCTGTCGAGACAGCCGCGCCGGCCGCGGCGGCGAGGGCCGGCCCCGTGGCAGGATCAGCGGCCAGTGCCGCGCCCACCGCTGGAATCACGCGCTCGTCGACGGCGGCGGTTGCTTCGGTGTTGCCGCGCACCGCAGCGGCCATGGTCGCCGGGGTCGCCACCTGCAGGCGCCCGACGGGGATCATTGTGCTCATCTAGACGCTGCTTTCTGGCGCGTACACGAGCACGCCGTCGCTCGTAACGTTGGCCCAGTCGATGTAGACGACGCCGGTCACCTTCGGCGGGCCGGCGTCGACGATGATCGCGCCGGGCTGGGGCTCGGTCGGGAAGTTGGAGATCGAGCCGCCGCCCGCTGGAACGCGGATCTTCCGCCTGAGCTCGTCGACGTGGGTGAGATTCCCGCCCGCCGAGAAGTAGTGGATCTCGGGGAGGTAGTGGACGTCTTCGGGGAAGTCGTAGGTCTCCTCGAGGGTCACCGTCCAGCTCGTGCCGGTGAGGGTGGCCTTTCGGGGCTCCGAAGCGAACAGGAAAGCGCCCTTGCTCGCGACCTCGGAGGGGCGGAACCAGAGCTCAGGTGCGCGCGACGAAGGGATCGCCTCGCGGCCGAAGAAGCCGAGCGAGCCGGTGACGGTGACAGCTGCCACTAGGCATCACCGCCGTTCAGCTCTGTCTCGAACTTCGCGAGGCTCGCGGGGAGCTTCTCGGCGAGGAACGCGTCGATCTCGTCGGCGTCGACCTCGACCGGGTCGATGCGCTTGCGCGTCAGCTTGTCGCCGTCGTCGACGACGAAGTGCGCCTGCACGACGTAGTGCGTGAGGCGGGCTCGTTTGGGGGTAGCGTCAGTCACTGGTTGCCTCCAAGGCTCGGTCGCGCATGAAGGTGCGCGGATTGAATGCGACGCCGTAGAAGAGCGTCATGAAGCAGAGATGCGGGCCGGAGGCGTTGCCCGTCTGGCCGACCGTGCCGATCGGCTGGCCGAGCTCGACGACGTCGCCCTGCTCGACGAGGAGCTCGTCGAGGTGCAGGTAGCGGGTCTGCAGCCGGTCGTCGTGGCGCAACCAGACCGAGTTACCCTCGCCCTCGTCATCCGCGCCGTCGCGGCGGGTCACCGTGACGGTGCCAGCTGCGGCGGCACGGACGAGCGAGCCCGCGGGCGCGTTCAGGTCCATGCCGAAGTGATCGGCCAGTTCAGGGCCGCTCGGACGTGGACCGAACTCGCCGCCCTGCGGGATGACGACGTCGTCGGGGTGGAAGGGCCATTCGAACTGCACTACGCGCTCCAAGGTTTCGTGATCACCGTGCGCGGGTTCACCGGCACGCCGTCGATGTGCGTCTCGAAGTGCAGGTGCGGGCCGGTCGAGTTGCCGGTGTTGCCGATCTGGCCGACGATCTGCTTCTTGACGACGCCGTCGCCGACGTTCAGCGGGGACGGCGCGTTCATGTGCGCGTAGAGCGTCCGCTTGTTGCCGGTGTGCTGGATGACGATGTAGTTGCCGAAGCCACCAGCGCCGCCCTTCTCGATGACCGTGCCGCTACCCGCCGCGGGGATCGGCGTGCCTTCGCTGAGGCCGATGCCGAAGTCCATGCCCTTGTGATCCGTCGAGCCGATGCCGCCCGGCGAGACGCGCGGACCGAACTCATCGGTGTTGATCTCAGGGTCGAACGGCCACTCGAGGTCGCCGGACGTCGGCCCGCCGAGCGCCTTCGCGACCGTCTTGACCTGACCGCCAGCGGCGACGCCGAGCCAGTGCCCGATCTCGTCGAGGCTGCCCGCGGCGCCGAGGCCGTCGACGGTGACCGTCATGCCGCCCGCGACGATGAGCTGCGTCTGCGCGCGGAAGAAGTTCGCGTTGATGCCGCCCGACGAGATCGAGATGCCCGAGCCACCGCCGATCGAGATCTGCCCGCCCGACATCGTGATCGGGCCGTTCGTGATCGAGCCGAGCACGTTGAGCGTGTCGTAGAGCAGCGCCGGCCCGCCGACGACAAGCTGCCCGTTCGTGGTCAGCTGCGCGTTGACGGTCGTCGTGCCGGCGATCTCGACGGTGCCGCCGA
This sequence comes from Pseudoclavibacter sp. RFBA6, assembly GCF_002931575.1. NCBI lineage: Bacteria > Bacillati > Actinomycetota > Actinomycetes > Micrococcales > Microbacteriaceae > Pseudoclavibacter > Pseudoclavibacter sp. RFBA6. The sequence goes on along the minus strand of NZ_PSUA01000012.1, from coordinate 396,356 downwards.
TCTTCGTGTCGCCGGTCGTCTCGAAGGAGCTCTGGACCTTCGTCGCGCCGGTCACGGTCAGCTGCCCGGTGATGAACGAGTTCCCGTTCAGGCGGGTCGTGCCGTTCAGCATCACGTCACCGGTTGAGGTGAACACGCCTGAGATGCCGACAGCGCCCGTGATGGTCGTGTCGCCTTCGATGTCGAACTTGCCTGTCACGCGGGTCGGGCCGCTCAGCAGGTTCGTCCCCGAGAGGGTGTTCATGCCCTCGGCCGTGAAAACACCGCCTGCGCCGTCGACACCGCGGACCGTCAGGACGCCGGTGACGTCGATGACACCGTCCGCGTCCATGCGGCCGCTCAGGCGGATGCCGCCCTCGCCCTCGACGATCAACCCCTCAGGAGAGGCGATGCGGATCGAGCCGTGCTCGACGCTCGAGTAGCCGAGCGGGGCGGAGGTCTGCAGCTCCTGCACGTAGGTCTGCATGACCTTGACTTCAGAGACCGGCTCGTTGAGGTCGTCGATCTTCACTGGACCTCCTGGAAGTCGACGGACAGGTCCATCGACATGTCGCCGGAGACCGAGATGACGTAGCCGCTCAGCCAGTCGTCGGCGAGGATCAGCGAGCTGGGGAGCACGCGCAGCGCCGTGCCGGGGATGATGTCGGCCGCAGTCGGGCCGGACGTGCCGTCGGAGGGCGCACCGTCCGCGCGGACCGACATCGTGAACTGGCGCGTCGGGTACTTCTGCGCCCGCTCGAGCGCCTTGCCGTGCGCTGTGAGGCTCGGCACGCTGTCGATGTGCTTCAGAGGCAGCACGACGTCGCGCAGCCAGCCGTCGCCGACCGGAGCGGACTCAGCCGCCCAGCCGCGGCGCATGTCGACCTCGGAGCCCTTGCCGGCGACGTGTACGCCCGTGATCTGCTTCTTCGTGTCCTCGAGCGTGACGAGGTTCGTCGCGCCGTCGTTGTCGGCGCCGATCACGAAGTCGAAGATGCCGCCCGAGAGGCGGGGCGCGCCGAGGCGTGGATCCCATTCGAGGCCCGCGTCGATCGCATTCCAGACCGGCCGGAAGTGGACGTCAGGTCCGCCGTCGGTGTTCTGGAACTCCGTGAGGATCTGCTCGGCGGTCTGCTGCTCGAAGTTCCAGATCGTGCGCTGCACGGATCCCGGCGTGATCGACTTGCCGCGGAGACGCACGTCCCAGCGGAATCCGCGGCCCGCCATGGCCCTGAGGATCGTCAGGTAGGCCGCGCTTCGCAGGTCGACGCCCGAGATCTCCCAGGTGCCCGTACCGAAGCCACCGACGGGATGCGTCAGGCGGTCAGCGAGGAGGCTGCGGATCTCGTCGTGATGCACCGTGACGACGCCGTTCGCGTCGTCGATCGAACGTCGCTTGATCAGGCCGGCGTAGACCGGTGTGTCGTCCCAGCAGACGACGATCGCCATTTTGGCGCCGTCGGGGTTCGTCAGCGAGCCCCAGGTGCTGCGCACTTCGGCCTCCGCTACGGCCTTCGTGAAGCCGGCGCGCTCGAGGAGCCACACCTCGTGAAACAGCGAGAAGCTATGCGAGCCCGTGCCGACGCCGTTCGCGATCGTCTTCCACGAACCGTCAAGCGGGAAGACCTCGCGAATGCGGGCGCCCGTGAGGGAATTGCAGATCCAGAAACGCCACATGCGACCCCCGAGAACGACGAAAGCCGCCCCGGAGGACGGCAGAAGATGGAATGAGGGGCGTCAGATGAACGTGTCCGGCACTGTGACCTCGAGCCGGCCCTGGCCGATCTCGCCGTCCTTCTCAAGCATCACGCGGTAGACGCCGCCAGGCGGGATCCGCCAAACGTTCCCCGAGTAGACGAGCTGCCCCGTCGGCGCGCCGTTGAGCGTCACCCGGCCGGATGCCATGTCGACGGCGACCGTGTGCCCGTTGGCGATCGCGTGCATGCGGAGGTTCCCGAGCTGCGTGCCGTTCGGGTGGAAGATCTTCAGCTGGTAGCCAGCCATGGCCGCGGTCGCCGTCATCTTGACGACCGGACGTGCCGGCTGGTTGCCGCGCTGGAATACCTCGAGCACGCCTGGCGAGGCCTGCGTGAACACTCGCCGTTCGCCGTAGCTGTAGACGTCCGGGCACCAGATCTGCACCTGGAAGCGCGCCGACCGGCCGTCGGGGTTCTCGACCCAGTCGGGAGACGTCGCGAGCCCGCCCACGTAGGAGCGAGTCGTGCCGTCCTCGAGATCCGCCTCGATCGTCTCGTCCAAGCCGTCGGCCATGAGTCCGCCGAGCTGGTCAGCGAGCTTCGCCCGGCCCGTCGGCGACTCGGCCACGGCCTCTCCCGAGAGCGTGATCGTTCGACCGTCGCGCCAACCGCGAGCCGCGAACGTTCCGTGCGCGCCGGAGCGAGCCGCCTTCGAGCGACTCACCCCGACGCCGCCACCCGTCAGACCCTTGGCGCCGCCCGGCTCGATGATGAAGCCCAGCTCGCGCCGGGGACCGGGCTGGCCTCGGAAGGTCAGCCCGCCCGTGCGAACGATCAGGTCACCAATAGCTGCCACGCGGCACCGCCTAACGGAGTCGGAAGTTCTGCGCCTCAGCCGCGACGCGGCCGATGGTCTCCTCGGACATGCCCGGAGCGGGCTGCACGATGATGTCGCCGCCCGACGGACGGGGAGCCGCCGCCTGAGCCGCGGCGAGCGCGTTCAGCGCGCCCACGACCGACGTCGACGAGCGCGACGACGGAAGCGCCGAAGCGACGGGCGGGGGAGCCGGGACGCTGCCGTCGACCCCGATCGACGCCTGCGCGGCGCCGTTGAAGTCAGCGAACTCGTCCTGGATCCCGCCGAGCGCCGAGGAGATCCCCGACTTGCCCGACGTGAGCGCGTCAGCGACCGAGCCGGCGAACGTCTCGCCGACCGAAAGGCCCGACCACTTCACCCAGCCACGACCCGAGAACGGGCCTTCCTTGGCGGGGGAGAAGGGGAACAGGTCACGGATCGCGCCGAGCCCGTCCTCGACGAAGCCCTTCGCACCCTCGAAGCCGGCCGTGATGCCGTCGAGGAAGCCCTGGATCAGCGCCTTGCCGGACTCGATGAGCGTCTCGCCGATGCCGGAGAAGAAGCCGAGCACCTTGCCGGGGATTGCTGCGAGGAAGTTCTGCACCTGCTCGAAGCGACCCTGGACCATCGAGACGAAGCCGAGCACGGCCTGGACGATCCCGTCGATGACCTGCAGGAAGAAGACACGGATGCCGCCCCATACGGACTGCCACACACCGGAGATCGCGTTCACGACGCCGGTGATGATCGACAGCACGAGGTTGATCGCGCCCGTGATGAGTGCGACAACCGTGTTCCAGAGCCCGGCCACGATCTGGCCCATACCGTCCCAGAACATCTGCCAGTTGCCGGTTAGGAGACCGGTGACGGCGGTGATGATGCCCTGGACGATCCCCATCGCTGCGCTGATGACCTCGGCGATGACCGTGAAGACCGTCGTGACGATGGGAAGCAGCGCCTGGATGACCGGCACGAGGATCCCGACGAGGACAGCAACCAGCGATGAGACCACTTCGACGATCGGCGCGATGGCCTGAAGCACAGGCCCCAGCAGCGCGGCGAGAAGCGGAGATAGGGCGAGGAGAACGGGCGAGATCGCTTGGACGAGCGCGCCGAACACCTCAACCAGTGGCGGGAGCACGGCGCTGATCAGCGACACGAAGACTGGAAGCAGGCTCGTCAGCAGGATTCCCGCGAGCGGCAGGACTGCCCCCAGAACATCGCCAATGGCCTGTGCCACGGTGACAAGGACGGGAGCAATCGCTCCGAGCGCCGTCCCGAGGACAGGCCCGAGGGAAGCGAGTGCCGTCGCGAGAACTGGACCGAGTGTGCTCAGAGCATCCCCGACCGTCGTCAGCACCGGAAGCAGCGAGCTCCCGATCGTCGTGACCAATCCACCCAGCTCGCCTTGAAGTTCGGGCGAGCTCGCGACGAGCAATCCGATTGCGGCGGCGATGAGGCCGACAGGGCCGAGCAGCATCCGCGCGAGTGGCGCGAGCTTCTGCGCCGTTGCGAGAACCGGCATGAACGCGGCGACGAACCGACCACCGATGTTTAGGAGCGGCAGGAAGTTCAGCACGAGTCCACCCAGCACAGCCGCGATCGGGCCGAAGTTCTCCGCAATCGCCGCGCCAATCGGCGCGAGGAAGGAGATCATCGCCTGGGCCGCATCACGGACGTTGAAGAGGAAGTCGACGAATGCCGAGTCCTCCTCGAGGCCGAAGATGCCGCCCGAGAAATCGCCCTGCGAGAGGATCGACCAGATGCCCTGCGCGGCGTCGCCGACGGCAGTCATGTTGGTCACGGTCCACTCAAGCGCCGGCACGAGTGCGCCCGTCAGGAGCCCGACGAACGCCGTCGCGGCCGGCAGGAGGAGCGTGCCGATCTGCGTCTTCGCGTCGCCCCACAGGGCGTTGAGGATCGCCTGCTTACCGGCGTAGGTGTCGACCTCGCGGCCGAACTGCCCGTGAGCGTCGGCCGTCTGCTCCATGATGAGCGCGAGCGTCGCCGCCTGGTTCGCCTCCGCAGAGAGCGAGCCGCCCATCTTCGTGAAGCCGAGCTCAGCGGCCTTCGCGTCGATCGCAGCCTGGTTCAGACTGACACCGAACTGCTCGATCGGGTCTCGCTCGCCCTTGAGAGCCGAGGAGAGAGCGCCGACGGCGTCGGCCGCCGTGCCGCCGAACATCGCCGACAGGTCCGCGCCGAGCTTGATCAGGTCGTTGGTCTTCGGCCCGAGCTCCTCCATGGCGGTGCCGCCGTTTTTGAGCTGCGTGCCGATGAGCGTGCCGAGCTCGTTGTACTCGTGCGCGGTCAGGCCGAGCGTCGTCGCGGCGTCGTCCGCCCACGCGTGCATCTGCGCTGCGGAGTCCTTGAAGACGATGTCGACGGCGCCGAACGACTGCTCGAACTGACCCGCCGCGTCGATGGAGCCCTTGACGAAGCCTGCGACGGCATCGGCACCGATGACCGCCATGGCCGTGCCGATGATGCCCTTCAGGCCACCGACCAGCGAGTTCCCCATGCCCTGACCCGCGGCGGTGCCGGCCGATCGGCTGTCGGGGAGGATCTCGCCCTGCAGGGCAGAAGCGAAACCCTTCGCCGAAGGGATGATCGTCAGCGTGCCGTACCCGGCATTGGACATAGGCGTGCCTCCTAGGGCGCGGAGACGCCCAGGCGCTCACGCTGAGCGCGCAGGCGCGCGACGCGGTCGGAGTGCTTGGTCTTGGCGTCGTTGACAGTGGGGCGCGCGGGATGCGGTTGACCGCTGAAGGCTTGGTAGACGTCGGCGAGCAGGTACTCGGCCACGCCCCAGCCCTCCGAAGAGGCGGGCATGCCGATGCGCTTCGTCGCTGCGTCAGGCGGAAGATGCTTGAGCAGGACGGACAGCCGACGGACGGAGAGCTCACCGCGGTACAGCGCAGACAGCTCGACGCCGTAGAAGCGAGCCAGGTCGGCTTCTACGGCGTCGGCGTGCTGCTGCAGGGTCGCGGCGAGCTGCGTCAGTTTCCCTCGATACCGAGCGAGCCCTGCATCGCGGAGATGAACTCGCGGATCTCGCCGACCTTGAGCTTCGCCTCGAGGAGCTTCTCGTGGTCGCCGTCGACCAGGATCAGCCGGAGCAGGGATGCAATGCGGCCGTCCTCGAACGCGACGAGCGCGTCGTAGGGCCATTCGGTGGTCGGGAGGACGTGGTAGACGTGGCCGCGGAACGGGACCGGACGAGCGTCCGGGGTCTTCGATGCTTCAGCGGCGACGGGTGCAGTCTTGCGGGCGGTTGCCATGGGATCTCCTAGCGCGGATCGGAAAGGGTGCGCGGGAATGAGAAAGGGCCAGAGCACCCCGCGCGAGTGCTCTGGCCCTGCTTGTGATCGAGACCTACGGAGCGGTGTACTCGGGGTCGGTCTCGATGGTCGTGTAGAGCGTTCCGTCGGACTCGGGGAACACGACGACCGTGATCTCGTAGACGGTGGGCTCCGTCTCGGACTCCTTGATCTCGCCGACCTCGACGACCTCGGCGGTCTTCGCGATGCGTCGCTTGACCTTCGTGCCGTCGACGAGGTTGTGGCCGATTGCGAACTGGACGCCGGCGAGCGGGTTCTTCACCTTCGAGGTGCGAACGCCCGCGGTCGACGTGCGCGTCGAGCCGGGGTTCACCAGGCCGAACGTGACGGCGTTGTCCTCGAGCGCGATGAACTTGAACGTTCGCTTGTGCTTGGACGAGGTGCGGCGGTACAGCACGCCGCCCCAGGCGTAGTGTTCGCCGGTCTCGGCCTCGCGGGCCTCGGTCATGCCCTCCTCGCCGTCGAGGAGACCGACGGCCTTCCACGCCGCAGCCCAGGAGGCCGTGAGATCGGACGGCCCTGCCGTGCCGAGAGGTGCGATGTAGACGTCTGCGCCCTGCCAGAGCTGCGTCGCCTTGGGGTTTCCTGCCATGGGTGGCCTCCTAGCCGCCGAGCGCGACAGGCCGAGTGCGGACCGTCACGGTGAAGAAAGAGAAAGGGATGTGCAGGTCCGGGTCGGTGCTCGGCATAGCGCTGAGACCGGGGGAGACGCTGCGGATGAGGGCGTCGCTCGTGTCGAGCAGACGCGCCTCGAGCTCGCTCGCGAGCTGCTGGCTGTCGAAGTCGTCGCGGGCGTAGACGAGGACGCGGATCGTCGCCTCGAAGTTCAGGCGCGAGTCGCGACCGTTGCCGTTGAGGCGGACCTGCACGTAGGGCAGCCGCCGCGTGCGGTCGTCGCCGGGAACGTCCCGCAGCGACACCGTCGCCGAGCGGCCTGTCAGGAACCGCTCGAGTGCCGCCTTCGTCGCCGCGCGGGGATCCGTCGTGGTGATCGCGGTCATGTCCTCGCCTTCGGCTTCAGGCCGGCCGAAGCAGCCGCCGTCAGCAGCAGGCCGTACTTCGACTCGATCGCGCGGCCAGCGGCATGCGCGATCGACACCTGAGCGCTCGCACGCGGGCCGTACTTGTCGCGGCGGAGGACTGCGTCGTGTCGGGCGTAGACCTCGACCTCGATCGGCTCGCCGCTGCTGGACGTCAGCGGCGGCATGTTGCCGGCGACCTCGTCAGCGACTTCCTCGACCAGCCCGCGCACCTCGGCACTGCGGAGGATCTCCGCCATGCCCTTGCTATCGAGCTTGATCTTCACGGCGCTCCCTCACGATTGCCGCCGACGTGAACGACTGGCCGGCGAGGCTCTTGTAGTGGACGACCTCGCCGTCGACGCGGTAGATCTTCGTGCCGACGCGGATGCGATCCGACTCGGCGAGATCCGCGCGGCCAGGGACATGCAGGACGCGGTCGGTCGACAGGGCCGCGCCGAGAGCGTCGTCGTCTTCCGACCGTGCGCGCGTCTGCAGCGAGGCACCGCGGAGGCGCTTCTCGACCGGGTTCGTCCAGTCGTCGGCCACGGTCTCGCCGTAGCCGTCCGTCCTCTCACCGGCGCGCTGCCGGTAGACGGCGCCCTCGTTAGGTCTCCCGAGAAGCATCGAGATCCTCCTCGTCGAGAAGCGGGAACCAGTCCGCGAGGCCGTCGTCAGGGACGTCGACCCGCGTGACCGGGACGTAGAGAGTCGCGTCGACGATCGTCACGAGCCGTCGCCGTAGGCGCTCGGAGTGCGGACCGTGCCGACCCAGCCGCCACGGCGACCAGAGACGACGCGACGGATCGTCGCGATCTCTCGCGCCGTCAGGTAGACGCCGCTCGTGTCCATGCCGCCGACCGAGTGCTCGCCCAGCTGCTCCGTCGAGAAACCACGAGGGTTCTCGAACTCGCGCCGAGCCGCCTTCAGGACGATCAGGTGGACGACGTCGGGCGCATTGGTAGACCAATGCGTCGCGACGCGCTCGGGCGCTTCAGCGAGCACCAGGACCGTCGCGTCCTCGAGGTTCGTCTTCGCGCGCTCGGTGTCGAGCTCGTCGAGCTCATCCACGCCGAGGCGCTTCGTCAGCTCCGAGAGATCGGGCGGAAGAGTCTTCGCCATGTGTCCTCCGTCCAGAGGGTCGAGGCCGCGGCAGATGATGTCCGCCGCGGCCTCAGCCCGCTACTCGCCAGCGACCGGCTCAGGAGCCGTTTCGGTGTTGACGCGGATCGCAGCGCCACCGGGCACCTCGACGACCTCGGCGGTCTTCGTGGTGTAGTTGCGCTCGATGCGGTAGAGCGGCATCGGAGCGACGCCCGCGAACGTCGACACGAGCGAACGGTCGAGCGTGTGCATGACGTCGTAGTCGCGCAGGTAGCGCAGGCTGTAGCCGTCGCTCGAGACGGTCTGGCCGAAGCTCGCACCGTCCGGCACCTTGGGCGCGCGCACCGCGAGGGTGAACGCGTCGCGGTGGAAGGCGATGATGTCGCCGTCCGCGACGCGCGTCGACTCGACGACCGTGAGGCCGCGGAGCTTGCCGACCGAGCCCTCGCGGAGCGCCTCCGTCGAGCCCGACTCGCTCGCGTCGGTGAGTGCCTTCGCGTCGAGCAGCGCCGCGTAGACGTCGACGCCGACAGCGACGTTCAGGTTCGCCGACGGCACGCCGCGCTTGCGCAGCTCCCGACGGATCTGCGTGAACGTCGCGACGGGGTCCGCAGGATCCCAGGTGATCGTCGCGTTCGCGGTGATGCCGCGGAGCGCCTCGGCGACCTCCTCCTCGACCTGGTCCACGACCGCAGCGACCTGCGGGGCGAGCACCTGCGTCGAGAAGTTCTCGAGGTCCAGCGACAGGTCACCCTCGGAGAGACCGACCGCGCTGTAGATGTGCTCGCCGAGCGAGACCGGGATGGTCGACTCGGTCAGCGAGTCGAGGACGATCGCGGCGGTCGTCTCGTCGATGCCGCGCGAGCGGGCGATGAGCGCCGACGGAATGCGGACGTTGACCGTCCGGCCCTTGCCGCCACCGCCGAGGAGGTCATCCTCGAAGTTGCGGGAGATGAGCGCGCCGAGGTAGCTGTCCTCGGTGGCGAGCGCGACGCCGACCTTGGCGACCTGCTCTGCGTTGTAGAACTCGTTAGCCAAAGTGGCCTCCTATGTTGATGTTGGGTTGGTCAGCGACGGGCACGCTTGGCGATCGCCGCCGCGTCGAACGCAGCGGCAGGTTCGCCGCCATGTCCCGGCTTGAGCGCGGGCTTGGGGCGCGACGACTTGCCGGCGTCGCTGGGCTTGGTGAGGTCGGCGAGCTTCTTGGCCTTGGCCTTGATCTCCGCCTCCGTGCCGGTTAGGAACTCGGCAAGGTCGTCGGGGAGCGAGTGCTCGCGGATCGCGCGCTCGACGTGCAGGGCCGTCTCGGCCTTCGCCGACTTCTCCTCGAGCTCCTGAAGCCGCTCAGCGGTCTTCTGTGCCTCGGACTTGTCCGCGTCGTCGCGCTCCTGCTTCTCCTTGCGGAGCTGCGCGAGTTCGGCGAGGTCCGCCTCGCTCACCTTCGGGGCGTCGTCAGCGGGCTTCTCAGCGGCTTTCTCAGGCGCCTTGTCTGCAGGCTTCGCCTCGGGTGCAGGCGGCGTCTCAGCGGGCTTCTGTGCCTCGTCGGCGGGCTTCGGGTCGATGGGCTCTGGCATGTCGTCTCCTTGCGCGGGCATGAAAAATGCCGCCCTGAGGGACGGCATGAGAGGTGAAGGGGGTTAGGCGGCGAGCGCGAGGTTCGCGGCCTGCACGGAGCGGACCGTCGCGCGGAACTCGCCGAGGTCCGGGAGCTCATCCCAGAGCTCGCGGTACTGGCGGGCCTCCGCGTCCCAGCCGCGAGACGGATCGTCTCGAGGGACCATGCGGACGCCGCAGCCGCAGCGGTTGTGAGCGCGGAAGCGGACCGTCGCACCCGAATAGACCGGGCCGCGACTGACGAGCATCGCGCAGAAGCCGCACGGGTTGCCGTCGCTCACGCGCGCCCAGCCGAGGATCGCCGGATCCTTGTTCGACAGCGACGTGAGCCGCTGCCGGCCAGCGCCGAGAATGCGACGCTTCGCCGCGCCCAGCGCCTGCGACTTCGCAGCCTCGAGGATCGCGGCCGGGTCATCGCCGCGCGCGATCTTCCACGCGCCGTAGCGGTAGCTCGTCGCAGCGCCGAGAGCGCGACGCGTGGTCTCGGTCTCGAGCGGCTGCGCGGCCTGCTGCAGCAGCGCGCCGTCGACGCCGGCCAGGGCGCGGGTCGCGGCGTAGTACTGCTGCGCGGTCAGCTCCGAGCGGCGTCGACCGCCAGCGATGAGGACCACCGCGCGCTCGCGCCAGATGTTGAACGTCGTCGTGTAGTCAGCGGGGTCGACGATGTCGTCCCAGAGCTTCCCGAGGGCGTCCTCGATTTGTGCCGACTGGTCGACCTGCCGAAGCATCTGCTGACGCGCGAGCGCCTCGTACTCCTCGGCGTCAGCCACTACTCAGCCTCGGGCTCTGCGGCCGTCAGCGTCTCCGCCGATTCGGCCGTCGCACCTGTCAGCTCGTTCGCGAGCTGCGCGAACGGGTCAGACGCCTTCATCGACTTCCAACGCTCGACGTCCTGGTCGGTCACGCCGGGGATCTGCTCCCAGAGCGCCTCGACCGGAACTTGCAGCATCTGCGCCTGCTTGCCGAGCGCGTCCACCGTGGCCGCGAGCGAGCGGGCCTCCGAGTCGCGCCAACGGACCTGCGCGTCGTCGCTAATCTCCTCGAGGTTGCCGACGCGCGCCGCGGTCCGGAACACGAGCTCCCAGGACTCGCCGAACAGGGTCTCGAGGGAATCGAGCTTGCGCTGAGTCGAGGCTTCGAGACGGGCGAGGGCATCACCGGATACGTTGACCATGTCGCCCATGAGCACGCTCGGTGAGATCTGGGCGATCGCTGCCATCGTCCGAACAGCCGCCTCGGTCAGGTTGATGTGACCAGAGATGTCCGTCTGCGCGAAGTCGCCGAACTTGGCATCCGAGTCCTCAGAGACCCAGAGCCGATCGACCGCCGCTTGGAACGGCTCGACGGGGTTGCCGTCGTCGTCCAGCGGGATCGCCAGGCCGGTCGCCCAGCGCTGTCGGAAGCTCGCGTACTGCAGAGCGATGAGCGTCGCGAAGACGATCTCGTTGACGCGGTCCTGCAGTGTGATCAGCGGCGAGATGACGCCGACCGCTTCGCCGTCGAGGCGATCGCGGAAGCGCACGAACGGCGTGTAGCCGATGCCGTGGTCGGTGCGCTCGATCTCGGTCCACTTCGCGCCGTCGCCCGCGGCGAGCTCGAAGCGCACGCGCTCCGTCGCCGAGTAGACCGACAGGAGCCGCTTCTTGTCGCGGGTCGTGCCGTCGAGCGAGATCGCGACCTCGGGGTACTCGTCGTCGTCCTCGGCGTACCAGGCGGCGGACTTCAGCGGCGACAGCGGACGGATCACCGGCGCGGTGTCGCCGGGCAGGACGAGCACGTAGCTCGTGCCGTACTCGAGGGCGCCGCGGTGCGCGATCGTCTGTCGGGCGTCCATGCCGTTGCGCTGCCAGAAGGCCCACGCCTCAGCGTTCGAGGTGGCCTTCGGAAGACGGAGGCCGTCGACGAACAGCCCCTTGGCGAACGTCTCGGACACCAGCGGAAGCCAGTTCGTCACCGCGCGATCGGCGAGGTGCTCGTACTCCTTCTTCGCGCCCCTCGGCATGTACGGCTTGTCGTGGTTGCCGCGGAGGTAGCGGGCGATCTTGCCGAGGCGACCCGCTTCCGCGAGGTCCGCGTCGAGCTCGCCGACGAGCTCCGTCGCGAGGGCCGGTGTGATGTCTGTCATGGCCCTCCTCGGGCGAAGCTAGAAGCCGGCCACGCGGCCAGTCGAACGGCTGCGCTTCTTGAGCGCGCCGGATGCGAGAACCGCAGAACGGGCCATGCGAGCGATGACGAGGGCGGCGAGAACGTCGACCTTCTTCGGCGACTCGCGCGACTCCTTGCCGAAGCTCACGCCCCAGCGGTTCGGGCGACGGCGAGCGTTCAGGACGTGGCGCGTCATGATCTCCTCGGCGTTCGCGCCCGTCGCCGGGCCGTACTCGAGGAGATGCGAGCGCCAGGGGAGCGTCTTGTCGACGATCGCGCGCCAGACAGCCTCGACACCGCGGACGGTGTCCATCTGGTGCCCGCGCATGTCCCAGCCGACGGCGTGCCGCGTCGTGGCCTTGACGACCAGACGCTCGCCATACTCGTCGCGCCAGGCGTCGATGTCGGTCTCCCAGTAGGCGACGTCGGAGAAGAACGCGACGACGTCGAGCGTCGCGAATGCGTTGTCGACCGCGTCGCGGACCTGGTCCTTCGGGACTTCCCAGCCGGCGCCTTGCGGGCCTTCGGGCTTCTCCCACACGCCGAGCAGGAACGGGGCGCCGTCGTCAACGCGGACCGCCACGAGGGCCGTCGAGTCGTCCGTGAGCGAGCCGTCAAAGCCGAGCGTGACCGTGTCGCCGGAGTGGCGCTGCCGCTTGCCAGAGCCCAGCACGTCGCCAGTGGCGAGGAGCGAGATCTGCTCGCTTCGGGTGTCGTGCCATTCGGCGGGAGACACCCAGGAGTCAGCGGCGGCGACGATCTGGTTCAGGTAGAAGCGTCGAGCTTCCTCGGGCGGCGTGTCTGGGTCGAGCACTTCCGCGAGGATGCGGTCGATGTCGATCCAGGTCGCGTCGCCGTAGGCGTCGATGAGGCCGGCGCGCAGCTGCACGTCGTCGGCGAGGTCGATGTCGCCAGCGGCTTCGCGGCTGTCGTAGAGGATGCCGGACGCCTTCGAGCGGCCCTCGGCGACAGCGCGCCAGGCCAGGTAGCTGGACTCGGCCACCGATTCCTCGCCAGGTGCATGCGCGTTCGTGGTTTCGATTGCTCGGGCGGAGCCGTCGCGCGACTTGGCGAGGTTTCGGCGCACGGTGCGCGCCAGCTTGGCGCCGCCGTTGGCCTTCGTCCAGTGGTGCGTCTCGTCCAGGATCGCGAACGACGGACGTGCACCTTCCTGCGTGCTCGCGCTCGCAGTGATCGGGATGATCTTGCCACCCGAGGGAAGCAGGATGCGGGTCTTGCCGACGTCCACGCCGAGGTCGTCGACGATCTCGGTGCCCTCGAGCATCGAGCGGATCGCCGCCATGGTGTTCTCGGTCTGCGTCTCTGAGACGCCGGCCACGACGATCCACGGCATTGGGTGGACCTCGCCGAACGGGTCGCCGTCGGCGTCAAGCCCTGCGAAGCGAACGGGGCCGAGGAGCTCGGCAATCCCGATCGCCGCCAGAAAGGGCGACTTGCCCCAGCCCTTCGCGCGGCGCAGCGTAGCGCGGCGGTAGACGAAGCGGCCAGCGGGGTCGACGGCGTAGAACCAGAGGAGGAAGCGCTTCTGCTCGGGCGTGAGCCGAAACGGCTCGCCGGCCTCGTCGCCGTCAGGCTGGACGAGGTTCGATTCGACGAACTCGATGACGCCCCAGCCGATCGTCGGCTGGGATGCGGGGAAGACGGGGACGGATACGACAGCGGCCAAGAGGACTCCTTCGAGCCCTCAGCGCCTAGATGTCGGCTCGAGGAGCTTTCTTCTTGGCGGGGGCGTTGCTCGCGCCGGGATCGCGTTCGGTGATTGCGATGCGAGCGCGCATGCGGTCGACGACGGTCGCGCCGAGGCGCTCCTCGTTGAGCCGGATCTCCGACAGGCCAGCGGCCGACGGCTTGATGAAGTTCGCTTCGACGAGCGGGGCTAGGAGGCGCAGGCGCTGCCAGTCCGTCGCCTCGAAGAGCTGCGACTGCGGCGACTTGCGCCAGGTCTCGTACCAGGTCTTCGTCTCCGAGGACCATTCGCCCTCGAGACGCGGGCCGCGCGTGCGGTTGTCGCGGACGATGACCTTCTCGCCGTGCGCGGGACGCGCGTGACGGTGGCGTGTCGCTTCAGACTTCGGCGCGTGGGTGGTGCCTCGAGTCATCTTCGGCACCTCCAAAGTGCATTTCAGGATTCCGGCCCGGCGAATCCGAGGTCAGAACGGAGAAAACGCAGGTCAAGAGGGCTTTCAAGTGAGTGTCAAGAGGTCGACCTGGGGGCCTGGTGAAACCTGTATGCCCGTACGCACAGCGAGACGCTATGCGCTTCCGGAAGGGGATCCGTTCCGGCTTCGAGTCAGGGGGCAGGTCATTCCACACGAAAGCGAGCCTCAGACAGAACGCGCTGCACTCGGCGACGCAGTGTCGGAGCGAAGTGAGGCTCAGCGAGGTCCAGTAGCGCCGCGGTGCGATGTCCGCTCGCGCGAACACGGTAGATCGGCTGGCGCCACTCGATGCAGTGCGTCGGCGTCGCGGCGATGGGCCGAGAGACGCGTCCGCCGATCGACCGCGCAAAGCTCTCGGCGTGTTCGCGGTTGGTCGTCTGCATCTCGATCACTACCGAGCCGGCAGGCTGAGACGCTGACTTCTGGAAGTAGATTCCACCGCTCGAGGACAGTGCACCCACGATCCATCCAAGATCGAAAGGCGACAACTTTGTCTCAAGCACAGCGCGTGCTTCACGCAGTCCGCGCACACGCAAGCACTGGACTGAACAGACACTGGGGTCGAGCGCGGTGCGGCGTCGCACGAACCAGAGCTCGCACTCTTCGCACTGGCCGGTTTCGATGGTCATGAGCGGCCGGCGTCGGGTAGCGAGCTCGAAGCTGGAGCGGCTCGGATAGTGACCGAGGCCGATGATCGTGACGGTGTGACACCAAGTCGAGCAGGTGGTCTTGCGGCCAGCCTCGCGCTGAACCTTGATGACCGGCGTCGAGCAGACCCAGCAACGCTGCTCGATCTTGCGCGCACCGCTCGAGGTGCGGCAGCACGGGCCGCTCTTCGGCCGTTGGCCGCGGACAGGCACGCGGGTCCAGTCAGCGCCGCACGCCTCGCAGGTCCAGACCTCGCGAAGCGAGGCGGAGCTGCAGCCGTTCAGGCAGCCAAGCTGGGACGATCCACGGCGGCGAAGGCGCGTCCACGTCGAGTCGCAGGTGGTGCAGGTGTAGTTGATTTCCATACCTGCACAGCGGGCCGGTCGCGAGGTCAGTGCACGAGGCCAGGATGACGCTCAGCCGCACGTGCCTGCGTCAGCCGTGGACGCCGAGCAGCCGCGCCCTCGGCACTCGACTTGCGAGCGTGGTGCCAACGACACAGCGATTGCAGGTTGTCATGCGAGTGGTCACTGCCGCGCTCGATGTGATCGACCTGGTTCGCAGGTGCGCCGCAGACAGCGCCAGTGCTGTCCGCGGCGCGGCACCTGTACCCATCTCGGCGCAGTACGCGCACCCTGCGGGACTGCCAGTCAGCGGGCAGCTCATC
Organism: Pseudoclavibacter sp. RFBA6; assembly: GCF_002931575.1. Lineage (NCBI taxonomy): Bacteria > Bacillati > Actinomycetota > Actinomycetes > Micrococcales > Microbacteriaceae > Pseudoclavibacter > Pseudoclavibacter sp. RFBA6. Next base: position 381,106 of record NZ_PSUA01000012.1, on the reverse strand, counting down.
GCGTCGGGTGCTGGTGTGCCAGCCGTGGGATGGGGAATGCAAAGCTCGGCCCCTTTGTACGATCAAGGCATGGAGATCTTCAGCGCGGCGCTCGCCGCCCTGTCCGTGTGCGCCGCTATCTGGTCAGTCGTTGTCGCGCGCGCCGCCAATGCGCGTGCAGATGTCGCGAACGAGCGTGCCAAGGAGGCCCTCGACCTGCAACACCTGCAGGACGATCGAGCGCGGGAGTTCCGCGATGTGGTCTGGGAAGCAAGCAGTAACCGGGTGTCGGACGTGGGCGAGGTCTTCACGTTGCGCAACGCCGGTCTGACAACTGCGCGACAGGTCTCGCTCGTCGTCAAGCTGGCAGGGGGTGAGCGACTCTTCGAATTCGAACGCGTCGGCCCGGGTGAGAGCAAGGGGGTAGTGACAGGTCCGGAAGCGCGCCGAGACGAGGAGGCAGACCCGCTCTGGACGCTCACGCCTGCGTACCGTGTTCACTGGTCGAGTCCGAAGGGGCTCGCGGCTGAGATCGCGGTCGACGCGCACCGCCTGTTCGAAGCGCGTCAGGCCGACTGAGTCAGTCGCTCGAGCGGCCGATGTTCGGCTCGTCGGTCTCGTCCATCAGCAGGGAGGCCGCACGCCGCGGAGCGGATGGTTCGCTGGGATGCGGAAGCGCTGTCGTCGCAGGACGAGGGACACGCCGTCGTCGGCCACGAGCGCCTCGCCCGTCGGCCCGCGAACGATGACGTGGGCGATGATGTGTTTGCCACTCACCCATCGCACCGCGGGGTCGAGCGCGATGAGGTGCTTCCCGACGATCGGCAGCACGTACGCGACGTGCTGCGGGTCTCGGTGGTCCAGGTCCATGTCGCCTCGCTTCGTCTCGTTGGCACCGCGCCCAGGACTCGAACCCAGATCTTCGCGACCAGAGCGCGACGGGATGCCGTTACCCCAGAGCGGTGAGTGTGCGTCACGCGGGAGTTGAACCCGCGAGGCCCGAGGGCGTCCGGTTTACAGCCGGGTGAGCCTGCCAATGCTCAAGCAACGCGTGTGACCGTTCGCCACGCGGGTGGTCAGCCTCGATAGCACCCGAAGGTGTCGCGTTGTGCCGAAGAATCGAACTCCGCTGGCGGGGGTTGGAAGCCCGCCTGATCCCAGATCGCCCAACAGGGCACGCAAAAAGCCCGGAAGCGTCACTGGCCTCGTGGGCTGGTGACACTTCCGGGCTTGCGCGTCGCCGAGTCCCGACGCCGCTGTGTGATCGGCGAGTCCGGGGTCGACTTCCTCGTCCCCGTCGGGGCGAGGCGTAGGTGTTCTTCTCTCATATAGAGAGCGGGCCAGTGTGCACGGCTGTGGATTAGCTGTCGTCAGAGGGCATCTTCGGTTCGATCTCGTTGAGTGGCTCTGTCGGAGTGGGTGGTAGCTCGAGCGCAGTGAGTTTCTCGGTTTCCGACGCTGCGTTCTCGCCAGTGACCATCTCTGTGATCGTCTCTAGCTCGGAGCCGGGGGCGAGAAAAGCGGTCTCAACGGCGGAGAACAGCGCTCCGAGCTCGACCGGAGCGTCCGCGATGAGGAGAGACTCCCCGAAGTTGACTGATACCTGCCGGAGCACGGGCGCCTCCTCCGTGAGCTTTGCTTCCGGCAGGAGCAAGTCGAGTGCTCGAACGAAGTAGGTGTCGCTTACGGACTCGGTCATCTTGTCCACATCCCCGAGGAAGTCCGCACTTGCAGGTGCCTCAAGGGTGATGGCTCGTTCAAGACCCTGAAGAGTCACCGAGTGCAACTTCGAGTTTTCGATCTTCGGGCGTAAAGCCTCCCAGGATGGGCCGTGACTGCTCGGCCGGCCTTTGAGCTTGTTTCCGCTGTGGCTTACCCGTATAGCGCTGTTGCCGGCATAGGCTTCTAGCACGCCGCCCTTGAATCGGATTCCACTCCGAGTCACGGCATCGGGCTCGGCGTCCACATGCAGCCCTAGGTAAGCCCGCTTCGCCTCCCATGTTCGGGCATTCGCTCGCACCAGGCTCCCCAGGTCTAGTCCTTCAACGTCAGAAGCAAGGCTCTCAAGTTGCTCAAACGTGAACAAGGCGCCGAACTTAGACCAGAACTTGACGTTACCCGGGTCGGCGTTCTGAAGTACCCACGGCAAGATTGCGCGTAGTTCGCTTGGGCTAAGGCGCCCATCGAGTTCAAGCCAGCTCTGCTCCGCCGTCGGCGCGCCTTGCGCGAGCTCGACAATGCTGGCCATGCGCTCCATGCGCGTCACCGCGGCTTCGGAGAACTTCGCGCGGAGCAAGGACGTCAGACCGTCCTTGTTCGGAACGTCACCGGTGAGCTTTTCCGCGGTGGGCTCGTCCACGAGGCCGCGTGCGGACGAGATAAAGTTGGTCTTGACTACTGAAGCCAGAGGCGTTTCCGCCTCACTGGTCGAGGCAATCTCGTCAAGGGCGGATGTGTCGGTAACGAGTGTGTACTTATGATGCTGAGCTGCGCGAGCGACTTTCGCGGGTGTCAGCCTGAATCGTTCCTCCCGAACGTCCTGACGCGCGTCGAGTGCGAGGAAGATGGGGTCGTTCTCCGCTAGGTCCTTCGCATCTCGGCTCGCCACCAGTGATGCATAGCTGGACCTGATGTAGAAGTTCCTGGTGTGGGTGCCCCATCTCAGCACGAAGTCTGGAATCGCGCTGTGGTTGAAGTACTGCGTGTCTTCGACTTTCGCCGCAGGCTCCAGTGCGCACAGGTAGTCGAAGATGGTGCTCTTCACGCGTCCTACGTAGTCTTCCCGTACGTACTGGTTACGTATGCCTTGAAGAGTCTCAGTCAGGTCGACGGCGCTCATAGTGTTCGCCCTTTTCTGTCTAGTTTGTGTCGAATGAGTTCCAACTCGGTGCGGGTCAGTGACCACTTCTTCTGCCGCTTGTTGAAGACCAAGATTGAGATGCGCTTGGCGACACTCGCCGCGATTTCGTCATCTATCGGCCGCTCGGCCAGGAAATCCGGATACGACGCAAGAGAGTCTTTGAGGTGCGAAACCGACTCCAAGCTATTCCATTTCGTGACCGCGAAAGGGTGGAATGTGACCCAGAGAAAGATAGGCTTACGGCTCTTCTTGAAGGTCTCGATTTCGTGTACGGCGTGGGAGTAAGCGATTGCTTGAAACTTGCGGAATTCCTCGTACTGACGCCCAGCCGATGAGTAGTTCTTCGCCTCGACGATGACCGGTGATTTAGTCTTCTCGAGCATATAACCAGCCAAGTCGAACTGCTTTGGTGTTGCCATCGTTTGCACTGTGCAATCGATGCTGTGGTTGTACGCGTCGAACGGGAGCTCCATGTACGTAGTGGCCTCGAGCCACCTCTTCAAGTCGGCAACTCCGCGCCGGCCCAGCTCCTGCACATCTTCTGGCATACGGCAAACCTAGCGGATCGAGGGCCAGCTGCTTGTGCTCGGACACTGCTTATCTCTAACAGGAGAGCGGGCCTGTGTGCACGGCACCTGGGGGCAAGGCTGCCGAGGTCTTGACCAGCCGTCAAGTGGCGCCGCTCCTCAGCATCCGACAGACTCGCTCCGTGATCAGTATTTGGGAAGCGCCTCGTCGTGCTCTTCGAAATCTCGTCGAGGTGCCCAAAGAGACAGAATGGCCTGTGGGGATCGTGTACGGCTGGCGGTGCGCGACGATGCTGGTGCTGGTGATCTTCGCCGGCACGCTCCTCGTCTGGGCAGTGCCGTTCGTGCTGCTTCACGGGCCGATGTTGATCGTCGATGGGATATCTACGGGCAATTCATGCGCCGGCCGCGTCGCAGCGGATTGTGAGCGTGCGGTAGCTGACGCGCGACAGGGCATCCTTTTCACGCTCGGCGGCGTGATCGCTATCGTCGGCCTCATCGTCACGGTCAGGCGATGGCGACTGGAGGAGCGAGAGGATGTGCGAAAGGAAGCAGAAGCCCGACGTGCTGTGGGCGCACACGTCCGGACGTCCATACTCAGCGCCATCGAGATGTTGGAATCAACCGATCCCTCGCGGCGCGTCGCGGGCGTGCACCTTCTTTCGCAAGCGGCGGGCTCCGATTCCACAGTTTCAGACCGAGAACTTATACTCGAGGCTTTGTGCGCGCACGTGCGTGCCGCTCGGACTCGCGCGGAGAACGAGGGGCCTAAGGCGACTTCGGCGAACCTGGCGCTCAGGTCCGTGCTTAAAGTCCTCGCTGAGCATGGTGATGGTCTCGTCGCTGACCTTCGCGGGGCGTACATCGAAGGACTCGAAGCGCGGGACACGAACTGGTCCTCGGTCAATCTCACCGGAGCCACCTTCGTGGACTGCAACTTATGGGGCGCAGTTATGTCGGAGCGACCTGAGCCAGGCAGCGACGACGGCGCGGACTCGGAGGGAGGAGTGCGGAAAGACCTGACCTTCCTGAACTGTTCGCTGGGTAGATCAAACTTCCGTCGAGTCGGGCTGGTGGCCTGTCGTTTCGTGTGGGAACCTCGGACTGACAAAATCGGTGAGGCGCTCTCCGAGGCAGACTTCACGGGATCCCTATTCATGAGCACTGACTTCGCGCTGATCATGTTGACGGGAGTTAGGTTCGACAACGCCGTGTTCTTCGACTCTCGCATTCAAGCCACCGTTGCCGCGGACGTGACCGCGCGGGGGGCATCGCTGAACGGACTCGCATCCACCGAAGACCTCGTGAGTTCCTGGGCGAAGGATGAGAAGACGGCACTGCCCGACGAGTACTTCTTGAAGTCCGATCTCGAACCCAGATTCGACCTCGAGATCTCCTAGACCAGTCGCTCGCTCAGACGTTCCTAAGCGCTCGCCTCTTGCCGGGCTCACTTAGATGAGCGTCTCGTACACGAGACGTTCCGGGTGCTTGCCCTTCCTTGGTACGCCGTGAGCCAGGGACGCCAGTCCTATACGGGCATAGGCTTTCGCGAGTAAGTCCCTACGCGACTCGAAAGACGGCTCGGCGAACCAGCGCTCGGCGTATGTCTCTTCGGTCAGCACGACTTCCAAGACGCCTGTCTGCCGCGAAGTCAGCGTGTCCGCGCGCCGGGCTTTCAGTCCTGCCAAACGGGGGAGTAGAACCTCCAGATCGGCACCGGTGAGCCCGAGCTCGTCTGTCGTACGGGCGATTGCCTGCTCTATGTCCGCGAGCCGAGCTCGGTCTGCGCGAGCCGCGTCCGGCTCGCGCAGTGTCGTGATGCGACAGGCGCCGAAGTCACTGAGGAATCGCTCCGTGACCATCTCGTCGACGAGCTCGAGCGACATCGTCGGTTTCGGACACTTCGGGTCACTGCGCCGCGAGCAGGTGTAGACCGACGTGCGCTGCCCGCGTGACGCTCTGTTGCTGTAGACGATCGAGCCGCACTCGCCGCAGAAGAGAAGACCGCTGAGCAGCTGCGAGCGTCGGCGGTTCGCCTGCGTCGTCGTGCCAGCCGCCAGCCGCGGGTCACGCACAGCGGCTCGCAGCGCCTCGTACGTGTCGCGGTCGATGAGCGGGGGCCAGACGGTCTTCGGGATGCCTGCGTCGTCGCGCACGAGCTCACCGCGGTGCACCTGCCGGCCGATGAGATGCGACGCCGTCCACAGCTGCATCACCGTGCCAGGGCGCCAGGTGCCGCGGTCGAGCCCGTCGGGGTTGCGGCCGCGGTTGCGGGCGGTGCGGTACGGCGAGCGGCCCGTCGGCACCTGCCGCTGGTTCAACACGTCGGCGACGCGGTTCGGCGTCCAGAGCTTCGTGATCAGCGCGTCGGCGACCTCCTCGATGACTGCGACCTCGGCGGCGTTCGGGATGAGCGTCCGGGTGTTCGGCTCCTTGCCTTCTGCGGCCTGGTAGCCGAACGGGATCTGTCCGCCCCGCCAGAGGCCAGCGTCGACGCGCCACTGGATGCTCGAGCGCACGCGCGTCGCGGTGTTCTCCGATTCCATGCGGGCGACCTCGGCGAGCACCGACGCGACGATGCGCCATGCCGGCTGCGCCGAGCGGAGGCCATCCTGCAGCGCGACGAACTCGGCGGACGGAATTTCGTCGAGGGTGTCGATGAGATCGGCCAGCGAGCGCATGCCCTGACGCGACCAGCGGTCGAACTTCCAGACGACGAGTACGTCGGCGCGGCGTTCGCGGAGAAACTGCAGCGCCTCGGTCGCGTTCGCGCGAGACGTGCGGCCCGAGACGCCATCGTCGACCAGCTCGGCGACGATCTCGAGATCCTCGCGCTCGGCGAGGGCTCGCAGGTCGCGGAGCTGCCGAGCGATCGACGTAGACGTGTCGTCGGAGACGCTCAGCCGCGAGTAGAGGACCGCGCGGCGCCGGGGAGGGAACGTTGCTCCATCGGTGCGCGCGGTGCGCGTCAGTCCCTGTCCAGCGCCGACGACATCCATGTCCGACCTCCGAGGGTGAAACTCTGTACTTAGTGCAGTTCCTTCTACACTCTCCTATTCCTTGCTAGAGAAGAAGAACACTTAAGGAGAGAATAGGAGAATGTAGTAGAAACTGCATTCGCTACATAGTTTCACCCAGCGGCGTTCACCTCCTCGGCGCTGGTCCGCGAATCACCCGGCGCGGACCCACTCGATCCCGACGGTCGCAGGGTCGAAACGACGGGCTCCCTGACCGGCTGACTTGATCCTGACCGTGGCGAGCGCGGCGATGACAGCGCGCTGTCGGTCCTGGCTCAGTGCTTCCCAGGCCGCCGTGACGTCGTCCGCGCCGAGGAGATCCGAGAGCATATCGCCTCCGATCGCCGCAGCGAGGGGCCTCTCGACTTCCTCGAGCCTCGAGCGGATCCGCGCGGTAGCCGTTCGCAGTTGGCTCGATGTCAGCGCACCGTCGGCGAAGTCGACTGCGAGCGAGTCGAGCCGCGACCGCAGCCCCGCGGCCTCGCTGCGCAGTGCGTCGAGATCGGGGGAGTCGTCGGGACGGAGCAGGGCTGCAGCGTCGGGGCGTGAGAGCCGCTCGATGATCGTCGCGACGACGAACTGCTCGATGGGCTCCGCCTTGCGGGAGATGTGGCCGCTCGAGGTGCTGCAGCGGTAGGCGCGTTGACCGGGGCGGCGTGTGGCACCACCGTGCACCGTCGAGCCGCAGATGCCGCACAGAGCGAGGCCGCTGAGCAGATGCCGGGTGTTCTGCCGGGGCGTTCGACGGTTCGGGTCCGCGAGGACCAGGTTTACGGCCTCCCAAGTCTCTGCGTCCACGAGTGCAGGCCACAGGGCCGCGCCGACGACTTCGCTCTTGTAGGTTGCTTCGCCCTTGTAGCGAGGGTTGCGGAGCACGGCGCCAACGGTGCTTCCGATCCATGGCGACGGCTCGCCAGCGCGCCCCGTGCGGGCCTGTCGAGGCTGCCCGGTGTGGAAGCCCTGCGCGTTCCAATCGCGTGCCACCTGGCGCAGCGAATCGCCGGCGAGGATCGAGCGGTAGCCGGCACGGACCGCTTCGGCTTCGTCCTCGCGGACGGTCATCCCGTCCGCCTCGAAACCGAACGGGCGCCGTCCTCCCGCGGGGCGACCCTGGGACGCGCGGTAGGCGTTGGCGCGTCGCTGGCGCTCGCCCTTGCGCCGGGTCTCGAACTGCGCAATCGCGGCCAGCATGAGCGCTCGGAACTCGCCGTCAGCGGAGGTCAGGTCGATCTCACCGTCGACGGTGAGAACCCGGACGCCCGCCTTCGTGAGCGTGAGGAGGTCGTGGACCGAGCGAAGCAGTCGGTCCATGTCGACCGCGACGACGACGTCGAAGGTGTCTGTGGCCGCGTCCGCGAGCATTCGCGACCAGCCGGTGCCAGGCCCGCGGGCCTTGGTGGCGCTCGTGTCGTTGTCGGCGTAGCGCGCGGCCTCGGTCCAGCCACGTGCAGAGATCAGGGAGCTGCAGCGCTCAAGCTGTCGATCGACGCCTTCCTGCACGTCGAGGCTCTGACGGACGTAGATCGCGGCTCGCATGTGCCCAACCTACGCGAAGTCGTCGTGTTGAGCACACTCCGCATGTCCAGGGACGTCGGTGGCGCCGAGCTCCCCACGGTGCTCAAGAGCCTCGGCAGCTACCTCCGCGAAGAGCAAGCGGTGCGCCACGAAGTCGAGGCGAAGCAGTCCTGGGTCATGAACGCCGCAAAGCTCGGATCCGCCGCACCCTGGATCGTCCTGCTCATGCTGGCCACGCGGCCGGAGGCCGCCACCGCCTTCAACAGCTACGAAGGCGCCGCCGTCATCCTCATCGGCCTCGCCACGACAGTCCTCGCCTACCTCGTGATGCTCCGGATCGCGAAGCTGAAAGACGACCGCAGGTGGTTCGCATGAACGAGACCCTCGGCTGGGCCGTCCTCTGCGGCCTCGGTCTCGGCATCGGCCTCTGGACGATCCTCGCCGCCGTGCCCCGTCTCTCCAGACCGAATCTCGCCGAACGCCTCGCACCGCACCTCCTCGACGTGTCGGCAGCCGCTCGCGCCGACGTGCAGAAGACCGCGACCGACCCGCTCCCTGTCCTCGGCACCCTCGCCGCCCCGCTCATGGCGAAGGGGCGTGCACTCCTCGGCGAAGTCCTCGGTGGCAACGACCGCATCATCGGTCAGCTTCGCCAAAGCGGCTCCACAGCCACCGTCGAACGTTTCCGAGCCGAACAGCTCACCTGGGGGCTGATCGCGGCAGGAGTCGGACTCGCCACCGCACTGATGCTCGGTGTGACCCGAGGGATGCCGATCATCGCTCAGATCCTGCTTCCGCTCCTGCTCGGCGGCGTCGGAATCTTCGCCCGCGACCAGGCACTCGGGCGCGCGGCGCACCGCCGACATCGACAAGTGGCCAGCGAGTTCCCGACAGTGATCGAGTTCCTCTCCCTCAGCATCTCGGCCGGCGAGGGAGTCTTCGACAGCCTCAGGCGCGTCGCGAACGTCAGCACCGGCGAACTGGCCCAGGAATTCGCACGCGTCGTCCACCACGTGAACACGGGCGTCTCGCTTGCCGACGCGCTCCACGAGATGACCAGGGGCGTCAAGTACCTGCCACTCGACCGCTGCGTCGAGCACATGATCTCCGCTCTGGAGCGCGGCGCGCCCCTCGTCGAAGTGCTCCGCGCTCAAGCAAGCGACGCCCGAGAGCTCGGGAAGCGTGAGCTCCTCGAAGCGGCGGGGCGCAAAGAAGTGCAGATGCTCGTCCCGCTGATCTTCCTCATCCTGCCCACCACCATCCTGTTCGCGCTCTACCCAGCCGTCTTCGTGCTCCGCACGAGCTTCTAGAGCCCACCCGAAAGGCACGACCATGCAATTCCTCCACGCACTCCGAACCAGAGCAGCCTCCGAACGCGGAGACGTCCCCGGTTGGGTTCTGATCACGATCATGTCCGCCGGAATCGTCATCCTCCTCTGGACCGTCGCCGGCGACCTCCTCGTCAACGTGTTCGAGAACGCCATCACCCGAGTCAGTGACTTCAGCTGACAAGCCGGCCCGCTCACGCCGGCCCGTGATCCGCGACGATCTGGGATCGGCGGTCGCCGAGTGGGTCATGGTCACGGTGATGCTCGTGCTCCTCACCGTCACGGTCCTGCAGATCGGCTTCGCGCTCTACGTACGCACGACGCTCCTCGACGCCGCGGGCGAAGGCGCGAGGCACGCCGGGCTGTTCGGAGCCGACCTCGACGCGGGCGAAGCGCGAGCAGCAGAGCTCATCTCCGTCAGCCTCGGCGCCGGCTACGCCGAGAACGTCACAGCAACCACAACGCAACTCAACGGAGCGCCTGTCGTCGCCGTCACCGTGCGCTCGCCACTTCCGCTCATCGGCCTCATCGGACTGCCAGAAGCACTGGAGGTGACCGGGCATGCGCCACAGGAGACGCTGGATGCTGCGTGACGATCGGGGGTCAGCCTCGCTCGAGTTCCTGACCCTCGGCACACTCCTGATCGTGCCGCTCGCCTACCTCATGCTGACGCTCTCGGCGCTGCAGGGAGCGAGCATTGCCGGGGAGTCAGCGGCGAGAAGCGCAGCACGCCTGCTGGCATCCGACCCCGAGTCCGAGGAGACGCAGGCTCTCGCGGCGGCGGCGATCGACCTGGCCGCAGCCGACCACGGCTTCGAAGCCGGGGCCGTTGAACAGCTCGTCGCGTGCGACAGTCCCGCCGACACCTGCCAGGATGCAGGAGCCGTCGTCACCGTCAGCGTCACGATCGACGTGCCCCTGCCATTCGCGCCGAACCTCACCGGGGGAGCGGCCCCGCTCTCCATCCCGACAAGCGCCACATCCTCGTTTGCCGTCACACGCTTCGGACTCTCCACATGAGCGAGCACCCAACCCGAATCCCGGACGGGTTGCAGCGGATGCGCGACGAACGAGGCAGCGTGCTCCCGCTCATCCTCGTCTTCCTCATGATCGGACTCACGACCGTCTACGTGCTCGCCGCCGCCACGTCGCTGTCCATCGAACGAAAGCGACTCCTCACGATCGCGGACGCGGTGGCGCTCTCCGCCTCCGAGAGCTTCTCCGCAGCCGACGTCGCCCTCAGCGGAGACGAGCTCACACCCGTCCTCGACCCCGCGGCAGTTTCCGAGCGAGCCGTCATGACCCTCGAAGACCTCGCGGGTGGTGCCCCGGATGGCCTCACGCTCGACTCGGCAACCACCCCGGACGGCGTGACCGCCCACGTCGTCATCACCGGCCACTGGACGCCACCCCTCGCCCATGCGCTGCTCCCATCCGGTCTCGACATCACCGTCTCCAGCGACGCCAGAGTCGTGCTGTCCTGACCTCACGCGAGCCGAACCGCGCCGCCCAGCCCTGGCGGCTAGTCTTGGGAGATCATGATCAACCTTGACCTCGCTTCGGAAATCGCCGCCCTGCGCAGCACCTTCGGAGACATCAGCGCCGTGCTCAACCCCGACAAGCTCCGCGCGAAGGTGGTGGAGCTCGAAGCCGCAGCATCCGTCCCCGACCTCTGGAACGACACCGAGAACGCGCAGAAGGTCACCTCCGCACTCAGCCACGCGCAGTCAGACCTCAAGCGCCTCGACGAGATCGAACGACGCCTCGACGACCTCGAAGTGCTCGCGCAGATGGCCGTCGAGATGGAAGACGAGGACACGGCGGAGGAAGCCCGCGCCGAGCTCAAGTCGATCACCAAGGTCATCGGCAACCTCGAGGTCCAGACCCTCCTCGACGGCGAATTCGACCCACGCCCCGCGGTCATCACGATCCGCGCCGGCGCCGGAGGCGTCGACGCCTCCGACTTCGCCGAGATGCTCCTCCGCATGTACCTCCGCTGGGCCGAGCAGCACAGCTACAAGGTCTCCGTCCTCGACACCAGCTACGCCGAGCAGGCCGGCATCAAGTCGGCCACCATCGAGATCGACAGCCCATACGCCTTCGGCACCCTCTCCGTCGAAGCCGGCACCCACCGCCTCGTGCGCATGAGCCCATTCAACTCCGCAGGCAGCCGCGAGACGAGCTTCGCCGCCGTCGAGGTCGTGCCGCTCATCGAGCAGACCGAATCCATCGAGATTCCAGACAACGACATGCGCGTGGACGTCTTCCGCTCGTCCGGCCCGGGCGGCCAGTCCGTCAACACGACCGACTCCGCAGTCCGCATCACGCACCTCCCAACCGGGATCGTCGTGAGCTGCCAGAACGAGAAGAGCCAGATCCAGAACCGTGCCGCCGCGCTCCGCGTGCTGCAGTCCCGGCTCCTCCTTCTCCGCCGCGAGGAAGAGAACGCGCAGAAGAAAGAGCTCGCAGGCAACATCACCGCGAGCTGGGGCGACCAGATGCGCTCCTACGTCCTCGCGCCATACAAGATGGTCAAGGACCTCCGCAGCCAGCACGAGACCGGCAACACCGACAAGGTCTTCGACGGCGACATCGACGCGTTCATCGCCGCCGGCATCCGCTGGCGCAAGCGAGGCGAAGCCGACGCCGCCTAGGAACACGGAGAAGGCGACCGGAAGCAACGAGCCGCGCCCCCACGTCTGACGTGTTCTGCATGTCGCGCCGGGCTGCGGCCACTCCGGTGCCTACCCTGTTAGCGCCATGATCAGATTCGATAACGTCGCCAAGGTCTACCCTGGCACCGCCGCCCCCGCACTCGACGACATCACCTTCGAGGTGCTGCGCGGCGAGTTCGTGTTCCTCGTCGGCCCCTCCGGGTCCGGCAAATCCAGCGTCCTCCGCCTCATCCTCCGCGAGGACGCCCCGAGCCGCGGACAGGTGCACGTCCTCGGCCAGGACCTGCGCCGCATCTCCAACCGCAAGGTGCCCTACTACCGACGCAGCATCGGCATGGTGTTCCAGGACTTCCGCCTCCTCGCAGGCAAGACCGTGTTCGAGAACGTCGCATACGCGCTCGAAGCGCTCGGCAAGTCGCGCGGCCACGTCGCGAAAGCCGTCCCCGACGTCCTCGAGACCGTGGGCCTCGGCGACAAGGCGAACCGCTTCCCCCACGAGCTCTCCGGCGGCGAGCAGCAGCGCGTCGCCATCGCGCGCGCCGTCGTCAACAAGCCGGACATCCTCCTCGCGGACGAGCCGACCGGAAACCTCGACCCCGTCACGAGCCGCGGCATCATGCGCCTCCTCACACGCATCAACGCAAACGGCACCACCGTCGTCATGGCCACGCACGACGTCTCGATCGTCGACGAGGAGCGCAGGCGCGTCATCGAGCTCGACGGCGGCGTCATCATGCGCGACGAGTCCGACGGCGTCTACCAGCCGGGGATCGTGCCGCTCACCGAAGCGGAGACGGCAACCGCGAACCAGCTCGAGCAGAACGACGACGCCGACGCGCAGGTCCAGGCGCAAGCCCCCACATCCATCGCCGACTCGATCGCCTCCCGCGTCGCCGGCGAGAAGACCACGAAGAACACTGGAGACGTCAAATGATCGGCCGCGTATTCGCCGAGATGTGGCAGGGACTGCGCCGCAACTCGAGCATGGTCATCTCCGTCGTGCTCGTGACCTTCGTCTCCCTGACGTTCGTCGGCGCCGGAATCCTCATGCAGCAGCAGATCAGCAGCATGAAGGCGTTCTGGTACGACCGGGCCCAGGTGTCCGTCGACCTCTGCTCGTCCGTCTCGACCGCCCCGAACTGCGCAGGCGGTCAAGCGAGCGACACCCAGCGCGATGCCGTCGAGGCAGCCCTGCAGGGCGCCGTCCTCACCCCGTACGTCAGCGAGTACGAATTCGAAGACCAGGACCAGGCCTACGAGAACTTCCAGCAGCAGTTCGCCGGCGACCCCATCGTGTCCTTCGTCGAGCCCGAGTACCTCTCGGAGAGCTTCCTCATCACGCTCACCGACCCCGACCAGGCCGACATCATCATCGAGCAGCTCTCGAGCTACGACGGCGTCGAGGCGGTCACCGACCAGCGCCAGTACCTCGAGAGCATCTTCGAGCTGCTCAACGTCGCCAGCCTCTCCGCGATCGGCGTCGCGGTCGTCATGCTCGTCGCAGCCGCGCTGCTCATCGCGACCACGATCCGCCTCTCCGCGATCAGCAGGCGCCGTGAGATCGGCATCATGCGCCTCGTCGGCGCCTCCAACCGCTACATCCAGGCGCCCTTCATCCTCGAAGGCGTCGTCGCGGCCCTCATCGGTGCGGTGCTCGCCTCGGCGGCAACCGTCGCGATCGCGCACTTCTTCGTGCAGGGCTACCTCGGCAGGCAGCTGCCATTCGTCTCCCTGATCGGAGTCCCGGAGGCGCTCCTCGCGATCCCCGTCCTCCTGGTGGTCAGCGTGCTGCTCGCCTGGGTCTCCGCGCGCATTGCGATCAACAAGTACCTCAAGGTCTGACCCGCACGCAACAGCTAGGTAGACCGATGGACAGCCCGTGTCGTAAGATAGCGGGCTGTCCATCGTCTGCAGTCGAGAGAGGAAGAGGCCATGCCAAAGGAGCAAGGGACGAAGCCTGTCGCGACGAACCGTCGGGCCAAGCACGACTACCTGATCGAGGACACCCTCGAAGCAGGCATCGTGCTGAACGGAACCGAGGTGAAGTCGCTCCGACAGGGGCGCGCCTCCCTCGTCGACGGATACGCGTACATCGACCGCGGTGAGGCGTGGCTCGACGCCGTGCACATCCCCGAGTACCTCGAGGGCACGTGGAACAACCACGCACCACGCCGCAAGCGGAAGCTGCTGCTGCACAAGGAGCAGATCCGCAAGCTCGCCATGAAGACCAAAGAGGGCGGCTACACGCTCGTCCCGCTGACGCTGTACTTCCTCAACGGCCGGGCAAAGGTCGAGCTGGCCGTCGCGAAGGGCAAGCGCGAGTTCGACAAGCGCCACGCGTTGCGTGAGCGCCAGGACAAGCGCGAGGCCGACCGCGCCGTCGCGTCTCGCAAGTACATGGGGGAGTAGGCCGCGCCCCGCGCGCCGGTGCGCTGCACGTCCCGGACAGCGATGCGGCCCCCGATCCACTGGATCGGGGGCCGCATCGCTGTCTGTCGCCTGGAGCCGCTAGCGCACGCTCTCGACGAGCGTCGCGATGGAGCTCTCGTGTGCGGAGAGCAGCGTCTTCAGGCTTCGCGACTGCCAACCGCGGTCCGTCTGGCCGTCTGACGAGGGGTCGGCGCTCCACCAGGCCGTCTGAACGGCCGCGTCAGCTGCGTCGAACGAGTCGAACATCGCGGTGAACAGCGGTGCCGAGTTGGCGAACGGAACGGCCCCGACGGTGAGGCTCAGCGTCTCGGAACGGTACGAGTCGGAGGCGGCCTGCGCAGCATCCGCGGCCTTGCCGAACTCGGTGCTGTAGCTCGTGCAGACATCAGCGAGCTCGTCGAGGAAGCACTCGGATGCAGCCAGGTCCGCGATGCCACGGTAGAAGTCGACGTAGGTCGACTTGATGGCGTCTGCGATCGTCGTGCCGATGTTCGGGTCGCTGTAGTTCGGGCATCCCGTCGACACGTTGCACGGGTAGTACAGGTTGTTGCCGAGGTCGATGTTCTGACCGTCCGGGATAGTGAAGACCGTCGACGAGAACGACGCGAGCTGCGTGCCGAACGTGTTGTAGATCGAGTTGTACTTCGGGAACGCCTCGCAGAACTGCTGCAGCGCCGCGACGTCCGCGCTGGCCGTGTCGGCGAAGTTCGCGACGATGTCGCGTCGCTCGCTGAGGCCGTCGCTCTCGGTCTGGGCAGCCTTGTACGCCTCGGAGGCGTCGGCGCCGTCCTCGACGGCGAGCGAGGGCACGGTGGAGCCGGCGAGGTCGTTGATCGTCGTCTCCGCCGTCGCGACGTTCCCGCAGCGAGTCGAGAAGTCGGTCATCTGGGCCGCCGACTGCGAGAAGAAGTCGGTGTTCTCGCCCAGCGCGGCCGAGATGGTGACGTTGGCGGCCAGATCGAGGTTCTCGGTCGTCCAGTCCGCGTAGTGCGCGTCGAGGTCTGTCTGGAACGCCGCCGCGAGCTCGTCGCCGCGGTTCACGTTGTTGTTGTGGATGGTGACGGGGATCGCTACGGCCGCTCCCACCAGGACCACCACGCCGATGATCGCGGGGATGAGGATCGCTGGCTTCCGGAACCAGGGCTTCTTGGCAGGGGCTCCGTTGCCGAAGTCGTTGGGGCCGGACGGTCCGCCGCCCTGGTAGCCGCCGCCCCCGTTGCCGCCGAACGCCGGTGCTCCGAACTCCTGGCCTGGTGCTTGGCCGGGGGCGAAGGGGGCTGGGGTCTGGTTCTCCGGGGCGCCGTTCCACGCGCCTGCCTGCTGCTGCGCGCCGTAGCCTGCGCCGAAGGGAGCGGCACCTGCCTCGGGGGCGGTCGAGCCGAACGCGGGCGACTCGTTCTGGCCGCCGTAGCTCGGCGCGCTGTTCACCTCGCCGTACGCTGGCGCCTCGAGGGCGCCGTTCGCCTGACTCGCGTCAGCCTGGCCAGCATTCGGCGCGTTCCACTCCGGAGTCTGCGTCGTCTGGGCGTCCTGCGCGTCCGGAGCCGACTGGCCCCACGCCGGAGCGGAGGGCTGCTGGTCCCAGGCAGCGGGAGCCTGGGCCGGTGCGCTCTGGTCGCTCCAGGCGTTGGGGTCGTGCTGGGCCGTCTGGTCCCAGCCAGTTGGAGCCGGGGCGGATGCGCCTTGGTCGTTCCAGGCGTTCGATTCCTGCGGGGGAGTCTGCTCCCAACTCGGGGCGGCCGGCGCACCGGAGTCGAGGATCTCCGTCTGGTTGTGGTCTCCGCGACCGAGCACAGCGGTCTCGTTCCCCTCGCCGAAGCCGAGGACCTCGGTGCTGTTCTCGTCGGCGTGAGACTGGTCGCCGCTGGCCGGTTCCGCGCCTTCGCTGACTGCATCGGCTGCTGGGGCTGACTCGGCATCACGCGGCCAGGTGGGCGCCGCGGGCGCCTCGTACTGGATCGGCGCGGGTACCTCGCCGTCGCTCACCCCTGGCTGGCCTGGCCCATCCTCGGAGGGCGCGGGAGCGTCCGGCTCCTCAGCCGGCCTGCCGAAGTGCGCACCGAAGCCTTCGTGCCCAGAGGCCTGGTCTTCCGCAACGGAGTCCCCGGATTCGTGGGCGTGCTCGTCGCCGTTCTCGGGCTTCTGCCAATTCGGGCGCCCGAATCCTTCAAAGTCATTGCCGCTCATGGGGTTCAGGTTACTGGTCCTGCCGGGAATCGCCTCCAGGCTTGCCCTGAGCACGCCAGGACGTGGATTTTCTGGCCGTCTTGACGTATGTTTAGGAGCTGCCAGTTCTTCTGGCAGCTGCAACTCAACAGAGCTCATGACGTGGAACGCCGCCGAGGAGACTCGGCTCACGGGGATGATCGGTTTCGACATGACTGGTGAATCGGCGTGAAGCGGGTCGAGGATGCGGGGTTATCTCGTAAACGCCCCTCGCAAAACATAGGTGCTAACGCTAAGCGCACCGACTTCGCCCTCGCTGCTTAAGCGAGTCCGATAGTCCGTCAGCCCGGGGGTGTTCCCGCTCCGGTAGCTGGCGTCATTAAGGGAACTTGCTGTGGTGTTGTGTTTCAGGGCACCACGGGACTTGCACTGGAACTGGGCTCGTCGATCAAGGTGTCTGTCCCCATGATCGGAGCCAAGTAGAACAGTAGACAGACTGCACCCGGAGAAGCCGCGGTTTCGTAGTTGTGGACGGGGGTTCGATTCCCCCCATCTCCACGAAACCCACGTCATGAGCGAAGGCCCCGACCTGCCAGTCAAAGACTGGGGAGTTGGGGCCTTTTCTGTCTGTTCAGCGCCCTCAGGAAACGGCGTCTGCCCACATTTTGCCCACAACTGCATTCATCGCGACCCCGACAGCGTCGAGATCTTCGTCGAAGAGGTCTGCGTCGTCGTCCAGTGTCATGGCCGCAGAAGCGTGCCCGACCGTGCGTTGGATGGCCTTCACGTTGGCGCCCTCCGAGATCGCCAAGCTGACGGCCGTGTGCCGCAGGTCGTGCGGGCTGATCCTCGGGAAGTGCTTGTCCGCCTTCATGCAGCGAGCGACGGCCTGATCGAACCACCCCGATTCAGGTGACGGCCGCGGGATCGGAGCGTCCTTGCCCTTGAGCGCCCAGACGTGCGCACCGGGCACGACGAGACTCATGCGCTCGAGCACCAGAGCCGGCACCGGCACCGACCGCATCTCGTGGGACTTGGGACTGCCGAGCTCGTAGCGAGACCCCAGCTGCGCGTAGGCGCGCTCCACGGTCACGCGATTGCGCTTCCGATCGACGTGCTTCCCGAGTAGTCCGACGGCTTCACCCCGACGGAGGCCCGTGGTCGCGAGGAACAGCACGAAGCTGCCGTGCGGGCCGCACTCGTCGACGACTGCACGCAACTGCTCCTTGGTCAGATAGTCGTGCATGCCCTTCACCCTGCGTGGGACGACGACGCCGCGTGCGAGGTTCGCGTTGACCAGCCTCTCGCGCACAGCAACATCGAAGATCCCAGCGAGCACGCCGTACGCGCGGATCACCACCGTGGGTGACTTTCCCTTGAAATCTGAGTTGATCCACGCCTGCACCCTTGCGTGCGTGACCTTCCCGACTGGCTCCTTCTCCCATCTCGGTTTTACGTGGATGCGCCAGGACGCCTCGAGGCTTCGCGTTGACGAAGGCTTCAAGGCTTGCTTCTGCGCGAGCCAGTCCATGGCAACCTGCCCGACTGTCTTGAGGCCGGCGCTAGGCGCCACGTACTCGCCGCGGAGTTTCTGCACCTCTACGGTGTTCGCGAAGATCTCGGCTTCCTTCTTGGTCCTGAATCCTCACGCGTCGGTCTGCTTGCCCTCAGCGGTGCGGAACCCGTCAAGCGAACGGGTTCTGGGCGACGCGGTCAACGCTCGGGTCGTCGCTCGCCGG
The DNA here is from genome assembly GCF_002931575.1 of Pseudoclavibacter sp. RFBA6. Taxonomy (NCBI): domain Bacteria; kingdom Bacillati; phylum Actinomycetota; class Actinomycetes; order Micrococcales; family Microbacteriaceae; genus Pseudoclavibacter; species Pseudoclavibacter sp. RFBA6. Next base: position 362,870 of record NZ_PSUA01000012.1, on the reverse strand, counting down.
AAGCTCGACAGCGTTGCGGATCATCAACCCGTTGGCGACGAACTACACGTTGCAGATGAGAAACGTGGGCGACCCCGTGGTGACGTTCATGATCACGTCACCGGTCACGGTGCCGCGCATCATCAACGGCTCCAGTCGGGTGCGTCGTCGGGGCAGATCATCGTCGCATACACCACGTTGCAGTCATCCGGCCCGATCCGCTTTCAGACCTCGGCTAGCCACGTGGCTCTTCCAGCGCAGTTGGATATCGCGCCAGGAGTGTCGGCGCGGTTCGCGTGGGACGGGACGTCGTCGAGATGGTTTAGCGCCTAGCAGGCGCAACGGCAGCCGGACGTTTCCCGTACCAGCGTTTCGGGACATGCCTACGGAGGTTGTTGGCGGGCTTCTCGACCCACAGCCATGACGCCCACGCGAGTGGGACCGTGACAGCGAAGGACAGAAGCCCGGTGCCCCACGGGCCGAGGAACCCAAGCCCGAGCAGAATCACGAACTGCTGGACGGGGAACGCCCAAATGTAGATGCCGTAGGAAATGTCGTTGTTCATTCCAGCGCGGACGGGGAGTATCGCGCCGAGGGTGAGCAATAGAACTGCAAGGGGAAGCTGACCGAGCATCTCCGCGACGTCGAACACGAACAACGCGGCGAGTACGAGCGCAGCCGTCGCGGCGAGACGCTTGCCTGGGCGGATCTTGTCGGCGAGGAAATACACCACCATGCCGCCAGCGAAGAACCCAGCGAAACGCACCATGTGGACGAGGCGACTCTCCTCGACGTCGAGCACGCCGTGTGCAAGCAACTGACCGATCATGAGCACGGCGAGTAGAGCGCAAACGATCGGGAGCGCGTGCTTCCTTGCCCAGGCGAAGCTCAGCAGGACTCCGGCCCCGATGTACGCGGCGAACTCGTAGAACAGGGTCCACAGTGACCCGTTCCACACGTCGGGGTACGGCGCTGCGGCCAGGGTGTCGCTGATCCCGTGTTGCGTGATGAGTAGCGCAGCGTTGTTCGTGACGTAGGTGATCGCGCTACCGAGTTGCCATGTCTCGCCGGATATCCAGGCAGCGATCGGTGACACGACGAATGCGGTGAGGATGAGCACTGTCCAGAAGGCGGGCAGGATCCGGAACGCCCTGTTCGTCATGAACTCTCGGAACCCGAGGCGCATTCCTGACCCTGCGATGAGGTATCCGCTGATTGCGAAGAATCCGTTGACTGCCCAGGTGGCAACCGGAGCCTGTGCTTCTTCCGCGTATCCACCGATGATCCAGGTGTGGTCGAAGATCACAACCGACGCCAGTATCAGGCGAATGAAATTGAGTGCGTTGCTCTGCGTCGATAGGTGTTCGCGGAGGGTCGCTTTCATTGATTCAGGCTAACAGTCAATTCACAGGTAGGGGAGAACTCCCCGTCCGATCGACCTTGGTGGTCGTCTCAGCTAGGAGGACTCATGGCACGCGCCGTCGTCGCTGAAACTGTCGAGCTCCTCGCAAGTGACCGCGTGGAGCCGATCAGCATCCCCGTCTCGCCGAAGGGGGCACTGCTGTTGACCCCTCGGAGTGGAAGGACTGGCGGTGCTGGTGGAAGGCGGGGGAGAAGGTCATCGCCGCTCAGATCGGCATCGAGCGCCTGGGGATGGGGTGCTCGAGATCACCTTGACGGCCGCGCAGACACGCGAGCTCCTCGGTGCGGCCCAGAGCGTCACGGGCTCCTACCATGCCGAAGCGCTTCGCGCCGACGACACGGAGCCCACGACCTGGATCGCAGGCAACTTCCGGGTCCGGGCCGACGTCACGAAGGAAGGATCGCTGTGACTGAGTACAACGCGACCGTCGAGCCGCGGCCGTCGTTCGCCGCGATGCTCGAACCCGGTGCGGTGATTCCAGCCCCGCAGCCGGGATGGTCGCTCGAACTGCAGCGCACACCCACGCACCTGCAGGTCCGTGGGGTCCGTGAGGGTGAGACGAGGCCGTGGGGCGACGTCGTAGCGCTCATCGACCTCGCCGGCGCTGCTGGCGCGGTGCCGGTGTTCGCGGTCGTGGACGGCGCTCTCGCGTACCGGTTCGGTGATTCCGGGCCGTGGGGTCAGCTGCTCACAATCGCGTCGTTCAAGGGCGAGTCGCGCGAGCTCCCGTCGTTCGTCGCGTCGTCGACGGTGGGTGTGGTCGGCTCGGTGCCGACCGTCGCGACTGAAGAGGTCGACGGGGAGGTGCGGTTCAAGATCGTGCTGCCGCCGCCTCGTGACGGCGTCTCGCCGCCGCCGCTGAGCCTGTCCGTGACCTCGTCCGAGGTCGGGCAGGGGCAGCCGATGACGGCGAGCCTGTCGGGCTCGTACCCGAACTTGACGCTCGCCCTTGGTCTGCGCGCTGGGTCGCCCGGCACGCAGGGCGGTGTCGGCCCGCAGGGGCGCATCCGGCATGCCGAACGTGGACCTCGTCGGCACGGGCATGCCGAACGGGGTCGTCACCGGCAACCCCGGAAGCACTTACCGGGACACTTCGGGCACGAACGGGGCGTGGCTTTGGATCAAGAAGACCGGCACCGGCAACACCGGTTGGCACGTCGTGAACGGGAACACCGGCGTTCGGCGGCTAGATCTCCCGACCGGATGGAATGGGCGCTAGGAGATCCAGCGCGCGAATGACGTCGTCACTCTCTCGGCGACTGACTTGTGGTTGCAGACGGGCGTCGCGACGAGCACCGGCCCCGCTCGTCCGATCGGCTTCCGCCCAGCTGCCGACCGCGGCGCGTTGGAGATCTAAGCTCGCCGCCGAGCAATCCGACTCCACGATCTGGACGGCCCCGTTCTGGCGAGGAGCCGCCGAGCGCGCCGTGAAGACCGCAGCTCAGGTGTTCGTCGCCGCGATCACCGTGTCCACCGGCGCCGACCTCATCCCCGCCGTCGGCGTGGAAGGCATCAACTGGCTCGCCGTCGCCTCGGTCACGGGGGTCTCCACGATCCTGTCCGTCGCCACGTCGATCGGCAACGCCAGCTTCACCGCCGGCCGCTGACTCACGCACCACCGACTTCGCCCCCTCTCGCTGAAGCGATCCCGAACACCCGGGACGACGCTTCGCGGGAGGGGGCGGTTTCGTGCGTTCGTGCGGTCACCGCACTGGCCTGGTCACTGCTACTCTCCGTTCGGTCATCATTTCAACGGAGAGACGGCACATGGATCAGCGAGGGCGACTCCTCTGGGCGGACGCAACACGGGGCGTCGGCATTCTGGCCGTGGTCCTGTTCCACGTCCTGATCTGGCACCACGACCGAGACTTCGGCGAGGCGACCGGAGCCGCAATCATCTGGGGTCCGATCGATTCCCTTCTAGGGAGCGCCCGCATGCCCGTGCTGCTTGCTGTCGCCGGAATCTTCGCGGCGCGAGGTCTCCTCGGAGGGTGGCGGACGCGAAAGACCCAAGCGCGGTTCGTCTCGAACTACTACCTGTATGTGGTGTGGTTAGTCATCTACTTCGCTGTCGACGCCGCGCTGCGCTTCCCGGACTTCCCGCACGTCGTCCCGTCCCTCGAAGACTTCGCGCTCCAACTAATCGTGCCCGGAACCTCTCTCTGGTTCCTTATGGCGCTCGGGGCCTACGCCGTGGTCGTGGGAGCAGCGGTAGCGCTGCGTGCCCCGGTCTGGGTGATGCTGTCCACTGGTGTCGTCCTCTGGGGTGTGGGCACCTTCGTGGAGATGCCCGAGATGGCGTCGAAGATGCCGGCCAACCTCATTTTCTTCATGGTTGGGGTTTACTTCGCGGATCGGCTGCGGTCGGTCGCAGAGCAGTCGGTTCGCGTGCGTCTGGCGTGGGCGATCCCGTTCGTCGTGGCCTCTGTCGTGAAGTTGGCGCCCGTCACCGGTGCCGCGGATGCAACGGCTGGTCTCGTCGCCTCGCTCGCGTCGGTGCCTGCCGCGATCGCGCTTGTGTCGATCGCTTGCGCGTGGGAGCCCTTCGCGCGAGCGGCGCGGTACTTGGGTTCGCGGACGCTCGTGATCTACGTCCTGCACCCCATCGTGATCATGCTGTGGGCGACACTGCTTGACGTTGCGCCGTGGTCGTCGGTGATGAGGAACCCGATCCTGGACCTGGCATACCCGGTTCTGCTGACGGGAGCTGTGGTTGTGGCGTGTCTCGCGGTTCAGCGGGCGCTCTCGCTGATTCCGAGCGATCCGTTGTTCGTCCCTCCTCGAAGGCTCGTGCCCTCAACGCAAGAGAACCCCACCCGAAGGTGAGGCACTTGCGGGTGGGCGGTTATGCGCTGAGACCCCAGATGACGCCGAAGATCGCGAAACCGAGCACAACGAAGACCGGGAGGTTGACCAGCACCGTCCCGAGAATCTCACGGCGACGAACTCCGGCATTGTCCTTGATCGCGCGCCGGGCGTGCTCGGATGCTGGTGTGTCCATGAGTCAGCGAACTTGGTAGCAACCGCGGTCGCCGATGTGGGGGAGCGCATCGATGACGCTTCCGCCGGCGGTTGGCGCGACGGTGAGTGCGCGGACGCGGGCGTGCTCGCCGAGGATCTCGATGGTTTCGACCCGGTAGTCGGGGCCGGTCTTCTCGAACCTGATGGTGTCTCCAGTGTTGAGAGAGAGGGGGTCGACGCGTTCGATGCTGGGTGTGTTCGTCATGCGGTTCCTTGTTTCGCGTCGCGACGTTGCGATCCTGGTCAGCGTACTGATACGCCCGGACGCGCACTTGCCCGGGTATTTCGGTGCCTATGCCGGACCGCGTGGGTGGATCCGCGCCGCGGGGGTCACCAACCCTTCTTCCTCGTCGCTCGCTGCGCCATGTAGAGCAGCGCGATCAAGAGCTCGGACGCGAGGCGCTCGGCGGCGAGGGCGTCACCTTCGAGGGTGACGGTGCCGGATCTGCGCGTTGCCGTTCGAGATCGCCCACTTCTTCTGACTCATGGCCCGGCCTCGAGTGCCTGACGTATCTCGGTGCGCACGTCGCCCTCGGTCACCCACAGCAGCAGCTCGAGCCACACGTCGAACACATCGAGCGGTTCGAGGAGGATCGGCTCGTACGTGGCGCCGTCGACAGTCACAGGCACCGGCACGAGCTCGCCGTCGACCTCGCGCAGCGGAGGAGTCTCGCCCCAGATAAGCCAGGACATCCCCTCGGCGGGTCGGGTGTCGACGGGCCGCCAGCAGATGATGCGCTTCGTCCACTTCGAGTCGACCTGCTCGGCGACGGTCTCGCACCGCAGCGCCAACGACTCGAGGGCGACGTCGGCGGTGACCTCTCGACTGGTTCTTTCATGCCGTGGATGGTCGCACAGGCGCCGACATTCGGGACATGCGGCAGGATCGGGGCATGACTCGATTGGCCGATGACGAGCTCCTGACGACTGAGCAAGCAGCAGCGCTCCTCAACATGCAGACGAGCACTCTCCGCAACTGGAAGTACTTCGACGGTAAAGACGACGGGCACCGCGGCCCGAAGGCGACGAAGGTCGGCCGACTCGTCCGCTACCGGCTGAGCGACATCGAGGAATGGATTGCCGAGCACAACGCATGACCGCACCCGAGTTCCTGTCCCCGCAACAACTGTGCGAACGGATCCCCGGCCTCACCGTCGCCGCACTCGCGACGCAGCGCTCCCGCGAGGGCGGGCTGCCTTTTCGCAAGGCCAACGCCCGAGTGGTGTTATACGTGTGGGAGGAATACCTTTCGTGGCTCGAGGCCACGAAAGCCACACGGACGGATCGCTACGACGAGAGGCCTTGAGGGTGAGGATTTGTGCCCACATTTTGCCCACACTTGTCCTGATTTCGACTGGTTTCGATTGTCGAGCATTGCGACGCCAGGCCCGGAATGTCTGGGGAGTGGCAGACCGGCCACGTCGTTGTGCGGGTCTCTCACGAGTTCGATTCCCCCCATCTCCACGAAACCCACGTCATGAGCGAAGGCCCCGACCTGCCAGTTCAACACCGGCGAGTCGGGGCTTTGTTGTCCGCGGTCGGCGGTGCCTGAGTCAGTCCGTCGGCCACACGCCGGATGTGCCTCGCCGGTGGCTGCCGACGAGGTGCGTGTCGACGATGCCGATCGCCTCCATGAGGGCGAAGAGGTTGGTTGGGCCGACGAAGCTGAAGCCGCGCGCTTTGAGGCTCTTGGTGAGCTGTCGCGACTCATCGCTCGAACTCGGCACGTCTGCGGCTGAAGCTGGTCTCGGCGTCGTCGCCGGCTTGGCACTCCAGACGAGTTCGTTGAGTGGCTCACTCTCGCGCAGCGCGACCGTGGCGCGAGCGTTCTTCATGACCGAGGAGATCTTGAGTCGGTTCCGGATCACGCCTGGGTCACCCATCAGACGCTCGAAGTCGTCGTCGCCGAACTCGGCCACCGCGTCGACGTCGAAACCGGCGAACGCCTCGCGCAGCAGCGGCCTTCGCTGCAGGATGAGGCGCCAGGACAGCCCTGACTGGAAGATCTCGAGGCACAGGCGCTCGAACACGCCCCGTTCGTCGGTGATCGGCATGCCCCATTCCGTGTCGTAGTACTGCATGAGCAGCTCGTCCCGGCTCGCCCACAGGGGCCGCGCGAGGCCGTCCTCGCCGACGACGAGGTCAGGTGTGATGGCGGTAGCTGGCAAGGGCATTCCTCTCCGGACGCGGAATTCTGCGATCTCCGCGAACCGGACGGGACGCGGACGGCGCTGATCGAGAACCTGCTGTGTTGAGGACGCTACTCGGAGCCGCCGACACGCGCCGCCGATGTCCACAGGCAGGCAGCCCGCGGTGAAGGCTGGGCTAGCCGTTGGGCGGCAGACGTGAGCCGCTCAGCTCGGCGCCGTCGCTGCTCGCGATGAGGCACACGACGTCGCGGTCACCGTCACTCCAGGTCTGCTCGCTCGGGACAAGGTGCAGCGCGGTGAGGCCTGCGACCGCGTCCCGGCCGAGCTCCGCGAACTCCGCTGAGCACCGTGCGTCCGCTTCGGAGGACAGAGCGTCGTCGCCTGGGAACGCGGCACCGAGTTCGCTCGGTGCCGCCGAGAGCACCTCGTAGAGGTGTGGGTCCGCGCACGAGGATGCAAGCGTCGCGACGGTGAGGTCGGCGTCCGATGAGAAGCAATCGCCGATGTTCACCTCGGTGATCGGAACCGCGCGGGGTGCCTCAGGATTGGCGGTGCAGGCCGTCAGCGCTCCGCTGACGACGAGCACGGCCAAGAGCGTTGCGGAGATTCGGGAGGACACCCCACCAGGCTAACTGGCGGAACCCGCAGCCGTTCCCGCAGTGGCTTGGCCGTCGACGGGCGTCACGATGCACAGCACTTCCCGGTCGCCGCTGGCCCACGACTCGGCACTCGGCACGATGCCCGTGTAGTTCCACTCGGTCAGGAACGGCTCCGCCCCGATGAAGCCGGTGAACGCCGCGGAGCAGATGTCCTCGAGGGCGGTATCGATCGCCGAGTCGCCGGGGAACGTGTCTCCGCCCGACATGTTCTCGGAGTGGTAGGCCTCGTACGTGTGCAGCGAGTCGCAGTTCGGGAAGAGCTCCGCATCGTCGGAATCCGATTCGAGGTCGAAGCAGTCGCCGACCGCGAGGTCCTCGATGCCGGTCATCGTGCCGGACACCGCGGTTGGTGTCGGTGTTGCCGTCTCGGATGCGGTCGGCGTGGCCGACTCCGTCTCCTCGGCAGTGGACGTCGATGTCGTCGTCACCACGGGATCGGTGCCCCCGCCGGCGAGTGTCGTCACGAGGGTGCATCCACTGAGGAGCAGGAGGGCGGCGAGCCCCAGGGACGCGCCTGCGGCGCTTCGTACGGCGGCGGTTCGCATCGTTGCTCCTCTTGGGGGTGAACAGCGGTTCAGAGCTCCTGTGCCGCTCCTGCAGACGCGACGCGACCAGTGTATTGCGGCCTTCCCGAAGATCACCACTGAGGCAAGTGGAATCGGTGCGTCGCGTCTGCGGCGTAGCATGTCCTCCATATGTCAGCAGATGCGACTTCCCCCACGCAGCAGTCGACTCCCGACCGCAGCCAGCCAATGCCGGCCTCGAGCGGGACCGGGGATTCCTCCAGGTGGCCCGCCTTCGCGGTGTGCGCGGCCGTCGCCGTGCTCACGATCCTCGATCTCGCCAAGGTCAACGTCACGCTCGGCCCGATCGAGCACACGCTCGGTGCGGCATCCTCCGACGTGCAGCTCATCGTCGCCGGCTACGTGCTGGCGTTCGGGATCCTGCTCGTCCCGTCGGGGCGACTCGGCGACCTGTGGAATCGCAAGCGCCTGTTCCTGATCGGCCTGGTCGCCTTCGGGCTGGCGTCACTCGTGTGCGCGCTCAGCGTGAGCACCGAGATGCTGATCGGCGGTCGAATCCTGCAGGGCTTCGCCGCAGGCATCCTGATGCCTCAGGTGCTCGGCCTCATCCAGCAGCTCTTCACGGGCCAGGAGCGCGGGAGGGCCTTCGGGATGTTCGGCGCCATCGTCGGGCTCGGCACGGCGTTCGGCCCGACGATCGGCGGATTGCTCATCGGCCTGCTGGGGGAGGAAGCCGGCTGGCGCTGGACGTTCGCCATGAACGTGCCGCTCGCCCTGGTCGTGCTCCCGTTCGCCTGGCGGCTCCTCCCGTCGAAGCAGGAAGTGGCGAAGGGGCAGACGCTCGACCTCTTCGGCGTCGCCCTCCTCGGGCTTGCCGTGCTGACCACGATGCTCCCCTTCGTGCTGACCTCGGGGCGGAACACGGACGACCCGGCCCGGTGGTGGCTGCTCGCTCCAGCGCTCGGCTTCTTCGTCGCGTTCATCCTCTGGGAGCGGCGCTACCTCCGCATCGGGAAGACGCCCGTCGTCGACTTCGCGCTGTTCCGCACGCCCTCGTATCGCTACGGGGTGCTCATCACGACGCTGTTCTTCGCCGCGATGCCAGTCGGCTTCCTCCTCGTCACGCTCTTCCTGCAGCAGGGGCTCGGCCACCCGGCCGTGCTGGTCGGCGCCGTCTCGGTCCCGTACGCGCTCACCTCGGCGGTCGTCGCGGCCGTCTCGGGCAAGTGGACGTTCCAGCACGGGGCGACGCTCGTCGCCATCGGCGTGGCGCTCTTCGCGGTTGGGTACACCGTGGTGCTCGTCGTGACCCAGTTGGCGGAGCCGGCGCTGTCGCCCTACCTGGTCAGCGCGTCGCTCATCATCTCGGGTGCGGGCGCGGGAATGGTGATGGGGGCGAACCAGATGCGGATGCTCCTGCACGTTCCCGTCGAGCAGGCCGGCATCGCGGGTTCGTTCGCCCAGGTCGGCCAGCGCCTCGGCAACGCCATGGGCTTGGCGATCGGCAGCTCCGTCTTCTTCGCGGGGGTCGCCGCGCTGCAGGTCACGGGAGCCGTGCAGGGCACGAGCGCTCCCGTCGTGCAGGCGGCCTACAGGACGTCCGTCGCCGGCGGTCTGCTCGTGGTCATCTGCCTGGCCTGTCTCACGCTCGTGGTCGCCGTCGTCGACCTGGTCGGGCATCGGCGGCGACTGCGCGAGCAACCAGTGGGGGAGTGACGTCCGGTCCCTCGCCGAGTCGCGAACCGGATCAGCGGGCCGCGAGAGCTTTGAGGGCCTGCTCGTGCAGAAGGCCGTTCGTGGCGAGCGCGCTGCCGTGCCACGGCCCCTCTTCCCCGTCCATGCTCGTGAACGTGCCGCCTGCCTCCACGACGATCGGCACGATCGCGGCCATGTCGTACGGCTGCAGATCGAACTCTCCCGCGATCTCGAGCGCGCCCTCCGCGACGAGCATGTAGGACCAGACCTCGCCGACGGCCCGTGTTCGCCAGATGGCTCGGCTGAACTCCAGCAACTGCGCAGAGCGGCCCGCGTCATCCCAGCCCTTGAGACTGTTGTAGCTCAGCGATGCCCGTTCGAGCTCATCGACGGCGCTCACCTGGATGCGCCTGTCGGTGGCGACATCGCTGTCGCTGAGGTCGTCGTCGAGGTACGCACCCTGGCCGGTTGCGCCCCACCAGCGCCTGTTGAGGCCGGGCGCGGACACGACCCCCACCTCGGGGACGCCGTCGATGACCAGCGAGATCAGGGTCGCCCAGATCGGGATGCCGCGCATGAAGTTGGCCGTGCCGTCGATGGGGTCGATGATCCACTGCCGGCGGGAAGTGCCCTGCGAGCCGTACTCCTCGCCGAGGATGGAGTCGCTCGGGCGGGTCTCCGCGAGGCGCGCGCGCAGGGCCTGCTCCACGGCCCGGTCCGCGTCGGTCACCGGCGTGCGGTCCTCTTTCTCGTACACCCCGAGCGAGCGCGAGTTGAAGTGCTGCATCGAGACCGCATCGGCGATGTCGGCGAGCTCTCGTGCGAGGCGGAGGTCGGAGGAGAGCGGGTGCAGGAGTTCGGTGGCCACACGCTCAGCCTAGGCCAGGGGGCCAGCTAGTAGCTCGCGTCTGCCGCCTGGTCGAGCGACATGAACAGTCGTCGCAGCGAGTCGAGCCTGGCGATGCCAGCCTCGTCGAGCTCTCCGTCACGCGCAGCGTCGTCGAGGGCGCAGTCCGGGGCGTCGGCCCGGTGCGTGCATCCGCGCGGGCAGTCCTCGGCGATGTCGGCGAGTTCGGTGAAGCCGCGCAGCACGTTGTCGCGGTCGACGTGCCCGAGTCCGAATGACCGGACTCCCGGGGTGTCGATGATCCAGCCGGTGTGCCCCTCGGCGTCCTCGATGCGAACGGCGAGGGTGGATGAGGAGGTGTGCCTGCCGCGACCGGTGACGGCGTTGACGACTCCCGTCTCGCGAAGCGTGCCGGGCACTAGCGCGTTCACGAGCGTCGACTTCCCGACGCCGGAATGGCCGACGGCGACCGTCGTGTGCCCCGTGAGCGCGGCTCGGAGCTCGTCGATGGGCTCGCCTCCCGGGCGAGACTCGAATACCTTCACGCCGAGGGGCTCGACGAGCGCGCGCAGCTCGTCAGCGGGCGCCACGTCGGTCTTCGTGAGAACGAGCAGCGGCTGGATGCCCGCATCCAGGGCCGCCACGAGGTAGCGGTCGATGAGTCGTGGTCGCGGCTCCGGCTGAGCTGTGGCCGCGACGATGAGCATCTGGTCGGCGTTGGCGACGATGACGCGCTCGACCTGATCGGTGTCGTCCGCGCTGCGTCGGAGCAGCGTCTTGCGTTCGACGATGCGCACGATGCGGGAGAGGCTGCCGGCGTCGCCGGTCGTGTCGCCGACGATGTCGACGAGGTCTCCCGTGACGATCGCCGTCCGGCCGATCTCTCGCGCCTTGGCGGCGGTGACGGTTCGCTCCTCCGGCGTGCCCTCGTCGAGCAGCACCGTGTAGCGTCCGCGGTCGACGGTCACGACGCGTCCGGTCACGGCGTCAGAGTGCTTCGGGCGCTGCTTCGAGCGGGGCCTGTTCGCCTTGGGGTTCGGGCGCCCCCGGAAGTCGTCCTCGTCCCAGTCGCCGTAGGCGTCGAACGCGTCGCCGAGTGAGCGCGCCACGGTCAGATGCTGAAGGCGGTGAGGTCGACGCTGCCGTCGTCCTCGCCCTCGTCCGGGTCGCCGACCGTGCCCTGGTCCAGCATGTCCTGCCAGAGCTGGGTGAACTGGGGGAGCGTCTTGCTCGTGGCGTGGATGTCGTCGACGGTCACGCCCTCGATCGCGAGGCCGACGATGGCGCCGGAGGTGGCCATACGGTGGTCCTCATAGCTGCGCCATTCGTGGGCCCTGCGCGGTCCGGGAACGATCTCGAGCCCGTCGTCGAGCTCGGTGACCTCGCAGCCGATGCCGCGCAGCTCGGCGGCGATAGCCGCCACGCGGTCGGTCTCGTGACCCCGGAGGTGGGCGATGCCCGTGATGCGGCTCGTGGTGGTGCAGAGCCCGCAGAGCGCCGCGAGGTTGGGGGCGAGCTCTCCCGCCTCGGAGAGATCGAGGTCGACTCCCGGCAGGTCGGCTCCCTCGGCGATGCCGCGTTCGACCTTGCACGTGAGCACGCCGTCCGCGACCGAGATCTGCGCGCCGAAGAGCGGGAGCAGGTGCTCGAGGTGAGATCCGACCTGCGTCGTCGTCGCCGGCCAGTCTTCGATGGACACGCTGCCGCCCGCGACGATCGCCGCGATGAGGAAGGGCTCCGCATTGGAGAGGTCAGGCTCGATCGTGAGCTCGCGCCCGTCGATGCTGCCCGGCGAGACACGCCACGTGCCCATCTCCGAGTCGTCGATCTCGACCCCGCGGTCACGCAGGGCGGCGAGTGTCATGTCGATATGCGGCTGGCTCGGGACCCGATCGCCCGAGTGGATGAGCGTGAGCCCGTCCTCGAAGCGCGCGCCGGCCATGAGGAGCCCAGAGACGAACTGGCTGGAGGCTCCAGCATCGATCGTGACCTCGCCTCCCGTCACCTTGCCTGTGCCGTAGAGCGAGAAGGGCAGCCCGCCCCTCCCGTCGTCGCGGACCTCGACACCGAGCGCCTTGAGCGCATCCACCGTGCCCTTCATCGGGCGTCGGCGGGCCGCCTCGTCGCCGTCGAAGGCGACGGGACCGAGGGCGAGGGATGCGAGGGGCGGGACGAAGCGCATGACGGTGCCCGCGAGGCCGCAGTCGATGGAGACGCCGCCCTCGAGCTCGCCTGGCGTGATCTCGAGATCGTTCCCGAACCGACCGTCGCCGGGGACTTCGACGATCTTCGTGCCGAGCTGCCTGAGCGCCTCGATCATGAGCTCGGTGTCGCGAGCCCACAGCGGGTGCCGAAGCAGCGACGGTGCGTCGGCCAGTGCGGACAGCACCAGTTCGCGGTTCGTGAGGCTCTTCGACCCAGGGATCTGAAGGCGCGCGTCGATCGGCGCAGTCGCCGTCGGGGCCTCCCACGGGCCGTCGCCGAGGGTCAGGGGCTCGCTGCCCTCGTCGTCTCGGTACAGGTCGAAGCGTGGTCCGGAATAGCCAAAGATCTCCATTGGTTGACAACGATACCGCCAGTGGCGCTCGTATCACCCGGAAAGACGATTCCGCCAGACAACGAAGAGGAGGGCAGCCCTTGCAGACAACCCTCGCGCCGCCGAGGCGTCAAGCCGCCGAGAGGCGCACGGCAGTACACTCACGCGTAATGAGTGAGCAGAAGTCGCCGAAGGCGACCCCAGATCAGGACGAACTCCGGCAGCTGTTCGAGGAGCAGGCGCTGCAGTACATCGACCAGTTGTACGCGGCAGCCATGCGCATGACTCGAAACCCCGCAGACGCGCAGGACCTCGTGCAGGAGACCTTCGTCAAGGCCTTCGTGGCCTTCGCGCGCTTCGAGCAGGGCACGAACCTCAAAGCGTGGCTGTATCGCATCCTCACGAACCTCTTCATCAACTCGTACCGGAAGAAGCAGCGGGAGCCGTACGCGAACGCGCTCGAGGACCTCGAGGACTGGCAGCTCGGCGGCGCCGAGTCGGCGACGGCCCAGACCTCGTCGCGCTCGGCCGAGGCCGAGGCCATCGACCACCTTCCCGACTCGACGGTGAAAGACGCCCTCCAGGCGATTCCGGAGGACTTCCGCCTGGCGGTGTTCCTCGCCGACGTGGAGGGATTCTCCTACAAGGAGATCGCAGACATCATGAAGACCCCCGTCGGCACCGTCATGTCGCGGCTTCACCGCGGCAGGCGACTGCTTCGCGAGCGCCTCACCGGCTACGCGCGAGAGAACGGCATCATTCCGGCCCTGGACGGGGACGAGCAGGAAACAGGGAGCAAGAAATGACCGATTGCGGCTGCGAGAAAGCCAAGGACGCCCTCGAGGAGTACCTGCGCAACGAACTCGCGAGTACGGATGCGAGCGATATTCGCGAGCACCTCGAGCACTGCAAGGACTGCGAGAGCGAGCTGCACGTGAACCGCTCGCTCATGGAAGTCGTCCAGCGCGCCTGCAAGGAGCGCGCCCCCGAAGAGCTGCGCCTGCACGTCCTCGACCAGCTGCGCAACATCCAGCGTTCGCACGGCACGCCGGTCGCCAACTGACCCCGGACGCGCGCCGAACCCGTGCCCTGCCGATGACTCCGGATCCCCACGAGGACGCCTGGCGTCTGCTCTCTGCCCGCGTCGACAAGGCCATCTCCGAGCTGCGGGAACGGGATGCCAGGCGGGAGACGCTCGCCGAGCTGGTCGAGCGTCGCCCCGTCCTCGGCGTCCGTCGGGGCCCCGTCCTGCGGCGCGTCTCGAACGTGTGGCGGTTGCGAGAGCTGCTGCTCGACGAGAGCGGCGGGCTGTTCCGCGTCGGCTCCGTCATCCGGGTCGCGAAGCAGCCAGACCACTACAGCGAGCAGTCGGCGCTTGCGGCCGAGCGACGTCGCGTGCAGCTCGCCGCGCTGAAGTCCGGGTTCGCCCTCGGCGAGGTCGTCAACTACGGTGCGGCGGGTATCCAGCTCTCGGACAGCGGGGGTGCCGACGCGCACCCTGGCCTGGAGGTCGTTGGCGGAGAGGTGGTCCTGCATTGGGGAGCTGTCCCCGGCGCGCAGGCCGGTCTTGGCGCGAGCAGCTCGACGCCGCTCGCCGCGTACCTCGACGACGCCGTCGCTCTCATGACCGGGCGCTAGCAGGCCGTTCAGACAGCACACGAAGGCGCCCGCCCCGATTGCTCGGGACGGGCGCCTTCTGCGTTCGCGGAGGAGACCGGCCTAGTCGGCCAGCACTCCCTCGATGAGCTCAGCCTGCTGGCGCTGGTGCGCCTTCATCGTGCCGACCGAGGGCGCCGACGACTCCGGGCGGGTGACCGCGCGGATCGTGCGACCCTCGAGCATCGGCGCGAGGTGCGTGCGGATGAACGGCCAAGCGCCCTGGTTCTCCGGCTCGTCCTGCGCGTAGATGATCTCTGCGTTCGGGTACTCGGCCAGGATGCGGTTGATCTCCTCGCCCGGCATCGGGTAGAACTGCTCGAGCCGCACGAGGGCGACCGTCGAGTCCTCGCGCTTGTCGAGCTCCGCACGGAGGTCGTAGTGCAGCTTGCCGGCGTGCAGCACGACGCGGCGAACAGCGGACTTGTCGGTGATGCGCTCGTCGTCCAGGACGGGCCGGAACGCGCCGTTCGTGAAGTCCTCGACCGGCGAGACGGCGCTGCGCAGGCGCAGCATCGACTTCGGCGTGAAGATCACGAGCGGCTTGCGCGGACGCGCGTAGGCCTGGCGGCGCAGCAGGTGGAAGTGCGACGCGGGCGTCGACGGCATCGCGACCGTCATGTTCTCTTCGGCGGCGAGCGTGAGGAAGCGCTCGATGCGCGCCGAGGAGTGGTCGGGACCCTGACCCTCGTAGCCGTGGGGGAGCAGCAGCACGACGCTCGAGCGCTGGTTCCACTTCTGCTCTGACGCCGAGATGAACTCGTCGATGATCGTCTGCGCGCCGTTCACGAAGTCACCGAACTGCGCCTCCCAGAGGACGAGCGCGTCGGGACGCTCCACCGAGTAGCCGTACTCGAAGCCGAGCACCGCGTACTCGCTCAGGAAGGAGTCGTAGATCGAGATGGGCGCCTGGTTGTCGCTCAGGTTGGACAGCGGCAGCCAGTTCTGGCCGTTGAGGCGGTCGTGGAAGAGCGCGTGGCGCTGCACGAACGTCCCGCGGCGCGAGTCCTGGCCGGACATGCGCACGGGCGTGCCCTCCATGAGCAGCGAGCCGAGGGCGAGGAGCTCGCCGAAGGCCCAGTCGATGCCGCCTTCACGGCTCATCTGCTCGCGCTTCGACAACACGGCCTTGAGCTTCGTGTGCACCGAGAAGCCCTCTGGCGGGTTGCCGTGCGCGTCGCCGATGGTCTCGACGACCTCGCGTGCGACCGCGGTCGACTCGGGCTCGGAGCGGTGGTTCTCCTCGCGGGAGCCCACTGCTGAGAGCTCGGCGGCCGAGATCGGAGTCGACTGCGTCTGGGCCTGGTGCGTCTCCGCGAAGGCGCGCTCGAGGCGGTCGTGGAAGTCCTTCTGCGCCGCGTCGAACTCGTCCTGGGTGATGTCGCCACGTCCGACGAGCGCCTCGGCGTACAGCTTGCGCACGGAGCGCTTCGCCTCGATGAGGTTGTACATGAGGGGCTGCGTCATCGAGGGGTCGTCGCCCTCGTTGTGGCCGCGGCGGCGGTAGGAGATGAGGTCGATGACCACGTCGCGCTTGAAGCGCTGGCGGTAGGCGAAGGCGAGCTCGGCGACCCGGGCGACGGACTCGGGGTCGTCGCCGTTCACGTGGAAGACCGGCGCCGAGATGGCCTTGGCCACATCGGTCGAGTACATCGACGAGCGAGCATCCCTCGGCGTCGTCGTGAAGCCGACCTGGTTGTTGATGTTCACGTGGATCGTGCCGCCCGTGCGGTACGCGCGGAGCTGCGACATCTGCATCGTCTCGTAGACGACACCCTGACCCGCCATGGCGGCGTCACCGTGGATGAGGATCGGCAGGACCGCGTCCCGGCCGTCGGCCTTGCGGTCGAGCTTGCCGCGCACGATGCCCTCGAGCACGCCGTTGACGGCCTCGAGGTGCGAGGGGTTGGCGGCGAGGTAGACCGGGATCGTCGCGCCGGAGGCGGCCGTGAAGGTTCCCTCGATGCCGAGGTGGTACTTCACGTCACCCGAGTTGCCGCGGCCCGAGCTTGACTGCACACCCTCGAACTCGCGGAAGATCTGGCCGTACGTCTTACCAGCGATGTTGGTGAGCACGTTGAGGCGGCCGCGGTGGGCCATGCCGATCGCGACCTCGTCGAGGTCTTCTTCTGCGGCACCCTGGATGATCGTGTCGAGCAGGGAGATGACCGACTCGGAACCCTCGAGCGAGAAGCGCTTCTGCCCGACGTACTTCGTCTGCAGGAAGGTCTCGAACGCCTCAGCCTCGTTCAGCTTGTTGAGGATGCGCATCTGCTCTTCGTGCGTGGGCTTCGTGTACGGGTGCTCCAGCTCGTCCTGGAACCAGGCGCGCTGCTCCGGGTCCTGGATGTGCATGTACTCGATGCCGATGGTGCGGCAGTAGGAGTCGCGCAGGATGCCGAGGATGTCTCGGAGCTTGAGCATCCGCTGGCTCCCGCCGAACCCGTCTGCGACGAACTCGCGCTCGAGGTCCCAGAACGTGAGCCCGTGGTTCTCGATCTCGAGGTCGGGGTGCGTGCGCTGCACGTACTGCAGCGGGTCGATGTCGGCCATCATGTGGCCGCGCACGCGGTACATGTTGATGAGCTGCTGCACGCGAGCAGTCTTGTTGATGGCGGCGGCGAGGTCGACGTGGACGTCCTGCGACCACACGACGGGCTTGTACGGGATGCGCAGCGACGCGAAGATCTCTTCGTAGAAGTTGTGCTGGCCCGTGAGGTGCTCGTGCACGATCTTCAGGAACTCGCCGGAGCCAGCGCCCTGGATGACGCGGTGGTCGTACGTGCTCGAGATCGTGAGGCGCTTGGAGATGGCGAGGTCGTCGAGGACGTGCTGCGCCATTCCCTGGTACGGGGCCGGGTAGTCGAGGGCGCCGGCGCCGATGATCGCACCTTGGCCCTTCATGAGCCGTGGGACGGACTGCAGGGTACCCATGCCGCCAGGGTTGGTGAGCGAGATCGTCGTGCCTGCGTAGTCGTCGCCGCTGAGCTTGTTCTGGCGGCCGCGCTTGATGAGCTCCTCGTAGGCGCCGAGGAATTCGCGGAAGTTGAGCGTCTCGGCCTGCTTGATGCTCGGAACGACGAGGGCGCGGGTGCCGTCTGGCTTCGGCACGTCGATCGCGATGCCCAGGTTGACGTGAGCCGGCTCGATGGCGGAGGGCTTGCCGTCGACCTCGTCGTAGTAGACGTTCATGCTCGGGAACTTGATGAGCGCCTTCACGAGGGCCCAGCCGATGAGATGCGTGAACGACACCTTGCCGCCGCGCGTGCGGCGCAGGTGGTTGTTGATGACGATTCGGTTGTCGATCATGAGCTTCGCGGGGATCTCGCGGTAGCTCGTCGCCGTCGGCACCTGCAGTGAGATGTCCATGTTCTTGGCGATGGCCTTCGCCATGCCCTTCAGCGGCGACACGATGTTCTCGCGTGACGGCGCCTTCTCCTTATCAGCTGCCGGCGCATCCGCGGGGATGAGCTTCTCCTGCGGGGCTGCAGCAGTGGTCTTCGCCTGCTTTCGCGCCTCGCCCTCGGCGGTGGGCTTCTTCGCCTCTGCCTGAGCGGCTGGAGCTGCCTGCGCCTTCGCGGGCTGGGCTGCTTGCGCCGTCTTCGCCGGAGCAGCGGTCTGCTGCTTGGCGTACTGCTCGAGTGTTGGCCACCAGGCCTCGTCGACACTCTTCGGGTCCTTGACGTACTTCTCGTACATCTCTTCGACGAGCCAATCGTTGGCCCCGAAATCGGACTTTGCTTCGTCTGTACCCGCACTGGTCAAATGACTCGCCACCTGAGTTCGTCTCGCGTTCGTCTGTTGATGCGGGACACGCCGAATCTGGGCGGCGGCCCCATCGAGCAACCAGCCTAACGCCCCTGGCGAGCGCTCTGCGCGAAAGTGGCCGGTTCGGCGCCTGGGCAACGTATTCTGGAGGCCATGCACTTCTCTGGTCCCGCCCCACACCACGAGCTCACGTACTCGGACGTCTTCCTGATTCCGAGCCGGTCAGATGTGGGGTCGAGGCTGAATGTCTCGCTCGCCCCCGATGACGGCACCGGCATGACGATTCCTCTGGTCGCCTCGAACATGAACGCGGTGACCGGTCCCCGCATGGCGGCGGCGATCGCACGGCGAGGCGGTCTCGGCGTGCTGCCGCAGGACATGTCCCTCGAGGCTCTGCAGGCGGCGATCGCCTGGGTGAAGTCGCAGGACCCGGTCCTCGACACGCCCTTCACCGCGTCGGGTGACGCGACGGTCGGCTCGGTGCTCGAGCTCGTCCCGCCCGTCGCCGGGTTCGGAGTCTCCGTGCTGGCTCCCGACGGGGAGGTGCTCGGTGTGCTGCAGGCGTCGACGCTCGCGCGTGTCCCGAGCGACGCCGTGCTGGCCGACCTGAGCCACCACTTCGTCGAGGCGGTGCCGCTGGCCCTCGCTCGCGACTCCCGGGCGGTCTTCAACTCCTTCGCCGAGGCGGGCGAGAGCTTCGCTCCGGTGCGGACCGAGCGAGGCGAGATCGCGACGGTCACGGCGAGCGGCGCGCTGCGCAGCACGATCTACCAGCCGGCGCTCGACGCTCAAGGACGCCTTCGAGTCGCGGTCGCCGTCGGCGTGTCGCGCAACGCGCTGGAGCGCGCACGCGCGCTCGTCGAGGCCGGCGCCGATGTGCTGGTCCTGGACACCGCGCACGGACATCAGGGCAGCATGCTGCGAGCGATCGAGGCGGTGCGTGGGGCGGAGCTCGGGGTTCCGATCGTCGCCGGGAACGTCGTCAGCGGGAGCGGCGTGCACGACCTCGTCTCGGCGGGTGCGAGCATCATCAAGGTCGGCGTGGGCCCGGGTGCCATGTGCACCACGCGCATGATGACCGCGGTCGGCCGCCCGCAGTTCTCCGCGGTGCTGGAGACGTCGGAGACCGCGCACGCGCTCGGCGCGCGCGTCTGGGCGGACGGGGGAGTGCGCTACCCGCGTGACGTCGCCCTCGCGCTCGCCGCCGGCGGGTCCGCCGTCATGATCGGCTCGTGGTTCGCCGGCACGGTCGAGGCCCCTGGGACGGTGCGCACCGACGACGCCGGCAACTGGTTCAAGGAGTCGTTCGGCATGGCGTCCACGAAGGCGGTCGAAGCGCGTTTCGGGGACCTCGAGCCCTACGAGCGCGCGCGCAAGCTCCTCTTCGCGGAGGGCATCTCGTCGTCGAAGATCATGCTCGATCCCAAGCGGCCCGGGCTCGACGACCTGATCGACATGATCACGACCGGCGTCCGCTCGTCGTTCACCTACGCGGGGGCCGACTCGCTTCCCGAATTCCGCCAGCGCGCCAAGGTCGGCATCCAGTCGGCGGCCGGCTACGAAGAGGGCAAGGCCCTCCCGGTGTCCTGGTAGACGCGGCCGGTTGACGGGGTCTCGGATATGTGTGCTCGACAGGGTGGTGACGGCGCGTGAACGAGTGGGTCATGCTCGGGATCGGCGTCCTGCTCACCCTGGGCACCGGCGTCTTCGTCGGCTCGGAGTTCTCGCTCGTCAACCTCGACCGCAACGATCTCGAGAAGCGGCGGGAGCGGGGGGAGAAACGACTCACCCCGACGATCAACGCGCTCAAGCACACGTCCACGCACCTGTCGAGCGCGCAGCTCGGCATCACGCTCACGACGCTCCTCACCGGCTACACGATGGAGCCCGCGATCTCGTCGCTGCTCGCGACGCCGCTCGGCGCGGTCGGACTGCCGGAGGATGCCGTGCGCCCCGTCGGAGCCGTGCTGGCCATCGTCATCGCGACGGCCCTGTCGATGGTCGTCGGCGAGCTCATCCCGAAGAACTTCGCGCTCGCCGTGCCCCGGACGACAGCGAAGTTCCTCATCCCGCTGCAGGTCGCCTTCACGACGGTGTTCAGGCCAGCGGTCGCGGTGCTCAACGGCAGCGCGAACGGTCTCATCCGCTCCGTCGGCATCGAGCCGAAGGAGGAGCTTTCCGGCGCGCGCACCGCGGAGGAGCTGTCGAGCCTCGTTCGGCGCTCCGCGCTCGTCGGCATCCTCGAAGGCGAGCGGGCCGTGCTGCTGAGTCGCACGCTGCGCTTCGCCGACCACATCGCGGCGGATGTCATGACGCCGAGACCTCGAGTGCAGTCCATCGCCGTCGACGCGCCGGTGCAGGAGCTCATCGATCTCGCGAAGTCGACGGGTCACTCGCGCTTCCCGGTGACCGGTGAGGACATCGACGAGATCGTCGGCGTCGCGCACCTCAAGAACGCCGTCTCGCTCCCGCTCGACCGGAGGCGCTCCGTGCCGGTCGGGGCCATCAAGACGGACGCGCTGCTGGTCCCCGAGACGCTCGGCCTGGACGCGCTGCTCGCCGAGCTGCGCTCCGGCGGCTTCCAGCTGGCGGTTGTGCTCGACGAGTACGGCGGCACGAATGGCGTCGTGACGCTCGAGGACCTCGTCGAGGAGATCGTCGGCGAGCTCGTCGACGAGCATGACCGCGCGCACCTCGACGTGGTCCGCGCCAAGGGGCGAACGACGTTCGACGGCATGCTCCGACCAGACGAGGTGCGTGACCGGCTCAACATCGAGCTCGACGACGACGGACCTTACGAGACGGTGGCGGGCTTCATCATGAACGCCCTCGAGCGCATCCCCGCCGTGGGTGACGAGGTCCAGGTCCCCGTCGGAACGTTCCGGGTCGAGCGGATGGACGGCCGCCGCGTGGACCGTGTCGCGTTCACCCCCAACGAGTCCTACGAGTCGAGGGAGGCGCTCATGCAGCGCCTCGCCGACCAGCACGCCGAGAAGGAGAACCGTGGCTGAGTACTGGTCTGGCCTCGCCTGGCTCGTCGTCCTCCTCGCGGCGAACGCCTTCTTCGTCGGTGCGGAGTTCGCTGTCATCTCCGCGAAGCGATCGCAGATCGAACCGAGGGCGGAGCGGGGCAGCAAGGCCGCCCAGCAGACCCTCTACGCGATGGAGCACGCGACCGGCATGCTCGCGACGAGCCAGCTCGGCATCACGGTCTGCTCGCTCCTCATCCTCAACGTGTCCGAGCCCGCGCTCCACCACCTCCTCGAGATCCCGCTGTCGGCAACGGGCCTCAGCGAGGAGATGATCTCGACCATCGCGTTTGTCATCGCGCTCGTCGTCGTCTCCTACCTGCACGTCGTGCTCGGCGAGATGGTGCCGAAGAACATCTCGTTCTCGGTCCCCGACCGCGCGGCCCTGCTGCTCGCGCCGCCGCTCGTGTTCTTCTCTCGCCTGTTCGCGCCCGTCATCTGGGCGCTGAACGGCATCGCGAACACGACCCTGCGTCTCTTCGGCGTCGAGCCGAAGGCCGAGACGACCAGTGCCTTCACCTTCGACGAGGTCGCCGGCATCGTCGAGCAGTCGAAGCGAGAGGGGGTCCTCATGGACCGTGCGGGCACCCTCTCGAACACCTTCGAGTTCACGGCCAAGAAGGTCGCCTCCGTCGCGATCGCCGGAGACCAGCTTGTGGTGCTCCCACCGGACGCGACGCCGGAGATGCTGCAGCGCGCCGTCTCCGAGCACGGCTACTCGCGCTACATCATCCTTGACAGCGAGGGCGAGTACTCGGGCTACGTGCACCTGAAGGACGTGCTCGACCTCGATGAGCCGGGCGAGTTCGACCAGCCGATCCCAGCCAAGCGCATCCGCTCGCTCGACGGGGTCCACGATGAGGCCGACCTCGAGGACGCCCTCGCCATGATGCGCCGCACGGGCAACCACCTGGCTCGGGTGCTCGACCGGGAAGGCAACACGCGAGGTGTGCTGTTCCTCGAGGACATCATCGAGGAGCTCGTCGGCGAGATCCGGGATGCGACAGCCCGTCACTGAAGTCCGGACCTCTTGAGCCTCCGGCGTCGACTTGGCGTGTCGCCGAAGAGCGACCAGGATGGCCGGGTGAGGGAATTCGAAGCTCAGGATGCCGCGGCCAGCGTGTTCGCGCCGCGCGAGGACGACCACAAGTACCGGAGGGGCGTCGCCGCGTTCGTCACGGGCTCGACGCACTACCCTGGCGCTGCCGTGCTCGGGACGAGAGCCGCCCTCGCGACCGGCATCGGCATGGTCCGATACTCGGGCGGCGAGTCCGAGACGAAGGCCGTGCTGTGGCAGAGCCCTGAGGTCGTGGCCGACCTCGCATCGTTCGATGCTCTCGTCGTGGGCTCCGGCGTGGACCCGAAGGATGTGCGCCGCACCAGCGAGGCGCGCGAGGCCCTCGACCGTGCGCGTGAGCTCGACGCGACGGTCATCGCCGACTCGGGGGCTCTCGGGCAGATCGCCAAGCGCGTCCTGGGCGGACACCATGTGCGCCGGTGCATCCTCACGCCGCACGCGGCCGAGCTCGCGGCGCTCATCACGAAGCTCGAGGACACCGAGGTGCGAGCGAGCGACGTCATCAAGGAGCCGGAGCAGGCTGTCCGCCTCGTCACCGACCGCCTCGGGTGCACGCTCGTGCTCAAGGGGCACCGCACCTACATCGCCGGTGACGGTCCCACGATCATCGTGGATGCGCCCGGCGCCTGGCTCGCGACTGCCGGCACCGGGGACGTGCTCGCGGGCGCCATGGGGGCGCTGAGCGCCGTTGCGTCCAAGCGCGAGGTCGCCGAGCAGCCGGAGCCCCAGCAGCTCGCGGCCGCCGCCGTCTGGCTGCACGCGCGCGCCGGCTGGTTCGCCTCGCAGGTCAACGCAGGCAACACCGCCGCCGCGGCCGACCTCCTGGCCCCCATCGAGCAGCTCCAGCGGCACGGGCCCGGCTCTCCCATCAGGGCGAGTGACGCGACCGCGGTCCTGCCTCGCCTGGTCGGCGCACTCGTGGCGTCCAAGATCCCCGCCTGAGCTGGGGTAGCTTGTCCCGCATGACTACGTCGTGGATCGCCCGTCACTGGCGAGGCCCTCTCTCGATCGTGACGCTCTGGCTGGCCTTCGCCGGCGTGCACTACGTGCTGATCCTGGTGAACCTGTACTCGCTCTCGAACCCGATGGGCGACGTCTTCCAGGTGTACCGCGGGTGGGTGGATCAGGCGCAGCAGGGGCAGGTGCCCGGCATCGACGCGACGTTCGTGTATCCGCTGCCCTCGCTGCTTCCGATGCTGCTCGCGGACGTGGTGGGCGGGCAGGCGAACTACGGTCTCGGCTGGCTGCTCGTGGTCACGGCGGGCAATGCGGTGGCGTTCGCGGCCCTGACGCTCTGGCGGCCGTCGTCGCGCGACGCGCGCCTGCGGCAGGTTGCCGCCTGGTGGTGGCTCGTTCTGATGGCACTGCTCGGTCCCGTCGCCCTCGGGCGGATCGACGCCATCAGCGTCCCCATCGCGCTGCTCGCCCTCCTGTCGCTCCGACGGAGGCCCGAGATCGCCGGCGCGCTCCTCACCTTCGGGGCATGGCTCAAGATCTGGCCGGCCGCCGTGTTCGCGGCCGCTTTCATCGTGCTGCGGCACCGCCTCTGGCTCGTGGCGGGTGCCCTCGTCGTCTGCGCCGCCGTGCTCATCCCGGCGTTTGCACTCGGAGGGGGATCGAACGTGCTCTCCTTCGTGACCGAGCAGACCGGCCGGGGGCTCCAGGTCGAGGCGGTCGCGGCGACCGTGCCCATGTGGCTCGCCTCGATGCAGGTGCCCGGCTACAGTGCCGCCTACTCCATGGAGATCCTGACCTTCCAGGTCTCCGGGCCCGGCACCGAATTCGTCAGCGCGCTGCTCACTCCGGTGCTTGCCGTCGCCGTGCTCGGCGTGGTCCTGCTCGCGCTCGTCTCCAAGCGGCGGGGGATGCCCTTCACCCGGTTGTTCCCGGCGCTCTCGCTCGCGCTCGTGCTCTCGTTCATCGTCTTCAACAAGGTCGGGTCACCGCAGTTCATCACCTGGCTGGCGCCGGTCATCGTGTTCGGCCTCATCGTGGACGTCAGGCGCTTCGCGCTGCCTGCAGGGATCGCGCTGTGCATCGCCTGGCTGACGCAGGTCATCTACCCAGGCAACTACAACTTC
The DNA here is from genome assembly GCF_002931575.1 of Pseudoclavibacter sp. RFBA6. NCBI lineage: Bacteria > Bacillati > Actinomycetota > Actinomycetes > Micrococcales > Microbacteriaceae > Pseudoclavibacter > Pseudoclavibacter sp. RFBA6. The sequence goes on along the minus strand of NZ_PSUA01000012.1, from coordinate 338,424 downwards.
GTCACCGACGCCCACGCCGCGGGCGTGGCCCTGCTCGCGGGCCGAAACGGCCTCCTGGTGGTGCTGCTCGTCTGGGCGCTGTGGGCGATGTGGCCGCGCAGCAGGCGAGCCGCTCCCGCCCCCTCGAGGTCAGCCGTTCGCGAGCATCGAGCGGATCGCGTCGCCGACGTGATGGATCTCCAGCAGGAACCCGTCGTGGCCGAAGTTCGATCGGATCGTGACGGCACGGTCACCTGAGTAGCTGTTCGGCACGCCGGCCGCGATGCGGTGCTGCGTCTCCGGTGGGAACAGCACATCGGTGGAGATGCCGATGACCATCGTCGATGCTGTGACGCGTCCGAGAGCCGCATCGACCCCGCCACGGTCTCGGCCGACGTTGTGGGAGCTCATCGCCGTCAGCAGCGTGATGTAGCTGTTGGCGTCGAATCGTCGCGTGAACCGGTTGCCGTGGAAGTCGAGGTAGGACTCGACGGCGTAGCGGCCCTCGTCCTGCTCCGGGCTGAGGTTCGACTGCCAGCTGCGGCCGAAACGGTCGTCGAGCTCAGTGCCCGAGCGGTAGTTCAGCATGGCCAGCCGCCGCGCCAGCGCGAGTCCCCGGTGCGGCCCGAAGCCGGCGGGCTCGTCGGCGTAGTCGCCGTCGTTGAAGTTCGGGTCGAGCCTGATGGCATCGATCTGCAGGGTGTTCTGCGCGATCGTCTGCGCGTCCGAGGCCGCTGGGGCGCTCATCACGATGAGCCGCTGCGTCCGGTCGGGGTACATGATGCCCCATTCGAGCGCGTGCATCCCGCCCATGGAGCCGCCGATGACGGCCGCGAACGTCGAGATGCCGAGCTGGTCGGCGAGGAGCGCCTGAGCCCGAACCTGGTCGCGGATGGTCAGGACGGGGAAGGAGGCCCCGTACGCATTGCCGCGCGCGTCGAGGCTCGCTGGACCCGTCGAGCCCTGGCAGCCGCCGAGCATGTTGGGGGCGATGACGAAGTAGCGGTCCGTGTCGAGGGGCGCCCCTGGGCCGATGATGCCGGGCCACCAGCCGGCGGTCGGGTGACCCGGGCCGAGCTGCCCTTCGACGTGGGAGTCGCCGGTGAGCGCGTGCAGGACGAGGATCGCGTTCGACCTGTCGGCGTTCAGCGTGCCCCAGGTCTCGTACGCGAGTCGGATAAGCGGCAGCTCGCCCCCGTGCTCGGGGCCGAAGGCCCCGAGCCACGCGAATTGGCGGTCGCCGACGTCGTCGCCGTCGCGCCAGGCGCCGGAGGCGGGCGGCCTCAGTGAGGCCGCCCGCAGCTCGTCGTTCGGGATCCTGCCGCTCGGGGGCGATATCCCGTGATCTGTCCAGTCCATCAGCGCCAGGCTAGCGGCAACTCCGCGCTTACGCGCGGAGGGAGTCGAGTGCCTGCGCGAGGTCCGCGATCAGGTCGTCGACGTTCTCGAGACCGACCGAGAGCCGCACGAGTCCCGGGTTGATGCCCGAGGCGAGCAGCTGCTCTGGCGTGAGCTGCGAGTGGGTCGTCGACGGCGGGTGCACGATGAGGCTGCGCACGTCACCGATGTTGGCGAGGTGGCTGAAGAGCTGGACGCGCTCCACGAGCTTGCGCCCTGCCTCGACGCCGCCGCGCAGCTCGAACGAGAGGATGGCGCCGGCGCCGTTGGGCGCGTAGCGCTGGGCGAGCGCGTTCCATGGGCTCGAGTCGAGGCCCGCGTAGTTCACGTTCTGCACCTCCGCGTGGCCCTGCAGCCAGCTCGCGATGGCGGTCGCGTTGGACACGTGGCGCTCCATGCGGAGGCTGAGCGTCTCCACGCCCTGGAGGATCTGCCAGGAGGACGCGGGGGCGATGGATGCGCCGATGTCGCGCAGGAGCTGCACGCGGGCCTTCGTGTGGAAGGCGTTCGCGTTGCCGAGCGCGCCCGTGTAGCTCAGGCCGTCGTAGCTCGGGTCGGGCTCGGAGAGTCCGGGGAAGCGGGCCTTGTGCTCATCCCACGGGAAGCTGCCTCCGTCGACGATGATGCCGCCGATGACGGCACCATGACCGCCGAGGAACTTCGTGGCGGAGTGGACGACGATGTCGGCTCCGTGCTCGAACGGGCGGATGAGGTACGGCGTCGCGATGGTGTTGTCGACGATGAGGGGCACGCCGACCTCGTGTGCGACGTTCGCGACGGTCTCGATGTCGAGGATGTTCACGGCGGGGTTGCCGATCGTCTCGCCGAAGAACAGCTTCGTGTTGTCCTTGGCGGCGGCGCGCCAGGCATCCGGGTTGTTCTGGTCTTCGACGAACGTGACGTCGATGCCGAGCTTGGCGAACGTGTACTTGAAGAGGTTGAACGTGCCGCCGTAGATGGAGGTCGAGGACACGATGTGGTCGCCAGCTCCGGCGATGTTGAGGATCGCGAAGGTCTCGGCGGCCTGACCGGAAGCGAGGGCGAGGGCGCCGCTGCCGCCTTCGAGGTCGGCGATTCGGGCCTCGAGCACGGCCGTTGTCGGGTTGGTGATGCGCGTGTAGATGTTGCCCGCGCGGGAGAGGGAGAACAGGTCGGCCGCGTGCTGTGCGTCGTCGAACACGTACGAGGTCGTCTGGTAGATGGGGGTGACCACCGCGTTGGTCGTCGGGTCTGGGGCGGAACCGGCATGGATCTGCCTGGTCTCGAAGCTCTGGGTCATAGGTAGCCTCCGGGTCGGCTGCGACCCGACTGGACTGTCGGGTGGCACCGAGTGTGGCAGTGGGTGTCCAGGGTGGCAACGGATCGGGACACAAATCGTCACGCGTTGAGTGTTCGCGACATGCGCGCATGCCACGATGGAGGCATGCCTGAACAACAGAGAACGCGTGTGGTCGTGGTCACGGGAGCGAGCAGCGGGATTGGCCGTTCGACGGTCAGAGCCCTGCGCGCCGGTGGGCGAGAGGTGCTCGCGACGGCTCGCCGTGCGGATCGACTGGACGAGCTCGCCGCTGAGACCGGGGCGCAGGTGCTCGCCGGCGACATCACGAGCGATGCGTTCGTCGCTGAGCTGCGGGATCGCGCGGCCGAGCTCGGCGAGGTCGAGGCGCTCGTGAACGTCGCGGGCGGGGCGTTCGGCACGGAGAGCGTCGAAGAGAGCCGCATCGATGACTGGCAGCGGATGTTCGACCTGAACGTGCTCGGCACGAAGCGCGTCATCACCGCGTTGCTGCCGCTTCTGCGTGCCTCTGCTGCGAGCAGCCAGGACGAGTTCCCGCACGCCGACATCGTCACCGTCACCTCGACGGCCGGGCGAGTCATCTACCAGGGCGGCGGAGGGTACGTCGCGGTCAAGGCGGCCGAGGCGGCCATGATCGGCGTGCTCCGGCTCGAGCTCGGCGGCGAGCCCATCCGCGTCATCGACATCGCCCCCGGCATGGTGCACACCGACGAGTTCACGCTCAAGCGGATGCGAGGTGACGAGGCGTCGGCCGCGAAGCTCTACGAGGGTGTCGATCATCCGCTGACGGCCGACGACATCGCTGCGACCATCCAGCTCGCACTGCAGCTGCCCGGGCACGTCAACGTCGATGAGCTCATCGTCCGGCCGGTGGCCCAGCGTGAGCAGTTCCAGCTGCATCGCGGTCGTCTTGCGATGAAGGGCACGGCGAAGGAGTCGAGCGAATGAGCATCTTCCTGGTCGGCGGCGGCGACGGGCCCGGGGTCGAGCTCGCGCTCTCCCAGCTCGCGAGTGACGCCCGCCTGCGGGCCGGCGGCGAGACTCCGGTCATCGCGATCATCGCGGTCGGGGAAGCACCCCGGTCCATCGCGGACTGGTTCGCCGACCGACTGCGGTCGCTGGACCCCGGCGTCCTCGCCACGCCGGTGCTCGCGCGCAGCACGGAGGCTGGCGAACCGCTTGACGAGATCGATCTCGCGAGCTTCTCGACGGCGCACGCCATCCTCGTCGCCGGCGGGCACACGCCCGCCTACCTGGCGGCACTGGCTCCACTCGCGACGGACGTGCGTCGCCTCGTCAGCGAGGGGGTGTCGTACCTCGGCTACTCCGCAGGGGCGGCGATCGCGGCCGACGAGGCCATCATCGGGGGATGGCGCATCGGCGGCGTGCCCGTGGCTCCTGAGGAGTCCGGTGAGGGGCTTGACGAGGTGACGCTCGAGGCGGGACTCGGGCTGGTCGATCTGACCATCGAGGCGCACGCCGCGCAGTGGGGTCTCGTCGCGCTGTGCGCAGCGAGCATCGAGGCGGGGCTCGCCGAGCGCATCCTCGCCATCGACGAGGACACGGTTCTGAAGGTGGGGGAGGGTGCACTCGAGATCCTCGGCTCCGGCAGCGTCTGGCAGCTCACTGCAGCGGAGGGCGGCGTCACGGTCTCGTCGAGTCGCGCGTCCGGATGACCGGGCCCGCGGGGCTCGCGGACCTGGCGCGACTCGACCAGGGCTGGGCCAGCGCGCTCGAATCGGAGGCTGCGACACTCGCTCAGATCGACCTCCGCCTCGAGGCGGAGGTCGAGGCAGGACGCGGATTCCTCCCCGCCGCACAGCACGTCCTGCGGGCCTTCACGCAGCCCCTGGATCAGGTGCGCGTGCTGATCGTCGGTCAGGATCCGTACCCGACGCCCGGACACCCCATCGGCCTCTCGTTCGCGACCGACACGCACGTGCGGCCTCTCCCGCGCAGTCTCGCCAACATCTACCGGGAGCTGCACGACGACCTCGGCATCGAGCCGGCGGTGAGCGGCGACCTCTCACGCTGGAGCGAGCAGGGCGTCCTCCTGCTGAACCGGGTGCTCACGGTGTCCCCTGGGGCGGCGGGGTCGCATCGCGGCCTCGGGTGGCAGGCGGTCACCGATGCCGCGATCGCGGCGCTCGTCGCCAGGCAGACGCCGCTCGTCGCGATCCTGTGGGGCAAGGACGCGCAGGCCCTGGCCCCGATGCTGGGCGAGACCCCGCGCATCGAGAGTCCGCACCCGAGCCCGCTGTCCGCATCCAGGGGGTTCTTCGGCTCACGACCCTTCTCCAGGGCCAACGAGCTTCTGCGTGACCAGGGAGCTGCCCCGGTCGACTGGCGCGTCGAGACGACGGACAGCGTCGTCTCGAGGCCGTCCCTCTTCTGACTCTTCCCGTCCGGGCGTGACGTGCCCGCTCCTCGAAAGGCACACCATGAGCGAACCGCTGCACGAACTCGGCGCCATGAGGCAACGGGAGCTGATCGCCACCGGCGAGCTCTCGCCCCTCGACCTCGCAAGCGCCTATCTCAGAAGGATCGACGCCGACGCGGGCAGGTCGGGCGCGTTCATCACCGTGACGCACGAACGCGCACTTGACCGGGCGCTCCGGCTCGAGCAGGACCCACAGGCCCGCTCGTGGCGCGTTGACAGACGCTCGGCCCCGCTCTGGGGCATGCCGTTTGCGGACAAGGACCTCGAGCCCCGTGCCGGCGTGCCCACGACGTTCGGCTCCCGAGCCTTCGCCGGCCATGTGCCCGAGGTGAGCTCGCCGCTGGTCGAGACGATGGACGCCGCTGGCGGTGTCAGCCTGGGCAAGACGAACACCCCGGAGTTCGGGCTACCCGCGTACACCGAGAACGCGGTCGCCGCCCCAGCCGTCACCCCCTGGGGTTCCGGGCTCGGTGCTGGCGGCTCCTCAGGTGGAGCCGCCGCCGCCGTCGCCGCCGGACTGCTGCCCTTCGCGCCGGGCTCGGACGGCGGAGGCTCCATCCGCATCCCCGCCGCGGCCTGCGGGCTCGTCGGCCTCAAGCCGAGCCGAGGTCGCGTGCCAGACGGTTCGGGCGTCGGGGCGCTGGCCGGGCTGCCGGTCGCCGGGCCGCTCGCGAGGACGACAGCGGATGCGGCGCTGCTGCTCGACGGCATGATCGCCCGCCGCGCCGACGGAGGTCAGGCCGACCGGAGCGCGCTGACGGCTCCGGCGGGGGAGCGTTCCTACGTCGACGCGCTGGAGACGCCCGTCCGAAGACTCCGCATCGGCTTCAGCACCTGGTCGCCGTGGTCGACTCACTACGCGATCGACCTCGACGATGAGGTCGCCGAGGTCTTCGAGGCGACCAAAGAGCACCTCGCCAGGCTCGGGCACGAGCTCCTGCCGTCGACGCCGGTGGATGCGCCGGAGTACGTCGACGCGTTCCGCACGGTCTGGCAAGCGGGAGCATCCACCATTCCGCTCGAAGGGGAAGCACTCGAGGCGCTCGAGCCGTTGACGCGCTGGCTGGTCGGCGTCGGAAGGACGAAGTCGGCGGCGGAGCTGGCCGCCGCGCTCGCGTCGCTGGGTGCGTTCGAGGGCAGCATCATCGCCCAGTACTCGGAGTTCGACGTCGTGCTGACCCCGACCCTGGCGATGACGCCGAGGCCGCTGGGATGGTTCGACGCAGAGGACGGGGAGCGGAACTTCGAGCAGCAGTGCCAGTTCACGCCGTACACCTCGTACGTGAACGTGACAGGCCTGCCCGCGATCACGATGCCGGCGGGTTCAGCGCGCGGTCTGCCGGTCGGCGTGCAGGCCATCGGGCGCCCGGGGGATGACGCGACGCTGCTTCGACTCTCGATGGAGCTCGAGCGGGCGCTGGACTGGCCGAGGCGGTATCCGCCCACGTGGTGAGCGGCGACGTGCTCTCGTACAGTCAGCCGCGAGCGGCTGGGCGCCGACGCGGGGGCAGGTAGTTGCCGTCTTCCAGACCGGCTTCGATCTCGAAGCGGTTCTTGAGCGGGTCGAATCCGGCGAGCCAGTACAGGGGCGGGAACAGGAAGCCGTAGCGCTTCCACTGCTCGACGTGCACTCGCTCGTGGCGGAACACCCGCTCGCCGACGACGTCGCGCGTCAGGTAGACACGGCCGACGCAGGTCCCTCCTCGGCGGAAGGCCCACTTCGGGAGACCGCGACAGACGATGAGCCCTTCGTGCACCTCCACCCGGCCCGTCGAGAGCGGAACTCCGACGACGAGACCGACGACCGTCGCCGCGTGGTACCCGAGTCGCGAGATCGGCGAGTCGAGGAACAGGCTCTTGAGGGGGTTCATGGTGACGGCCTTCCGACGCTGACTGTGGTGCCTCGAAAGGCTGGGGGAGAGAAGGACGCCGCTGAGACCCGACCGTGTGCGACGGGTCTCAGCGGCGAACACTGCCGGCTTCGATGCCTAGAAGCTCTGCTCCGGGGCATCGATGGCGGCGGGGGCACGCTGCCCCTGCTTGAGCGCGGCGAGGCGCGCCTCGACCTCGGTCAGCTTGCCGAGGTCCTCCAGCTGGTTGAACTGCGAGTCGAGGCTCGACGTCTGCAGCTCCTGCTGGCCACGGACGAGCGCCTCCTGGCGACGCACCTTCTCCTCGAAGCGGCCGAGGTCGCTGGTCGGGTCCATGACGTTGATGCTGCCGAGGGCCTCGTTGACCTTCTGCTGCGCCTCAGCCGTCTTGGCGCGGGCGGCGAGCTGGTCGCGCTTGGCGCCGAGCTGGCGCAGCTTCTCGCGCATGCCCTCGAGGCCGCCCTTGAGCTGGTCGACGACCTGCGTCTGAGCGCGGATCTGCGGTTCGGCGGTGCGGGCCTCGGTCTCGGACTCGATCTGGCGTGAGAGCGCGACCTTCGCGAGGTTGTCGAACTTCTGCGCGTCGACCTCGTCGTTCGCGGCACGGAGCTCGTCGGCCTTCCGGCTCGCGGCGAGCGCCTTGTTGCCCCACTCCGACGCGGCCTGCACGTCCTCGCGGTAGTCATCCTCCAGCATGCGCAGCTGGCCGATGGTCTGCGCGATGGCCGACTCGGCTTCCTTGATGTTGGCCGTGAAGTCGCGAATGAGCTGGTCGATCATGAGCTGCGGGTCTTCCGCGTTGTCGATGAGCGAGTTGATGTTCGCGCGGACGAGCTGGCTGATTCGTCCGAAGATGGACTGCTTGTTGGACATCGAGTGCTTCCTTCTTGCTGGTCGGTTCCTGATGGTCCCTGGTGGATGGCCGTGCTGTGGGGTGGTGTGCGTGTGGGCTGTGTGCTTCCGGGAGCTGCGTCAGCGCCGCCGGCCGCCGCCCGAGGAACGGAAGCCGCCGCCTGACGAGCGGAAGCCTCCGGACGATCTGAACCCGGAGGAGCCGCCAGAGCGTCGGCTGGAGCCGCCTCCCCAGGAGCTTCCGCCTCCCCAGGAGCTACGGCTCGAGGAGCCGCTGTTGCTGATGAGGCCGCCGAGGATCCCGCCGAGGAGCCCCGAGTTGAAGTTGCTGTTCGAGCTGCCGCCAGACGACATGCCCCAGCTCTGCTCGTAGCCGCTGCGCTGCATCTGCACCTGGCTCCTCGCCTGCTCGGTCGCCCGTTCGGCGAGGCTGATCGCGCTCTTGGCTCGCTGCATCGCCTCTTCCGGCTGCGTCGCGGCGAGCTGCTCTGCCGTTCGGAGCTCCGTCTCTGCCTGCTGGATGCGGGCGCGCGGTTCGCTCTCGACGGCGCCGCGTCGTCCGTCGATGAACTGGAGCCCTCCCGTGACTGCGGAGCGCGCTTGTGCCAGCGCCACATCGAGCTGACGGCGCAGACCGGCGAGGCGCTCGTGCTCGTCCAGCAGCGATGCGATGGCGGTGTCGAGCGCCTCGTCTGCCTCGCGCAGAGCCCCGAGGGTTCGGAGGGGGTCAGCCGCTGCCGCTCCGCCGGAGCGGGCCCGGCCCATGGCCTCTTGCGCAGCTGTCTGCGCTGCGGCGGCCGCGGCGGCGACGTCTGGTTGCAGTGACGCCTGCTGGACGAGCTGGGAGCTGCGCGCGAGGCCCGATTCCAGCTCCCCGATCTCCTGGCGGATGAGCTGCTCCGCGTTCTCCAGGTCGCTCGCTGCCGCTCCGATCGAGCCGAGCACCGAGCTCACCCGTGCGAGCGCGAGCTGTGCGTCACTGATGTCGACTGCTGCGGGCCCGGTCCGGCCCTCCCGCAGACCGCCGTCCGCGTTCTCCGTCTCCGAGCGAGCCAGCGCCAGCAGCTCCCTCGCGTGCTGTGTGGAATCGTCGACGGTCGAGAGCGCCTGTGCGCTGTAGCGCGCGCGGAGGGCCGTCAGCTGCGACTCCGCACCCTGCATCTGGCCTTCCAGTCGGTCGAGCTCGCCCCGCACCTGCCTGAGCAGCTCCGGCGCGTTGCGTTCCATGTCCCGAAGCTTCTCGAAGCGCGCGGCCTGCTCGGCGACGCGCTGCTCGGCCTGGTTCGCGAAGCCGAGGATGGCCTCGTTCATCTGGATCTTGGCGGGCTCCGGCTCCGGGGTCGCGTCGAGGTACTGCCCCTGGACGTCGAACGCTCGTCGCAGCTGCTCGCGCGCGTCCGCGACGGCCGCCCGGTACTCGGCAACCGGTTCCTGGCCGAACTGCGCCTCGGCGAAGCTCACCTCCTGGTCTGCGGCGGTCACGAGGTTGTCGACCCTGACGAGCTCGCCGGCGGCGCGCTGCGCCAGCTGCTCGAGCTGCGCCTGGCGCTGGGCTTGGGTTGCCCGCTCGCCCTGCTTCTTCTTGCGTCGCGCCAGGAGAACGACGACCAGGATGATGACGGCCACGACGACGATGAATCCGCCCACGAAGAGGAAGATCGGCCCCGCGTCGATGCTCGGTGCGGTTCCGGCCGGCCCGCTTCCTGCGCCCGTCAGCTCCTGGCGGAGGGAGTCGGCGGCAGAGACAGCGGCTTGGCCGTAGTCGCCGGCATCGAGGTTCGGCGCGATGGACTGCGTCTCGATGTCGCGGAGCGCCCCGTCTCCGAGAGGGAACGTGCTGTCGGTGTTGAGCCCGAAGTCGAGCTGATCGACGCCGACGTAGAGGATGACCGCTTCCGAGCCGAGGTCGTTGACGGACGCGAACTCGCTCGCCCAGTCGAACCCCGCGCTCGGGTTCGAGAATCGATCGACGATCGCGAAGTACATGGTGAAGTCCGTGTCCGCCTCCAGGGCGGAGATCGCCTGCTCGATGTCGGCGGTCTCGCCGGTGACGAGCCCATCTGGGTCGAAGATGTGCCCGTCGGGGGAACCCGGGCTCGCAGCCGGCGCTACGGCAGAGGAAGTGATCGGAGAGACCTCGGCGGATGCTGGCGCACTCGTCCCGAGGAGTGCAGCGGCAACGATGCCGAGCAGAGAGAGCACGCGACGCACGGAGACCCCTTTCTGGCCGGTCAGCGGCCTTGGTCGTAACGCTAGCGGGACCAAGCCGTGAAGAACGTGATTGTTGTGCGCGTCGTCGCCGCGCGGGTGAACACGTTGGGAACACCGGGCGTCGTGGGGGTGGCCAAGGTGAGCACTCGGTGACAATCGGGCGTCGATGTGTGATTCCGCATGGAGTTCCGTAGAATTGTCGTGCACCGGACAAGCGCTCCTTGTCCGGTTTTCACATGAGACACAGGAGGTCCAACGTGCGAAGTGAAGACGTACGCACCAAGCGGTTCAACGCGCTGAAGTTCGACGGCTGCTACGACGTGCAGGAGGTCGACCAGTTCCTCGACCAGGCGGCGGCAACGCTGGAGGCGTTCGAGAGCGGCCGCCCGGAGGAGGCTCAGATCGCCGGAGCCCACGAGGTCGAGGCAGTGAAGTTCACCTCGCGGGTCTACGAGCGCGGCTACTCGGCGCAGGAGGTCGACGTGTTCCTGGAGGAACTTGCCGACGCAATCGCGCAGTACAGGCGCTCGGAACCCGCCACCGACGCCCAGGGGGCGTGAACCGGGGCCCATCATCCGCTCCTCGTGGGCCTTGTTAGGCTTTCCTAACTCGTACCGCCACCGTCAGGAGCCCCCACGTGACCGATGCCGTCATCCAGAAGCCGCGCAAGCGCGGACCCACTGTCCGCCTGACGGTCGTGCGAACCGAGCGCCTCAGCCGTTCGCTCGTCCGCGTTCATTTCTCCGGCGCCAACCTCGACGACTTCGATCTCGAGCACGCCGACACCTACCTGAAGCTGCACTTCGGCGCAGGCGTCGGTGAGCTCGAGCTCCCCTTCGACCTGCAGGAGCTGCGGGCCACGCTCCCGATCGACCAGGTGCCGGTCCGCCGCACCTACACGGTCCGCGGCATCGACCGCGCGAGCGGAACCGTCTCGGTCGACTTCGTCGTGCACGGCGACGCCGGGGTGGCCGGGCCCTGGGCCAGAGACGCGAAGCCTGGCGACGTCATCGTCGCCAGCACTCCACACGGGGCATACTCCCCGCTGCCCGACAGCGACTGGCATCTCATCTGCGGCGACGAATCCGCGCTCCCCGCCATCGCCCGCACGCTCGAGGCGATGCCGGCGGACGCCAAGGGCGCAGTGCTCCTCGAGGTCGCCGGCGACGAGGACCACATCCCTCTTGGAGCGCCGACGGGCGTCGCCGTGACCTGGATCCACCGGGGCGAGCACGGCGGCTACGACCGCCAGCTGCTCGCAGCTGCGGTCGAGGAGCTCGATCTCCCGGACGGAAGAGTCCAGGTCTTCGCGCACGGCGAGCGCGAGCAGATGAAGCGGCTGCGGAAGAACTTCTCCGCGCGCGGCATCGATCGCTCGCAGCTCTCCCTCTCCGGCTACTGGGCGGCGGGACGGACCGAGGATGCCTTCCAGAGCGAGAAGCGCGAGCCGGTCGGCCAGATCTTCTAGTCGGGACGGGGCTCGTCTCGCTCGGCGGGGCGGCGTCCGGTCGTCGGCGGTGCTGGCGGGGTGAACGCCAGCCCCGCCGACTACCAGGAGCCTGGCCTGTAGTCCTTCAGGAAGACGCCGAACAGGTCCTCGCCGGTCTCGCCCCGAACGATCGGGTCGTAGACGCGCGCGGCTCCGTCGACCAGATCGAGCGGAGCGTGGAAGCCCTCCTCGGCGAGCCGGACCTTGGTGAAGTGCGGCCGCTCGTCCGTGATCCAGCCCGTGTCCACGGCGGTCATGAGGATGCGGTCGCTCTCGAACATCTCCCGCGCGCTTGTGCGCGTGAGCATGTTGAGTGCGGCCTTCGCCATGTTCGTGTGCGGATGACCTGGGCCCTTGTAGCCGCGACCGAACACGCCCTCCATCGCGGAGACGTTGACGATGTAGGTCCGCCTGGCCGACGATGCCCTGAGCGCGCCGCGCAGCTTGCTGACCAGCAGGAACGGGGCGGTCATGTTGGCGAGCTGGACCTCGAGCATCTCGATGGGCTCGACCTGGTCGACGTGCTGGGTCCAGGAGTTGATGTGCAGCTCGTCCGGCACGAGTCCGCCGGCGTCGATCGCGGTGCCGGCCGCGAGGCGCTCGAGCGATGAGGAACCAGCGGCCATCGCGTCGGCGCTGAGCTCCTCGGCGGTGCGACCGGCAGCCGACGAGAGAATCGGGTGCGCCGCAACCGACTCCGCGAGGGCGAGCGGATGCGCGTCGTTGGTGTGCCCGAACGTCACGAGTTCCGGGAGCGGGCCGTCCGGCAGCGGTGCCAGCTCAGCCTCCACGAGCGGTGCGTAGGCGCCGGGGGAGCGGCGCACGGTCTGTGCCGCGTTGTTGATGAGGATGTCGAGCGGCCCCGCTGCGGTGACCGAATCTGCGAGTCCCATGACCTGAGCGGGGTCGCGGAGATCGATGCCGACGATCTTCAGCCGGTCGATCCACTCGGCGGAATCGGGCAGCGCCGAGAAGCGGCGCACGGCGTCGCGCGGGAAGCGCGTCGTGATCGTCGTGTGCGCACCGTCGCGCAGGAGGCGCAGCGCGATGTACATGCCGATCTTCGCGCGACCGCCCGTGAGCAGCGCGCGCTTGCCCGTGAGGTCGGCTCGTGCATCCCGCTTCGAGTGGCTGAACGCGGCGCACTCGGGGCAGAGCTGGTGGTAGAACGCATCGACGACCGTGTACGGCTGCTTGCAGATGTAGCAGGCGCGTGGCTTGAGGAGCTCGCCCGCGGTCGGGGTCGTCGTCGAGGTGGAGATCGGGATACCGCGCGTCTCGTCGTCGATGCGATCGGGCGCGCCGGTCGCGGTCGCCGCGACGACCGCCTTGTCGGCGTCTGCGATGCGCTGCCGCTTCGCGGCACGTCCCACGCGCTTCACGTCCTTGAAGAACTGGGCTGTCGCTCGGCGCACGGTGATGAAGTCCGGGTCCTCGCGGTCGTACGCGGACAGCTGCTCGAGCACCCGCAGGGTCGTCGCGAGGTCGGCTTCGCCGATGCGCTCCGGAGCGCTGCTCGCGATGGTCGCATCGTCGGGCGTCGCCGTTGGCGTCTCGTCTGGGGTCTCTGAAGGCACACGAGATTGTAGAGGCCAGCGGGCAGGCGCGCCACACGCGTCCACCCGCGGCCCCAGGTGATGCAGCAGGTCTCTCAGGAGGCGACGGCCCTCGGCGCCCCCATGCCCGGGTCGATCTGGTGCGGCCCGCTTGCGGAGGGGCGAACGTCGAAGTCGAAGATCGCGGTCGGCAGGTACACCGTTGAACAGGAGTTGGGAATGTCGACGACGCCGGACAACCGGCCCTCGATGGGTGCCGAGCCGAGCAGCAGGTAGGCCTGCTCGGGGGCGTAGCCGAACTTCGTGAGGTAGTCGATGGCGTGCAGGCACGCGCGCTGGTAGGAGAGATGCGAGTCCAGGTAGCGCTGCTCGCCGTCGAGCGTCACGGACGTGCCGCTGAACGCGATCCACTCGCTGTAGTTCGGCTCGACGTTGCCTGGCATGAAGATCGCGTTCTCGGAGACGCCGTAGGTGTCCATGCCGTCCTTGATGACATCGACCCGCACATCCATGAACCCGCCCATCTCGATGGCTCCGCAGAAGGTGATCTCACCGTCGCCCTGTGAGAAGTGCAGGTCGCCCATCGAGAGGTTCGCCCCGTCCACGAAGACGGGGTAGAAGATGCGGGTGCCCTTCGAGAGGTTCTTGATGTCCTGGTTGCCGCCGTTCTCGCGAGGGGGCGCGGTCCTGGCGGCTTCGCCCGCGACGCGGTCGAACTCCGAGTCGGGCAGCGAGCCGAGCACCGCGAACTGCGGCTCGGGCGGCAGTGCGAGCGGGGGCACGCGAGTCGGGTCGGTCGCGATGAGCTTCCCCTCCCGGGCGTTCCACCTCGAGAGCAGCTCCGCCGACGGCGCCGTCCCCATGAGCCCCGGGTGGATGAGCCCCGTGAAGGACACTCCCGGCACGTGGCGGGACGTCGCGGTCTGTCCGCTGAAGTCCCAGATCGCCTTGTACGCGTCCGGGAACTGGTCGGTGAGGAAGCCGCCGCCGTTCTGCTTGGCGAAGATGCCGGTGTAGCCCCAGCCCTGCCCTGCGAGCGGGCCCTTCTCCTGCGGGATGGGACCGACGTCGAGGATGTCGACGATGAGCAGGTCACCCGGCTTCGCGCCCTCGACGCGGAATGGGCCACTGAGCTTGTGCACCGTGAGGAGTGGTGCGTTCAGGATGTCCTCGGCAGAATCGTCGTTGACGATCGCGCCGTCGAACCACTCGCGGCAGTCGACCCGGAACTCGTCTCCTGGCTTCACGGTGGCAACCGGCGGGATCTCCGGGTGCCATCGGTTGTGGCCGATCTTCTCCTGGTCCTCGAACTTCTTCGACGAGTCGAGGGGAAACAGCACGTCTGGCATGGGGCGGTCCTTTCGTTGGTGCGAGCCCCACGACGTCAGTGTCGTGGCAGCTTCGCGTGGAGCGGATTGCGGGTGACGCCGGCACCAGGTCGACGGGGTGTCCCCGGAAGCGAGCTCACGACCTGCGGCTCGTGTGCGGACTTCGTGGCGGCATCGATGAGGCCGTAGGTGGACGAGCCGGCGGCAGAGAGGTGCGGGGCGGCGGGGCGACGTCGGGCCGGGCCGCCGCAATCGGGGCAGGCGGATGCATCGGGCACAGAGCTCATCGTGTGCACCTCGTCAAATCGATGCGAGTTGTCGCATCCGTACGTGTAGGTGGGCATCCTTGCCTCCCCTCGTCGAGGTAGTGCTGACCGTAGCCCCGCGTCGCGACGGCTGTCAACGGTGGCGAGTCGCGCCCGGCTGGGCGCGCCGTCGTGGCCGAGCCAGGCGGAGCGCCGCGGAAGGGAGGCCCTCGCGACCGACACTGTCAATTCGAGGGCGAATCGACGCCGGTCACTTGGTCGACGCAGCTGGGAAACCCAGAAACTCGGCGTTCAGCGCAGGCGCTCGTCCGGACTTCGCCCTCAAATTGACGACCTGCGGCGCAGACATTCGCGCTTCCGGAGGTGAGCCCATGCAGAAGGGTCCGGCTCTGCGATGCAGAACCGGACCCTTCGTGATGCCTCGCGACATCGAGACGTGCCCCCGACAGGAGTCGAACCTGCGACCTACGGTACCGGAAACCGGCGCTCTATCCACTGAGCTACGGAGGCGAACGCGATGCCGAAGTTCGCAACGCGGAGCCCATACTAACAGGGAGCGAGAGGACCCAGGTGCCACCCTGCGAGGCCGCACACACTTGTGCTCGAAGGCTACGCGAGCGTGACACAATCCGCTGGTGATGCGAAAGATCGAATCTGCCATTGACCTCGAACTCGACGGGGAAGCCGACCTCGTGTTCTCGATCGCGGCCCACACGCTGGCGAACCTCGAGAACGAGTCGTTCACGATCACCGGCGACGGGCAACCGCTCGACGTCATCGAATCCGTTGATCGCTCCGAGTGCAGGTTGCACCGCGTGACGACCTCCGCGAAGCACATCGAGATGCGGTACAGCGCGACCGTGCTCGACCGGGCGCAGCCGAACGAGCCGGAAGAGCTCGATCTCATCCAGTTCCGTCGCCCGTCTCGCTACGCCGAATCCGACCTGCTCGGACCGACGGCACGGTCCATGTTCCGCGGCAAGCAGGGCTTCGAGCTCGTGGATGCAGTCGTCGACTGGGTCTCGAGGAACATCAGCTACGTGCCTGGCTCCAGCGCGCCGACCGACGGTGCGCGAGACACGTTCCTGAAGCGCCAGGGAGTCTGCCGTGACTTCGCGCACCTGACGATCGCGTTCCTGCGCGCCAACGACCTGCCGGCACGCCTCGTGTCCGTCTACGCTCCCGGCCTGGTGCCCATGGACTTCCACGCCGTCGTCGAGGTGCTCGTCGACGGAGCCTGGTACGTCGTGGATGCCACCCACCTGGCGCCGCGCCGCCTCATGCAGCGCATCGCGAGCGGACGGGATGCCGCCGACACCGCGTTCCTGAGCAACACGATCGCGAACCTGCGCCTCTCGAAGCTCCACGTCAACGCGACCTCGAGCGAGGTCATCTTGGAGGACTGGACCGAGCGGGTCCAACTGGGCTGACGCGGGCGCGCTCGCGCGCCGACGGGGCGGCCCGCGCGGCTCTAGGATGGGTGGTCTATGACTTCTCCAGCTCTCGTCACGGCTCTCACCACCGCTGTCAACGCCGCGCTCGCACCTCTCGAGGGTGCGGCGGGCATCACCGTCCCCGAGACGGACATCGTGCTCGAGCGACCGCGGAACCGCGACCACGGTGACTGGGCCTCGAACGTCGCGATGCGCCTCGCGAAGCGTGTCGGAACGAACCCGCGTGAGCTGGCCGCGAGCATCGTCGAGCAGCTTGTCCTCGATGCGCAGGTGGCGAGCGCCGAGGTCGCCGGCCCCGGCTTCATCAACATCACGCTCGACACGGCCACGGCTGGTTCGCTGGCGAAGCTCATCGTCGACGCCGGTCCGGCGTACGGCGACGGCGACTCGCTCGCCGGTGTCAAGATCAACCTGGAGTTCGTGTCCGCCAACCCGACCGGCCCCATCCACATGGGCGGCGTCCGCTGGGCTGCGGTCGGCGACTCCCTGGCCCGCGTGCTCATCGCTGCCGGCGCTGATGTGACGCGCGAGTACTACTTCAACGATCACGGCGCGCAGATCGACCGCTTCGCCCGCTCGCTGCTCGCTGCGTACCTCGGCGAGGACACGCCGGAGGACGGCTACGGCGGCGCGTACATCTCCGACATCGCGGGACAGGTGGCGGCCGCCTACGGCGACGGGCTCGCCGAGCTCGACCGCGACGCGCAGCAGGAAGTCTTCCGTTCGAAGGGCGTCGAGCAGATGTTCGGCGAGATCAAGCAGAAGCTCCACGACTTCGGTGTCGACTTCGACGTCTTCTTCCATGAGGACTCGGTGCACGAGTCCGGCGCCGTGGGACGCGCCATCGAGCGTCTGCGCCAGCAGGGCCAGATCTTCGAGCAGGACGGCGCGCAGTGGCTGCGCACGACGGAGTACGGCGACGACAAGGACCGCGTCGTCGTGCGCTCGAACGGCAGCCCGACCTACATGGCCGGTGACATCGGCTACTACCTCGACAAGCGCGAGCGGGGCTTCGATCAGTGCATCATCATGCTCGGTGCCGACCACCACGGGTACGTCGCCCGCATGATGGCGATGGTCGCGGCGTTCGGCGACCAGCCAGGCGTCAACCTGCAGATCCTCATCGGACAGATGGTGAACCTCGTGAAGGACGGCGAGCCCGTGCGCATGTCGAAGCGCGCAGGCACGATCGTCACGCTCGACGACCTCGTCGACGCCGTGGGGGTGGATGCGGGCCGGTACGCGCTTGTGCGTTCATCCGCCAACTCGACCCTCGACATCGACCTCGATGTGCTCGCGCAGCGCACGAACGACAACCCCGTCTACTACGTGCAGTACGCGCATGCTCGCACGTGCGCCGTCGGGCGCAACGCGGCGGAGTCCGGTGTCGACCGCTCGGTCTTCGAGCCGTCCCTCCTCGACCACGAGTCCGAGTCCGCGCTGCTCGGCGCGCTCCAGGACTTCCCGCGCGTCGTGGCAGCAGCCGCCGAGCTGCGTGAGCCGCACCGTGTCGCACGATACGCGGAGGAGCTCGCCGGGCTGTACCACCGTTGGTACGACAACTGTCGCGTCATTCCGCGCGGCGACGACGAGATCACCGACCTTCACCGCACACGCCTCTGGCTGAACGACGCCACGAGCACGGTCCTGCGCTCTGCGCTCACGATGCTCGGGGTCTCCGCGCCAGAGCGAATGTGAGTTCCGCGTGACGCCGGTCATCTCCGCTGAGCCGCCGCTCGGCCCCGGACAGGTTCCGCGGCCGCAGCGGAGGCGGAGGATGCGCCGCTGGGTGAAGACCGGGTTGTGGGCGCTCGGCGCCCTGCTGCTCCTGGTCGGGCTCGATGTCGGCGTGCGCCTCGTCGCGCAGGACCGGATCGCGCAGCATGTGCAGGACTCGCTTCCTCCCGGGGTCGACGGTGACGTCGAAGCCCGCGTGCACGGCTTCTCGACGCTCTGGCAGCTCGCCTCCGGTCGAGCGAGTCACGTCACGGTGTCGGCCGGTGAGCTGACAGCGTTCGGACTGAACCTGGCGGCGAGCGTCGACGCGTACGGCGTCCACATCTTCGACGGCATGCGGACGGAGATGCTCACGGGCACCCTCGACGTTCCCGAGGCGACGCTCGAAGGTGTTGCGGTCCTGCCGGGAACGGACGCATCGCTCACGCTCGGTGACGACGAGCTGTCGTATGCATCCACGGTGTCCTTCCTGGGGCTCAGCGGCATGCTCACGGTGGACGCCGAGCTGCGGCTCGTCGACGGTGAGGTGATCATCGACCCGACGAACGTCGAGGTCTCCGGCAGCGCGTTCGGGCAGGCGCTCACGCAGGCGCTGCCGGACATCGACGAGTTCGCCGTGCCGATCTGCACGGCCGACTACCTGCCTGCTGGCCTGCACGTGTCCGAACTGCGTATCGCCGAGGGAATGCTCACCGTCGGCGTTGAGGCCAGAAACATCGCGCTCACGGCCGAGATCCCGGATTCCGGGGAGTTCTCCACCTGTCGCGACTAGTTTCGAGCTGAGACGATGGGGTCCGTGCCGACGAGGCCACCCTGGGCTCGACGGCTCAACGGCTCGCCCTCAGCGCGTCGCCGGCCCAGCCGCCGAGGAACTGGAGAACTGTGATGAGCATGCCGCCGAACGGACAGGGCTTCGGGCAGGAGCCCGGTCGGGGCCAGCAGCAGCCGGGGTACGGTCAGCAGCCTCAGCAGCCCGGTTTCGGTCAGCCGCAGCCGGGCCAGGGCCAGCAGCAGCCCGGCTACGGTCAGCCTTCCCAGCCGGGCTTCGGTCAGCAGCGCCCGGGGGACGGTCAGCAGCCCCAGCAGCCCCAGCAGCCTCAGCAGCCTCAGCAGCCTCAGCAGCCCGGCTACGGTCAACCACCCAACGGCCCCGCCTACGGGCAGCCTCCACAGCGTCCGTTCGGCCAGCCGCAGGGGAGTGGATACGGCCAGCAGGTCGCCGTGGCGGGCGGACAGCCACCGCACGGCCAGCAGCCGGGTGCATGGCAAGGCGGACAGCCTCCGCAGGGCAAGAGGTCCCGGCCCTGGTACGCGCAGTGGTGGCTGTGGACGGGCGTCGGAGTCGTGGTGATCGCGGGCGGCCTGGTCATCGGCGAGTTCGCGGCCCGGGCGAACGTCACGAGCGCGCTCGAAGAGCAGGCGAGCAAGATCGTCATCGACAACTACGCGGAGGCGTCAGCCCCGACCGAGTACACGGTCGCGGTGGACGGCTTCAGCGTGCTCGCTCAGGTGCTCACCGGGAAGATCGAGCACGCCACCCTGACATCGGTGGGCGACGGAGGGATCACGGTCGGCATCGACCTCAGGGGCATCGACGCCTCGCTGGAGGGCCAGGTCGATGCCACGGCCGTCGATCTCTCGGTGGCGACCGACGTCCTCGATGGCGTCCCGGCCGCACTGCAGGGCGAGGAGAGCGAGATCGACACCGAGTCCTACGAGACGACGATCAGCTATGGCGACGATGTCATCAACATCGAGGCCGTGAGCGGCACCGGTGAGTTCCAGGTCAAGGTCGAGTCGGAGCTCGGGTACGAGACCGCCGACGGCAAGCTGTTCGTGACGAACGACAGCAGCATGACCCTCTTCGGCACGAGCATTCCCTTCGGATCGAACGACAAGGTCGAGGTGCCGACGTGCGCGGACTCGCAGCTCGAGGCCACGGTCACCGACGCGGGCGTCTCCAGTGATGCGATCACGTTCTCCTGGCAGGTCGACGGTGCAAGGCTCGACGAGCTCCCCGCAGTGGCCGACTGCCTGTAGCCCTGCGTGTCGGCACCGACGACCTGTTCCGTCGAGAGGGCAGCGGATAGCATGCTCTGGTGCCTGAAGCTCTCCGCGAACCCCAAACCGTCCACCCGACCGGAGCGAATCCGCTTGCCCCGGCTGACCTCGAAGTGCCGAGCGATCTGAACGCGCTCGAGGCCCACGTCTGGTCGAGGAACGCGAACCGTGCGGAAGACGGTGCGGTGTCGATCGCGGGTGCGGATGTCCGTGCGCTCGCCGAGCAGTTCGGCACGCCGCTCTACGTCGTGGACGAGGCGGACGCGCGAGCGAGGGCCAGTGAGACCGTCGCGGCATTCGCCGACGCCTTCTCGCCACTCGGGGTCTCGGCGAAGGTCTATTACGCGGGCAAGGCGTTCCTGAGTGCCGACGTCGTGAGGTGGATGCTCGAGGCCGGCTGCGCGATCGACGTGTGCAGCGAGGGCGAGCTGGCGCTGGCACTGGCGGCCGGCGCGCCGCCCGCGCTGATCGGCTTCCACGGGAACAACAAGTCGACCAGAGAGATCGGCCTCGCCGTCGCTGCCGGCATCGGCGGGATCGTGCTGGACAGCACGCAGGAGCTCGATCGTGTCGCCGCCGCCGCTGCCGCTGCGGGGGTGAGCCAGCCCGTGCGCGTTCGCGTCAACTCCGGCGTGCACGCCTCGACGCACGAGTTCCTCGCCACGAGTCGCGAAGACCAGAAGTTCGGCATCCCACTCGACGAGGTGGACGCATTCGTCGCGCGCATCCGGGAGCACGACTCGCTCGAGTTCCTCGGGCTGCACTCGCACATCGGCTCGCAGATCTTCGACGCCGACGGGTTCGGGGAGGCGGCAGACCGCCTCGTCGCGGTGCACGCGCGCCTGCTCGACGGCGGGCCGGTGCCCGAACTGAACCTCGGCGGCGGGTACGGGATCGCCTACCTGCCCCGCGAGACGCCGACCGACATCCGCACGATGGCCTCCCACATCGCCTCCCATGTCGCGGACGCCTGCTCGCGGCTGGGCATCGCCGTCCCGAACATGGCGTTCGAACCGGGCCGCACCATCATCGGACCGGCCGGCACGGCGCTCTACGAGGTGGGCACGACGAAGAACGTCCGCGTCCCACTCGACGCCGGAGGCACCGCCGACCGCCTCTACGTCTCCGTGGACGGCGGTATGAGCGACAACGTCAGGGCGGCGCTCTACGAGGCCGAGTACAGCGTTCGCCTCGCGTCGCGGGCGTCCGCTGCGGGGCCAGCGCTCGTTCGTGTCGTTGGAAAACACTGCGAATCCGGCGACATCGTCGTTCTGGCAGACTATCTCCCGAGCGATGTCGCCCCCGGCGACCTCGTCGCCGTGCCAGCGACCGGCGCCTACTGCTGGTCGCTCTCGAGCAACTACAACATGATCGGCCGACCGGCCGTCGTCGCAGTTCGCGACGGCGAGACGCGCACGCTGATCCGTGCCGAGTCCGTGACCGACCTGCTTGCCAGGGACGCGGGACTCGCAGCTGCCGTGACCGATGAGCGCCCGTAACCGAGGAGAACCGATGAACCAGAACCGACCCATCCGTGTCGCCCTGCTTGGCGCGGGATCCGTCGGCTCGCAGGTCGCCCGCATCCTGCTCGAGAACGCCGAGGAACTCGCGGCCAGGGTGGGGGCCCCGCTCCTGCTCACCGGCATCGCAGTGCGCAACGTCGACGCGAAACGCGACGTCGACCTGCCCAAGGAGCTGTTCACCGACGACGCCGAGCGCCTCATCCTTGGCTCGGACATCGTCATCGAGCTCATGGGCGGCATCGACCCGGCGAAGCACCTCATCTCGCTTGCGCTGTCCACGGGCGCCGACGTCGTCACGGCCAACAAGGCGCTCGTCGCGGCGCATGGGCCCGAGCTGTTCGACCAGGCCCGCCGGGTCGGCGCGCAGCTCACGTACGAGGCCGCCGTGGCTGGCGCCATCCCGATCATCCGCCCGCTCCGCGACAGCCTCGCCGGGGACAGGGTCGAGCGCATCCTGGGCATCGTGAACGGCACGACCAACTTCATCCTCGACCGGATGCACACCAGGGGCGACTCCCTGGAGGAGGCTCTGCGCATCGCGACGGAGCTCGGCTACGCGGAAGCGGACCCGACGGCCGACATCGGGGGCTACGACGCGCAGCAGAAGGCGGCCATCCTGGCGTCCATCGCCTTCCACACCGAAGTCCCCGTCGAGCTCGTGCACCGCGAGGGCATCACGGAGATCACCATCGAGCAGATCGAGCGAGCGAAGGCGGCTGGCTTCGTGGTCAAGCTCCTCGCCATCTGCGAGCGCGTGACGGGCTCCGACGGCGTCGACGGCATCTCGGCACGTGTGTACCCTGCGCTCGTCGACGAGCAGCACCCGCTTGCCTCGGTGCACGGCGGGAACAACGCCGTCTTCGTGCAGGCGCAGGCAGCCGGCGACCTCATGTTCTACGGTGCTGGCGCCGGGGGAGTGGAGACCGCCTCGGCCGTCCTCGGCGACCTCGTCTCCTCCGCCAGACGCCGCGTCAACGGCGGCCCCGGCCTGGGAGAGTCGACGCACGCGGACCTGCCGGTGCTCGAAGTCGGCGAGATCACGACCCGGTACCAGATCATCCTCGAAGTGCACGACCGTCCTGGCGTGCTCGCGGAGATCGCGAAGGTCTTCAGCGACTTCGGCGTCTCGGTCTCGACACTCGAGCAGCGCAGTGCCGGCACCCAGGATGGTGCGCCCGCCGGCCCCTCCGCCGAATCGGCCGAAGGCGGGGCAACCCTCGTCATCGGCACGCACGCCGCGACCGAGCGAGCCCTCTCGGCGTTGGCCGAGGCCCTGGCCGCCCACGAAGCCTCGCGTCGCGTCACGGGAGTCCTCCGTGTCGAGGGCGCGCTCTAGCCAACGGCCCACCGACGCCACCGATCGCCACGCAGTGGCCTCGGTGCCCGCCGATATCACTCACATCGCAACAGTCCTCTGCCTAGGAGTCGCAGCATGAAGCAGGTCGAACAGGCGCGTCGCGTCGAAGTCAAGGTCCCCGCGACGAGCGCCAACCTCGGACCGGGCTTCGACACGCTCGGGCTCGCGCTTGCCGTCTACGACACGCTCGTCGTCGAGAGCGCGCCGGCTGGCGTCCTCGAGATCGACGTGGAAGGCGTCGGCGCTGAGAGCGTGCCCCGCGACGCCTCGCACCTCGTGGTCCAGTCGATCGAGCACACGCTCACCGGCCTCGGCTACGAGCTGCCCGGTCTGCGCATCCGCGCCGTCAACACGATCCCGCACGGACGGGGCATGGGGTCGTCTGGCGCCGCGATCGTCTCCGGCGTCATGGCCGCTGCCGCGCTCGTGTCCAACGAGGTGGAGCTCGACGCGGACACGCTCCTGCGATTCGCAACCGAGCTCGAGGGCCACCCTGACAACGTCGCGCCGTGCCTCTTCGGTGGTCTGACGATCGCCTGGGTCGGTGAGAACGGGCCCCGTTCGAAGCAGCTGCTCGTGCATCGCGGTGTGTCGCCGACCGTCCTGATCCCGACCGAGACGATGTCCACCAAGCTCGCCCGCAGCCTCCAGCCCGAGAGCGTCCCGCACGCCGACGCGATCTTCAACCTCTCTCGCTCCGCCCTGCTCGTCGCCGCACTCGTCCAGAGCCCAGAGCTGCTCTTCGAGGCGACGGAAGACCGCCTCCACCAGAGCTACCGCGCATCCGCCATGCCCTTCACGAGCGGCCTCGTCGCCGAGCTGCGGGCCGCAGGCCTGCCCGCAGTGGTCTCCGGCGCGGGCCCGAGCGTGCTCGTGCTGTGCGAGAGCCCCGAGCAGCGGCTCCGCGCGGCGGCGGTCGCGGAGGCCAACACGCAGACCGAGTGGAGCGCCATCATGCCTGCCGTTGATTTCCTCGGTGCTACAGTGGAGGTGCTGTCGGGCGACGCGGCCACACTCTCGGTGTAGGCACAGCGCGACAGCTTCAACTCTCCGAGCAGCGGAGTACGCACCCCCCTCGATTTCTGTCGATGTGGTTCAGAGTGTGTGAGAAGTCCCGCTCGCTCGATCTGAACACCGCAGAACGCGGTAGAGGTAAGGACTCACAGCAGATGACTGACACAACACCCACCGCGGAGCAGGAAGCTCCGCTCACTTCCATGAAGGTCGCGGACCTCCAGGCGCTTGCCGCCGGTCTGCAGATCCGTGGCGCTCGGAGCCTGCGCAAGGGCGCGCTCATCGACGCCATCGAGACCGCCCGAGCAAGCGCGGCTCCCGGGGCACCGGCCGTCGAGGCCGACGCCGCCCAGGCGGATGCCGCGCCGGTCGAGGCTGACGTCGCCGAAGCGGTCGCCGCACCGGTCGAAGCCGCTGCCGCGCCCGAGGCTGACACCCAGGTCGAGTCGGCTCCGCTCACCGACGAGGAAACGCCCGTCGCCATCGATGACTCCGCGGCCCAGGAAGCGACCGCACCGGTCGCCCCCGCGGCTCCCGAGCTGTCGCTCGACGACCTCGTCCTCCCGCCCGCACGCGGCGAGGCCTCCGAGCAGGACGAGGCTCGCGACGAGGATCAGGGACGCGCGGGCCAGCGGAAGCGCGGCCGTGGCCGTGGCCGTCGTGGTCGCACCAACGACACCGAGCAGAGCACCGACACTGCGGAGCCCGCCGCCAAGCAGGACGAGCTGCCCGCTGAGTCCAACGGCGACACTCAGGATGACGAGCAGCAGGGCGGGCGCCGTCAGCGCGGTCGCTCACGCGGACGCGGCGGGGACCAGGCGCAGGGCCGCGCCGAGGGCCAGCAGGCACAGGACACGCCCGCTGACGACGAGACGGACGAGCAGCGTCGTGGCCGCGGAGGTCGCTACCGCGATCGCAAGCGCGGACGCGGCGGGGCGGAAGACACCGAGCCCGAGATCGCAGCGGACGACGTGCTCCTGCCCATCGCCGGCATCCTCGACGTGCTCGACAACTACGCGTTCGTGCGCACGAGCGGCTACCTGCCGGGCCCGAACGACGTCTACGTCTCGCTCGCGCAGGTCAAGAAGTACCAGCTGCGCAAGGGCGACGCCGTCGTCGGCGCAATCCGCCAGCCGCGCGAGGGCGAGAACCAGCACGGCCGGCAGAAGTTCAACGCCATCGTGCGCTTCGACGCCATCAACGGCCAGTCGCCGGAAGAGCCGCGCCAGCGTCCAGACTTCGACTCGCTGACCGCCCTGTACCCGCAGGAGCGGCTGCGCCTCGAGACGAGCGAGGACCGCGTCGCCACTCGCCTCATGGACCTCTTCGCCCCCATCGGCAAGGGGACCCGCGGCCTCATCGTCGCACCGCCGAAGTCTGGCAAGTCCATCGTGCTGGAGCAGGTCGCCGCCGCAGTCGCGAAGAACAGCCCTGACGTGCACCTCATGGTCGTCCTCATCGACGAGCGTCCGGAAGAGGTGACGCACATGCAGCGCACCATCCAGGGCGAGGTCGTCGCGGCCACATTCGACCTCCCAGCCGACGACCAGACCACCGTCGCGGAGCTCGCCATCGAGCGGGCGAAGCGCCTCGTCGAGCTTGGCCACGACGTGGTCGTGCTGCTCGACGGCGTGACCCAGCTGTGCCGGGCCTACAACCTCGCGGCTCCCGCATCCGGTCGCATCCTGCCTGGCGGCGTGGACGCCTCGGCGCTGACCCCGGTTCGCCGCTTCTTCGGCTCCGCCAAGAACGTCGAGAACGGCGGCTCGCTCACGATCCTCGCGACGGCGATGATCGGCACCGGCTCCAAGACGGAAGACACGATCCTCGAGTCCTTCGCCGGCACGGGCAACATGGAGCTGCGCCTGTCCCGCGACATCGCCGACAAGCGCGTGTTCCCCGCCATCGACATCTCGCACTCCCAGACGCTCCGCGAGGAGCAGCTGCTCACGCAGCAGGAAGTCGAGGCGACCTGGAGCATCCGGCGCGCCCTCACCGGCGGCGACCCGCTCCTGCTGCTCGAGGCAGTGCTCGCCCGCGTGGCAGGCACGAGCACCAACGCGGAGTTCCTCGCCTCTGTCGCGAAGCAGCCCATCCGCGCCGCCAAGGCATAGTCATGGCCAGACACGAGATGGCCGACTCCGTTCGGCAGCTTCGAGCGGAGCACGAGGACTTGCAAGAGCAGCTGGCCGACCCGGAGCTGCACGCCAACCCGGCGCGCGCGAAGAAGGTCAACCGCCGGTACGCCCAGCTCGCGCAGATCCTCGCAGCTGACGCCTCCCGAGCCGAGCTCGAGGATGACCTCGAGGCCGCCAGGGAACTCGCCAAGGAGGACCAGTCGTTCGCCGACGAAGTCCCCGTGCTTGAAGAGAACCTGCGTGTCGCGCAGGAGAAGCTGCGGCGACTCCTCATTCCGCGCGACCCCGACGACGGACGTGACGTCATCATGGAGATCAAGGGCGGTGAAGGCGGCGAGGAATCGGCGCTCTTCGCGGCCGACCTCCTCCGCATGTACTCGCACTACGCGGAGCAGCGCGGCTGGAAGACCGAGATGATCTCCTCGACGGAGAGCGACCTCGGGGGCTTCAAGGACGTGCAGGTCGCGATCAAGGGCAACGCCAACGACCCGGCGCTCGGAGTCTGGGCGAGTCTCAAGTACGAGGGTGGCGTGCACCGCGTGCAGCGCGTCCCCGCGACCGAGTCGCAGGGGCGCATCCACACCTCGACAACGGGCGTGCTCGTGTTCCCGGAGGTCGACGAGCCGGAAGAGATCGAGGTCAGCCCCAACGACCTCAAGATCGACGTCTTCCGTTCGTCCGGCCCAGGAGGCCAGTCGGTCAACACGACCGACTCCGCCGTGCGCATCACCCACATCCCCACGGGAATCGTCGTGTCGATGCAGAACGAGAAGAGTCAGATCCAGAACCGCGCAGCCGGTATGCGCGTGCTGCTCGCGAGGCTCCTCGCCCACCAGCAGGAGCAGATCGCGGCAGCTGAGTCCGAGGCGCGATCCGGGCAGATCCGCACGATGGACCGTTCGGAGCGCATCCGCACGTACAACTTCCCGGAGAACCGCATCGCCGACCACCGCACCGGCTACAAGGCGTACAACCTCGACCATGTGATGAACGGGGCCCTCGGGCCCGTCATCCAGTCTGCGATCGCCGCCGACGAGGAGGCTCGTCTCGCTGCCCTCTCCGGCAGCGACGACTGAGGCCGACGCCCACGACGCACTGAAACGGCGGCCAGCACTGCTGGCCGCCGTTTCGCTGTCTGTGGCCCAGGCCTTGAGATCTTTTAGATCTCGTAGTATCCGACGAGGTCCTGCTCGGCGGGAGTGCGCTGACGGACGCGCGCTGGCACGCCCGTGAGCACCGAGTTGGCTGGCGCGTCCCGCGTCACCACGGCGTTCGCGCCGATCCGCGAGTCGTCACCGATCGTGATGTTGCCGAGGAGCTTCGCGCCGGCGCCGATGAGTACCCGGCTGCCCACGGTGGGGTGCCGCTTCACACGGTGGCCGGACGTGCCGCCGAGCGTGACGCCGTGGTAGATGAGCACGTCGTCTCCGACGACTGCGGTCTCGCCGATGACGATCCCCATGCCGTGGTCGATGACGACGCGGCGTCCGATCTGCGCGCCCGGGTGGATCTCGACACCGGTTGCGAAGCGATTGAACTGCGAGAGCGTGCGCGCGAGCAGCTTCGTGTCAGCGCGCATCCACAGGCGGTGGGCGATGCGGTGCAGCCAGAGCGCGTGCATCCCCGAGTAGTTGATCACGATCTCGGCCTTGGAGCGGGCCGCCGGGTCGTTCCTGCGCGTCGCGGCGATGTCCTCCCGGACCCGACGCCAAACGCCGACACCTTGCGGTGCCGGCGTTCGACGTGGTGTTGCCAGTGCCACTCGCTAGTCGCGGAGGTCGTCGAAGAGCACGGTCGAGAGGTAGCGCTCGCCGGTGTCGCAGATGATCACCACGATGTTCTTCCCGGCATTCTCGGGACGCTTCGCGATCTCGAGAGCTGCCCAGAGGTTCGCTCCGCTCGAGATGCCGCTGAAGATGCCCTCGGTCGAGGTCAGCGCTCGGGAGACGCGGATGCTGTCCTCGAGGGTCGCGTCGAGGACCTCGTCGATGACATCGCGGTCGAGGACGTCGGGCACGAAGTTCGCGCCGAGGCCCTGGATCTTGTGGGGGCCGGCCTTGCCCTCCGTGAGCAGGGGTGAGTCCTTCGGCTCGACGGCGACGATCTTGACCTCGGGCTTGCGCTCCTTGAGCACCTGGCCGACGCCGGAGATCGTTCCGCCCGTGCCGACACCGGCGACGAAGATGTCGATCTCGCCGTCCGTGTCTGCCCAGATCTCCTCGGCAGTGGTCTCGCGGTGGATCTGGACGTTCGCCTCGTTCTCGAACTGCCGAGCGAGGATCGCGCCTGGCGTCTCGTCGACGATCTGCTTCGCGCGTGCGACGGCGCCACGCATGCCCTCGGGGCCCGGCGTGAGGACGAGCTCGGCGCCGAACGCCTTGAGCAGCTGGCGGCGTTCGATGGACATGGTCTCGGGCATGGCGAGGATGACACGGTAGCCGCGCGACGCGCCGAGCATCGCGAGCGCGATGCCGGTGTTCCCCGAGGTGCCCTCGACGATGGTGCCACCCGGCTGCAGCTCGCCACTCTGCTCAGCTGCGCGGATGATGCCGAGACCGAGGCGGTCCTTCACCGACGACCCGGGTCCGAAGAACTCGAGCTTCGCGAAGATGTTCGCGCCGGTCTCATTGATACGACCGAGCTTGACGAGCGGGGTGCGGCCGACGACCTCGGTGATGTCGTTGTAGATCTTTCCAGTCACTTCGTGCCCTTCTGGGATGCTGTGTGAACTTCGTGGGTGTCGCTGGCAGCGTTCGCCCGCGTCAATCGTCCCAATCATCTCGCGCGCGAGTGCTGTGCATGACGCTGCGAGTCAATGTGCGGGAGACTCTCTCCATGATCTTGCACGTAGACGCGCAGAGAAAGCTGGTTCGCGAACAGCTGAAGGCCGCTGGCATAGCCGACAGCGGCGTCGAGGCCGACCTGCTGCTCGCCGGTGTGCTCGGCATCTCGCGCGGCGAGGTGCAGATGCGCTCGCTGCTGGGCAGAGAGCTGTCGGTCATGGAAGCACGGGAGGTGGGGGCGGCGACGGCGAGACGAGCGCGTCGGGAGCCCCTCCAGCACGTTCTCGGCGTGGCGCCCTTCCTCGACATGGAGCTTGCCGTCGGCCCAGGGGTCTTCGTCCCGCGGCCCGAGACGGAATCGCTCGTGACCGCCGCCGTCGCCCTGCTCGGGCAGGATCCGAGCTCCAGTATCGGCCAGCTGACGGGCATCGACGTCGGCTCCGGCAGCGGGGCGGTGGCGCTCGGCGTTGCTCGCGCACACGGTCGCATCCGCATGACGGCGATCGAGCGTTCGAGTGCAGCCTGGCCCTGGCTTCGGGCGAACGTCAAAGCGTTCGGGGACGGGCACGTCGACGTGTTCTTCGGAGACGCCGAGCGCGCCTTCTCGGTCGTGCCGCCCGGCTCGCTCGATCTCGTCGTCTCCAACCCGCCGTACGTGCCCGCCGCGAACCGGCCGGAGAGTCGCGAGGTCTGGCGGCACGACCCCGAAGAGGCGCTCTACTCCGGAGCCGACGGCCTCGACTTCATCCGAGAGCTCGCCACGTGGTCGTCCGCCGC
Organism: Pseudoclavibacter sp. RFBA6; assembly: GCF_002931575.1. Classification (NCBI taxonomy): domain Bacteria; kingdom Bacillati; phylum Actinomycetota; class Actinomycetes; order Micrococcales; family Microbacteriaceae; genus Pseudoclavibacter; species Pseudoclavibacter sp. RFBA6. The sequence goes on along the minus strand of NZ_PSUA01000012.1, from coordinate 308,893 downwards.
GCTCGCACGAGGCGGCGTGCTCGTCGTCGAGCACGAGGACTCCCAGGGGGCCGAGATCAGGCAGATCTTCGCCGACGCCGGCTTCGTCGATGCCGCCACCCGTCAGGACCTCACCGGCAGGGATCGCCTCACATCCGCCGTGCGCTCCGCGTCTGGCGAGGGTGGATGCGACCAGCCGACTATCATGTGACGAAGAATGGGACAGATCTACGCCACCACAGACTCACTCGACCTCCTGGCAGCGGTCCGCGCGGCACGCACGGCCATCGCGAGCGGCGAGGTCATCGTCATGCCGACCGACACGGTGTACGGCATCGCAGCCGACGCCTTCTCGGCATCGGCCGTCCAGCGTCTGCTGGACGCCAAGGGGCGCACGCGCGCGACTCCGCCGCCGGTGCTCGTGGCGAACCACGAGACGCTCGACGCGCTCGCCGAGAACGTGCACCCGCTCGCGCGGCAGCTCTTCGAGCGCTTCGCACCCGGCCCGCTCACGGTCATCCTTCAGGCGAGGGGCTCGTTGCAGTGGGACCTCGGCGAGACGAACGGGACGGTCGCCCTGCGCATCCCCGACAGCCGTCTCGCACGCGAGCTGCTCAAGGAGACGGGCCCACTCGCGGTCTCGAGCGCCAACAAGCACGGCAAGGCGGCGGCGACGACGGTGCAGGAGGCCCTCGACGCCCTCGGCGAGGTCGTCGGAGTGTTCCTCGACGGCGGCCCGGCCGGAGGCGAGGCCTCCACGATCGTGGACGCGACCCCGTTGACCCGGGGTGAGCCCGCGCGCATCGTCCGACAGGGTGCGCTCTCCCGCGAGCTCATCGAAGAGGTGCTCGGCGACAAGCTCGCGCCGGTCGATGCCCCGGATCCGGAGCCAGCAGGCGAAGCAGAGCCGAAGTCGTCGACGGGGCACGAGTCCTAGCGTGCGGATCTACCTCGCCCTCGTGGTCGGCACGGCGCTTGTCACGCTCGTGCTCGTCTACGTGGTCTGGCGACTCGCGATGCGCTACAAGTGGTACCCGCCTGTCCGCGACAGGGACGTCCACACGACGCCCAAGCCGAGGCTCGGCGGCGTCGCGATGTTCGTCGGCATGCTGCTCGCGCTCGCCGCGGCCTCGCAGATACCGTTCTTCTCGCTCGTCTTCGAACAGCCGGGGCGAGTCTGGGCCCTCGTCGGCGCAGCGTCCCTCATCGTCCTGATCGGCGTGATCGACGACTTCATCGACCTCGACTGGATGACGAAGCTCGCCGGCCAGATCCTCGCCGCCATCCTCCTCGCCTGGCAGGGCGTCGCGATCACCTCGCTCCCGATCGGAGGCATCACGGTCGGCTCCCAGTGGATGTCGATCGCCATCACGGTGCTCGCCGTCGTCCTGGTGATGAACGCCGTCAACTTCATCGACGGACTCGACGGGCTCGTCGCCGGAGTCGCGATCATCGCGAACGGCGTCTTCCTGGTCTACAGCTACGTGCTCAGCGAATTCGCGGGTCAGACGGGGCGCTTCACGATGGGCGCGCTGCTCTCGGCGATCGTCATCGGCATCTGCCTCGGCTTCCTGGTTCTGAACTGGTACCCGTCGAAGATGTTCATGGGCGACGGGGGAGCGCTCCTCGTGGGCCTGCTGATGGCGGCCAGCGCCGTGGCGGTCACCGGCGAGGTCGACCCGCAGACGATCAGCCGCACCGAGCTCTGGCCCGCGTTCCTGCCCATGATCATCCCGTTCGCCGTGCTCATCGTGCCGCTTCTCGATTTCTCCCTCGCCGTGTTCCGACGGATGAGGGCCGGCAAGTCGCCCTTCACCGCCGACCGCAAGCACCTCCACCACCGCCTGCTCGACATGGGCCACTCCCAGAGGTGGGCGGTCGTCGTCTTCTACTCCTGGACGGCTGTCGTGTCCGTGGGCGCGCTCATGGCGTTCGCAGCCGACCTCATCTCGATCCCAATCGGACTCGTCATCGGCTTCGTCGTCATCGGCTTCGTCCTCTGCACGCTGGTGACCATCGCGCCGCTCAGCAGGCGCAAGTCGCGGGAGCGCCACGCGCAGAAGGCTCCGGGCGAGAACGCCCACGACGAGCTCGCCGATGCACACGCCTCGCTGCTCAAGGCAGCACCCGAATCCGGAATGGACGCATGAACTCCTCTACGACCCCCACCTCCGTGCCCATCTTCAAGAGCATCCTGAAGTGGTCCGTCGTGGTCGCCATCGCGGTCGCCGTCGTCGGCGGTGCCGCTGGCTTCTTCGCCGTCGGGATCAACGGCCTGTGGAGCGCGCTCTTCGCCGCTGCCATCACGCTGCTCTTCACGGGCATCACGGTCGTCTCCGTCATCCTGGCGTCGCACCTCGACCAGATCTTCTTCATGGCGACCATCCTCGGCGCCTGGATCCTCAAGTTCATCGTGTTCCTCGGGGCCCTGTTCCTCATCAGGGACCTGCCGATCGTGCACCTCTTCACACTCTGGCTATGCCTCGTCGTGGCTGTCATCGCGACAGTCGTCGTCGACGTCGTCTGCGTTGTGCGCGGGCGGATGGGCAACGTCAGCGACGTGCGACTGCCCGGCGACGACAAATAGTAGAAAAGTTGGCTCAGGAGGCCCGAAGTGCACTCCTGCCTGGGGATTTCTTGATAGGCTGATCCAGGTGCGCCGAGAAGGGGTCCTTCTCGTGTGCTCACCCGCCCGAACTCATCGAAGCGCAGCAAAGACAGCTGCGCCCCGAGACAGGAGAGTGCTCTGTTCGCCTCAGCCCTGAATCTGCCAGTTTTCATCGCTGCCGCGGAGGACAACAGCATCTTCCACCCGCCGTCGCTCGACCACGAGTTCTTCCTCGAGGCAGTGGCGTTCGCTGGCACGCCGTTCGAACTGAACCGCATCATCCTCGTGAGGCTCCTCGCCATCGCGGTCCTGCTCCTCCTCTTCTGGCTTGCTCTCCGCAGCCCGAAGGTCATCCCCGGCAAGGGGCAGTCGCTCGCCGAGATCGCCATCGGCTTCGTCAAGTCGCAGATCGCTGACGGCATCTTGGGTGAGAAGCTCGGACACAAGTACCTGCCGCTGCTCGCCGCGATGTTCTTCGGCATCTTCGCCATGAACATCACGGGCATCATCCCAGGCCTGAACATCGCCGGAACCTCGCTGATCGGCATGCCGCTCGTGCTGGCCGTCGTGTCGTACATCGCCTTCATCTACGCGGGCTTCCGCGAGGCGGGCCCCGGGACGTTCTTCAAGAACGCATTGTTCCCGAGCGGTGTGCCGTGGCCGATGTACATCCTGCTGACGCCGATCGAGTTCATCAACATCTTCATCGTGCGCCCCGTCTCGCTCGCGCTGCGACTCTTCCTCAACATGATGGTCGGCCACCTGCTGCTCGTCCTCACGTTCAGCGCGACGAACTTCTTTGTCATCCAGTACTCGCTGCAGGGCCCTGGCGGTCCGCTCGACATGCTGTTCGGCATCCCCACACTGCTCGGCGGCTTCGTCATGACGCTCGTCGAGATCCTCGCGGCGGTCCTCCAGGCCTTCGTGTTCACGCTCCTGACCGCGGTCTTCATCCAGCAGGCCGCTGCCAAGAGCCACTAAGACCCACCTGACTCACGCGAAGCAACCTGCTTCACCACCCATACGGAAGGAAACCCCTGTGGAAACCACCACGCTCGCCGAGATCTCCGGCAACATCGCTACCGTCGGCTACGGCCTCTCTGCAATCGGCCCCGGCATCGGCATCGGTATCGTCGCCGGCAAGACCGTCGAGGCCATGGCACGTCAGCCCGAGATGGCTGGCCGCCTCCAGGTCACCATGTTCCTCGGTATCGCCTTCACCGAGCTGCTCGCCTTCATCGGCGTCGCAACGTTCTTCATCTTCCAGTAAGCGGGTCCGCACATGAGCACTTTCGCACTGTCGGCGGCTACGTCGACGCTCGCAGCGGAGGAAGGCGGCAACGTCCTTCTTCCCGCTACGTATGACATCGTCTGGTCGGCGGTCGTCTTCGTTGTGCTCGGATTCTTCTTCTGGAAATTCGCCATCCCGGCGCTGCGCAAGGTGCTCGACGAGCGCGAGGCGCAGATCGAGGGCGGCATCCGCAAGGCGGAGATCGCCCAGGCCGAGGCCGCTGCCAAGCGCGACGAGAACGAGAAGCTTCTCGCCGCCGCGCGAACCGAAGCCGCGGAGATCCGCGAGCAGGCTCGCGTCGACGCAGATCAGATCAAGGTCCAGAAGAAGGCCGAGACGCAGGCTGAGCTCGACCGCATGACCGCTTCCGCAAAGGCCCAGATCGAGGCGGAGCGCCAGACGGCGATCGTCTCGCTCCGCGCCGAGGTGGGCACGCTTGCACTCGACCTCGCCTCCGGCGTCGTCGGAGAGAGCCTGCGCGAGGACAGCCGCTCGACGGCTTACGTCGACCGGTTCCTGAGCGAGCTCGACAACGACCAGAAGGCAGGAACGCACAGCTGATGGGAAGCGCGACCAGACACGCACTGGCAGCCCTCAAGAACAGCGTCGACGGCTGGGGCCAGGCAGAGCTTGGAGATGCTGAGCAGGTGTTCGCCGCGGTCAACGCAGCGGGTGCCAACCAGCACCTCCTCGCAGCACTGTCCAACCCCGCCGCCGACGTCAGCGCCAGGCGCGAGCTCGCAGGGACGGTCTTCGGATCGCACCTCGGCCCGCGTGCGCTGCAGCTCCTCCAGGACGCTGTCAGCCAGACCTGGTCGAGCAACCATGAGTTCGCGCTCGGCCTGCAGGAACTCGCAGTCCGTGCCACGGCCCAGACCGCAGGAGCGCAGTCGGTCATCGCGGCCGAGCTCACCACGGTCGCTGACACGATCAGCGCAAACCCGGAGCTCGAGCTCACGCTCGGGTCGCGCCTCGGGGACTCGGCTGTCAAGTCGCAGCTCATCGAGCGCCTCTTCGCGGGCAAGATCAGCGCGCCCAGCCTGCTGATCCTTCGCGAGCTCGTGGGCAACCCGCTCGGTCGCCGCACGCGCCGCCTCCTCACCTGGGCTGGCGAAGTTGTCGCCGACCAGGCAGGCCGCTCGGTCGCAACCGTCACGGTGGCGAGTCCGCTCGCGCCCGAGCAGCTCGCGAAGCTCGAGGCGGGACTGACCCGTCGGTTCAACCGGCGCGTCTCCGTCACCACGGTCATCGACCCGAAGATCATCGGCGGCCTGCGCGTGCAGCTTGGCGATGACGTGATCGACGACAGCGTGGCCGCTCGACTCAACAACCTCCGCCTGCAGCTCGCCTGAGCCTCACGCACTGAAACTCTCGGGGCGAGGCCCCGGACGACAAGGGAAGAACATGTCAGAACTCACAATCAATCCGGATGAGATCCGCGACGCGCTTCAGCAGTTCGCTTCCTCATACCGTCCGGAAGGCGCCACGGCGACCGAGGTCGGCACCGTGGTTGACGCCTCGGACGGCATCGCGCACGTCGAGGGTCTCCCTGGCGTCATGGCCAACGAGCTCATCACCTTCGCCGACGGAACGCTCGGCCTCGCCCAGAACCTCGACGAGAGCAGCATCGGCGTCATCGTCCTCGGCGAGTTCCAGGGCATCGTCGAGGGCATGGAAGTCCGCCGCACCGGCGAAGTGCTCTCCGTCCCAGTCGGCGACGGCTACCTCGGCCGCGTCGTCGACCCGCTCGGGAACGCGATCGACGGACTCGGCGAGATCGCCACCTCGGGTCGCCGCGCCCTCGAGCTCCAGGCACCGGGCGTCATGGACCGCAAGTCGGTGCACGAGCCGCTCGAAACCGGCATCAAGGCCATCGACGCGATGATCCCCGTCGGCCGTGGCCAGCGCCAGCTGATCATCGGCGACCGCCAGACCGGCAAGACGGCCATCGCGATCGACGCCATCATCAACCAGAAGGCCAACTGGGAGTCGGGCGACGTCAACAAGCAGGTTCGCTGCATCTACGTCGCCGTCGGCCAGAAGGGCTCGACCATCGCCTCCGTCAAGGGCGCGCTGGAAGACGCCGGAGCAATGGAGTACACGACGATCGTCGCGTCTCCCGCGTCCGACCCCGCAGGCTTCAAGTACCTCGCCCCGTACACCGGTTCGGCCATCGGCCAGCAGTGGATGTACGAGGGCAAGCACGTCCTCATCGTGTTCGACGACCTGTCGAAGCAGGCTGAGGCCTACCGCGCCGTCTCGCTCCTCCTGCGCCGCCCGCCGGGCCGCGAGGCCTACCCGGGTGACGTGTTCTACCTGCACTCCCGTCTGCTCGAGCGTTGCGCGAAGCTCTCCGACGCGATGGGTGCAGGCTCGATGACCGGTCTTCCGATCATCGAGACGAAGGCCAACGACGTCTCCGCGTACATCCCGACCAACGTGATCTCGATCACCGACGGCCAGATCTTCCTGCAGTCCGACCTCTTCAACGCCAACCAGCGTCCCGCGGTCGACGTCGGAATCTCCGTCTCACGAGTCGGCGGCGACGCGCAGCAGAAGCACATCAAGAAGGTCTCGGGAACGCTCAAGCTCGAGCTCGCCCAGTACCGCTCGCAGCAGGCATTCGCGATGTTCGCGTCCGACCTCGATGCGACGACGCGCAAGCAGCTCGAGCGTGGCGCACGCCTCACCGAGCTCCTCAAGCAGCCGCAGTACTCGCCGTACCCCGTCGAGCAGCAGGTCGTCGCGATCTGGGCCGGCACCAACGGCAAGCTTGACCTCGTCCCGGTCGACGAGGTGCTGCGCTTCGAGCGCGAGCTCCTCGAGTACCTCGAGCGCAACACCGACGTCCTCGGCCTCCTCCGCGACAGCGGAAAGCTCGAAGACGACACGCTGAAGGCCATGGCCGACGGTGTCGACGCCTTCGTGAAGACGTACCTCAAGAACGACGGAACTCCGCTCGTCGCAAGCGCCGAACAGGTCGCCGCTGACGAGATCGAGCAGGAGAAGATCGTCAAGAAGCGCCGCTAGGCGCCCTCGACGACTTCGACGACGAGCACAGGAGAAGCATGGGAGCACAACTTCGGGTCTACCGGCAGAAGATCAAGTCTGCCCAGACGATGAAGAAGGTCACCCGCGCCATGGAGCTGATCGCCACTTCGCGCATCACCAAGGCGCGGAAACGCATGGCCGAGTCGAACCCGTACGCGCAGGCGATTACCGAGGCAGTCTCGGCAGTGGCCAGCTACACGGACATCGATCACATCCTCGTCACCGAGCGTGAAGAGGTCCGCCGCGTCGCGGTCGTCGTCTTCACGAGCGACCGAGGCCTCAACGGAGCCTTCTCGTCGAGCGTGCTTCGCGAGGCCGAGGGCCTCACGAACCAGCTCGAGTCAGAAGGCAAGGAAGTCGTCCACTACCTCATCGGGCGCAAGGCGGTGGGCTACTTCGCCTTCCGCAAGCGCGCGAGCGAGAAGCAGTGGACAGGCTCGACGGACCTCCCGGTCTTCCAGACCGCGAAGGAGCTCGGCGAGGCACTGGTCGAACGGTTCACGATTCCCTTCGAGGACGGCGGCGTGGAAGAGATCCACTACGTCTACAACCGGTTCCAGTCGATGGTCACGCAGACGCCGACCGTCGTGCGGCTCCTGCCGCTCGAGGTCGTCGAAAGCGACGACGTCGCAGAAGACGCCCCGCTGCTCCCGCTGTACGAGTTCGAGCCGGATGCGGAGACGGTGCTCCACGCACTGCTTCCCGACTACATCCAGGCGCGCCTCTTCAACGCCATGCTGCACTCCGCCGCATCCGAGCACGCTGCCCGCCAGCGCGCGATGAGCGCGGCTTCCGACAACGCAGACACCCTGGTGCGCGACTACACCAGGCTCGCGAACAACGCGCGCCAGGCAGAGATCACGCAGCAGATTTCCGAGATCGTGGGCGGCGCGGACGCGCTCGCAACCGCATAACCGCGCGAACACGCAAGAAAAGGACAAGACATGACGACGCACATCGTCTCCGACAGGGAAGACACGACGGCTCCGGCCGGTGTCGGCCGGATCGCCCGTGTCACGGGTCCCGTTGTCGACATCGAGTTCCCGCATGACGCCATCCCCGGCATCTACCACGCGCTCGAGACCGAGGTCAGCCTCGGCGACCAGTCGCTCAAGCTCACGCTCGAGGTCGCACAGCACCTCGGCGACGACCTCGTCCGCGCCATCGCGCTCAAGCCCACCGACGGCCTCGTCCGCGGCCAGGAAGTCCGCGACACAGGCGCCCCCATCTCGGTGCCCGTCGGCGACGTCACCAAGGGCAAGGTCTTCAGCGTCACCGGTGAAGTGCTCAACGAGACCATGATCTCGGAGCCCTACGAGATCACCGAACGCTGGCCCATCCACCGCGAGCCCCCGGCCTTCGACCAGCTCGAGTCGAAGACCGAGCTCTTCGAGACCGGCATCAAGAGCATCGACCTGCTCACCCCGTACGTCCAGGGTGGAAAGATCGGCCTCTTCGGTGGAGCCGGCGTCGGCAAGACCGTCCTCATCCAGGAGATGATCCAGCGCGTCGCGCAGGACCACGGCGGCGTCTCGGTGTTCGCCGGTGTCGGCGAGCGCACGCGTGAGGGCAACGACCTCATCTACGAGATGGAAGAAGCAGGCGTCTTCGACAAGACTGCGCTTGTATTCGGCCAGATGGACGAGCCGCCGGGAACGCGACTGCGCGTCGCCCTCTCGGCCCTCACCATGGCTGAGTACTTCCGTGACGTGCAGAAGCAGGACGTGCTCCTCTTTATCGACAACATCTTCCGCTTCACGCAGGCCGGTTCCGAGGTCTCCACGCTGCTCGGCCGCATGCCGTCCGCCGTCGGATACCAGCCGAACCTCGCCGACGAGATGGGTGTGCTCCAGGAGCGCATCACGTCGACGCGTGGCCACTCGATCACGTCGCTCCAGGCCATCTACGTGCCTGCTGACGACTACACCGACCCGGCCCCTGCGACGACGTTCGCCCACCTCGACGCCACGACGGAGCTCTCGCGTGAGATCGCGTCGAAGGGCCTCTACCCGGCCATCGACCCGCTCACGTCGACGAGCCGCATCCTCGACCCCCGTTACCTGGGCGCCGACCACTACCGCGTCGCGACCGAGGTCAAGCAGATCCTTCAGAAGAACAAGGAACTGCAGGAGATCATCGCGATCCTCGGTGTCGACGAGCTCTCCGAGGAAGACAAGATCACCGTCTCCCGCGCTCGCCGTATCCAGCAGTTCCTCTCGCAGAACACCTACATGGCGAAGAAGTTCACTGGTGTCGAGGGTTCGACGGTTCCGCTCAAGGAGACCATCGAGTCGTTCGACGCCATCGCCAAGGGCGACTTCGACCACGTCGCCGAGCAGGCCTTCTTCAACGTCGGTGGAATCAACGACGTCGAAGAGAAGTGGGCGCAGATGCAGAAGGACAACGCATAGTCATGGCAGGCAAAGGCGAACTGACCGTCAAGGTCGTCGAAGCAACCAAGCTCGTCTGGGAGGGGAGTGCGACCATGGTCGTCGCCCGCACCTCTGAGGGCGAGATCGGAATCCTCTCCGGCCACGAGCCTGTGCTCGCAGCCCTGGGTGCCGGACAGGTTCGCATCACGGCTTCCGATGGATCGAAGATCGTCGCCAACGCCGAGGGCGGCTTCCTCTCGGTGAACAGCGACGTCGTCACGGTCGTCGCCGGCGAGGCTGAACTCGTCTCCGGGGAGTGACCGAAGGTCTCCTGCTGCTGTTGCCGCCGTCCGAAACAAAACGGGACGGCGGCAACGCTGCGTTCACGGGGGAGTTGGTCGAGAGCCCGGAAGCAGGCGGGCTCAGCTGGCCGGAGACATTCGCGACGACGCGGGAGCTCGTCGCCAGCGAGCTGCACAGTCTCTCGCACGACCGCGAGACCGCCCGCAAGGTGCTCAAGATCTCCGAGAAGCAGGCAGAGGTCGAGCTCAACAGGAACCGCACCCTGCGCTCAGCCCCTCGCATGCCGGCGCTGCTCCGGTACACGGGTGTGCTGTACGACGCCCTCGACGCCCCGACCCTGACTGCGCCCCAGCTGAGCTGGGCGGCGCACCATGTGGCGGTCCACTCCGCTCTGTTCGGGCTCGTCGGCGGGGGAGAAGGCATTCCCGCCTATCGGCTCTCCGCGGCGTCACGGCTCGGCGGTGTCGCTGCAGCTCGCCGCTGGGCTCCAGCGGCGAGCCAGGCGCTGTCGGCGCACAGGGGGCTCGTGGTCGACCTCCGATCAAAGGCGTACGCTGCGCTCGGACCGGTCGAGGTTGCTGAGCGGCATGCGTCCATCGATGTCGTCTCGAGGTCGGCAGACGGCACCGTGCGCTCGCTCAACCACTTCAACAAACGAGGCAAGGGCCTCTTCACCCGCGGTCTCATCACGCGCGCCTCGTCGCAGCCTGACCGGGCGGCGGCGCTGCGGGATGCGGAAGAGCTGGCGGACTTCTGCCGCGAGGCCGGTTGGGAACTCGAACCAACTGGACCGGGCGCCGCGCGGCTGATCGTGCCTGAAGGCCTCTGAGCCGCCCGTCGCAGGCAGCAGCGCTCCCGACGCCAGGCGCGCAGGGGAGCGCTCCCCATCGACAAAGTCGTTGAAACGCCGCTACTTTGTACCATGTCTGCGATTTCTGGCTCATGCGCACTCCCCGCGCTCGACGCAGACGTCGACTGAATATCAGAAAGTGACTCCTCCATGGAAATCATCGCTTACGGCGATCAGGCCGCTGCCGGTATCGGCGCCCTCGGGATCCTCCTGTGGCTCGTCCTCGTGCTGGGCGCCTACGCGCTCACCTCGTGGATCATGTCGAAGGTGTTCACGAAGATGGGCATCGAGGCCTGGAAGGCCTGGGTTCCGGTCTACAACTCGTGGACGTTCGTCGAAGCCGCGGGCTTCCCCGGCTGGTGGGTCCTCGTCGGTTTCATCCCCGGCGTCAACATCGCCCTCGTCGTGCTCATGGCTATCGCCGCCTACCGCATCGGTCTCGGCTTCGGCAAGAGCGGCGTCTGGGTGCTGCTCTACATCTTCCTCCCCATCGTGTGGCTCGCCATCATCGGCTTCGACAGCTCGCGTTGGAACCCGGCACTCATGAACCTGGGTGGCCAGTACGGGCAGCCCCAGGGCGCAGTCGGCTATGGGCCGGGGGCACAGGGACAGGCCTACGGACAGGCACCGGTGCAGTCCGGCTACGGACAGGCCCCCGCGCAGCCGTATGGACAGAACCCGGCCCAGCCCAACGGCCAGCAGCCCTACGGTCAGGCTCCGACCCAGCCCAACGGCCAGCAGCCCTACGGTCAGGCTCCGACCCAGCCCAACGGCCAGCAGCCCTACGGTCAGGCTCCGGCGCAGCCGTACGGTCAGCAGCCGTACGGACAGGCACCAACGCAGCAGCCGTACGGGCAGCCGCCCGTTCAGCAGCCGCCGCTTGGTCGCGCCCCCGAGAACCAGCAGCCGTACGGCCAGCAGCCCCCTTCTCAGCACTGACGGGGCTGGACACTCGTCCGGTCTCCGAGCACGGCACGCGGATCGTCTTCCGCGTGCCGTGCTCTGTTCACTTCGTCGTCACAGGTGTGTGAAACGCTCGCTGTCCACAACCGCGGACACCACGGAACCGCACGGCTGACGTGGGGCCTAGCTTCTGGGCATGCAACAGATTCGCCTCAGCACACCGAAGCAGATTCTCGACGCCGTGCCTCGTCTCCTCGGCTACTCACCCGTCGGCTCACTTGTCGCCATACCGCTCAGCGGGAAACGGGGAGGAGTGGTCCTCCGCTTCGATTTGCCTGAGGTACCGGAACCGTCAGCAGCGGGTGCGGCCGCCTACGCGAATGCCGTGATCGGTCACCTGTCGCACCTGAGGAGCATCGAGCGAGTCGTCTTCGTCCTGTGCCCGGACCTGCCCTTCGGGTCTGGTCCGCGGCCACCCTTCTGGGTGCTTGCCGAGGAGCTTGTCGCAGCGGCGGACCGCGCAGGAATCGAGCTTGTCGCCTGCATATGCCGAGCCGCCGACGCCTGGGGCGTCTACGGGTGCGACGACGCCGACTGCTGCGACATCGGCCCGCGCCCGCTCGGCGCACAGGAGGAGTGGGTGCGGGCGACGGCGAAGCCGGGCGACGAGTCGCTCATCACGCCCGCGTCCGTGACCACAAGGCTGCGCTTCGCGGACGAGGATGAGCGACACTGGCAGCACCACGAGGGTGAGGACGACCTGCCGTCGATGCGGCAACGGTGGCTCATGGCATTCGCTCCTGACACGCTCCGGGCTGCACCGACAGACGCGGAACTCGCACATCTGCTCTGCATGCTCCGGGGCCGCCACACCTCTGAACTGCTCCTCGTGACGATCGGGTTCGGCGCGCACGCCGACCTGCTCTCGCTGGCGCCGGTCTGGAGCACGGTGATGGGAGAGGAGGACGTGCACCGACCCCTGCCCGAGTTCTCCCGCAGGCGTGTTCGCCAGGCCGCCGCGGTCCTGCGACGTCTCGCGGAGCTCGTCGACCTCGACGATGAACCCGTGCTCCTTGCCAGCATGAGCTGGCTCGAATGGGCCTCGGGGAGGTCGAGCGCAGCGGCGGCCTTCGCGAAGAGAGCGCTCGAGGTCAGAGCGGACGATCCGCTTGCCTCGAGCGTCGCCTGGCTCGTCGAGCGGTGTGTGGTTCCGCCCTGGCTCGCTGTCGTCGAACAGTGGTCCGATGAGCCGGAAACAGCCGCTGCAGGACGTGACGACTGAGGGGCCTCACGGGCGATCGGACGAACGGGCAGGGCCCCGGCTGATCGAGCCGGTCCTGTCCTTGCCCGCGCCCGTCCCCGAGCTGAGGGGAGTGGCGTTTCCCATCATCATGGCCTCGGCTCCGGTCGTCGCCTCGATCCTGCTCTGGCTGCTTCTGGGCTCACCCGCCATGCTTGCATTCGCCCTGCTCGGTCCCATCATGGCGACAGCAAGCTACGCGGAGTCGAGACGTCAGGCGAGCGCCGAGCACAGGCGGGCGCAAGCCGTGTTCGATCACGAACTCGACGCATGCATCCAGCAGGCTCGGGCGCTCGCCTCGGACGAGCTGCGGAGGCTGGAGGCCGTCGCTGCAGAGCCCTGCACCGCTCGTGGCGCACCCCCTCTGGAGCTGCAGGAGCGCTTCTGCCTCGGATCAGGATCGGTGCGTGTGCGTGTCCCCATGTCCGGTGAGCTGCGGCACCTCCCAGAAGACGTACGTGCGCGTCTCGATCACGTCCTCACGCTCGACGACGCTCCCGTCTTCGGTGCCGGTGCGACGTTCGAGATCACCGGGAGCAGCAGGCTGGTTCTTGCGGCGGCACGCGCGCTGCTCGTCCAGCAGCCGGCGTGCGCGGGCGAGGTGCGCATCTGCGCCGACGCCTCCGAGCGGGCCTTGGCCGAGGAGCTCTCCGCACTTGGTCGCCCGTGGAGATGGGCTGATGCGCAGGTGCCTGTCGGCGGGCTGCTCCTCGACCTCTCCGGAGCTCGAGACGGCGAGTCGTCGAACGCGGCCCAGGTTCGCGTCCATGTGCAGAACGCCTCAGCCGCGAGCGTCGTGCTCGAGAACGGTCGTCGCATCACGCTGCGGCCCAGGTTCGTGACGGCGGAGCAGCTTCGCGCCTCCGGTCCGAGCCGTCCCGACGGGGCTGGTCAGGCGGGCATCGACGGGCAGGACTCCGGAGAACCGAGACGTCCAGCGTCGATCACGAGCCCAGCCGCTGCCGGGCCGACGAGGGCGAGCGGCGCCGGCCTGTACGCCGACCTCGGCACACTCGGCGCAAACGGCACCAGGCTGTTCGGCGTCGACCTCGTCGCCGACGGCCCGCACGCGGTGATCGGGGGCACGACCGGGTCCGGCAAGAGCGAGCTGCTCGTGACCTGGGTGCTGGCCCTGACCGAGACGAGATCCACTCGCGAGGTGCAGGTGCTGTGCTTCGACTTCAAGGGCGGCGCGACGTTCGACCCTCTGGCCGAGCTCCCGCACTGCGTCGGCATCGTCACCGATCTGGACGCTGCCGAGGCGCAGCGGGCGGCGGTCAGCCTGCGTGCCGAGCTCCGCGAGCGTGAACGCGCGCTCCGCGCCGCCGGTGCGACTCACATCGGCCAGCTGCCCGGCCTCGCCCGTTTAGTCGTCATCGTCGACGAGTACCAGGCGCTTGTGGACGCCGGTGCCGAGTTGCACTCCGTGTTCGCGGACATCTCAGCGAGGGGGAGGAGCCTCGGGATGCACCTCGTGTTGTGCGCCCAGCAGCCGGCGGTCGCCGTCCGAGCGACGACGCTTGCCAACTGCAGCATCCGCATCTGCCTCCGCGTGGTCGCGGACGCGGACAGCACCGCGCTGATCGGCACCGCCTCCGCCGCGCGCCTGCCCGTCGACTCACCCGGGCTCGCCCTGGTCGCGCGCGACAACCGGATCGCAGAAGTCCAGGTGCGGCATCGAGACCGCACGGCTGTCGCAGGCTTCGTCGAAGCGGCCGCCCAGCGGGAAGCTCACCTCGGCCATCCACCTCCGCAGCGGCCGTGGCTGCCCGCTCTTCCCACGCGGATCACGCTCGAAGCACTCGTGGGGCACGGCCCGGGTCTCGCATTCGGGCTGAGCGACGACACCGAGGCTCGCGAGCAGCGCCCCGCACGCTTCGACCCGCATCTCGGCGCGGTGGCGGTCATCGGAGGGCCTCGAACCGGGAAGACCGGCTGCCTCACGGCGCTCATGGAGTCGGCCCGCTCGGAGCCCGACTCCGTCGTCGGGTGGGTCACCGTCCTGGCGGGGGATCCAGAGCCGGCCTGGGACCAGCTGATTGCCGCAGACCACGCTGCGGGCCCGGGCCTGCTGCTCGTCGACGATATCGATGCGCTCCTCACCGGGGTGGAGGAGCCGCACCGCACCGCCATGACCGAGCGCCTCGTGCGCCTCATCAAAGCCTCCGCATCCTGCTCACCGGCCGTCGCGTTCTCGCTGAGTCGGGTGACGGGCGGGACGGCGGCGATTGTCGCCTCCGCTGCCCAGACGCTCCGCCTGGTCGGCGGCGATCGCAGCGCATACGTCATGGCGGGCGGGCAGTCGTCGGAGCACGACGCGGATGCCCCCGCCGGACGGGCGGTCTGGCGCGGGAGAGCCTGCCAGGTCGCACAGGCGTCCCAGCCGATCGGCAACCGTGCTCGTGACGCCGAAGACGCGACGGATCCACTCGACCTGATCCACGGCGAGAGCGACCGAGAGCTGCTCGTGGTGGCTCGCCATCCTGCCACGATGCGGCGCATCCTCGAAGCAAGGGGGTTCGTCTGCACGGATCTCGCGGACTGGAGTGCGGTGACGAGCGCAACTCGAGGACACCCCGAGCGAAGCGGCTCGGAGCCGGGAAGCGTTCAGCGAGCTGTCATCGCCGACCTCGAGGCGTGGCAGGGTCGATTCGGGATCCTGTCGAGGCTCTCTGCCGAGCACCGCGTCCTGCTGTCAGGCGTGACCCCCGCCGAGCACCGGTCACTCCTCAGAGGCGATCCTCTGCCGCCGCTGATCGTCGACGCGTCGCGCAGCGCGGTCCTGCGCCACAGTCGAGGCGTACTGGAACGCATCCGCTGGTCGGACCAGGAGAGGTCCCTCAGTGGCCCCTAGAGGCTCGTCGGAACTCCGCTGCCGACCATGATCTCGCCGACGAGGACGCCACCGCCCATGACCTCGAGCCCGAGCCGCGGCAGCAGCTGCTGCACTCGACCCACATCGACGGCACCGGCCGCGACGAGCAGCTGCAGACCCACGAGCGTCGTTCCACGGCTGGAGCCGTCGAGCATCTTCATCGCGACCGCGGTGCCGTCCGCCGCTGCGAGGATGAGGATCCCCTCAGCGCCGGACTTCGCGAGCACACCGAGCTCGGAGACGACCAGGGAATTCGGGCGCCCGTGACCCTCGAGAAGCCAGCCGTTGGAGAGCACCGAGCGCCACACGGCGGCTGCCGCCTTGAAGAGCGGGAACGGGGAGGACGGACTGGCCGTGGCGAGCCGGCTCGCCGCCGCCGCGAGACCGACGAGGCTGACGGCGAAGACCGGCGCGCCGCATCCGTCGACACCGACCGCGCTCGGGCGTTCCCTGGTCATGCGCTCGACCGTGTCCTTGACAGCCACCTGGAGCGGATGATCTGCCGTCAGGTACCCCTCCGTCGGCCACCCCTGGGCGACGCAGGCCGCCAGCATCGCAGCGTGCTTGCCGCTGCACTCCATGTACACCGGGGAGGATGCCTCGCCGGCGCGAACGAGCGCGTCTCTGGAGGCACGGTCCCGGGGCCAGGAAGCAGGGCAGGCGAGCGCCCGGTCGTCGAGCCCGCTGGCGTGCAGGATCTCCCGCACGTGCGCGACGTGGGCTGGGGAACCGGAGTGGCTGCCGCAGGCGATCGCCGTCTGCTCGTCAGTCAGCCGCGCGCCGAGCGCCAGCGCGGTCTGCGCCTGGAAGAGCTTGAGGGTCGAGCGTGGGAACACCGGCTGATGCCCGTCTCCGAGCTCGGCACGGATCGTCGCGTCCGGGTTGGTCAGGACCGCAGCGCCGACGTGCCTGGATTCGATGAACCCAGAACGGACGACAACGGCGAGTTCGACGGCGGCTGCAGCGTGCAGCGTTGATGCTTCGCTCATGATCGGGCAAGCCTACGCGGTGGGCGACTCGCAGCACCGGTGCGCGCGCGGCCCGGCGGGCAGGGCAGATCGACAGCATGCGAGCGACAAGGCGGGTCTACGCTTGACCCCCGTGGAATCAGTCTTGCTCTTCATCGTCGGCGTCCTGGCCGCAGTCATCGGCCTCGCCGCGTCTATCGCGCTCCACGAGGTCGGCCACCTCGTCCCCGCCAAGCGCTTCGGGGTGCGCGTCACGCAGTACATGGTGGGGTTCGGGCCGACGCTCTTCTCGCGCAAACGGGGCGAGACGGAATACGGCGTGAAGGCCATCCCGCTCGGCGGGTACGTCGCCATGATCGGCATGTACCCGCCCGCCAAGGCGGGACAGGCCGCGCGCACGGGCGGGACCGGGTTCATGTCGAGCATGATCGACGACGCCAGGCTCGCGTCCGCGGAAGGGGTGCTGCCGGGGGAGGAGTCGCGGACGTACGCGGCGCTCCCCGTCTGGAAGCGCATCGTCATCATGGTCGGTGGACCAGCCATGAACTTCGTCATCGCGATCCTCGGCTTCATGATCGTCTGCTCCGGATTCGGGCTCTACCAGCCGTCGACGACGGTCGGCACGGTCTACGAGTGCGTCGTCCCGGCTGGCTCGGTGGCGCCTGAGCCAGGTGAGGCGTGCGAGACGCCGGCACCCGCCTTCGAGGCCGGACTCCTCCCCGGTGACAGGATCACGAGCGTCGACGGCACCGCCACCGACAGCTGGGACCTCCTCCAGGAGACCATCCGCGTGAGCCCGGGCGAGCCGATCTCCGTCGGGGTCGACCGTGCGGGTGAGCAGCTGCAGGTGGAGCTCACGCCAAGCGTCAACACCGTCTACGAGCTCGACGAGCTGACGGGAGCACGCGTCGAAGCCGCGGACGGCTCGTTCGTGACGCAGGAAGTCGGGTTCGTCGGCATCACGCCGACGCAGGAGCGCATCAGGCAGTCGCCGCTCTACGCGTTCACGATGGCCGAGGCTAACGTGCGCGCCGTCGGCAACTTCCTGATCACGATCCCCGAGCGCATCGTCGAGATGTGGAACGCCGGCTTCGGGGGCGCCGAGCGTGACCCGAACGGCCCGATGAGCGTTGTCGGGGTCGGACGGATCACAGGCGAGGTGGCAGCTGAGAGCAGCATCCCCGTCGTCGATCGGGTGGCGACCATCGTGCAGCTGGTCGCATCCGTCAACATCGCGCTCGGCGTCATCAACCTCGTCCCGCTGCCGCCCCTCGACGGCGGACACGTGCTCGCCGCGCTCATCGACGGTGTCCGTCGACGGCTCGCCAAGCTGTTCGGTCGCCCCGACCCTGGTCCGTTCGACACGGCCAAGCTGCTCCCCGTCACCCTGGTGATCGCGGGATGCCTCATGGCGATGAGCGCCCTCTTCATCTATGTCGACATCGTCAACCCGATCCGACTCTTCGAGTAGCCGTTCGAGAAAGACGCGCGGGAGGCTGAACGTGAGTGCCGCACGGTGTCACTACGCTTTCCCTTGCGAATCACTGAAGTGCCCGAGACGAGATCAGTAGAGGCGGCAGGCGTGTCCAGCCGCAGGAAGAAGGATCCGTGACGATTGTCGGCGGTCAGCAGCTCAAGCTCAGCCAGCAGGAGCTCCAGGAAGCGGGGCGTGCCATCGGGGCCGTCTCGCAGGCCTTCGCACACAAGGTCGTCGGCCAGACGCAGCTGCGCGAGACGCTGCTCGTCGGGCTCATGTCCGGGGGGCACGTCCTCCTCGAGTCGGTTCCCGGCCTCGCGAAGACGACGGCAGCCCAGACGCTCGCGCAATCGGTCCGTGGGTCGTTCAGTCGCATCCAGTGCACGCCGGACCTCCTGCCGTCAGACATCGTCGGCACGCAGATCTACGATGCCGCGGAACACCGTTTCTCGACCCAGCTCGGGCCCGTCCACGCGAACTTCGTGCTGCTCGACGAGATCAACCGCTCGAGCGCGAAGACGCAGTCCGCGATGCTCGAGGCGATGCAGGAGCGCCAGACCACGATCGGCGGCACGCTGTACCCGCTGCCCGATCCGTTCCTCGTGATCGCCACGCAGAACCCCATCGAGCAGGAAGGCACGTACGTGCTGCCTGAGGCGCAGCTCGACCGCTTCATGCTCAAGGACGTGCTCGAGTACCCGAACCCAGCTGAGGAGGCCGAGATCCTGCGTCGCATCGACGAGGGTGTCTTCGAGCATGGGGAACCAGCCGCGGTGGGGCTGCAAGACGTGACGCGGCTGCAGGAGCTGACGTCACGCGTGTACGTCGACAAGGCGATCACGGAGTACATCGTCGGGCTCGTCTACGTGACGCGTCACGCCGGTGAGTACATCGGCCCGGAGCTGGCGAGGCTCGTCGAGGTCGGCGCGTCGCCGCGCGCCTCGATCAACTTCGCCAAGGGCGCCAGGGCAGTCGCGCTCCTGCAGGGCCGCGACCATGTCGTGCCCGAGGACGTTCGCCGATTGGCGCACCGCATCCTCCGCCACCGCATCATCCTCGGCTTCGAGGCGGACGCCACGGGTGTGCGCGTCGAGCAGATCATCGACGCGGTGCTCGGGGCTGTCCGAACTCCGTGACCATGTCGAGCGAACGCCCCCTTCTCGTGAAGGTGAAGTCGAAGATGTTCCTGCACGCGCGAAGGCGCGTGCTGCACCTGCTGGACGGCCAGTACGCCTCGCATCTGCGGGGTCGCAGCATGGATTTCGACGATCTCCGCGAGTACGTGGCGGGAGATGAGATCAAGGACATCGACTGGAAAGCGAGCGCGCGAGCGGGGCACCCCCTCGTGAAGCGCTACGTCGCCGAGCGTCGCCACCGTGTGCTGTTCGCCGTCGATGGCGGCCGCAACATGGCGGCGATCTCGGCGAGCGGCGAGCCGAAGAGGGAGGTGCTGGTCACGGCGCTGGGCGTTCTCGGCTATCTCGCCATCCGGCATGGTGACGACGTGGGTCTCGTGACGGGCAGTTCCGACGGCATCAGCCAGCTCCCGTTCCGCAGCACGTCGTCCGCGCTCGAGCGGATGCTGCACGCTGTCTATGACACGGTTGGACTCGAGACAGCGACCAGCGATATGAACGCGGTCCTCGACCGAGTCCGTCTCACGGTCAGGCACCGCGCGCTGCTCGTCGTGATCGCGGACGAGTTCGACTGGGACGAGGAACGTGCTG
This sequence comes from Pseudoclavibacter sp. RFBA6, assembly GCF_002931575.1. Taxonomy (NCBI): domain Bacteria; kingdom Bacillati; phylum Actinomycetota; class Actinomycetes; order Micrococcales; family Microbacteriaceae; genus Pseudoclavibacter; species Pseudoclavibacter sp. RFBA6. Next base: position 289,189 of record NZ_PSUA01000012.1, on the reverse strand, counting down.
CGCTCGTGCGTCGGCTGGCGGCGCAGCATGAGATCGTCTGGCTCCAGATCACGGACGCAGAACCGCATCAGCGCGGCACCCGTGGCGAGCTGGCTTTCGACGTGGAAGGGAACTGGGCCATGCCGAGCCTTTTCGGCGGGGACCGGCTCCTCGAGCGCGAGTTCGAGTACGCCGAGCAGAAGCGGGCGCTCGATATGGAGCGCACGTTCGAGGCGAACGCGGTGTCGTACGCGGAGATCGCGAGCGAGCAGCAGGTCGCGCCGACACTCCTTGCGCTCTTGAAAGCGAGGGCGAATGTTCGTCGCTGATGTCCAACCGCCGGAGGGGACCGTCGTACCCGTCATCGACTACGCGCAGTTCTGGCTGGTTCTCGGGTTCCTGATCTTGGCGTCCATCGTCGCCTTCTACTTCCTTGTGGTCTTCCTGACTCGACCGCGCCCGCCGAAGGCAGCCCCGGTGCTCCCTCCTGCGAGGCCGCCGGTCCATGCGCTGCAGCAGGAGTATCTCGAGCGCGTGGACGAGGTCGCGCGCCGTGCTGCGGCTGGCGAGCTGACGCCGCGACGGGCTCACGCGGAGCTGAGCGTGCTCGTCCGTGGTTTCGTCGCTGCCGTCTCGACCGTTCCGGCCGACAAGATGACGCTCACCGACCTGAGGCGCACCGAGCTGCGCGGGGTCTCGCACACGGTCGGCCAGTACTACCCGATGGTCTTCGGGGCGCACGATCCGAGCGGCACGGAGGCCGGGATCGCAGCTGCGCGGGAGGTGATCGCGACATGGCGATAGCGATGTGGTGGGTCAGCCTGTCGCTGATCGCACTAGCGGCAGCCGTCGCGGCCATCGCCTGGTGGCGTGCTCGCAAGCGTGGGCGGTCTGGCGCGATCCCCGTCGCCAACTCCAGGCGGCTCACGAGGCTTCCGGCGTACCGACGGGCGCTGCTCAGGTACTCGAGTCTCATGACTGCGGTCGGGGTCGTCCTCGCCATCCTCCTCGCGGTCACGAGCGTCGCGGCCGGCCGCTGGGTGTACCAGCGCGTCGAATCACCGGAGAAGTTCAACCGCGACATCGTGCTCTGTCTCGACATCTCCGGCTCCATGGTCGACTACGACGTCGAGGTGCTCGACAGGTACCTCGAGATGCTTCCGGGATTCGACGGGGAGCGCATGTCGCTCATGCTGTGGGATGCGACGGCGGTCCAGCTCTTCCCGCTGACCGACGATTACGCGTTCGTCGAGACCCAGCTGCAGCAGGTGCGGGATGAGATGGAGTCAGCCTCGGGCGGATCCAACATCGAGTACTCGTTCGCCCAGGGCACGCAGGGCGCTGCAGGCGCTTCCCTCGTCGGCGATGGGCTTGCCTCCTGCGCGATGACGTTCGGCGAATACGATCCGGCCGCCGATGACGGAAGGTCCCGTTCCATCATCTTCGCGACGGACAACGCGGTGAACGGCGACCCGCTCGTCTCGTTCCCGGAGGCCGCCGAATACACGGAGGAGCGCGGGATCACCATCTACGCGCTCGATGCCAACCAGTTCGAGGATGCGTTCGCCGACCAGTTCAGGACGACGATCCTGCAGGCGGATGGCAGCTACTTCAAGCTCACCGACCCGGCCAGCGTGTCCGGCATCGTCGATCAGATCACGAGCGAGCAGACCTCGCTCATGGTCGGCCAGCCCCAGCTGCTCGTCACCGACCGGCCGAACGTGTGGCTCGTGCTGATGCTCGTCTTCGCATCCATCTACGTCGTGCTGGCCTGGAGGCTTCGACTATGACCTGGAATCCCATACTTCCCCCGGTGCTCCTGGCACTCGTCGGCATGGTCCTTCTCGGCTTCTGCGTCTTCGCGCTCGTCAGGGCATCGGATCGACGTCGCCGCGTCAACTGGGCCCTGCGCCTCGCCGCCTGTGCCCTGATCGCGGTCGCCGCGTTCCGCCCTGGCGTCGGCAGCGCTCCGGCCCCGAACCTCCAGAGCGAGGTCGACGTGCTCTTCGTGGTCGACACGACCGCGAGCATGGTCGCAGAGGACTGGGACGGCGCTCCGCGCCTCGACGGCGTGAAGGCGGACATCTCAGCCCTGACGGCCGCGCACGAGGGGGCAAGGTTCGGCCTCGTGACCTTCGATGCCGCCGCCGTCCAGCGGCTGCCGTTCACCGCCGACACGACGGCGCTCGACGCCCTGCTGCAGACGCTGCGTCCGGAGGTCACCCAGTACTCCCGCGGCAGCTCCATCTCCATCGCAGAGCCGCTGGTCCAGGACGTGCTGGAAGCGGCCGCCGAGGCCGAGCCGGAGCGGGCGAGGCTCGTGTACTACCTGGGCGACGGTGAGCAGACCGCCGAGACGGAACCGGATTCGTTCAGCGCCGTCGCAGGCTATCTGGCCGGGGGAGCCGTGCTCGGCTACGGCACCGAGGAGGGCGGGCCCATGAAGGAGACTGCTGGCACGCTCACGACGGACGAGTCGGGCTACATCCTCGATGGACAGGGCCAGCAGGCCCGCTCCGTCATCGACACCGCCGCCCTGCAGACCATCGCAGACGACCTCGCGCTGCCCCTCGAGGTGCGCGAGCCCGGCACGGATGTGGTTCCCGCGGAGGTCGACGGCACCAGGGTGACGCAGACCGGCGGCAGTGCGGAGACAGCGTTCGAGGTGTACTGGATCCTCGCCGCGGCCGCGTTCCTCCTGCTGCTCCGAGACGTCTGGGAGTCCGTGAAGCACTCCATCGAACTCAGCAGGGCCAGGGGAGGAACAGCATGAGTCCTCGTCGGAGAAAAGCCGGCGGGGCGGTGCCCATGGCCGGTGCCGCCGCGAAGCGCAGGCGGAGGTTCATCCTCGTCAGCATCCCGTTCGCGCTCCTGGCAGCCGCGTTCGCGACCAAGCTGATCAGCATGTCGGTCATCGCCGACCGCACGGTGTCGCTCTATGCCGACTCCGAGTACGAGGGGAGCATGAACTCCGCGCAGCAGCAGAAGTTCGTGAACATCCTCGAGAGCTGGAAGGCCCCGTACAACACGGGCACGTCGATGCTCCAGCTTGGACTGCTCGACGAAGCCCGCACCGAGCTCGAGGCGGCACTGCCGCTGGCCGAGCCTCCGCAGCAGTGCCCGATCCGCGCGAATCTGGCCATCACGATCGAGCGGCAGGGCGATGCGCGCCTCGCCGAGGACGACACCGCAGGGGCGGTCGCGCTGTGGCAGGAGGCCCTCGCAGTCCTGGATGCCCGCGACCCGAGTTGCGCGTCCACAGAATTCGAACCCCCGACGGTCGAGTCGAGCGAACGCATCCAGCAGAAGCTGCAGCAGCAGTCGGAGGCGCAGGAGCCGACCGAGGGGGAGGAGCCTCCGGAATCGACGCAGTCGCCGGAGATGACCGAGCTCGAAGAGCAGCTGCAGGAGAATCAGCAGGACCGCCAGGACGAGCTCGACCAGGAACGCGGTGAGACCGAGGGCGATTCCCTGTACGACAAGCCCTGGTGACGCAGATCGGTGCCCTCGGTCGGCCAGGCGTCTGCCAGGTCCGACCGAGGCCAGCGCATGGGCCCCGGCAGGACTAGCATTGGCCGGGTGACTACTCGCCTCTCCAAGCTCTTTGTCCGCACGCTCCGCGAAGACCCCGTCGACGCTGAGGTGGCCAGCCACAGGCTCCTCGTGCGCGCCGGCTACATCCGTCGCCAGGCGCCAGGCGTCTTCGCGTGGCTGCCGCTTGGTCTCAAGGTGAAGCGTCGCATCGAGCAGATCGTGCGCGAGGAGATGGAAGCGGCAGGCGCTCAGGAGGTGCATTTCCCCGGCATCCTGCCCGCAGACTTCTACGAGGCCACGGGCCGCCTCGACGACTTCGGCGACGGGATCTTCCGCCTCGAGGACCGCAAGGGCGCGCCCCTCGTGCTCGCCCCCACACACGAGGAGGCCTTCACGCTCGCCGTCAAGGATCTCTACTCCTCGTACAAGGATCTGCCGCTCTCGATCTACCAGATCCAGGACAAGTACCGCGACGAGGCGCGTCCCCGCGCTGGGCTGCTGCGCGGCCGCGAGTTCACGATGAAGGACGCGTACTCGTTCGACATCGACGACGCTGGACTGGACGCGAGCTACCAGGCTCAGCGCGACGCCTACGAGCGCATCTTCGACCGCCTCGGGCTCGAGTACGTCATCGTCGCTGCCAATGCCGGCGCGATGGGCGGGTCACGGAGCGAGGAGTTCCTGCACCCGACGCCCGTCGGCGAGGACACCTTCGTGCGCTCGCCCGGCGGCTACGCGGCGAACGTCGAGGCCTACGCCGCGCCGGCTCCCGCCGCCGTGGACCCGAGCTCGACCGGTGCCGCGACCGTCTTCGATTCACCCGACACGCCCACCATCGCGACGCTCGTGGCGCACGCCAACGCGGTCGTCCCGAAGGTCGAGAGCCGCGACTGGACAGCAGCGGACACGCTCAAGAACGTGGTCGTGGCGCGTCTCCACACAGACGGCACCCGCGACCTGGTCGTCGTCGGCATCCCCGGCGACCGCGAGGTCGACATGAAGCGCCTCGAGACGGCCCTTCAGCCGGCTGAGGTCGAGGCCGCGACTGCAGAGGACTTCGCGAAGCACCCTGGTCTCGTTCGCGGGTACATCGGACCGTGGTCTGTCGAGGGCCAGGCGCTGGGCGAGGACTCCACCACCGGTGTCGCGTACTTCCTCGACGAGACCGTCGCGGACGGCTCCAGCTGGATCACCGGCGCCAACATCGCGGGCAAGCACGTCCACTCGCTGGTCGTCGGACGAGACTTCACGGCGGACGCGCGCATCGGCGCCGCCGAGGTCCGCGACGGTGACCCTGCCCCCGACGGCAGCGGCGCCATCACGACGGCTCGAGGCACGGAGATCGGGCACGTCTTCCAGCTCGGCCGCAAGTACGCGGAAGCTCTCGGGCTGAAGGTCCTCAACGAGCAGGGCAAGCTCACCACTGTGACGATGGGGTCGTACGGCATCGGCGTGACCCGGAACCTCGCGCTCATCGCCGAGGCCAACCACGACGACCGTGGTCTCATCTGGCCCGAGCAGGTGGCCCCATTCGACGTGCAGATCATCGCCACCGGCCGCAACGAAGAGCCGTTCGCCGTTGCAGAGGAGCTCTCCGCCGCGTTCGACGCCGCCGGCCTCGACGTGCTCTACGACGACCGGAAGAAGGTCTCGCCCGGCGTCAAGTTCGGAGACGCGGAACTTCTGGGCGTTCCGTGGATCGTCATCGCGGGCAAGGGCGCCGCCGACGGCCAGGTCGAGCTGTGGAACCGCCGGACGAACGAGCGCGACTCGGTCGCCAAGGACGAGGTGCTGGCGCTCCTGCAGTCCAAGCGCGCCAGCTGAGGGCGGCGCGGGACGAGGCGGAGCGTCGCCTCGTCCTGCGTGCCTGGCATCAGGACGAGACTGCCCGCATGGGGTAAACTCGTCCTTTCATCTGAATAGAGGGAGCGCCATGAAGATCGACCTTGCTGTCCTGAGGATTCTCGAGCGAGAGCGTGAGATCCCGTTTGAGGAACTTGCCAGCATTCTCGAGCAGGCGATCCTGACCGCGTACGAGAAGCACGTCTCGCAGGAACTGGGCCAGGACGTGCCGCCGGCCTCGACCCGGGTGCACCTCGACCGCAAGAGCGGTGAGGTCAACGTCTTCGTCCCCGAGCTCGACGAAGACGGAGAGATCATCGGCGAAGCCCAGCTCCCCGCTGACGACTTCGGTCGAGTGGCCGCGTTCGCAGCCAAGCAGGTCATCAACCAGCGCATCCGCGACATCGGCGACGACAAGGTGCTCGGCGAGTTCCGCGGACGCGAAGGCGACATCATCGCCGGCGTCATCCAGCAGGGCCCGAACCCCCGCATGATCCACGTCGACCTCGGAACCGTCGAGGCGATCCTGCCCCCTGAGGAGCAGGTGCCAGGTGAGGACTACTCGCACGGCCGCCGACTGCGCGTCTTCGTGACGAAGGTCGAGCGGGGCAGCAAAGGCCCCCAGATCACCGTCTCCCGCACCCACCCGTCTCTCGTCCGCAAGCTCTTCGCCCTCGAGGTCCCCGAGATCGCGAGCGGCGTCGTCGAGATCGTGTCGCTGGCCCGTGAAGCCGGTCACCGTTCGAAGATCGCGGTGCGAGCCACGCAGGAGGGCATCAACCCCAAGGGTGCCTGCATCGGTGAGCTCGGGGCACGCGTCCGCGCCGTCACCAACGAGCTCGGCGACGAGAAGATCGACATCGTCGACTACTCGGATGACCTGCCGACGTTCGTGGCCAGCGCACTGAGTCCCGCGAAGGTCTCGAGCGCGTTTGTCATCGACCGGGCGACCAAAGCCGTCCGAGCACTCGTCCCGGACTTCCAGCTGTCGCTCGCGATCGGCAAAGAGGGACAGAACGCACGGCTTGCGGCCAAGCTCACGGGGGCGAGAATCGACATCCAGCCCGACTCGATCCTCGAAGACGGAGACGAAGCGCGCGCAGAGGGGTAGTATGTCGTCTGTACGAACGTGCGTTGGATGCCGTTCGCGCTCCGCACGGAGTCAGCTCCTCAGGGTTGTGCTCCGTCAGGGAAGCCTCGAAGTCGATATCTCGGCGAGTCTTCCAGGGCGTGGAGCCTGGATCCATCCGACCGCGGAGTGCACCAGGCTAGCGATCGAGCGGCGCGCATTCTTGCGGGCCTTCAAGACCGGCATGGTGGACACCGAGGCGCTCAGCAGGCACGCGAGCACACTGGAGCAGGGCGAACGCACTGCTCCTACCACGAGAAAAGGCTGATCGGACCATGGACTAATCATGAGTGACTCACGATGAGGCACATCCGACTTTAATGGTCCGCTCCTGTTTGGGCGGGCCCCAGACAGGAGAAAAGTGGCAAAACCACGCGTACACGAAATCGCCAGCGAGATGGGCGTCGACTCGAAGACCGCCCTCAAGACTCTGCAGGACATGGGCGAGTTCGTTAAGAGCGCATCGTCGAGCGTCGAGCCCCCCGTGGCCCGTCGCCTTCGCGAGGCGCTGAAGACCAACGCAGCCGGCGGCGCGCAGCCGCAGGCAGCGGCTCCCGCCGCATCGAAGCCAGGCGCCCCGCGTCCCGGTGGCGCGACGCCATCGAGCGTGCGCCCCGGCACGAAGCCCGGACCTTCCGCACCCTCGGCCCCGGCCGCCCCCGCTGCCCCCGCTGCGGCGCAGAAGTCCTCCGGCTCCTCGGCGCCGACTCCCGGACCGAAGCGCAAGCCTGAGCCAGCACCCGCTCCGGCCGCGACAGAAGCTCCGGCTGCGACCCCCGCACCCGCCGCTCCTGCAGCTCCCGCAGCTGAGGCCGGCGCACCGAAGCCGAACGCGCAGCGTCCCGCTGCACCCGGCGACCCCAAGCCTGCCCAGGCTGAGGGCGGCGCAAGCCCCTCGATCCCGCGCCCCCGCGGCCCGCGTCCCGGACCCCGTCCGGGGAACAACCCCTTCGCTTCCAGCCAGGGAATGGGGCGTTCGCGACCCGGCAACAACCCATTCGCCTCGAACCAGGGCATGCGTCCGGGTGGCGGAGCCGGCGGCGGCCCCCGTCCGGGCGGCGCAGGTGGACCCCGTCCTGCAGGTGCAGGCGGACCCCGTCCGGCAGCTCCGCGTCCCGGTCAGCCCCGCGTCCTGCCGGGTGCTCGTCCCGCGGGTGCGGGCCGGCCAGGCGGTCGTCCGGGCGCTGGTGGCGCTGGTGGCGGACGCCCAGGTGGCGCTCCAGGCGCCGGTGGCGGTTTCGCGCCGCGTCCAGGTGGCGGCGGAGGTCGCCCGGGCGGCGGCGGCCGCGGTCGCGGTTCGACGGCCGGAGCGTTCGGTCGTGGCGGCGGCAAGTCGAAGGCGCGCAAGTCCAAGCGGACGAAGCGGGCAGAATTCGAGATGAGGGAAGCCCCGAGCGTCGGCGGCGTCAAGGTTCGTCGCGGAGACGGCTCGACGCCGATCCGCCTGCGCCGCGGTGCCTCCATCTCGGACTTCGCTGAGAAGATCGACGCCAGCCCAGGCGACCTCGTGACGGTGCTGTTCCACCTCGGTGAGATGGCGACCGCAACGGAGTCGCTCGACGAGGCCACGTTCGAGGTCCTCGGCGAGGAGCTCGGCTACCGCATCCAGATCGTCAGCCCCGAAGACGAAGACCGCGAGCTCCTCGAAGGCTTCTCGATCGACCTCGACCAGGAAGCAGAGGACGAAGGAGACGACGTCCTCGAGATCCGCCCGCCCGTCGTCACGGTCATGGGCCACGTGGACCACGGAAAGACGCGCCTCCTCGACGCGATTCGCAACGCGAACGTCGTCGAAGGCGAAGCCGGTGGCATCACGCAGCACATCGGTGCGTACCAGGTCTGGCACGAGCACGAGGGCATCGAGCGCGCCATCACGTTCATCGACACGCCAGGTCACGAGGCCTTCACGGCCATGCGTGCCCGTGGTGCGCAGGTCACCGACATCGCGATCCTCGTGGTCGCGGCGGATGACGGCATCATGCCGCAGACGGTCGAGGCGCTCAACCACGCCCAGGCTGCCAACGTGCCGATCGTCGTCGCGGTAAACAAGGTCGACAAGGAAGACGCGAACCCGTCGAAGGTCCGCGCGCAGCTGACCGAGTACGGGCTCGTCGCCGAGGAGTTCGGCGGCGACACGATGTTCGTCGACGTCTCCGCTCGCAACAACCTCAACATCGACAGCCTCATCGAGGCCGTCCTCCTCACGGCTGACGCAGGTCTCGACCTTCGCGCCAACCCCAACAAGGAGGCGCGCGGTATCGCCATCGAGGCGAAGCTCGACAAGGGACGCGGTGCGGTTGCGACCGTCCTCATCCAGTCGGGAACGCTGCGCGTTGGTGACCCGATCGTCGCCGGAACGGCGTACGGCCGCGTCAGGGCCATGCTCGACGAGAACGGTCAGGTCGTCACCGAGGCTGAGCCATCGCGCCCAGTCCAGGTGCAGGGCCTCTCGAGCGTTCCTCGCGCAGGCGACACCTTCATCGTCACGGAAGAGGACCGCACCGCGCGTCAGATCGCCGAGAAGCGTGAAGCCGTCGAGCGCAACGCGAGCCTCGCGAAGTCCCGCAAGCGCATCAGCCTCGAGGACTTCACCCGTGCACTCGAAGAGGGCAAGGTCGAGTCGCTCAACCTCATCATCAAGGGTGACGTCTCCGGTGCCGTCGAGGCACTCGAGGAGTCGCTGCTCAAGATCGATGTGGATGACTCGGTGCAGCTGCGCATCATCCACCGCGGTGTCGGCGCCATCACGGAGTCCGACGTCAACCTCGCCACGGTCGACAACGCCATCATCATCGGCTTCAACGTGCGCCCCGACACGAAGGCGCGCGAGCGCGCCGCTCGTGAAGGCGTGGATGTCCGGTTCTACTCGGTCATCTACGGGGCGCTCGAGGACATCGAGAACTCGCTCAAGGGCATGCTCAAGCCCGAGTTCGAAGAGGTCCAGTCGGGTGTGGCCGAGATCCGCGAGGTGTTCCGTTCCTCCAAGTTCGGAAACATCGCCGGATGTATCGTGCGCAGCGGAACGATCACGAGGAACGCGACTGCTCGCGTCATCCGCGACGGCATCGTCATCGCGGACAACCTCGCGATCGACTCGCTCCGCCGGTTCAAGGACGACGTCACCGAGGTCCGCACGGACTTCGAGTGCGGTATCGGCCTCGGCAAGTACAACGACATCCAGATCGGCGACGAGATCGAGACGACTGAGCTCGTCGAGAAGCCGCGCGTCTAGCTGTCGACCGAGCTGCCGCGCTGACTGAAGCGCGGTGCGTGCTCGGGGCGGGGTCCTGGCCAACCGGCCGGGGCCCCGCCTTCAGGTTCTCCGCAGTTTGAGACACCGCAGACACATTTGACTGTCTGCATCAGCACACGAGAAAGTAGCCATCATGGTCGATCATTCACGGGCACTGCGACTCGCAGACCGCATCAAGGTCATCGTCGCGAAGACCCTCGAGCGAGGCGTCAAGGACCCGCGGCTCGGGTTCGTCACGATCACGGACGTGCGCGTCACGGGTGACCTGCAGCACGCCACGATCTTCTACACGGTCTACGGCGACCAGAAGGAGCGCCGGGACACCGCGGCTGCACTCAGGAGCGCGACCGGGATGCTCCGCACGGAAGTGGGCAAGAACATCACGTCGCGCCTCACCCCGAGCCTCGAATTCGTGCCGGATGCGATTCCGGAGAACGCGGACGCCATCGCAGCGCTGCTGCGGGAAGCGCACGAGCGCGACAGCGCATCCGCTGAGCAGGCCAAGGGTGCGAGCTACGCGGGCGACGCCGACCCGTACGAGAAGAAGGACGAGCCCGAGGGGGTCTGACGCTCCTCTGCTCGATGCCCCAGCGCTCGCCGGCGACTGCTCAGTCGCCGGCGAGCGCTATCTCCGCCGCTTCGCGTTCCACGATGAGTCCGTCGCTCTTCAGCGAGGCGATCGCACGCGTGAAGCGGTCTGCATCCGCACCGGAGGGGTCGAGGTGCTGCTGCAGGAACGCGATCTCCACGCCGCCTGGGATCGACCGGAGCTCTCGGAGCACCAGGCCGCGCATCTCTCGGTCGGAGCCGGCGAACGTCGCCTGACGCTTCCTCCCGACGGTGCTGGACGCCGGCCGACCAGCTCGGAACCACGCGCACAGGCCCATGACGGGGCACTCCTCGCACCTCGGCCGCTTCGCCGTGCAGACGACGGCGCCCAGCTCCATGGCGGCGGCGTTCCAGGCGTTCGCGGCGTCGGGATCCGCGGGGGAGGCTGCTCGCATCTCTGCGGCATCGCGCACGGCAGACGGCCCCCACGGAGCCTCTACGCCCCCGAACACGCGGGCGAGTACCCGACGAACGTTGGTGTCGACGACCGGTTCGGGCACGCGATAGGCGAACGACAGCACGGCTGACGCCGTGTAGGGGCCAACGCCTGGCAGCGCGAGCAGCTCCTCTCGTGTGCGAGGGACAGTGCCCGCGTGGTCTGCCACGATGGAGCGGGCGCACGCGAGGAGCCAGAGGGCTCGCCGCGGGTAGCCGAGCCGATCCCAGAACCGGAGCACTTCGGCCTCCGATGCGCTTGCCATCGCGGCGGGCGTGGGCCAGCGGTCGATGAACTCGAGCCATTTCGGCTCCACTCGGGCCGCCTGCGTCTGCTGCAGCATCGTCTCGCTCACGAGAACCCCCCACGGCGTGGTCGTGGGCAGGCGCCACGCGAGCGCTCGGTGGCCGCGGTCGAACCAGGCGTTGACGGCGGCCGTCACCGTTGAGCTGTGGACCGCGGAGGGGGAGAAGTTCGGGTGCCCTCGCTCGATCTCGTGGACGAGCCCCGCGAGGGCAGCGTTCACCGGGGCGGGCAGGCCGAGCGTGCGACCGTGGGCGACCACGGCTCCGTTGAGTGCGTCGATCTCTGTCGCCTCGCCGCGGCGGATGCTCTGCAGCGTCGAGGCGTAGTTCGGCGTCGGTCCGAACGCGGCGGACAGCTCGCGCGCCAATCGCTCGTTCCGGGCATTGGCGTCGCCGGGCTCGCGAGGCTGGGTGTTCGCGAGGGATACGAGCGCCTCGTCGAGCGGACCGACCTCGACGTGGTGTGCACCACTGGCCGCCGCGACGGCCAGCAGCTCGCCTATGCTCGCAGCCAGGACCCTCAGGAGGGTTGGGTCTCGACCCGCTTCCTGCACGCTGAGACCGGTGATGGCCGGGAGTGCGTTGACCTGATTGATGAGGAGCTTGCTCCACAGTGCTGAGGCCAGGTCATCGGTGGCCCGGGTCTCGATCGTGGATGCCAGATCCGATGCGAGCTGCGAGAGGCGTGCAGCATCGGCCTTGGATGCCGTTCCGAGCGTCAGCGATCCAGTCGCCGTCGCTCGGACTTCGTCGGACGAGGGCCTGTTCACGGCGAACGTGGCGAGCCCTCCCGCGACGAATCCCGTCGTGAGCGCCTGGGGGAGCGAGGTGAGCATCCGCTCGACGGTCGACGCGCCCTCGAGGCCGTTCTGCACGACGACCGTCACGGAGCGGGCCACCGCTTCGAGGTGCGGCTCGAGGGCGCGCACGGTGTCCTGAGCCTTGACGGCGACCAGGATGAGGTCGAACGCTTCGGACAGTGCTCGACGCGTCGCGAGCTCTGCGCTGTGCGTGCCGAATGCGCCGGTGAGCGTGAGTCGTCGCCGGTCGGCGGGGGCTGCCGTCGCGTCCTGTCGCTCGACGAGCACGATCTCGTGCCCGGCTCGGTCCAGGAGGAGCGCCAGCGCGCCCCCGACCGCACCCGCGCCGATGACCGCAACCCGCATCTGTTCTCCTTCACGCGTGTGGAAGGGCGGCTGCCGGGGATGTCCCGGCTCCGTCCGGTGGCCGGAAACGAGCCTACGGGCACCGTAGGATATTGGGGACATGACGACTCCATCTCCCGGCCCAAGCGGTGTCCTCCTCCTTGACAAGCCCCAGGGGCCGACGAGTCACACGCTCGTCGCGATGACGAGACGGGCGCTCGGGACGCGGAAGGTCGGCCATGCTGGCACGCTCGACCCGATGGCGACCGGACTCATGATCTTGGGCGTGGGCGGCGCCACGCGTCTCCTCACCTACTTCGTCGGTGACGACAAGGAGTACTTCGCGACGGTGCGACTGGGGGTGTCGACCAACACCGAGGACGCGGAGGGCGAGGTCACGGACACTGCCGCTGCGTCCGCTGTCGCGGCGGTCACACCTGAGCGTGTCGAGGCGGCGATGTCCGCGCTTCGTGGGCCGATCAGCCAGATCCCCTCCGCGGTGAGTGCGATCAAGGTCGACGGGGTGCGTGCATACAAGCGCGTTCGCGACGGCGAGGCCGTGCAGCTCGCGGCCCGCGACGTCACGATCTCCGAGCTCGAGCTCCTCGCCTCGCGGTCGACGATCGCAGGAGAGCAGCCCGTCATCGACCTCGACATCCGAGTCTCCTGCTCGTCAGGCACCTACATCAGGGCCCTGGCGCGAGACCTCGGCGCAGCACTCTCGACGGGCGCGCATCTGACGGCGCTCAGGCGCACGCGCGTCGGCGACTTCGGCATCGAGGATGCTGTCGCGCCTGACGCAGACGACCTGGGCGCGCGCCTTCTGGCGCCGGCGCAAGCTGCGCTGCGACGCTTCCGCGGGTTCGAGGCGACCGCCGAACAGGCTGCCGACCTCAGAAACGGCAAGAAGCTGCGCCTCGAAACGGGCGCCGACGACGGGTTGCTCGCCGCGATCGATCCAGACGGCGACCTCATCGGCATCGCCAGAGCCAAGGCCTGCGTGCTCAAGTCGGAGTTCAACATGCCGACGGAGGCCAAGGCGTGATCGACTGGTTCACCTGGATCCTCTGCCTTGTGAGCGCCGCCGCCGGTGTCTTCTGCCTCATCGCGGGCGCCGCTGGCCGCAAGCCCGGTGACGTGACGGTCGGCGCCGTCGCGCTCGTCGAGCTCCTGCTCGTGGTGCAGCTCGTCATCGCGCTCATCGCGCCCGCCACGGGGAACGCGCCGGTCGGGGACGCCCTCGAGTTCTGGATGTACTGGGTGGTGGCGGTCATCATCCCGCCTGCCGCGGTCTTCTGGGGTCTCGTCGAGCGCACGAGGTGGTCGACCGTGATCCTCGGCATCGCCGCCCTCACCGTCGGCGTGATGGTCTTCAGAATGCACCAGATCTGGATCGGCGCGAGCCCGTTCATCGGGGCACCGGCGTGAGCCGAGCGGAGCGCGAGCCCGGCGGCGACGGCGGGTACCAGGGTGCGAGGGGTGCAGGTCGCGTGCTGGTCGTGGTCTACGCAGTCCTCGCGCTGGCGTCGATCGGCAGAAGCTCATACCAGCTGCTGTCCAAGTTCGGGGAGGCGCCTCTCGCCTACTCGCTGTCCGCTGCAGCCGCGCTGGTGTACCTGCTCGCCACGATCGCGCTCGTCAGGCGGGGGCGCGTGTGGAACCGAATCGCCTGGTGCACGATCGTCTTCGAGCTCGTCGGCGTTCTCGTGGTCGGGTCGCTGACGGAGTTCCACCCGGAACTGTTCCCCTCCGACACCGTCTGGTCGGACTTCGGGGTGGGCTACGCGTATATTCCTCTTGTGCTCCCGATCCTCGGCATCGCGTGGCTCGAGACGGGACGATCGAGACGAAAGAGGGAACGTGCGGCTGTTCACTGACCTGGCTGAGCTGCCAGCCGATCTGGCGCCGAGTGCCATCACCGTCGGCAAGTTCGACGGCGTGCACCGCGGCCACCGCTGGCTGCTCTCGCGTCTCGTCGACGAGGCCTCCGCACACGGCCTGGAGCCGGTTGCGGTCACCTTCGATCGCCATCCGCTCTCGCTCATCACGCCGGGAGTCGAACCAGAGCCGATCACGTCGCTCGGCCAGAAGATCGACCTGCTCGCCGAGACCGGCTTGGGTTCGACGATCGTGCTGCCGTTCGACGACACCCTCGCTGGCATGAGTCCGGAGGCGTTCGTCCGTGATCTGCTCGTGGGCACACTCCGGATGCGGCTCATCGTCGTCGGACAGGACTTCCGTTTCGGTGCGAAGGGTGCCGGTGACGTAGCACTGCTGCGAGAGCTCGCCGCCAGCTGCGGATTCGAGATCGTCATCGCCGACGACGAGATGGCGGAGGACGAGCGCTCGCACGCCGAACGCCGCGCATCCTCGACCTGGGTTCGTGAGCTCCTCGCCGCCGGTGAGGTCCGTGCGGCCGCCGAAGTGCTCGGGCACAACCACACCGTGACCGGAGAGGTCGTGCACGGCGCGAAGCGCGGGCGGGAGCTCGGCTTCCCGACGGCGAACCTGTCGCCGGAACTCGAGGGCCTCATTCCAGCGGACGGGGTGTACGCGGGGTGGTTCAGGGGCGGGGATCTCAGTGCTCCGGCGGCCATCTCCATCGGCAACAACCCCACTTTCGACGGGGTGCCCCGCAAGCAGGTCGAGGCGCACCTCATCGGCGAGACCGTCGACCTGTACGGGCTGATCGCCCGCGTGGAGTTCGTCGAGCGGATACGCGGCATGGAGAAATTCGACAGCATCGAGGCGCTCAAGGAGCGCATGAGCCTCGATGTCGTCGAGGCGGCGGAGACGCTCGGCGGCAGCTACGCCGTCTGAACCGCGCGGGCGGTGGTTGTCGTCCGATCATCGGTCCCCGCGGCAGACCAGACTCACGGTCTCAGCGCGGGCACCGTCGGACGTGCCTAGTCGTCGAGCTGCACGCTGCGCCCGAAGAGCTTGAGCACGAGCTGCGCAGCGGTCCCCTCGACCACAGGTCCCTTGTCGCCGATCTGCCACCGCGCATCCGTCGCCCTGAGCCGGTTGCGCTTCGCGAGGGAGGCAGCCGAGCTGAGCGGCACCCGCGTGCGCACGAGGGCGACCGCGCTTGTCGACCGTGGGCTGAGGCGGATGCGCAGACCGAGCGCCTCGGTCATGTCGTAGGTGTGCACGACTGCTTCGGTGAGCTCGGAGATTCCGGCTCGTGTCTGGGAGACGACCTTCGTGGCGGCGATGGAGCGGATGCGGGCCACGAGTTCCTCGGTCGGAGCCGCACCCTCGCGCTTCGCGATGTCGTCCAGGTAGGCATCGACCCGCAGCCCCTTGCGCAGGACGCCCTTGGACGCTTCACGCACGAGTGAGGACGTGGGGGAGCCGAGTCTCCAGGCGAGGTGCCCGGCAACGTCGCGGACGCTCCAGCCGTCGCACTTGCTCGGAGACTCCCACTGTTCGGGCGTCAACCCTGCGAGGAGCGTGGCGGTGCGGTCGAGCGTCGTCGCGATGTGAGCGCTCCAGTCGCCTGCGACCCGCTTCGACGGCGTGAAGTACGGCCGGTCGGGATCTGGGAAAGGGCGTTGTGGCACCTGACGATTATCGCACCCGTCCAGAGTCTCTGCGGGGCAACGACACGTCGTTCCCGAGTCGAAACCTGCGGGTCGCCTGGCGTACACTGTCAACGCTGGTGTCTGAGGGAATCTGAACTCTCCTCGAGACCTGCATGACATCCGGGAGCTCGTCACTCGAGTGGGCCGACGCCCGCCTCACTGCCGGTCGCCGCGTTCGGCGCCGATGCTGCGACCTCCGCCCGGCTCAACTTCCCGATCCCTGCCACGTTGCATAAGGAGGGGCATGTCTCGTAGGACACGCGCCCAAGCCGGCGGTCGCGCCGGCGTTCACACGGCGCCACGCCACCGTAAGCCCGTCGACAACACCGGAGTCATCCCTCAGCTCGCCAAGGCGGCGAGGGAGGTCGAGGCCTCCGCTCAGCGAGGCAAGGTCTCGCCGTCGAACCGCACGAAGTTCCAGGTCATCGCATTGCTGATGCGCGAAGAGCGCGCGAAGGCGAAGGAGTCGACGGAGCTCAGCGAGCACGACCGGTCCGAGGCGCTCAAGCGTCTCGACGGTCTCGCCTCGATCCTGGCGAAAACCGCTGCTCGTGACACGTCGCTCATCAGCCTGCTCGAACCGGGTGCTCCTGTCAGCGAGGCCGCGAAGGCGCTTCGCAAGCAGATGCTCTTCGCCGGCGGCATCGAGATGGTCGTCGACGAGCAGCCGGAACCCGAGGCCCAGGCGGAGAAGCTGCCGCCGGAGATCGCGCAACGTCAGGTCCTCCCCGGGTCCGTCAAGGCTCGGACGCGCTCCAACCCGTTCCTCGCTCCCGTGCTCACCAGTGTGAACACGACGACGCCGCACTACTCCCGCCTCTCCAACTGGGAGCTGCTCGGACCGCTGCTCCGTGCCTTCGAGACCGGTGCGGGCGGCAACGCGGCTTCGATGGAGTTGCCTCCCGCTCCCCGATGGGACCGCATCTCCCCGCCAGGGCAGGAGCTCATGGATCACCAGGCGAGGCTCCTCGCGAGTGTCGCGGAGGGGCACAGGGCGTACCTGCTCGCGGACGAGCCAGGACTGGGCAAGACCGCGCAGGCGCTGCTCGCTGCGTCGGTCGCCGACGCGTATCCGCTGCTGTGCGTCGTCCCGAACGTCGTGAAGACGAACTGGGCACGCGAGGTCCAGCGCTGGACCCCGAACCGCCGCGTCACCGTCATCTCCGGTGACGGCCAGGGCATCGACGCCTTCGCGGACGTGTTCGTCGTGAACTACGAGATCCTCGACCGCCACCTGGGTTGGCTCACCTCCCTCGGGTTCAAGGGCATGGTGCTCGACGAGGCGCACTTCATCAAGAACCTGCAGTCACAGCGATCGCGGCTGGTCATGCAGCTTGCGACGAGCATCCGCTCGCGCGTTCCAGGCGCAGACCCGCTGCTCATGGCGCTGACGGGCACGCCGCTCATCAACGACGTGGACGACTTCAAGGCCATCTGGCAGTTCCTCGGCTGGCTCGAAGGGGATCGTCCCTCGCAGCTGCTCCTTGATCGCCTGGACGAGACGGGACTCGTGCCGAGCGACCCCGGCTTCCTCGCCGCCGCGCGGCAGACGGTCATCGACCTCGGCATCGTGCGCAGGAGGAAGATCGACGTCGCAGCGGACCTTCCCGCGAAGCGAGTCGTCGACATGCCCGTCGAGCTCGACTCCGACGAAGGCCGGAGCATCCGCGCCGCGGAGGCAGCGCTCGTCGCCCGTCTTCTGGAGCGCTACCGCCGGATGGCGTCAGCGGCGGGTCTCGAACCCGGCGTCGTCGACCTCGATCGGGTGCGGATGATCGCGCGACAGGAAGTCGAGGAGTCCAAGGCCTCCTCGACCGGAGCGAGCATCTTCACCATGCTCCGCACCATCGGTGCCGCGAAGGCCCGCCTCGCGGCGGAGTACGCGGGGCAGATCGCGCGTTCGGCCGGCAAGGTCGTGTTCTTCGCGAAGCACATCGAGGTCATGGATGCGGCCGAGCGCACCTTCGCCGAGAACGAGATCTCATCCGTCTCCATCCGCGGCGACCAGTCGCCGGCGGCGCGGCAGGCTGCGATCGATGCCTTCCAGAACGACCCGAGCGTGCAGGTCGTCGTCTGCTCGCTCCTCGCAGCCGGTGTCGGCCTCAACCTGCAGGCCGCGTCTGACGTCGTGCTCGCCGAGCTGAGCTGGACCGCTGCCGAGCAGACCCAGGCCATCGACCGCGTGCACCGCATCGGTCAGGAAGAGCCGGTCACGGCGTGGCGCATCGTCGCCGCCCAGACCATCGATGCCCGCATCGCCGAGCTGATCGACGACAAGCAGGGCCTCGCGCTGCGGGCGCTCGAGGGCATCGACACCGGTGAGCAGTCCGCCGACAGCATCCAGGTGGATGCGCTGGCGAGTCTCCTCGAAGCGGCGATCCGGGGAGCGCGCCGGCAGTAGGCTGAGGTCAGCGCGGAAACCCAGACGACGAAGTTGGAGGACCATCAGGTCATGTCAGAAACGCAGGAATTCCGTGTCGAACGCGACTCGCTCGGCGAGATGCGGATCCCCGCAGGTGCCTACTGGGGCGTGAACACCGCGCGTGCCCTCGAGAACTTCTCGATCAGCCGACGACAGATCAGCGTGTACCCGGACTTCATCGTGGCCTACGCGCAGGTCAAGCAGGCGGCCGCGCGCGCGAACCTCGAGATCGGCGTGCTCGACCAGGAGCGCTCGTGGCTCATCGACCGCGCCTGCCAGGACATCATCGACGGGAAGCTCCATGAGGAGTTCGTCGTCGGCGTCATCCAGGGCGGCGCGGGCACGAGCACCAACATGAACGTGAACGAGGTCATCGCCAACCGAGCGCTCGAGCTCGCCGGGCGGCCGTTCGGGGACTACGAGTTCCTCTCGCCGAACGACCACGTCAACCGCTCGCAGTCGACCAACGACACGTACCCGAGCGCCGTGAAGGTCGCGCTCGTGCACGCCACGGAGCGGCTCATCGACGAGTTCACGCTTCTGCAGAACGCGTTCCGCGTCAAGGGAAGCGAGTTCAAGCACATCCTGAAGATCGGTCGCACGCAGCTGCAGGATGCGGTTCCGATGACGCTCGGCCAGGAGTTCAGCGGCTTCTCGACGACGATCGGCGAGGACATCGAGCGCCTGCGCGACGTGCTGCCGCTGCTCCTCGAGCTCAACCTCGGTGCGACGGCGATCGGCACGGGCATCACGGCGGAGGCGAGCTACGCGTCCGCGGTCATGCGACAGCTCCGCAAGATCACGGGCTACAACGACCTGCAGACGGCGCACGACCTCATCGAGGCCACGAGCGACACGGGCGTCTTCATGTCGCTCTCGAGCGTCATCAAGCGCACGGCGATGAAGCTCTCCAAGATCTGCAACGACCTGCGACTGCTGTCGTCCGGCCCGCAGGCGGGTCTCGGCGAGATCAACCTGCCGGCCCGCCAGGCCGGTTCGTCGATCATGCCTGGAAAGGTCAATCCGGTCATTCCCGAGGCGGTCAACCAGGTCGCCTTCGTCATCGCTGGCGCCGACGTGACGATCTCCATGGCCTCCGAGGCCGGCCAGCTGCAGCTCAACGCGTTCGAGCCCGTCATGCTGCACACTCTCATGCAGAACTCGGCGTGGCTGCGCCGCGCCGCTCGCACCCTCCGGGTGAACTGCATCGACGGCATCACCGCCAACGAGGAGCTCCTCGAGTCACGTGTCTCGAGCTCCGTCGGCGTCGTCACGGCCCTGACGCCGTACATCGGCTACTCGGAGGCCTCGAAGCTCGCGAAGGAGGCCCTCAACACGAAGGCCACCATCGCGGATCTCGTCGTCGAGCGGGGGCTCCTCAGCCGCGAAGAGGTCACGAGCATCCTCTCGCCTGAGCGCCTCTCCGGCATCCAGGCGGTGACCAGCGCGATCCCGATCATCACGCAGGCGCAGGCCATGGCGCTCGAGGACAGCCTCGACCGAGCTGACCTGCGCGACTTCTCGTAGCGTCAGCCCGTCGTTCGCGAGACGAGCGTCTCGCAAGCAGTTCGGCCCCGCCGGTGCACGTGCACCGGCGGGGCCGAACTGGTCAGGCTTGGACGGGTCAGGTGGACGGCTTCTCGTCCGATGCCGCAGGCGCATCGTCGACGCGAGCCGCGTGGCGGGGCGACGCGGTCTCAGTGGGGGAGACCATGGCGTCCGCGTCATCGTCCTCGAAGGTCTCGAGCACGTCCTCGCGGGCCTGGCCGGCACGCACGAGTGTCTGCACCTGGGACTCGATGCTCTTCTCGACTTCCTCCTCGACCCGACGCTTCACGTCGTCGAATCCATCGTCGACTCGCTTGCGCATGTCCTCGAGCTGCTCGTCCACGCGCCGGCGCATGTCCTCGAGCTGGGTGTCGCTGCGTCGCCGCAGATCCTCGGCCGAGACCGTCATGCGCTCGGCGAACGCCTTGGACTTGCCGCCGATGTCCTTCGCTACCTCTTCCGCATGCACTCGACTCGTGCTGATACCAGCGATGAAGCCGACAGTGGCACCGAGAAGGAATCCGAGACGCATCATGTGTCCCAATCTACCGTGCGACTGCGACCGCCGACTGGTCGTTCGCTCGACGCACCCCGCCTTGGCTAAGCTGACCGCAGCGTGCGGGCGAGACGGGGCGACCCGCGCGCCCTGCGATCCCGGCAGCCCCCCGATCCAGACACCCACCCAACGCACGGAGGACCATCGATGAGCAGTGCCACGTCCGTCGCGCCGAAGAAGCGTCGGAGGCTGACGCGGGGCAGGCTCACCTGGCTGCTGCTGCTCGGCTTCGCCGTCCTGCTCTCCGTCGGCGTCGTCGCCTGGCTCTTCAGCGAGCTGCGCTTCGCGGCCCTCACCATGGCCATCCCAGCCCTCGTGCCGCTCGGCCTCGTGCTCGCCGCGGTCTGGTGGCTCGACCGGTGGGAGCCGGAGCCCCGCATCCTGCTCGCCTTCGGGCTCTTCTGGGGAGCAGGCGCATCCGTCGTCGGCACCCTCGTGACGGGCGGGATGATGCTCGACGTCGCGAGGTCCTACCTGTCGACCGAAGGCGACGTCAGCAAGTTCTCCGTGCTGATCCAGGCGCCCATCTCCGAGGAGGCCATCAAGGCCGTCGGGCTGTTCCTCATCCTGGTGTTCGCGAGGCGACACTTCGACAGCCCGCTCGACGGCTTCAGCTACGCAGCCGTCATCGGGGCGGGCTTCGCCTTCACCGAGAACATCATCTACTTCTCGCAGGCAGCCGACTCCGCCGCGGGCTTCGCGTCCACGTTCATCGTGCGCGGCATCCTCTCGCCGTTCGCGCACGCCCTCTTCACGGGCATCACCGGGATGGCGATCGGCTGGGGAGCGCGCCGCGGCGGATGGATGCGCCCCGTCCTCATGGGGCTCGGCGGCCTGGTCATCGCGATTCTCGCGCATGCCTTCTGGAACGGCGGCAGCCTTCTCATCCTGCCGCTCCTCGGCGTCGACCCCACGAACCAGTTCGGATGGCTCATCTTCTACCTTGTCGTCCAGCTGCCCATCTTCCTGCTGCTGGCCTGGCTTCTCGTGAAGCTGCACGACCGCGACCGTCTCATCATCGTCGATCGGCTCGGCGAGTACGCAGACGCCGGGTGGTTCACGACCTCGGAGGTCGCCATGATCGGTGACTGGAGCGCACGGGAGCAGGCGTTCGCGTGGGCCAAGTCGGTGAGCCCCGAAGCGGACCGCGCGATGCGTGGCTTCGTGCAGGACTCGTCACGCCTGGCCTTCGCTCGCGAGCACGCGCGTGTCAACAAGCGTGATCCGAACCGACGCGTCGTGGAGAAGCGGATGCTCGACCGCGTCAAGGAGCACCGCTCGCAGCTCGCTGCGTTCGGCGTCGCCGGAACCAGGTCGGCCGCCTCGTGACCGCGCCTCAGCCACAGCAGGGCGCCTGGTCTGCACCCGGCGCGCCGCGTCAGCTCGACCCGCAGTTCGCGCTGCCACAGCCCCCGACCAGGGGCGAGCTCGCGATGCGCATCACCACGATCGTCGTGATGAGCCTGGCGGCGCTCATCATCGCCGTCGTCCTCTTCCTCGCCTACCTCGGCAGCAGCGACGTCGTGCTCCTCGGCAGCGTCCTCGCGGCCCTCATCCCGCTCTTCGTCGTGTGGATGGTCGTCTGGCTCATCGACCGCTGGGAGCCGGAGCCGCGCATCCTGCTCATCGGAGCGGTGTTCTGGGGCGGCGGCATCGCGGTCGGCGGTGCGCTGCTCACCGGTCTGGTGCGCGAAGCCCTCCTGCCCGGCGCGCTCCCGGCCTGGTGGGGGCCATCCGTCGAGGCTCCCGTCGGCGAGGAGATCTGGAAGGGCCTCGGCCTCATCGTCATCTATGCGGTGGCTCGGCGCCACTTCAACGGCCCGACCGACGGCCTTGTCTACGGTGCGCTGCTCGGCGCCGGGTTCGCCTTCACCGAGAACATCCTCTACTTCTCCTCGATGTGGCAGGAGGCAGGCGTCGGCGGGTTCGTCGCCCAGTACTTCATCCGCGGCATAGCCCTTCCGCTTCTGCACCCGATGTGCGTCTCCCTCACGGGGATCGGCATGGGCATCGGCGCGCGCCGCGGTGGCTGGGGATCCGCGCTCGGCGGCTTCGCGCTCGGCCTGATTCCCGCCATGGGTCTCCACGCGCTGTGGAACGTGGGCTCCGGCCTCGTGCAGCAGTCCGCGGGCATCCTCGGCCTCATCCTGTTCTTCGCCGTCGTGATGGTGCCCATCTTCATCGCCTGGATCGTGACGATCTTCCTGCTGCGGAAGAGAGACGCGCGCATCATCGTCGAGCGTCTCTCCGAGTACGCGGCCGTCGGCTGGTACTCGCCCGCGGAGATCAGGATGCTCTCGACCATGCGGGGCAGGTCGAGCGCACGCGCCTGGGCGCGACGATCAGGGAAGCGCGCGGACAAGGCCATGCGGGACTTCATCACGGAGTCCACGCGTCTTGCCAGCGTGCGCCACCAGGTTGTCCTCGACCCGAGTCGGACCAGCAAGCTCTTGGACGAGCGCCTCCTGCTGCGCCGTCTGGGCGAGCTGCGGGGCGAGCTCATCCAGGCGCAGGCGCGGCCTCACGGCGCGTCATCCGGGACTCGTCCAGGCTCCGGCGCTTGGATGTAGGACATGACAAACACTGATCGCACCAAGCCAGAAGTCGACTTCCCAGGTGGAGAGGCACCAGCAGAGCTGGTCATCGAAGACATCATCGTGGGCGACGGGGCTGTCGCGGAACCGTCCTCGACGGTCGACGTGCACTACCTCGGCGTCGAATTCGAGTCGGGGGAGGAGTTCGACTCCTCGTGGAACCGTGGCGAGTCGGTCAACTTCCCGCTCAAGGCGCTCGTTCGCGGCTGGCAGGAGGGCATCCCCGGCATGCAGGTCGGCGGACGCCGCAAGCTCGTGCTCCCACCCCACCTCGCCTACGGCGCGGCAGGCGGAGGCCACCCGCTGTCAGGCAAGACGCTTGTCTTCATCATCGACCTGCTCGGTGTGAGCTGAGCCGTCGAACCTGATATGCTCTTTCGGTTGCCGTGAAACGGCCGCGGATCAAGAGAGCTCGCACGCTGTGTGCTGAGCGCCGCGCAACGAAAGAGAAGGGGGTCTGTCAATGGCACTAAGCGCTGAGGGCAAGAAGGCCATCATCGAAGAGTACGCAACGCACCCGGGTGATACTGGCTCCCCTGAAGTTCAGGTTGCCATCCTCTCCACGCGAATCAAGGAGCTCACCGAGCACCTCAAGGAGCACAAGCACGACCACCACTCGCGTCGTGGTCTCCTGCTGCTTGTGGGTCAGCGTCGTCGTCTGCTCGGCTACCTCGCCGACGTCGACATCGCGCGTTACCGTTCGCTCATCGGACGACTCGGCCTCCGCCGCTAAGCACTTGCTGCGAAGAGCCCCTGCCATCGGCAGGGGCTCTTTTCGCGTTCGCAGCGCGGGACGAGTGCGACGCAGATCGACCGCTGTCACGGTGACCGCGCGCCGAGGCGCGACTAGGCTGTCGTCATGGCAGCCTCTCGCACCCCAGCTCAGCATCAGGCAGGTTCAAAGGGCCAGGCAAAGACCGCATCCGACGGCGACGGAGCCCTCGACGATGCACGCAAGTCTGCCGCCGGCTCGAACGGTCGCTCTCGCAGGGTCACCCAAGGGACTCAGGCCGCGTACCGCCTGAAGCGGGCGGGTATCCCGGACACGACGCCCGAGATCGACGAGCTCGCCGAGCTGCGAGACGAGGACCCGCTTGGCGAGGCCTGGCGGCACGGCTACCCGTACGACACGAAGCTCCCGCGCAAGGAGTACGAGAAGCAGAAGCGCGCACTGCAGATCGAGCTGCTCAAGCTCCAGACCTGGGTCAAGGAGACCGGCCAGAAGGTCGTCATCATCTTCGAGGGTCGCGATGCCGCCGGGAAAGGCGGGGCGATCAAGCGCTTCATGGAGCACCTGAATCCCCGAGGCGCCCGAACCGTTGCGCTCGAGAAGCCGACGGAGAAGGAGCAGTCGCAGTGGTACTTCCAGCGGTACGTCGAGCACCTGCCCTCCGGTGGTGAGATCGTGCTGCTCGACCGATCCTGGTACAACCGTGCTGGCGTCGAGCGCGTCATGGGCTACTGCACGCCGACGGAGTACCTCGAGTTCACCCGCTCGGCTCCTGAGTTCGAGCGGATGCTCGTCAACTCCGGCACGACCATCATCAAGTTCTGGTTCTCCGTCGGTCGGGCCGAGCAGCTCGCGCGCTTCGCCGCCCGCAGGGACGACCCGGTGCGACAGTGGAAGCTGAGCCCGACCGACCTCGCCTCCCTCGACAAGTGGGACGAGTACAGCGAGGCCAAGGAGGCGATGTTCTTCTACACCGACACCGCGGAGTCTCCGTGGACGGTCGTCAAGTCGAACGACAAGAAGCGCGCGAGGCTCGAGGCCATGCGCTATGTCCTCTCGCAGTTCGACTACCCGTCGAAGGACGAGGGCGTCGCGCACGCCGCCGACAAGAAGATCGTCGGATCCCCGAGCAAGCTCTACGACGAGGGGGAGAAGCCGACCGGCGAGTTCCCGCTCGTGACGGAGCTGCCTCGAGCGTCGCGCAAGAAGTAAGAGGGCCAGGTCCACAGCGTTTTGGGGCCCGTCGGCAATCGCCGCACGGGTTCCAGCTGCTCGGCGCCCTCCGCTGGTAGAGTCGATGTCGCAAACACTCAAGATACGCGGGGCGGCGAGTAGCTGGTCCTCGGTGGTGGGTTCCTGTCGTGGCTTCGCGTCGAAGCGCGAACAAGACAGAGGTCTTCTACTGACGATCAGCCCGGGATGACCCGGTCGCGCTTTCCCTTCGCGTGCACACGCAAAAGGAGGAGACCTCTTGGAAGGTCCCGAAATCAAGTTCTCTGAAGTCGTTCTCGACAACGGCAAGCACGGCCAGCGCAAGATCCGCTTCGAAGCGGGGCGCCTCGCCCAGCAGGCGCAGGGCTCCGCCGTCGCCTACCTCGACGACGAGACCATGCTGCTCTCGGCCACGAGCATCTCGAAGAACCCGAAGGAGAACTTCGACTTCTTCCCGCTCACGATCGATGTCGAGGAGCGCAGCTACGCCGCCGGAAAGATCCCCGGATCGTTCTTCCGCCGTGAGGGTCGCCCCTCGACCGAGGCCATCCTCGTCTGCCGCCTGATCGACCGCCCCCTGCGCCCGTCCTTCGTCAAGGGCCTGCGCAATGAGGTCCAGGTCGTCGTCACCGTGCTCTCCATCGCACCGGGCGAGTTCTACGATGCCCTCGCCATCAACGCCGCGTCGCTCTCGTCGCAGCTGAGTGGCGTGCCCTTCTCGGGCCCGATCGCCGGTGTGCGTCTCGCGCTCATCGACGGTCAGTGGGTCGCGTTCCCGAAGTTCGAGCAGCTCGCTGACGCGGTCTTCGACCTCACCGTCGCCGGCCGCCTCGTCACCAAGGCTGACGGCACCGAAGACATCGCCATCATGATGGTCGAGGCCGAGGCGACCGAGCACGCGTGGGGCCTCATCCAGGCCGGCGCGCAGAAGCCGGACGAAGCGGTCGTCGCACAGGGCCTCGAGGCCGCGAAGCCGTTCCTCACGCAGCTCGTGAAGGCACAGCAGGAGCTCGCAGACCAGGCCGCGAAGCCCGTCGTCGAGTACCCCGTCTTCCTCCCGTACACGCAGGAGGCGCTCGACGCCGTCACCGCGCTCTCGCACGACGGCCTCGTCGACGTGTACCAGATCGCCGGCAAGGTCGAGCGACAGGACGCGGACGACGCCCTCAAGGCGAGCGTCAAGGAGCAGATCGCTGCGAAGATCGAACGCGGAGAGCTTGACGCCTCCGTCGCCGGTCAGGTGTCCGCCGCGTACAAGACCGTCACGAAGGACGTCGTCCGCGGACGCATCCTCCGTGAGGGCAAGCGCATGGACGGACGCGGCGTCGCCGACATCCGCCAGCTCGACGCAGAGGTCGACGTCGTGCCTCGCGTGCACGGCTCGGCTATCTTCCAGCGCGGCGAGACGCAGATCCTCGGCGTCACCACGCTGAACATGCTCAAGCTCGAGCAGCAGATCGACTCGCTCTCGCCGATCACGTCGAAGCGCTACCTGCACCACTACAACTTCCCGCCGTACTCGACGGGTGAGACCGGACGCGTCGGCTCGCCGAAGCGTCGCGAGATCGGGCACGGCTTCCTCGCCGAGCGCGCCATCGTGCCGGTGCTCCCCAGCCGCGAGGAGTTCCCCTACGCGATCCGCCAGGTCTCCGAGGCGCTCAGCTCGAACGGCTCGACGTCCATGGGCTCGGTCTGCGCCTCCACGCTGTCGCTCCTCAACGCCGGCGTGCCGCTCCGTGCGCCCGTTGCCGGCATCGCCATGGGCCTCGTCTCCGACGAGGTCGACGGAGAGACCCGCTACGCCGCCCTCACCGACATCCTCGGCGCTGAAGACGCACTCGGCGACATGGACTTCAAGGTCGCCGGTACGGCCGAGTTCGTGACGGCCATCCAGCTCGACACGAAGCTCGACGGCATCCCGACGTCGGTCCTCGACGGCGCGCTGACGCAGGCTCGGGATGCTCGCATCCAGATCCTCGACAAGGCGATCAACGCAGTCATCGACACGCCGGATGAGCTGGCAGCCACGGCTCCGCGCATCATCTCGGTCCGCGTGCCGATCGACAAGATCGGCGAGGTGATCGGGCCAAAGGGCAAGGTCATCAACCAGATCCAGGACGACACCGGCGCCGACATCTCGATCGAGGACGACGGCACCGTGTACATCGGCGCTGTCGATGGTCCGTCCGCCGAGGCCGCTCGCGCAGCGGTGAACGCGATCGCGAACCCGACCAACCCCGAGGTCGGCGAGCAGTACCTGGGCACGGTCGTCAAGATCGCGTCGTTCGGTGCCTTCGTCTCGCTCCTCCCGGGCAAGGACGGCCTCCTGCACATCTCCGAGGTGCGCAAGCTCGCCGGTGGCAAGCGCGTCGAGAACGTCGAGGACGTGCTCGGAGTCGGCCAGAAGATCCTCGTCGAGATCACCAAGGTCGACGACCGCGGAAAGCTCTCGCTCGCCCCAGTGGTCGAGGAAGCAGCAGCTGAAGAGGGCGTCGCCCTCGAGGCAGGCGCCGAGTAACTCCGGCTCCGCATCAGCAAGACGGCCCCGCGCATCTTTGCGCGGGGCCGTCTTGCTGTCCGTCGGCTGCCCTTCCGCGTCGCTGCTGGGAGTTCCCACGTCGCTGACGCTCGTACCGCTGGGACGCTCTAGGCTTGACTGGTTATGCGCGATGCCATTGAACTGCCACTTGACCTTCCCGAGATCGAAGCACGTGTGTCGAACGGCGGTCTCTTCCGCCGGTCCGTCCTGCCCAGCGGCGTGCGCCTGCTGACCGAGGCGGTCGTGGGGGCAGCGAGTTCCAGCATCGGGCTGTGGGTGCCGGTTGGCTCGCGCGACGAGCAGCCCCACGAGTACGGTTCCACGCACTTCCTGGAGCACCTGCTCTTCAAGGGGACACCTTCTCGCACTGCCTTCGAGGTCTCGGCCGCGTTCGAGCGGGTGGGCGGCGAGGTCAACGCGCAGACGGCGAAGGAGCACACGCTGTACCACGCGAAGGTCCGTGACGCGGACCTGCCGATGGCCGTCGAGGTGCTCAGCGACATGATCACCTCGAGCGTGATCGACGCGGCTGAGTTCGAGATCGAGCGCGGTGTCATCATCGAAGAGCTGGCGATGGCCGACGACGACCCGAACGACGTCGTGTGGGAGCGCTTCTACGAGACGCTGCTCGGAACGCATCCGCTCGCGCGACCCATCGGCGGAACCCCAGCCTCGATCAGGGCTGCCGACCGCGACGCCGTCTGGAGCTCCTATCGCCAGCACTACCGTCCCGAGGAGCTCGTCGTGACGATCGCGGGCGCCGTCGACCACGACGAGGTCCGGGCACAGCTCGAGCGGAACCTGAAAGCCGGAGGGTGGGACCTCGACGTGCCGTCCGCCCCCGTAGCGCGTCGAGAGACGGCCCTCCAGCACGGGTCAGCCGCGCCCACCCATCCTCTGTCCGCCATCGACCGCCCGCTCGAGCAGCTGGCGCTGGTCATCGGCGGACAGGGCATCACCCAGCTCGACCCGCGCCGGGAGGCCTTCGGCCTCATGCATCGGATCTTCGGTGGCGGCATGTCATCGCGTCTGTTTCAGGAGATCAGGGAGAAGCGCGGGCTCGCGTACTCGGTGTACTCCTTCGGGGGAAGCCACTCAGACCTGGGCGTCACGGGCATGTATGCCGGATGCGCCCCTGACAACGCGCTCGAGACCGTCCGAGTGCTGCGTCAGGAAGCCGAGAAGCTCGTCCAGGACGGCGTGACGGCCACGGAACTGGCGGATGCGAAGAGTGCGAGCGCCGGCGGATCCGCGCTGGCGATCGAGGACGCGGACACCCGCATGTCGCGCCTCGGCCGCGCGGAGATCCATACGGGCCGGTTCTACGATCTCGAGGCCGCACTGTCACGCGTCGAGGCCGTGACGCTCGACGAGGTGCAGTCGGTCGCCGCCGACATGTTCAGCGGCGAGCTCGTCGCATCCGCGGTCGGTAAGCTGTCGTCCGAAGCAAGGACCGAACTGGAGCGCCGCTGATGTCGCACTACCTCTACCTCGTCAGGCACGGCGAGCAGGAGAACGCAGAGCACGGTATCAACGACGGACCGCTCTCCGAACGCGGCCGGGCGCAGGCTCACCTGATCGGCCGTCGTCTCGCCGCTGTCCCGCTCAGCGAGACCTACACCTCGCCGCTCGATCGTGCCGTGCAGACGAGCGCGGTCATCGACCAGTACACGAGCGGGCCGGCGGCTCTCGAGTCGACGCTGCTGTTCGACTGCATCCCCACCGGACAGGACGGTGCCCCCTCCATCTACGACGGCTTCTTCGGCGGCATCGGCGACGAGGTCATCGAGGCGGGGGTGGCGCAGATGAGCGACGCGTATGACACGTTCTTCAGCAAGAGCCGTGATGATCGGCACACGCTCCTCGTGACGCACAACTTCGTGATCGGCGAGTTCGTGCGCAGGGTCGTCGACGCCCCGGAGTGGCGCTGGCTCGGGCTCAACTCGGTGAACACGGGGCTGACCGTCGTGCGCGTCCGTACCCGTAAGCCAGCGGAGCTGCTGCTGTTCAACGACCAGTCGCACCTGACTCCGGAGCTGCGCACGGGCGTCAGCGCCTCGATCGCCATCTGACTCCTCGCGGCGTTCGGGCTCGCCGCGCGCGCAGACGCTCTCGCCGCAGCGCCCTGGATCGTCGGCGGTTGCCCGTACCCTTGGAGACATGGAAACTCAGGTCGCCGTGCTCGGCGCATCCGGTCGCATGGGAAGCCTTGTGGAGCGCATCATCGACTCGACGGAGGGGCTTGTGCTCCACGCGGGGCTGACGAGCGCGACCCCGCTTGAGGAGATGCTCGGCGCAGACGTGCTCGTGGACGTGTCGCATCTTGATGCCTCCGAGATCGCGGTACCGTTCGCGCTCGAGCATGGGCTCGATGTGGTCGTCGGCACGAGCGGCTGGGATGAGCGGCGGATCGCGAGCGTCGCAGCGGCCGTGCCAGCTGGGCGAGCAGCTGTGTTCGTCCCCAACTTCTCGCTCGGCTCCGTGCTCGGCACGGCGCTGGCGAGCGTCGCCGGCAGGTTCTTCGACTCGATCGAGATCCTCGAAGCCCACCATGACAAGAAGGTCGACTCGCCGTCCGGAACGGCGGTCCGCACGGCGGAGCGCATCGCCGCAGCGCGGGAGCACCCTCTGCGCCCACCGCATGCTGATCAGGAGGCGCGAGGACAGCTGGTCGCTGGCGTGCCGATCCACAGCATGCGCCTGCGGGGCATCGTCGCCGACCAGCAGGTCGTGCTCGGAGGAGCGGGTGAGGTGCTCACGATTCGGCACGAGACGATGTCGCAGGAGGCCTACGTGCGGGGCATCACGCTGGCAATCGGGCATGCGAGGTCCTCACAGGGCACGACGGTCGGCCTCGACGGTGTGCTCGGCCTCGGCGAGCTGCTGGGCCGAGCGTGAAGCGCAACCTCGCCACGAAGCTCGGCGTCGCGGCTGTCACGCTGCTGTTGCTGCTCTACGTCGTGTTCGTCGCGGGCATGGCGGTTTCGCTCTTCGCGGGAGACATCGTCGCGAAGATCATGGGCGCGGCACTCATCGTCTTCCCGATCCTCGCGGTCGTCTTCATCGCACGCGAGCTGCTGTTCGGGATGCAGACGGAGCGCCTGCTCCGGCGCCTCGCTGATGCGGGGGAGCTGCCGGAGGACGACCTGCCGAAGCGTCCGAGCGGACGAGTCGTGCGGGAGGCCGCCGACGAGGACTTCCCCAGGTGGAAGGCCGAGGTCGAAGCCGCCCCGGACGACTGGCGAGCCTGGATGCGCCTGGGGCTCGCCTACTCGGCGTCCGGGGACCGCAAACGTGCGAGGACAGCGCTTCGCCAGGGCATCCGCCTGGAGAAGGTGCGCCCCGAGGCGGCCTGAACCGGGAGCCGATCGACGTCAGACACCGGCTCCTGGCTCTGGTTCGAACTCGGGAGACTTGAGCGCGAGCTCGACCGCTTGCGCGGCCGTCCGGTCCTTGAACGAGAATCCGGCGTCGAGGAGGCGCTTCGGCCGGATCTGCTGGTCGGCGAGGAACAGCTCACGGCCGGCCTTCTGCAGGGTGAGGTCGATGAGGGTCGACGGCGCCTTCAGCTTGTAGGGGCGACCGAGCTCGGTCGCGAGCTGCTGCTGGATCTCGTCGGCCGTCGCGGGAGCGGGACCGACCAGGTTGTAGGCGCCGTGCGCGTCATCGGATTCGAGCAGGAACCTGAGGGCGCGCACCTCGTCGCGGAGGCTGACCCACGGCCAGTGCTGCGTGCCGTCGCCGAGCTGCGAGAGGAGCCCGACGCTCGCCAGCGTCTTGAGGACGGTGAGGACTCCGCCTCGGCCCAGCACGAGCCCCGTGCGCGCGAGCACCACGCGGGTGCCCTCCGGCGCCGTCTGCGCCGCGCGCTCCCACCGGTCCACGACGCGGGGCAGGAACTCGTCGGTCTCGGGGAGCGCGGAGTCCTCGTCGAGGACCTGGCCGGGCCGGTCGCCGTAGGCACCCGAGGCGGAGCCGTTGATGAGCAGCGTGGGCGGGTTCGCCGACGCTGCCATCGCGGCAGTGATCGTGAGCGTCGCGTTCACGCGCGACCGGAGGATCTCCTTCTTCACGTTGTAGGTCCACGGGAGCTTGCTGAGCGGCGACCCCGAGAGGTTCACCACCGCGTCCACTCCGTCGAGCACCCTCGCGTCGAGGGTGCGCTGCGCGGGGTTCCAACGGAACTCGGTGCTGTCCTTCGGTTCGCGCCTCACGAGCCGCGTGACGCGGTGGCCGTGCGCGTGGAGCTCCTCGATCAGGCTGTGGCCGATCATGCCGGATGCCCCGGAGACGAGAACGTGCTTGTGGGAGGTCGCCTGGGTGCTCATGACTCAGACGGTAGTCCCTTCAGTTGGGCGGGAGCGCAACGCACGGTGGGGGTCCGGGTGCTGTGGCGACGGATACCGCCTAGGCTGTCCTGGTGCATCACGAGACTCTCGCCCCGAGCTGGGCCAAGCTGAACGGCCGTCTTGACGCCTAGCGCCCTGCCTCTTGGCGAGCCGGTCCCGCCGAGCGGCGAGCTCCCCGCTCAGGCTCTCATCGGCGCCGAAGCGCGAGACTTCGGCGTGTACATTCACGTGCCCTTCTGCCGAGTCAGGTGTGGGTACTGCGACTTCAACACGTATACGGCCGAGGAGCTGGGAGGGGTATCCCGCTCGAGCTACGCAGGCGAGGTCGAGAAGGAGATGGCGATCGCAGAGCGCGTTCTCAGCGGCTCGCCCCGCCAGGTGTCGACGGTCTTCTTCGGCGGTGGGACGCCGACCCTCCTCCCGGTCAGCGACCTCGCGGCGATGCTCGATGGCGTTCGCAGCCGCTGGGGCCTTGCGCCCGACGCCGAGGTGACCGTGGAGGCGAACCCGGACTCGGTCGGCGAACGTGAGCTCGCGCAGCTGCGGGAGGCCGGCGTGACCCGCGTGAGCTTCGGAATGCAGTCGGCGGTCCCACATGTGCTGGCCGTGCTCGAGCGCACACACGACCCGGATCGCATCCCGATCGTCGTCGCGGCTGCCAAGAAGGTCGGGCTCGAACCGAGTCTCGACCTCATCTACGGCACGCCGGGGGAGTCGCTCGACGACTGGCGCCGATCGCTGGACATGGCCCTCGCCCAGGAGCCGCTCCACGTGAGCGCGTACGCCCTCATCATCGAGGACGGCACGAAGCTCGCCAGGCAGATTCGCCGCGGCGAGGTGCCCGCCGTCGACGATGACCTGCAGGCGGACATGTACGAGCTCGCGGAGGAGCGCTTGGCGTCGGCCGGCTTCGAGTGGTACGAGGTCAGCAACTGGTCGCTGCGGGGCGAGCACCCGTCGCGCCACAACCTGTCCTATTGGCGGGACGCTGACTGGTGGGGCTTCGGACCGGGCGCCCACAGCCACGTCGGCGGAGTGCGCTGGTGGAACGCGAAGCACCCGAGCGCGTACGCGTCGAGGCTCGCCGACGGCATCACCCCTGCCATGGGGCGTGAGGTGCTCGACGAGGACACGAAGCGGTTCGAGCGCATCATGCTCGGCTCGAGACTGCGCGAAGGGCTCGCGATCTCCGAGCTCGAGGATTCCAGCGTGGTTGCCGAGCTCATCGCGGAGTCGCTCGTCGATGGCAGGGCCGCGTTGCAGGGGAGGCTCGTGCCCACACTGCGGGGCCGCCTCATGGCGGATGCGATCGTCAGGCGCATCGCCGTCTGAGACGTGCGCTCGTCAGCTGACGAACCGGAAGGTCACCGGGTAGCGGTACGGTCGTCCCTGGTTGGCCTGGACTGCAGCGAGGATCGCGTATACGACGACGGCGACCCAGAGCAGCGGGTACAGCAGGGGTACGAGCAGCGCCAACGGTCCGCCGAACATGGACAGCAGCGAGAGGACCCCGATGCCCACGTAGACGATCGAGACGGTGATGCCGAAGTTGAGGGCTTCGCGGCCCTCGCTGTTGGCGAGTGAGCCTCGCCGCCGCGTCACGAGCCAGAGGATCAGCGGGCCGACCGCGGGCGCGACGATGTTGAGCAGGTGATCGAACGTTGCGACGAGGCGGTCCCCGTCGGCCGTCAGCGGCGGTTCGGAGGTCGTGGCACCGCTCGAGTGCGGCCCGGCCTGCTGCTGGCCGTACTGCGGCTGACTGTACCGGGGCTGCTGCCCGTATGGCGCCTGCTGGCCATACGGTGCCTGCTGGCCGTACGGTGGTTGCTGCCCGTACGGGCCGGGCTGGCTGTACGGCTGTTGCTGAGCAGGATCCTCGTGCCCAGGCTGCGGGTTCGGTGCGTTGTGATCGGACATGGGATTCCTCTCGACGGTTTCTACCCAGGCTATTTCGGTTGCTCGGTGACGGCCTGGGCGTTCTGCCCCTGCGGGCGAGCGAACGCGGTAGGATTGGCAGTCTCTGACTGGGAGTGCCAGATGGGCGCCCCGTCGAGGGCCAGCGGTCGGCAGCGGAAGGAGCATCGTGGTTTCGGACAGAAGCATGCAGGTGCTCCGAGTCATCGTCACCGACTACGTGACGAGCCGTGAGCCCGTCGGCTCGAAGTCGATCGCCGACCGTCACGACTTCGGCGTCTCGGCCGCCACCATCCGCAACGACATGGCGCAGCTCGAGGACGCCGAGCTGATCGTCGCGCCGCACACGTCCTCCGGGCGCATCCCGACGGACAAGGGCTACCGGCTGTTCGTCGACCGGCTCGCCGAGTTCCGTCCGCTCTCGGGAGCGCAGCGACGCGCGATCGAGACGTTCATCGAGGGCAGCGAGGATGTCGACGAGGTGCTCGGGCGCTCGGTGCGCCTGCTCGCCCAGCTGACGAACTCCGTCGCGATCGCGCAGTACCCGTCGCTCGCGAACGCGTCGATCCAGCACGTCGAATTCGTGCTGCTGTCGAGCCGGCGGGTGCTCACCGTCCTCATCACCGACTCCGGCCGCGTCGAGCAGCGCATCGGGCACCTCGGGGCCGAGGTGAGTGTCGAGCAGCTTCACGTGCTCCGCGATCGCCTCGCGGGGCGCCTGGTCGGCCGGACCGTCGCGCACGCATCCACCGAGCTGAGAGACGTGAGCGGCATCATGGGGGAGCAGGACGCGGAGCTCTTCGCGCCCGTCGTGGCCAACCTGCTCGAGCTCGTGCTCGCGCACCGCCAGGAGCGCCTCGTCATGGCAGGGACCGCCAACCTCGCTCGAACGGAACGCGACTTCCCATCGAGCATCCTCCCGGTGCTCGAGGCCATCGAGGAGCAGGTCGTGCTGCTGCGGCTCCTCGACGAGCTGCACTCCAGCACCGAGGCCTACTCGGTGAGCATCGGCCAGGAGAACGTCGACCTGGGCCTCGGCGAGACGGCCATCCTGACTAGCGGATATCGCAGCTCCGGCAGCGACGCGCGCCTCGGAGTCGTCGGACCGACGAGAATGGACTACCCGCGGAATATCCAGGCCGTGAGGGTCGTTGCGAGTTACCTGTCACGGGTGCTCGACGAACGACACCTGGACGCCTGACCGACACCGCCCGGTTCGCCGGCGGTTGCACCCAGTGCCTGACAACGCAGGCACACATTCACAGATGCAAAGAAGGAGTCGCCACTCTTGGCAGACCACTACGACGTGCTCGGCGTGAGCCGCGAGGCGTCCCAGGACGAGATCAAGAAGGCCTACCGCAAGCTGGCCCGCCAGTTGCACCCGGACGTCAACCCGTCCGCGGACGCCGCGGAGCAATTCAAGTCCGTCACGCACGCCTACGACACGCTCAGCGACACCGAGCGACGCAGACAGTACGACCAGGGCGGGCCTGACGGGCAGTCCTTCGGGGGCTTCGGGGACATCTTCGAGACCTTCTTCGGGCAGCAGGGTTCCCGGGGTCCGCGGTCGCGGGCAGAGCGTGGTCAGGATGCGCTGGTTCGCGTCGAGCTCGACCTCGACGAGGTCATGTTCGGCACGCACCGCGACCTCGAAGTCACCACCGCGGTCGCCTGCGACAACTGCCAGGGCACGTGCTGCGCTCCTGGCACCTCGCCCACGACGTGCTCGGCATGCGGGGGAGCCGGTTCGGTCCAGCGCCAGGTGCGCTCCATCCTCGGCATGGTCGTCACGAACCAGCCGTGTGCGCAGTGCCGCGGCTACGGAACCGTCATCGAGCACCCGTGCGAGACGTGCCACGGCCAGGGCCGTGTTCGCGCCAACGTGAGCATCCCGGTCGACATCCCATCCGGAGTCGATTCCGGGCTTCGCATCCACCTTCCCGGCCGGGGCGAAGCCGGTCCGGCTGGTGGAGCGAACGGCGACCTGTACCTCGAGATCCGGGTCCGACCTCACGAGGTCTTCTCTCGCGACGGCGACGACCTGCAGTGCGTCATCGAGGTGTCGATGGCCGATGCGATCCTCGGCACCTCGACCACGGTCGGGGCCCTTGACGGCGATGTCGACCTGCAGATCCCGGCCGGCGTCCAGTCCGGCGAGGTCCTCACCGTTCGCGGGCGCGGCATCACCCGTCTGCGCTCGACGCACCGAGGCGACCTCGACATCGCGGTGCAGGTCCTGACTCCCGCGAAGCTCGACGGCAAGTCGCGCAAGCTGATCGAGGAGTTCGCGACACGGCACCGTCACGAGGCCCCGCGTCTCGCGCGAGAGAAGCAGGGGATGTTCTCGAAGCTCCGCGACCGATTCGGCCGCTGACGTGGCCTGGCTCTACCTCGCTGAGGACCTCGACGAGGCGCTTCGTGCGGGCGACGTCACCCAGGTCCGCGGGGCGGAGGCCAAGCACATGGGCGTCGCGCGCATGCGCGTGGGCGAGCGCGTGCAGCTCGGCAACGGACGCGGCCTCGTCGTCGACGGTGAGCTCGCCGCCCTGGAACGCGACCTTGCGGTCGTGAACGTCGTCGGGGTGAGGCGCGTCCCCGAGCCGAAGCCCCTCGTCACGGTCGTCCAGGCGCTCGCGAAGGGCGGTCGAGACGAGCTGGCCGTGCAAGTCGCGACCGAGCTGGGGGCTGCCGCCTTCGTCCCGTGGCAGGCGAAGCGCAGCGTCAGCCGTTGGGATCAGAAAGCCGAGAAGGGCAGAGAGCGCTGGGCCGCCGTTGCCAGGGAGGCGAGCAAGCAGAGTCTCTCCGCCTGGGTGCCGGAGGTCGCTCCGCTGCACACCACTGCCAGCGTCGCCGGGCTCGCAGCGCACGGCCCGCTGCTCGTGCTGGACCCACTCGGCGACGTCTCGCTGCGGGACGCGCTCGGCGACGATCCCGCCTCCGGCGGCGTCGGCCTCACCCTCGTCGTCGGACCAGAGGGCGGCATCGACGAGAGCGAGTTCGCGGTCTTCGAGGCGGCAGGCGCCCGGCGCGTTCATCTTGGCGCCGCCGTCCTCCGCACGTCGAGTGCCGCACCGGCGGCCATCGCAGCGATCCTCGCGCTGAGCGGCTCGTGGGACTCGCGGCTCCGCTCGGGCACCGAGTCGTAGGCTGGTCGCATGTCGAGTTCAGAGCCGTCCATCTTCACGCGCATCGTCAATCGCGAGATCCCAGCCGACATCGTCTTCGAGTCGGACCGGGTCATCGCGTTCAAGGACATCAGTCCGAAGGCACCCGTGCACCTCCTCGTCGTGCCCAAGACCCAGGAGTACGCGAACGTCGCACAGCTGGCGGCCGGCGATCCCGAGCTCCTCGCCGAGCTCGTCGCGGTCGCCCAGGGGCTTGCCGACCAGCACACAGACAGCGAGTTCCGCCTCGTCTTCAACTCGGGAGCGGCCGCGGGCCAGACCGTCTTCCACGTTCACGCTCATGTCCTCGGAGGAGGACTCTCGGAAGGATCCCTTGCCTAGTCAAGACAGTGCATCGCCCCAGGGCCCGCAGCAGCCGGAGGCCCCTAGCGATTTCGTCGAGCAGACCACGACGGTCGAGGGGGTCGCCATGGTGCGTCTCCTCGGACCGGGTGACCGTCTGCTCAAGTCAGTCGAGCGCGAGCATCCGCGCGTTCGTGTTCTCGCCCGCGGCAACGAGATCACCTTCAGCGGGCAGCGTGACGACGTCGCGGCGGCCGAAGCGCTGCTGCGAGAGATCACCGCGATGGCTCGGAACGGGGTCGACCTCGAGCCCGCACAGGTCGAGCGCTCGCAGCGTCTCATCGATCGTGGCGAGGAGACCCCGACCGACGTCCTCGGACAGGCGATCGTGCAGTCACGCGGCAAGATCATCCGCCCCAAGACGCTCGGGCAGAAGCAGTACGTCGACGCGATCGACGACAACACGATCGTCTTCGGCATCGGCCCCGCCGGCACCGGGAAGACGTATCTCGCGATGGCGAAGGCCGTGCAGGCCCTCCAGCGCAAGGAAGTCACGCGCCTCATCCTGACTCGTCCCGCCGTCGAGGCCGGCGAGCGGCTCGGCTACCTGCCCGGCACGCTCAACGACAAGATCGACCCGTACCTGAGACCGCTCTTCGACGCGCTGAACGAGATGCTCGACCCCGAGGTCGTCGTGAAGCTCATGGCGAGCGGCACGATCGAGGTCGCGCCTCTCGCATACATGCGCGGGCGCACACTCAACGACGCGTTCGTGGTGCTCGATGAAGCGCAGAACACGACCCCCGAGCAGATGAAGATGTTCCTCACGAGGCTCGGCTTCGGCTCGAAGATGGTGGTCACCGGCGATATCACGCAGCTCGACCTCCCCATGGGAGCCTCCGGGCTGAAGCTCGTCACACACGTGCTCGGCGGCATCGACGAGGTGCACTTCTCGCACCTGACGAGCGACGACGTCGTCAGGCACACGCTGGTCGCGCGCATCGTCGACGCCTACACCGAGTACGACCAGAAGAAACAGGCCGACGATCACCGTCGCCGGGACAGGAACGAGGGCCGATGAGCATCGAGGTCAACAACGAGGCCAGCTACGAGGTCGACGAGGGTGCCCTGCAGCGTGTCGCGGCGTACGCGCTCGACCAGCTGCACGTCCATGCGGAATCGGAGCTCGCCATCGTCCTCGTCGAGGTCGGCCCCATGGAGGAGCTGCATGTGCAGTGGATGGGCGAGCCCGGCCCGACCGACGTGCTGAGCTTCCCCATGGACGAGCTCCGGCCAGGCAACGTCGACAGGCAGACTCCTCCGGGACTGCTCGGCGACATCGTCCTGTGCCCGCAGGTCGCCACGGATCAGGCCAAGGCGGCGGGGCACTCCATGATGGACGAGCTGCTGCTGCTGACGACGCACGGCGTGCTCCACCTCCTGGGCTTCGACCACGCCGAGCCCGAGGAGGAGAAGCAGATGTTCGGGCTCCAGCGCGACATCCTCGTCGGCTTCCACCTCCAGGAGAGGAAGCGCGCCAGATGACCGCGGTTCTGCTCGTCGCCGCCATCGTCCTGATGGTGGCGCTGAGCGGACTGCTCGCCGCGACTGAAGCGGTCATCGCTCGCCTCTCCAAGCCCGAGCTCGAGCAGGTAGCGGCTGGGAGCCGCGCTCGGCGCTCCATCGAGGCCATCGCCGCCGATCCTGGGGCGCACAGCAACGCGCTGACCTTCGCGCGCGTCCTGTTCGAGAGCATGTCCGCGGTGCTCGTGACGCTCATCCTGACCGATCTCTTCGACGTCAGGTGGCAGGCGTTCCTCGTCTCCGTGGCCATCATGATCCTGGTGTCGTTCATCATCGCGGGGACCAGCCCGAGAAGCGTCGCCCGCGCGCATCCGCAGCAGGTCATGAGCTTCGCCGCGCCGATCGCGCGCGCCGTCCGGGTGGTCATCGGACCCGTCGCAGACCTTCTCGTCGTGCTCGGCGACCGGGTGACACCGGGACGACCGCAGCGCATAGGCTCGGTCTCCAGTGAAGAGGAACTCCTCAACATGGTCGACGAGGCTGCCGACCTCAAGGTGCTCGAGCACGGCGACCGCGAACTCATCCACTCCGTCTTCGAGTTCTCAGACAGACTCGTCCGCGAGGTCATGGTCGCCCGCACCGACATGGTCACGATCGACGGTGACGAGGGCGTCAGAGACGCACTCGAGCAGTTCCTCGAAACCGGCATCTCCCGTGCCCCCGTCGTGGGGCGAGACAGCGACGACATTCTCGGCGTGCTCTACCTGAAGGACCTCGTGCGGCAGTCGCTGCAGGAGGAGAGCCGGTCGAAGCCCGCCGTGGAGCTGGCGCGTCAGGCCGACTTCGTCCCTGAGTCGCTCCGCGCCGATCTGCTGCTGCGGCGCATGCAGGCATCCGCGACGCACCTCGCCATGGTCGTCGACGAGTACGGCGGAATCGCGGGACTCGTCACTCTCGAGGACCTCATCGAAGAGCTCGTCGGCGAGATCAGCGACGAGTACGATCGACCGGGCGACGAACCACGCAAGCTGCTCGACGGCGGGTACCGGGTCTCCTCCCGGCTCGCGACCGGCGAGCTCGGAGACCTCTTCGACATCGACCTCGAGTTCGATGACGTCGACTCCGTCGGCGGCCTGCTCGCGAAGTCGCTGTCGAAGATCCCCGAACGCGGGGACAGGGCGGTCGTCGACGGCATCGAGCTCGTGGCCGAGCGAGTCGGCCCCCGCAAGCGCATCCTCACCGTCCT
The DNA here is from genome assembly GCF_002931575.1 of Pseudoclavibacter sp. RFBA6. NCBI lineage: Bacteria > Bacillati > Actinomycetota > Actinomycetes > Micrococcales > Microbacteriaceae > Pseudoclavibacter > Pseudoclavibacter sp. RFBA6. Next base: position 249,272 of record NZ_PSUA01000012.1, on the reverse strand, counting down.
GGCGCGTCGCCTGGAACCACTTCAAGAGTCAGGAATCGAAGCATGACGAACTACCGAGCAGGATTCGTGACCTTCGTGGGTCGCCCGAACGTGGGAAAGTCGACTCTGACGAATGCACTGGTCGGCGAGAAGATCGCCATCATCTCGGACAAGCCCCAGACGACCCGCCGGGCCGTTCGAGGCATCGTCCACCGCGAGGACGGCCAGATCATCATCGTCGACACGCCGGGAATGCATCGCCCGCGCACGCTGCTCGGCGAGCGTCTCAACGACGTCGTCCACGCGACGCTCGCGGAGGTCGACGTCATCGGATTCTGCGTGCCGGCGAACGAGCCGGTCGGCCCGGGGGACCGCTTCATCAACGAGCAGCTCGAAGAGGCGCCGAAAGCGCGCAAGATCGCCATCGTCACGAAGGCCGAGACCGTCAGCCGTGACGTCCTGGCGGCGCGCCTCGTCGACGTGCAGGGTCTTCGCGAATGGGACGACATCGTGCCGGTCTCGGCAGCCGAGGACATCCAGCTCGACACGCTCACCGGCATCATCCTCGCGCTCCTCCCGGACTCGGAACCGCTCTATCCGAGCGACATGAAGACCGAGGAGTCGTTCGAGCAGCGCGCGGCCGAGCTCGTTCGCGAGGCCGCCCTCGAAGGCGTGCACGACGAGCTCCCGCACTCGATCGCCGTCACGGTCGAGGAGATCGTCACCCGCGACGATGGCGTGACGCGTGAGCTCTACGTCAACATCGTCGTGGAGCGCGACAGCCAGAAGGGCATCATCATCGGACGCGGCGGCGAACGGCTCAAGCGCATCCGCGAACAGGCGCAGCGGGAGATCTCGCAGATCACCGAGGGACGCGTTATCGTCTCGATCCGCGTGAAGGTGGCGAAGGAGTGGCAGCGTGACCCGAAGCAGCTCGGACGCCTCGGGTTCTGAGACGGCGAGCCCTGCCACTCGGGCGGTGGAGCCGAAGAGGCGGGAATCGCTCCTCGCCACAGTGACGCGTCTGTGGACGCAGCACACCCACCGCCTGACCTGGCTCCAGTGGGTGACCGACATCATCCTCGGCGTGCTCTTCGCCATCAGCCTGGGGCTGCCCTTCGACTACGACGCCCCGAACAGCGCAACCCTGACCTGGCTGCTGCTGCCCTCCTGGGTGCTCTTCACGGTCGCGATCATCCTCCGCCGCTACGCGCCGTGGCCGAGCTTCCTCATCGTCGTCCTGGCGGCCCTGCTGAAGTCGATCTTCGCGTTCGGGCCTCATCCGCAGGATGTCGCGATCTACCTCAGCATCTACGCCGCCGTCGCGTACGGCAGCCGGGCGCTGCTCGTCACCTCCGGCGCCTACGGGATTGTCGCGCCAACCATCATCGTCGCCTTGATCCCGCACTGGAACCCCAGCACCTTCACCTGGGATTCGATCGCGTCGAACCTCGACGGCAGCAGAGACGAGTTCCTCCTCGCGGCGGCACTCATCTGGCTTCTCTTCGTCGGGGCTGGTGTCGTGTCCTGGCTGGCCGGGCTGCTGCGCCGCATGCACCTGAGGGCGCAGGAGGTCAAGAACCGCGCGGCCATCACCGAGCTGGAGCGTCTGCGCGCCAAGGAGCAGCTGACGGCCGAGCAGGAGCGCACGCAGATCGCTCGCGACATGCACGACGTGGTCGCGCATTCGCTCGCCGTCGTCGTCGCCCAGGCCGATGGCGCCAGGTACGCGATGAAGAGCAGCCCGGACGCCGCAGAAGCCGCCCTCGTGACGATCTCGTCGACGGCCAGGAGTGCCCTCGTCGACGTTCGAGGGCTCCTCGGACAACTGCGGCACAGCCAGGAGGCGGGACCCGAGCCCGGGCTCGAGGAGCTTCAGGCCCTCTACTCGCGGATGCGCGCGGCTGGCCTCGATCTGCAGCTCGAGACCCGTGGGCAGCCCGGTGCGCTCTCGACGCAGGCTCAGGGCGCGGTCTTCCGCCTGCTGCAGGAGTCGCTCACGAACGTCCTCAAGCACGGTGACGCGACGCAGCAGGTCGTCGTCCGACTGAGTTGGGGACAGGTCTTCGAGGTCACCATCGTGAACGCCATCGCCGACCCGCCCCGGCCGCGAAGCGACACGGGGCACGGTCTCATCGGCATGGCCGAGCGCATCGGCATCGCAGGCGGTAACGTGCAGGCAGAGCGACTGGGTGGGCAGTTCCGCGTCCACGCCTGGCTGCCGCTCGCTTCAGCTCAGCCGAGCGGCACGGGAGGGCTCGAGGGCGACCGTGCTCGCACGACAACCGAGAGGCAGGACCCGTGACCAGCAGTCAGATCACCGTCGCACTCGTCGACGACCAGCCTCTGTTCCGCAGCGGCATCAGGATGCTCATCGAGAGCCAGGACGACATGCGCTTCATCGGGGAGGCGAGCGATGGGGCCGCAGGGGTGGCGCTTGCGAAGGCGCTGAAGCCGGACGTGATGCTCATGGATGTGCGCATGCCGGGTCAAGACGGTCTCGAGTCCACGAAGCAGATCGTCGCGAGCGGCTCGGCGACGCGCATCCTCGTCCTCACGACGTTCGACCTCGACGAGGCCGTCGCGAGGGCCGTCGGTGCGGGTGCCAGCGGCTTCCTGCTGAAGGACGCCGACCCCGAGTTCCTTCTCGCGGCGGTTCGCACGGTCAACACCGGCGCGGAGGTCTTCGCGGCCCAGGCTACTGCGGACCTCATCCGGCGCTACTCGGCCGCTGTGCCCGCAACCGCGGCCGTCCCGGAGTGCTACCTGACGCTCACGGAACGTGAGCGGGAGATGTTCGCGCTCGCGTCGCGGGGGCTCTCGAACGGAGAGATCGCGCGGCAGGAGTTCCTCAGCGAGGCGACGGTGAAGACCCACATCTCGCGCGTGCTCGCGAAGCTCGGGCTGAGGGATCGGGTGCAGCTCGTCGTCTTCGCCTACGAGCACGGACTCAACTGAGCGAGCAAGTGAACGAGCGCCTCGGTGTTACGCTGTGACCATGCTGTTCGGCACCCTCCTTCTTCGCTGCCGCGGCGAGGCTTCGCTCTAAGCCCCCCTCGCCGCGGAGTCTGCTGTCGGCTTAGCACGTCTCGAAGCGAATCTGGGAGCTAGAAATGAAGAACCTGCAGCAGCCGTCGTCGATGCCAGCGCATCGCTACATCCCGCACCACGAGCAGATCGCCGTCGATCTGCCCGACCGCACCTGGCCGTCGAAGCGCATCGAGCGCGCACCCCGCTGGTGCGCCGTCGACCTGCGCGACGGGAACCAGGCCCTCATCGACCCGATGTCGCCAGAGCGCAAGCGCGCGCTGTTCGACCTGCTGGTCCGCATGGGCTACAAGGAGATCGAGGTCGGCTTCCCGTCGGCCAGCCAGACGGACTTCGACTTCGTGCGCTCGCTCATCGAAGAGAACGTCATCCCCGACGACGTCACGATCCAGGTGCTCACGCAGGCCCGCGGGCACCTGATCACCCGGACCTTCGAGTCGCTGAAGGGCGCCAAGCAGGCGATCGTCCACCTCTACAACTCCACGAGCGTCCTGCAGCGTGAGGTCGTCTTCCGCAAGGACCGCCAGGGCATCATCGACATCGCGCTCGAGGGTGTGCGCCTGTGCCGTGAGGCCGAGGCGATCGTGCCCGACACGAAGATCTACTACGAGTACTCGCCGGAGAGCTACACCGGCACCGAACTCGACTTCGCCGTCGACATCTGCAACCAGGTCATCGAGGGCTTCGACGCGAGCCCCGAACGTCCGGTCATCATCAACCTGCCTGCGACGGTCGAGATGTCGACCCCGAACGTCTACGCGGACTCGATCGAGTGGATGCACCGCAACCTGGCACGGCGCGAGAGCGTCGTGCTGTCCCTCCACCCCCACAACGACCGGGGCACCGGCGTCGCGGCGGCCGAGCTCGGCTATCTGGCCGGTGCCGACCGCATCGAAGGATGCCTCTTCGGCAACGGCGAGCGCACGGGCAACGTCGACCTGGTGACGCTTGGTGTCAACATGTTCACGCAGGGCGTCGACCCGCAGATCGACTTCTCGGACATCGACGGCATCCGTCGCACGGTCGAGTACTGCACGCAGCTCCCAGTGGGCGAGCGCGCGCCGTGGGGTGGGGACCTGGTCTACACGGCCTTCTCCGGTTCGCACCAGGACGCCATCAAGAAGGGCTTCGAGGCGATGGCCGCGAAAGCCGAAGCCCTCGGGGTCTCCGTCGACGAGCTGACCTGGGAGGTCCCGTACCTGCCCGTCGACCCCCGCGACCTCGGACGCAGCTACGAGGCCGTGATCCGCGTCAACTCGCAGTCAGGCAAGGGCGGTGTCGCGTACCTGCTCAAGGAGCACCACAACCTGGACCTGCCGCGTCGCCTGCAGATCGAGTTCTCGGGCGTCGTGCAGAACAAGACCGACTCCGAAGGTGGCGAGGTCTCGACCGACGCCATCTGGCGCATCTTCAACGACGAGTACCTGCCCGCCGAGAGCGAGCAGCACAAGTGGGGCCGCTTCGAGCTGTTCCGCACCGCGACGAGCTCAGCGCTCGACGGAGCGGTCGACCTCAGCGTCTCGCTGCGAGACGGGACCTCGGTCGCGGACCATGCATCCAAGGGCAACGGGCCGCTCGACGCCTTCATGAAGCTGCTCGGTGAGCAGGGCCTGCAGGTCGAGTTGCTCGACTACGTCGAGCATGCGCTCTCGGTCGGCGGCGACGCGCGTGCCGCTGCCTACATCGAGCTCGACGTCGCCGGCGTGCGCCTGTGGGGTGTCGGCATCGACAGCGACATCTCGACCGCTTCGCTCAAAGCCATCGTGTCGGGCGTCAACCGTGCGCTGCGCGGGCAGACGGAGGCCGAGCTCGACGCGCAGCTGACGACCGTCGCGTAGCCGCGACCGCCTCGGAGGGCGGGCGCCCCGACCGGAGTTCACTCCGAGTTCGGGCCGCTCGCCCTCTGCTGCTCCTGGCTGGCCCGCTTCTCCTCGAGGACGGCGATGGGGCGAGTGTCGAGAGCATGGAAGCCAGACGCCTCGAGGATCTCCCGGTCGGTGAACGGCCGCTCCCGCTCTGTCTTCCCCGTGCGCGGAGATCGTCGGAACCGTGGCATCCGCAGCGCTATCTGCTCGGGAAGGCTGAGCCCGAACCAGACACTCGCCATGCGCACCGCGAACGTCACCGCGACGCAGATCACGATCCCGATGATCTGGGAGACGCCGAGGTAGTCGGCGAGCACGAACGCCGCGCTTCCCGCCGTCGCCGCGATCGCGTACAGCGAGCCGACGAAGAGGATGCCGACCGGCATTCCGAGCAGCATGTCCCTCACCACGCCGCCGCCAGCTGCGGTGACGGTGCCCACGAGCAGGGTCGGGAGGATGGGGAGCTCGAAGTTCATCGCCTTCAAGGTGCCCACCGCGCAGAAGAACCCGAGCGCGGCGGCATCGAGTACCGACACGAGTCCGTCCATCCGTCGCAGCACGCGTTGCAGGAGCATTCCCCCGAGCGCGGCCGCCCCGGCCGTGAACAGGAACCACTCGGTCTCCATGCTCACCGGGCGGATGCCGAGCAGGAGGTCGCGGATGATCCCCCCGCCGAGACCGACCGTGATGCCGATGATCACGACGCCGAGCCAGTCGAGCTTCTTGTCCCGGAACTGCTCCGCGACCATGGCCGCCGTGATGGCGCCGATGGCGATGGCGGTGAGGTCCAGCCAGAGGGGGAGCGTCGTGGCGGGCGAGTCCATGGAGTCAATGCTCGCACAGCGCCGTCATCGGCTCGGTCACGCGTGGTTCCTGCCTCTGGGTGGGAGGAGGTTCATACTGGATGGATGCCCACCTATCGCGACGAGGCGGTCGTCCTTCGCACCCAGCGCCTCGGTGAAGCCGACCGCATCGTGACGCTGCTCGGCAAGGAGCGGGGGAAGGTGCGCGCCGTCGCGCGCGGCGTGAGACGAACCTCTTCGAAGTTCGGGGCACGACTCGAGCCGTTCATGGTCGTGGACGTGCAGTGCTACGCGGGCCGCAATCTCGACACGGTCACGCAGGCGGTCACGCTGGCCGCGTACGGTCGCGACCTGGTCGATGACTACTCGCGATACTCAGCGGCGTCCGTCATCGTCGAGGCTGCCGAGCGGATCGCTGAGGCTGAGCCGTCGCCGCAGCAGTACACGCTCGTCATCGGGGCTCTGCGCGCACTGACCATCGGCGCGAGGGCATCCCAGGACATCCTCGACTCGTACCTGCTTCGTGCACTCTCCCTGGCGGGCTGGGCCCCGGCGCTGGACGACTGCGCGAGATGTGGGGCCCCAGGCCCGCACGAACGGTTCAGCGTGCAGCTCGGCGGCGTGGTCTGCGCGCGGTGCACTCCGGCCGGCGTCATGCGCGTGGATGCTGCGACCGTGGACGCGCTCCGAGCTCTGCTCTCGGGCGACTGGGCGACGCTGGATACGCTCGAGGCGCCGCCGAGGGCTCGCGCAAGCGGTATCGTCTCGGCGTACTCGCAGCAGTACCTCGAGAAGAGGCTCCGGTCCATGCAGGTGCTCGAGCACGATCGACTGCTCGGCAGGCTGGAGCCGCCCAGCGCAGCAGCATCCGTTCGCGAAGAGGCCGTGGAGCCCAGCATTGAGGAGAAGGCATGAGCCGCAGCAAGCAGGCGCGGGAGTTCAAGCCCGTCGACTGGACCGGCGTGTATCCGCCGCAGTTCGACGCGTCCGAGGTGCCGTCTCACGTTGCCGTCGTCATGGACGGCAACGGAAGATGGGCGAACCAGCGTGGCCTGCCGCGGATCGAGGGGCATCGAGCCGGCGAGGCCGCGCTGCTCGACGTCGTTGCGGGGGCCCTGCAGGTCGGTGTGAAGCACCTGAGCGCCTATGCCTTCTCGACGGAGAACTGGAAGCGTTCGCCTGAGGAGGTGCGCTTCCTCATGGGGTTCAACCGCGACGTCCTGCACCGCCAGCGCGACCAGCTCAACGAGTGGGGTGTGCGCATCCGCTGGGCGGGTCGCGAACCGCGTCTGTGGAAGTCGGTCATCAAGGACCTCCAGCTTGCTGAGCGCTTGACGAAGGACAACACTCGGATGACGCTCACGATGTGCGTCAACTACGGCGGTCGCCTCGAGATCGCGGACGCGGTGAGGAGCATCGCTGAGGAGGTTCGCGCGGGACGGCTGCGCCCAGAGCGCGTCACCGAGCAGACGATCGCCAAGCACCTCTACGACCCGGAGATGCCGGACGTCGATCTGTTCGTGCGCTCGAGCGGTGAGCAGCGGACCAGCAACTTCCTCCTCTGGCAGGCGGCCTACGCGGAGATGTGCTTTCTGGACACGCTGTGGCCGGACTTCTCGCGGACCGACCTCTGGGAGGCCATCGAGCGCTACGCCGGTCGTGATCGGCGGTTCGGGGGAGCGGTCGACGCGCCGACGTCGCCGACCGGCTCGCCACCAAGCGTCGTCAGCTGAACTCGATCGCGACCGTGTCTCCGACGATCGTGAAGGTCCCCGTCGTCCGGATGGGGCTGGAGCCTGCGCTCGTCCGACCGCTGCTTCCCGTGTACGAATAGCTCACGAGGCCGTCCTCGACCTCGAACCGGTCCGATGTCTCGCTGACCGACACGGTCGGAGCACTGGTGACCTGCCAGCTCAGCGCCGTGTTCGCGCCGGAGACATAGGTGCTGAACGGGCAGCCGTCCGGCGACGCGTCGGTCGAGAGCACGCACTGGTCGATCTTGGCCGTGACGGCAGCGTCCACAGCTTCGGTGAGAGCGTCGGTGGGGGTGTAGATCAGGTTGCGCTCAGGGACGTGCTCGTCCTGGACTGGGCCGACCCGGACGGGCTCGCTGGCAACCGAGTAGAACGTCGATTCGGTCCCGGTCACGGGGTAGATGGCCGGGTACGCGCTGAACGGCACCCAGCTCACCGGCTGGCTACCCTCCCAGGTCAGCGTCTCCACCCGGCCCGGCGTTGCGGCCACGGAGCCGATGGTGAAGTCCATGGCGTGGCTGGTGCCGGCGACGGACTCGAAGACGAGTGGGGTGACGACCCTCCAGGTCTCGAGGAGGAGGAACTCGTTCTCGGTGCGCTCGGCGACGAGAACGGTGCTCTCTGTCGTCCCGCCGAGACGGTACGTGACCTGCACGTTCCGCCTCTCCCGGCCGGAGCCTTGCTCCTCCTGGGCGGGGTCCTCGAACCAGCTCGTGCTCGGGGCCGCGGGGCTGAGCTCCGTCTCGACCACGTCGAGGACGGTGATCCGCTCGCTGGCGGACGCGAGCATCGCATCACTCACGTAGTCGCGTTGCGACGTCTCCACGTTGGGGTCGACGAGTTCACCAGCGTGCGTCGCGTCGCCCGCGGCGATCGCCTCCACGTATGCACGGACCTTCGCGACCGCCCCGCGCTGCGTGTTGACCGAGGTGATCGCGATGGCGGAACCCGTGACGACGAGCACTGCGATCGTGATGCAGACGCCCGCGATGCGCAGTCGGCGCTTGGCCCTCGCGGTCATGGGCAGGCTCGGGAGTCCTGCTGCGTCACGCGCCGGTTCCAGGAGCGGGGACGCCTGGTGCGCCGACGGCGACGGCACAGCGGCGGGCGCGGTGCCCGCCCACGCCGCGCTGGCCGGTGATTCGAAGCCCCCGAGTCGCGTGCGGATCCGCGTCGCGAGGGCGTGGACCCTCGGCGTGAGGGCACTGGCTCGGTCTGGGAGCGCCCATGCGCCGAGCTCGACGGCCAGGGCCCAGACGGCGAAGAGCGCAGGGGTCCAGAACGCAGGCCGGGCGGCGAGCTCGAGTTCCCCGAGCGTGAAGCCGAGCACCGTCGCCGAACCGGAGACCGTCACCGGGAGGAACACCAGCGAGCCCAGCATCCACACGACGAAGACCGCGGCCGGTAGGCGCCAGATTCTCGCCAGCTCCGGGGTGCGCGTCCGGGCGCGCCCGACGCCGATGACCAGCGCCGAACCGAGTGAGGCCAGGACGACGGGAAGGACCGAGAACCAGGCGAATGGGAGTTCCGGCGAGAGGACGGAGATGCCTTCGGCAGCGGTGTACGGGGCAGCGACCGTGACCGCTCCGAGATGCGCGAGGATGAGCGCCCAGAAGGCGGCGTGTGGGGCGCCGGCGAGCAGCATGGGAAGCTGTGCGCTCATGGCCCCGGCCTGAAGGAAGACAAGCACGAGGGTGATGGTGCCCAGCACCGCGCCGGTGAGGGCGAGCGCTCCTGCGTAGATGCCGAGGTCGGCGGCGAGGCTCGCAAGCTCGCGGGCCAGCGGGCCTCGTGGTCTTCCTGTTGGCGCGATTTCGGGCGGCTTGCGGGTTGCAAGGTACCTGCCGAGCCAGCCGCTCGCGAAGACGGACGTGAACGAGATCGGCACGAGCGCCGGCCCGAGAGCCGAGACTGTTGCGGCCGCGCCCGACGCATCGAAGCGGACGCCCGGCGCAGCGACGAGGAGCATGAGCACGGCGAAGGCGCCCCCAGCGGCAGCGGCGGCTCCCGCGCGCATCCCGCCGCTGCGCTGAGGGTGACGGCGTTCGAGCAGGTACGCGCCGAGGACGCTCACGAGGCACACGAAGGCCAGGGAGGCGAGCGGCCACACGCCAATGGTGAACCCCTCGTCGCCCGTGCTGACGAAACCGCCGATGGTCTCGAGCCCCGCCCGGAGCTGCCCGCTGAATGGCAGCGAGGTGAGCAGGAGGAACACGCGCCAGAGCTGCTCGGCGAACTGCGTCCCGGAACCGCTGGGACCAGATGCGCCGGACCCAGCGTTCAGGGCCTCGTTCAAGAAGAGGGCCGTCGCACCGCACAGTGCGGCCCCGGCGAAGGCTGCGGCGCCTGCGGCGATGCCGACGTGCGCGGCCGCCGTGGTGAGGAATTGCTTGTCGACGGCGATTCTGCGCGCTGAGTGGAGGGTCACTGGTGTCCTTCGGATGACAGACGCCCTGGGGGACCGCGTCATTCGAGTGTTCGGGTGGTCCGCGACATGGTTGCAGGAGAGAGGAGTGCACCGGTGGCTCGCACTGGCTTCTGTGGATAACTTCCAGGCCATCGCGTCGGCTGGGGCCGCCGCGAGTTCGGCGGCTGACTAGACTGGCGACTTGCGGCGAGCACGACCCTGGGTTCGCCTTCGACACCCCAGCAGGAGTTTTTCTCAATGGCGCAATCCACGCTCGATAAGGTCATCGCCCTCGCGAAGCGACGCGGCTTCGTCTTCCAGGCCGGCGAGATCTACGGAGGCACCCGCGCCTCGTGGGACTACGGCCCCCTCGGCGTCGAGCTCAAGGAGAACATCAAGAAGCAGTGGTGGCAGACGTTCGTCCGCGGACGCGCGGACATGGTGGGTCTCGACTCCTCGATCATCCTCCCGAAGGCCGTCTGGGAGGCCTCCGGCCACGTCGCCACGTTCACCGACCCTCTGGTCGAGTGCCTCAGCTGCCACAAGCGACACCGCCAGGACCACCTCGTCGAGGCGTTCGAGGCGAAGAAGAAGCGCGCGCCTGAAGGCATGTCGGAGATCGTCTGCCCCGACTGCGGCACCAAGGGGCAGTGGACGGAGCCGCAGCTGTTCTCCGGACTCGTCAAGACCTACCTGGGTCCGGTCGACAACGAGGCCGGCCTCCACTACATGCGCCCCGAGACCGCCCAGGGCATCTTCGTGAACTTCAACAACGTGCTCACCACGTCGCGCAAGAAGCCGCCGTTCGGCATCGGGCAGGTCGGCAAGGCGTTCCGCAACGAGATCACGCCGGGCAACTTCATCTTCCGGACGCGCGAGTTCGAGCAGATGGAGATCGAGTTCTTCGTGCACCCCGACGACGCGCAGAAGTGGTTCGAGGACTGGGTGGAGGCCTGCTGGAACTGGTTCACCGACCTCGGCCTGAACCCAGACAACATGCGTCGGTTCGACGTTCCCAAGGAAGAGCGCGCGCACTACTCCGCCGGCACGATCGACTTCGAGTACCAGTTCGGGTTCAAGGGCTCCGGGTGGGGCGAGCTGATGGGCGTCGCGAACCGCACCGACTACGACCTCACGTCGCATTCGACCGCGTCCGGCACGGGGCTCAACTACTTCGACCAGGCAACCGGCGAGCGCTACACGCCGTTCGTGATCGAGCCGAGCTTCGGCCTGACGCGGTCCATGATGGCGTTCCTCGTCGACTCCTACGTCGAGGAAGAGGCGCCGAACGCCAAGGGTGGCGTCGACATCCGCACCGTGCTGCGCCTCGACCCGCGCCTCGCGCCCATCAAGGTCGCCGTGCTGCCGCTGAGCCGCGATGAGCGTCTCAGCCCGGTGGCCCGTGAGCTCGGCGACAAGCTCCGCAAGCACTGGAGCATCGATGTGGATGACGCGGGCCAGATCGGACGCCGCTACCGCCGCCAGGACGAGATCGGCACGCCGTTCTGCGTCACCGTCGACTTCGACACCCTCGAGGACAACGCCGTGACGGTTCGCGAGCGCGACTCGATGGCGCAGGAGCGGGTCGCCCTCGACCAGCTCGAGGCCTACCTCGCGGCTCGCCTCCTCGCGGCCTGACCCAGTCGGCGTGAGCCCGAGCAACACCGACGGTGCCGAGCGCCCGCCTGCGACTTCGCGGGCGGGCCGCTCGTGGCGCGTCACCCTGCTGGCGCTCGCTTCGGTGCTCGTCCTCCTCGCCGTGGTCGGCTACGTCCACGTGTCGAACCGAGCGACGGACCGTGGCGAGGCTGAGCTCACAGCGGGCGAGGCCACGCCAGCCTGGCGCGGTGAGGGATCCGAGCTCCTGAGCCGCGGCTCGGTCGAGGCCAGTGGGGTGCGGATGACGGCGAGCGAGGTCCAGTGCGGTCTGCCACGGCATGACGGGCAGGGTGGCAGTGCACAGGCGTCCGGTCAGTTCTGCGTCGTCGACATCGAGCTCCGCAACGACGGGGACGCGGCGCTGGTGATCGCCCCGGCTGTCTTCGCGCTCATCGACGGGGAGGGTGCGGAGTTCGTCGCCGACGAGCGCGTCACCGCGTACGGCACCTACCTCCCACCGAGCCTGCAGAGCTCTCGCGAGCTCCCGCTCGGGGCAGCTACGCGCATCCATCTGGTGTTCGACGTTCCCGCCGATGCCTCGGGGCCGATGGAGCTGCGCTTCACCCCCTCTGAGCAGCTGTCGATCACCATCTGACATGGTTCGGGGCGCCCGTCGTAGCGTTGAGGCAGCGGGCGTGCGAAAGTCGACGCGACCTGCGAGAATTGATCGGTTATGACCTTGACTGCACTCGACGCGAAGCCGCTGCGCATCGGACCACTGGTTCTCGACGTACCGGTGGTCCTGGCGCCCATGGCTGGCATCACCAACTCCGCCTTCCGACGCCTGTGCCGTGAGTACGGCGCCGGCCTCTATGTCTCCGAGATGATCACGTCCCGTGCGCTCGTCGAGCGCACGCCCGTGACCATGCGGCTCATCGAGCATCACGAGTCAGAGGACACGAGGAGCATCCAGCTCTACGGCGTCGATCCCAAGACGGTGCGCGAGGCCGTCACGATGCTCGTCGCGGAGGACCGCGCCGACCACATCGACCTCAACTTCGGCTGCCCGGTGCCGAAGGTCACCAAGCGAGGCGGCGGGGCTGCGCTTCCCTGGAAGACGTCACTGTTCCGCGCCATCGTTGAGGGTGCCGCCGAGGCGGCGGGCGATATCCCCCTGACCATCAAGATGCGCAAGGGCATCGACGATGAGCATCTGACGTACCTCGAGGCCGGTCGCATCGCCGAAGGCGCCGGCGTCGCCGCCGTCGCGCTCCACGGGCGAACCGCCTCGCAGTTCTACTCTGGTCAGGCCGACTGGGACGCCATCGGGAAGCTCAAGGAGACCGTCACGAGCATCCCGGTCCTCGGCAACGGCGACATCTGGGCGGGCGAGGACGCGCTGCGCATGATGGAGCAGACCGGATGCGACGGGGTCGTGGTCGGACGCGGCTGCCTCGGCAGGCCGTGGCTCTTCGGCGACCTGGCGGCTGCCTTCCGGGGTGAGACGACCCGCATCCAGCCGACACTCGGGGGTGTTGGGGACGCCATCCGTCGGCACACCGAGCTGCTCGCGGAGTTCCATCAGGAAGAAGCCAGGGCGTGCCGGGAGATGCGCAAGCACATGGCGTGGTACCTGAAGGGCTACCCGGTGGGTTCCGACATCCGGTCCGGGCTGGCACTCATGTCGACGCTCGAGGAGCTCGACGGGCTTCTCGCGCAGCTGGACCGCGATCAGCCGTACCCGGGTCGGGACGCGGAAGGCCCGCGGGGTCGAGCGGGAACACCGAAGCGTCCGTCCTTACCCGACCGCTGGCTCGAGTCGCGCGAGCTGAACGACGACCAGAAGGCGAACATCTCCGCGGCCGAGCTCTCCCATTCGGGAGGCTGAGGGTGTCGCTTCCTCCAGAGCCGATCGACCGCAGCCCGTACGGTGACCATGATCGTGAGCGGTTCCTGCCCGAGCATCACGAGAACCGTCGGCGGTCGACGTTCGCCCGCGACCGGGCGCGCCTCGTCCACTCGAGCGCGTTGCGGCGGCTCGCCGCGAAGACCCAGGTGCTGTCGCCGACCGCTGGCATCGATGCCGCCCGGAACCGACTGACCCACTCGCTCGAGGTCGCGCAGGTGGGGCGGGAGATCGCTGGCACGCTCGAGCTCGATCCGGACATCGTCGACACGGCCTGCCTCGCGCACGACCTGGGGCATCCGCCCTTCGGACACAACGGGGAGAAGGCGCTCAACGAGTGGGCGCGGGACATCGGGGGCTTCGAGGGCAACGCGCAGACGCTGCGCATCGTCGCGCGGCTCGAGCCCAAGGTGTTCGGCCCAGACGGGCGGCACTATGGGTTGAACCTGACGCGGGCGAGCCTCGACGCGAGCTGCAAGTACCCGTGGACGCGCGAGGTCGGCGCGGAACGCGGCACGGGCAAGTTCGGCGTGTACGCGGATGACCGTGCGGTCTTCGACTGGGTGCGGCAAGGCGCTCCGGAGTCGCAGACGAGCATCGAGGCGCAGGTCATGGATCTGAGTGACGACATCGCGTACTCGGTCCACGACCTCGAGGATGCGATCGTCGAGTCGTTCGTGTCGCTCCCGGAGCTCGATGACCCCGAGAACAGGCCGGCGATTCTCTTCGCCGCTTCCGACTGGTCCGGATCGAAGTTCACGGAAGAGGAGCTCGATGAGGCGTTCGCGCGACTGCAGCTGCAGCCGTACTGGATGCGCGAGTACGACGCCTCGAGGGAGGCCCAGGCCGGACTCAAGAACCTGACATCGCAGCTCATCGGTCGGTTCGCGAAGGCCGCGACGTCGGCGACGTGGGCGGCGCAACCGGGGGAGTCGCTCATCCGATACCGCGCCTCGTTGGTCGTGCCGCGCGAGATCCGCGCTGAGATCGCGCTGCTGAAGGGCATCGTCGCGGGCTTCGTCATGTCGTTGGATGCGCGTCGCCCCATCTACGAGCATCAGCGGAAGATCCTGGTCGAGCTCGCCGAGATGTTCTGGCAGACGGGTGACCAGCATCTCGATGCGGCCTTCGCCGCTGATTTCCGGGCCGCGGACGACGACACGGCGCGCAAGCGGGTCGTCGTCGACCAGGTCGCCAACCTGACCGACAAGGGCGCCCTCGTCTGGCACGACCGGCTCGCTGCGGCGTCGGAGGTGCCGTCTAGGGTGGCTTCATGGCACTGATCCGCAAGAGCGATATCGAGGAGGTTCGCTCTCGCACGGACATCTCCGAGATCGTGGGTGACCACGTCACGCTCAAGAACGCGGGTATCGGTTCCAAGAAGGGGCTCTGCCCGTTCCACGACGAACGCACGCCGAGCTTCCATGTGCGCCCGCAGCTGGGCTACTACCACTGCTTCGGCTGTGGCGAGTCGGGGGACGTCTTCACGTTCCTCCAGAAGATCGACCACGTCACGTTCTCCGAGGCGGTCGAGCGGCTGGCGGGCCGGCTCGGCTACGCGCTCACGTACGAAGACGGCGGGCACGCCCCAGACCACTCGAAGCGGCTCCGTCTCCTGCAGGCCCACACGGCCGCCGAGGCCTACTACCGCGAGCAGCTGCAGGCGCCCGGCGCGGATGCGGCGCGCGAGTTCCTGGGCGGACGCGGGTTCGACCCGAGCGCGGCCGCGATGTTCGGGGTCGGCTACGCACCGCAGGGCTGGGATTCGCTGTCGAAGCATCTGACGGGGCTCGGTTTCACGCTGCCGGAGCTCAAGGAGTCCGGTCTGCTCTCCACCAACGAGCGCGGGTCCAGCTACGACCGCTTCCGCGGGCGCGTCATGTGGCCCATCCGCGACACGTCGGGACAGACCGTCGGGTTCGGTGCGCGCAAGCTCTACGACGATGACAAGGGGCCGAAGTACCTCAATACGCCGGAGTCGCCGATCTACCACAAGGCGCAGGTGCTGTACGGACTCGATGTCGCGAAGCGCGAGATCGCGAAGCAGCACAAGGTCGTCGTCGTCGAGGGCTACACGGATGTCATGGCCGCGCATCTTGCTGGAGTGCCGACAGCGGTCGCGACCTGCGGGACGTCCTTCGGCGTCGACCACATCAAGGTGCTGCGCCGGATCATGGATGACGAGTCGGCCGGTGGGCAGGTGATCTTCACGTTCGACCCGGATGAGGCCGGGAAGAAGGCAGCGATGCGCGCGTTCGCGGAGGAGCAGCGCTTCGTGGCCCAGACGTTCGTCGCCGTCGCGCGCGATGGGCTCGACCCCTGCGACCTGCGTCTCGCGCGCGGTGACGCCGCTGTGCGGGACCTCGTCGATCATCCGACGCCGATGTACGAGTTCGTCATCGCGCAGCAGCTGCTCGGCCACGACCTCGACACGGTCGAGGGCCGGGTCGCGGCGTTGCGTCAGGCTGCGCCGGTCGTGGCGGGGATCCGCGACCCCGCGATGCGCCCTGGGTACTCACGACGACTCGCGAAGATGCTCGGTATCGATCTGGTGCAGGTCGAACAGGCTGTGCGTGCGGCGCGGGGGACAAGCAAGACCGCGCCCCGGCGGCAGCCGGAGACCCGTGCGCCGGTTCGAGCGGCCGACCAGCGGCCCCGAGTGCCGGCGCAGCGTGGGCCAGCCCCCGGTCATTTCGAGGAGGAGCCGCCGTTCCCCGACGGCGAGGGATACGACTTCCCGCCGGACGCCGGCGACTTCGGTGGCGGTGCGGTGCGCGCGGTACGGATGAGCGATCTGCCGAACGACCCTGTGACGCGTCTGGAGCGTGACACGCTCATGGCGGTGCTGCAGCACCCGAGGCGGCTGTCCGACGAGCGCTTCCAGCAGGTCATGGCAGCTGGCTTCACCAATGCGTCGCTCTCGACGGTGCGCGACGGGATCGTCGCCACTCGCGACTCGCTCGGATCGATGGAATGGATCACCCGCATCGGCGAGGAGGTACCGCAGGCGTTCACGACCCTCGTCACCGAGTTGGCGATGGCCTCGATCCCGGCGGGGAGCAAGGACGAGCAGATCGACCTCTACGTCCGCTCGCTGAGCGCCTCCCTGGTCGAGCGTGACCTGCTGCGCAGGAAGGCAGAGCTGCTCGGGGCGCTGCAGCGAACGGACGGCAGGGCTGAGCCTGACCGGTTCCGCTCCCTGAACGAGCAGCTCGTGTCGATCGAGAATCAGAAGCGCGAGCTGCGCGAAGGCTAGGCTCGCACGGTGAGCTCGGATCGGCGGAGGACGCGCTTCGCCAGCGTTCCGGTGGGCTCGGAGAACAAAAGGGGAGACCAGGAATGGCAACCAGTGCAGATCATCAGCGGGCCGTCGTCGCCGACGACCTGTCGATCTCGTACATCGAGCACGGCTCGAATCGGAAGCACGAGGCGGTCAGTGGCATCTCGTTCGAGCTCGAGCCTGGCGAGATCCTCGGCGTCGTCGGCACGGCCGGGTCGGGCAAGTCGGCGTTGGGTCGCATCCTCTCCGGCCGCCGTAGGCCGGGCAAGGGCGAGTGGCCGTTCATCACGGGCGGCACACTCGAGGTGGTCGGCATGGACCTGCGGCACCCGTCGCGGCTCGACCGCCGTCGCATCGATCTCGACATCGGCTACCTGGCCCAGGACTCCGGCGACCAGCTCCGGAACGATCTGACGGTCGCCGAGAACATCGCCGAGCCGATCCTGTCGCGGGACCGGACGTTCGATCGGAAGCGTCTCGGGCGCGCGGCGGCGATGCTCATCGACGCGGTCGACCTCGAGCTGGGCATGCTTGGGAAGTTCCCGTTCGAGTTGTCACGGGGTCAGCGGCAGCGCGTGGCGTTCGCCCAGGCGCTCATCGTGGAACCGAGTGTGCTCGTGGTCGACGAACCGGCGCAGGGGGTCGACATCATCGCGAGGCCAGCGCTCTTCAGCCTGCTGGAGCGCATCAACGTCGCGCGCAACTGCACGATGATCCTCCTGAGCCATGACCTTCGCGCGATTGAGCGACTCACGAAGAACGTTCTTGTCCTCGACCGCGGCTTCGTGCTGGCCCGCGGCACGATCGACGAGGTCCTCACCGACCCGCATCATGCGTATCTGAAGCGGATGCGGGAGGCGCGCGAGTACGCGCTCACGCCGCTGCCTGGCCTCGTCGAGCGCGAGACGCTCGCCGCCATGGATCTGGTCGCGGACGGCCTGTTCGGCGACCCAGACCCCGAGCAGCTGGGCGCGGATGCTGAGCGTTCCGCCCGCGAGCAGCTCGTCTCCCAGCGCGCCGAGTTCGCGCGTTTCCACACCGACGACGCCGACGAGAAGGAGTAGCAGCGGATGAGCGCAGGCAGCGGGCAGGTTCAGCACCAAGCGAGACTGGCGGAGGAATCGACGCTGCTTGACGGCGATGAGCGACCGGAGTCCGGCGCCATCACGCTGCTTCCTGTGAGCCATGCGGAGCCGTTCACGGACGCCGTCGTCTCGAGCGGAGGGCGGCTTGCCGAGCTCGGTCCCGAGACGCGCGGAATCGTGTACCTGTCGGCATCCAAGGTCCAGGGGCTCATCGACGCTCTCGAGGCCAACCCGCAGGTGACCTGGGTGCAGCTTCCCTTCGCCGGCATCGACAACTTCGCTGCGAAGCTGAAGCCCCACGCCGAGCGCGGCGTGCTCTTCACTTCCGCGAAGGGCGCGTACGCGGAGCCCGTCGCCGAGCACGCGCTCGCGCTGACGCTGGCGCTGCTGCGCGAGTTCCCACGGCGGCTCGCTGCGCGCACGTGGGAGAAGAAGACGGGAACCTCGCTCTACGGCAAGCACGTGGTGATCGTCGGGGCTGGCGGCATCGCGCTCGAGCTCCTCGACCTGCTGAAGCCGTTCCGCGTGACGACGACGATCGTCCGAGCTCGCGACCTGCCGGTCGACGGTGCGACGCGCACGGTCACGGCGGATCGCTTCGACGAGGTCCTGCCAGAGGCCGACGCGGTCATCCTTGCCGCGGCGGCCACGGACGGCACGCGGGGGCTCATCAACGAAGCGCGCCTGCGCGCCATGAAGGAGTCGGCGGTGCTCGTCAACATCGCTCGTGGGCCGCTCGTCGACCTGGCGGCTCTGCAGCTGGCGCTCGAGGAATCCTGGATTGCGGGGGCTGGTGTCGACGTGACGTCGCCGGAGCCGCTGCCGGACGGGCACCCGCTGTGGACCGCGCCGCGCCTCATCATCACGCCGCACTCGGCAGACACCCCGGAGATGGTGCGGCCCCTGCTGCAGGAGCGCGTGCGGCAGAACGTCGATGCCTTTGTGTCGACGGGTCGTTTCGTGGGCGTCGCGGACCCCGTGCGAGGCTACTGAGTCCTGCCTCGAGACAGGGCCGGAGAGACTCCCGCGACACGCCAGCCGCTCGATTTCGCTTTCGGTCGAAGGTGTTGCTATTCTCTTCGAGTTGCCAATCCCTGATAGCTCAATTGGCAGAGCAGCCGGCTGTTAACCGGCAGGTTGATGGTTCGAGTCCATCTCAGGGAGCAAACGGAAAAGCCGCGGGTCCTTCCTTCAGGGAGGGCACGCGGCTTTTCGCTTCGCTCAGGCTGCCAGGGCGCCGAGGGGAGCCGTCGCTGGAGCCCCCGGGCCCGCCGTTCATGAGGCCCGGTTCCCTCGCCCCGGTGCATCCGCATCGCTGCCAGCCGAATGGCCCTTCTAAACTCGCCAGAGGGGCCATTCGACTGGCAGTGACGACGGCTGAGCGACGCGGGAGGGCCATTTGACTGGCAGTGACGACGGCTAAGCGACGCTGGGTGTATCGACATGGCTGACGCCGGCGTGAGTCCGCGCCGCTCCGCGCTGCTCCTCCGCGCCACTTCGACGCTGTCCTTGGGGTCGCTATGCGCCTAGTGTGAGACCTGCTCGTTTCGTTGGACTTCGCTGGACTTCGCTGTCTTCTGGAGGGCTCGATGTCTGTCAGATCGGTATCCGCGTCGGCGTCGGCGTCCGCGTGGGCGCCTATGGCGATCACGGCGTTTCGCGTGCTGTGGTTCGCGCAGCTCGGCAGCAATATCGGCACATGGATGCAGACGGTCGGGGCGCAGTGGTACCTCGTCGAGGCTGCCGCAGGTGCAACGGTCATCGCGCTCGTGCAGACCGCGAGCCTCGCACCGGCGATGCTGTTCTCGCTCCCTGCGGGTGTGCTCGCCGATTCTCTCGACCGCCGCAAGCTGCTCATCTGGGGCTCTGCCGCCAGCGCGCTGATCGCCACAGGACTGACGGTGATCGCCCTCTACGACGGGCTCACGCCGTGGACGATACTGGGCTTCACCTTCCTCCTCGGCATCACCTCGACCCTGACGTCTCCCGCATGGCAGGCGATTCAGCCCGAACTCGTGCCGCGGGAGCTGATCGGCGCGTCCTCAGCGCTCGGCGGTGTCACGGTCAACGGGGCCCGCGCGGTTGGGCCTGCCCTCGCGGGCGTCGTGCTCTCCATCGCGGGAGCACCGGTGGTGTTCGGCATCAACGCACTGAGTTTCGTCGCCGCCATCGTGGCCCTCTGGTGGTGGAAGAGGCCGCCCCAGGAGGGGCTTGAGGATCGCGAAGCATTCGGACCGGCCCTGCGCGCCGGCGTGCGCTACGTCGCATCCGCTGGCCTCGTGCGGCGCATCCTTCTGCGGTCGGCACTGTTCGCGCTTCCCGCCAGCGCATTGTGGGCGCTCCTGCCAGTGACCGCCACACGCCTCGGGCTCGACTCCAGCGGGTACGGATTCCTGCTCGGAGCCCTGGGCCTCGGGGCGGTCCTCGGGATCTTCGTCCTCCCGTTCGCCCGAGCGCACCTGTCGGACAATGCCGTCATCGCAGCCAGCGCCATCCTGTTCGCGGCCGGTGCAGTCGCCGCCGCGGTGCTGCCGTTCGGCGTGATGCTGGTGCTGCTCGTGCTGGCCGGCCTTGCCTGGATCGGCACCTTGACGGTGCTGAACGCCGCCCTGCAGCTCACACTCCCGCAGTGGGTGCGCTCGCGTGGCGCGTCGGTCTACATCCTCGTCTTCATGGGAACGATGGCGATCGGGTCGTTCGTCTGGGGCATCGTGGCGCAGCTGATCGGGACGGCAGCCGCACTTGGCGCTTCGGCCGTGTTGCTGCTGCTCGTGGCAGCCAGTGTCCGACTGCTTCCGCTGCTGCCAGGTACGGGCACGGTCGACCGGACCATCTCCCTGACCTGGGCGACCCCCATGCTCGTGTTCGAGCCCGACCCGGCAGACGGGCCCGTGCTGGTGCAGATCTCCTACACGGTCCGTCCGGGGGCACTTCGGGAGTTCCGCGCCGCCATGCGCCTCGTCGAGCGCTCGCGCCGCCGCACGGGCGGTTCTCGCTGGGGCCTCTACCGCAGCGGCGAGGATGAGGATGTGCAGCTCGAGTCGTTCGTCGTCCCGTCCTGGGGTGAGCATCGACGGCAGGAGACGCAGCGCCTCACGGGTCGCGATCGCGAGATCCGGGCTGCGGCCCTCGCTGTCTGCGATGGCATGCCGGTCGAGCGGCATTACTTCGCGAATGGGGATCCGCGGTCGCACGGGTCCCCGTGAGAGCATCCACCATGGAAGCCACGAGGGCGTGCAGTCGATGACGACGTTCAGTGCTGAGCAGCGTTGGACGAACTGGGCCGGGTCGCTGACCTACACGGCACGCGAGATCGTGGCACCAGCGTCGATCGCGGAGATGGCGAGCGTCGTGGCGGAGGCGGACCAGGTGCATGCCCTCGGCACGCGGCACTCCTTCAGCGATGTCGCTGACGCGGCCGGCGTGCTCATCGATCTCAGCCGCATCCCGCTGGATCTCGTCATAGACGAGCGAGAGGGAAGCGCGTCGATGAGTGCAGCAGCTTCCTACGGTCAGGTCGCTCCGGACATCGACCGCGCAGGCTTCGCGCTGCACAACGAGGGGTCGTTGCCGCATATCTCGGTCGGCGGGGCGACCGCGACCGGGACCCACGGTTCGGGGACGGCACTTGGGTCGCTGAGCACCGCGGTCCGGGCTCTCGAGTTGCTCGGCCAGGATGGCTCGCTGCAGGTGCTGACGAGAGATTCGCCCGCCTTCCGCGGGTCCGTGCTGCACCTCGGTCTGCTTGGGGTCGTCACCCGTGTGACGCTCGACCTCGAGCCGAGCTACCGCATGCGCCAGGATGCCTACGGGGCGATGCCCTGGGATACGTACCTCGAATGGCTCCCTGAGATTCATGACTCCGCATACTCGGTCAGCACGTTCACGACATTCGACGGAACCGTGAGCGAGATGCTCGTGAAGACGCGAATTCCGGATGGGGCCGAGAATGCGGAGGTTGCTGGCACCCTCTATGGCGCTCCGCTGCTCGCCGCTGATCCGAGCAGGACGTCGCACACTGCCCGTGACGGAACTGCGGGACCGTGGTGGGATCGCCTTCCGCACTTCCCGATCCACGCGGCACCCAGCGTCGGGTCCGAGCTGCAGAGCGAGCACTTCGTCCCCATGCGACACGCGGCCGCGGCCCTCGAGGTCGTCCGGGCAGCTGCGCCGCGCCTCCAGCCGCTGCTGCACGTGTGCGAGCTGCGGACCATGGCCGGTGACGACCTCTGGCTCAGCCCGAGCCAGGGCGAGGCGGTGCTCTGCATCGCCTTCACCTGGAAGAAGCTCGCTGAGCCTGTCGCCGCTCTGCTGTCCGAACTCGAGAGGAAGCTCCTACCGTTCGATGCGCGGCCGCACTGGGGCAAGCTCAGTCTGCTCGATAGCACTGAGACCGCGGCGCTCTACCCGCTGCTCCCGGAGTTTCGCGAGCTGGCATCCGGTATCGACCCGAACCGCAAGTTCTCCTCGTCCTTTGGCACGCGAGTACTCGATATCTGAATCGATCGTGGAAAGGCTTTCTCGGATTCGGCGAATACGGTCTGAATGCTCATTCGCGCGAGAGATCCGGAAATTCCCCCTTCCGTATTCATAGAAGGCTCCTTAGACTCGGACACGTTGCCCCGAAGCACCAATCGCAGGAGACTCCCTTGCCGAAGTCGTCCAACGCTCCGTCAGAACCTCACCTCGTCGTTCCTGGCCGCCGCGCCCGTCGTGCGCGCGAGCGCCGTCGCGCCAGGCTCCTCGCCGTGCCGGTCGTCGCCGCGACGCTGGGGCTGATCGCTGCCGCTTCCATCGGCGCCGCCGCCGTGACGGGTGCGGTGGACGACGGACAGTCGACCGTTCCGGTCGTGAGCTCCGAGAAGACGGACGGGGTCACCTACACGGTCTCCGGAAGCGTGCCAGGGCAGCTCATCGGAACGCGTGATCTGCCCGTGGTCGAGAACGCGGCAGCAGGTTCGACTGACGGCACCGCAGCGCCCGGAGTCCAGTGGCCGGTCGACATGAGCGTCGTGAGCATCTCCGACGGGTTCGGCCCACGCAATTCCCCGTGCTCCGGATGCTCCTCGAATCACCGGGGCCTCGACCTCGCTGGCCCGCAGGGGACACGGGTTGGCAGCATCGCGAACGGGATCGTCATCGAGTCAGTTCCGACGGACAGCGGCGGACTCGGCGCCCACGTCGTCGTCGAGCACCGGATCGACGGCCTGCAGGTGCGGTCCGTCTACGCGCACTTCGTGGCAGGGTCCCCGGCGGTGAAGGTGGGCGACCAGGTCAAGACGGGGCAGCTGGTCGGTCTCCTCGGCAACACTGGCGCCTCCACCGGACCCCACCTGCACCTGGAGACCATCGTCGACGGTGCGCACGTCGACCCCCAGAAGTTCCTCAACAAGTACGCGGACGGCGTCGCCGTCGACATCTTCGGCGAGGTTCCGTCGTGGAATCCGCCGACGGGCGATCCGGACGAGAAGGACTACTGGGAGCAGAACGAGGACACCTTCGTGCCGCCAGTGACGTCGATCCCGGAGACGACACCGTCACCCGCGATTCCTCCGGCGTCGACGCCGCCGAAGGGCACCAGCACCCCGACGGCACCGCCGACGCAGAGCAGCTCTCCTACGCTTCCGCCGCCTTCGACGACGCCGAGCGGAGAGCCCGAGGCGCCGAGCCCCGCACCCTCGCAGTCTGCGAACCCGACACCGCCGAGCTCCTCGACAGAGACGAAGAACGAGACCACCTCCGAGACCACGAGCGCACCGAAGTCCTGAGCCAGCGCCCAGCCCAGGCAGCGCCCAACCGTCCTCGCGCGGTGTTCTCCGAAGATTCCCGATGCGCGGCCCTAATGTAGTTCGAGGGGATCCGCCCGTGGGCTCCCTGGCTGAGCCGAGAGAAACAGGGATGGGCCGACTTTGATCCGCACGTACAGTGCTCCGCGAGCCGAGTGGCGAACGCGGTTCGACTCCATCGGCTTCACCTTCTACGACATGGAGTCGGAGGGCGGGCGACCGTACTGGCAGGAAGAGGCCGCCTACGGCTTCTCGAACGCTGAGATCGACGAGTTCGAGCGCGCCACTGCCGAGCTCTTCCGTCTCTGCATGGAGGCCTGCGAGCGCATCGTGCGCGACCGCCGCTTCGCGGAGTTCGGCATCCCGGTTGAGCTCTGGGATCTGGTCGAGAAGTCCTGGGATGAGGACGACCCGACGGTCTACGGACGCTTCGATCTCGCCTACGACGGAGCGGGCACGATCAAGCTGCTCGAGTTCAACGCGGATACGCCCACATCGCTTGTGGAGTCTGCGGCCGCGCAGTGGCAGTGGCTTGTCGAGACTCGAGGCGAGCGCGCAGACCAGTTCAACCTGCTCCACGAGCTGCTCGTCGAGCAGTGGGTGCACATCCGCGTGCAACGCTGGTTCCTGCCGCAGGGCGCGCGTCTGCACCTGGCCTCGCTGCACGATGACGGTGACGGGCAGCTCATCGTTGAGGATGCCGACACGGTGGGGTACATGGCGGAGACGGCGCGCCTCGCCGGCTTCGAGGTGAAGCAGATCTTCATGGAGGACGTGCAGTTCGATGAGGTCACGCATGGCTTCGTCGACGGGGACGGAGAGCGGATCGACCGCATCTTCAAGCTGTACCCGTGGGAGTGGATGGTGCGGGAGGAGTTCGCGACGTACTTCCCGACGACACGCGCGACGACGGCATGGATCGAGCCGATCTGGAAGATGCTGCTCTCCAACAAGCAGCTGCTGGTCGTGCTCTGGGAGCTCTTTCCCGAGCATCCGCTGCTGCTTGCCGCGTACGCGACACCAGAGCGGCTCCGCGGGAAGGCCTACGTCGAGAAGCCGAAGCTGGGGCGCGAAGGCGCCAACGTGACGATCTACGACCTCGTAGGCCGCAAGACGGCAGAGAATGGCGGCGACTACGGGGCAGAGGGTTTCGTCTACCAGGAGCGGGCGCGGCTGGCGAACATCGACGGGAAGACCGTCATCGTCGGCTCCTGGGTCGTGGGCGAGACGCCTGCGGGCATCGACGTGCGCGAGACGAGCGGCCCGATCACGGGCGACCTCGCCGAATTCGTCCCGCACTACATCACCGATCGCGAGGAGCGGCCATGACCTACGAACCGAAGCTCCGTCGAAGCTCAGGGGTGACCCTCTCAGGTATCGCTCGCCCGTCGACCACCAAGACGGTGGGCGCGATGGGGGTCGCGACCGCCATGATGTTCCTCGCGGGCTGCAGCACGGTCCCCGACGAGGGAATCGTCGTGGAGGGCGCCGACGGGGAGAACTACGTGCTTCCGGAAGGTGCTGAGCGGCCGACGTACGCGTCGAAGGAGGACTGCCTCGCGGACGTGAACGAGCAGATCCAGCTTCTCGAGCAAGAGGGTGAGCAGGTGGAGGGCGATGCTGAATCGCTGTGCGAGTCGTCCAGCAGCTATGGGACGCACTACAGCTCTGCGCTCTGGCTCGGCCCGGTGCTGTTCGCCTCATCTCGGTGGAACAGCACGCGCGTGAGCTCCTGGGCGCCGGTCACCTCCGGAGGCTTCGCGGCGCCCGGCTCGGCCGCCCACTCCGATGTGGCGCAGCGTGCTCCGGCGGGGGCGACCGTCGGGTCGCGGGCCCCGTTGAAGAACGGGTTCGGCTCGACCGGGAAGTCGGGTTTCGGTTCGACGGTCAAAGGCAAGGCCGGGGGAGGCAGCTCGACCGGGGGCTGACCCACGGCCCGTCCCGGCCGGGCGCAGCAGAATGGATGCATGACCGCTGCGCGTGTACTTCGTTACGACGACCTCGAGCCGTTGCCCTGGCGCAACGGACAAGGCGTGACGCGGACGCTGCGGGCCATGACGGATGGCGGTGACTGGGCACTGAGCATTGCGACGATCGAGGGCCCGGCTGAGTTCTCGGTCATCCCGCGCACGCAGCGGGTGCAGCTCGCCATCGAGGCGGTGCGCCTCGAGATCGACGGTGTCGAGGTGCGGTTGGACAGCGGAGAGCAGGTGCGGTTCACGGGCGAGCAGCGCGTGACCGGAGCGTCCGCCGGCGAGTCGTCGCGGGTGCTCAACCTCATGTACGCCGACGGTGCGCCGGAGCTGCGGCTCGTCGTCGCACCGACCGCGGCGCAGATTCCCCGACCCGCCGAGGCCGTCGTCGTGCTGGCAGGGTCGCTCGAAACGGGAGACGAGGCCCTCGGCCCGCTCGACGCGGTCCTCTTGTCGGGGTTGCCAGATCACGTGTGCGACCTAGCTGGCCGCGGTCTGTTCGGAGTGGTTCTCCGGCGCGACTGAGCACGGTCGGGGCGGAACGTCGCCCCGGGTCACCCGAATCCACCTCCGCTCTTGCCGTGCAGTGACATCTCCGTTTTACTGAGTGCAACACGGTCGACGGTCATGAGTACCGTCGGCCACCGCGCTCACCTGCGACGAGGGAGTCACGTTGGCCGAACCATCGACGCGCACCGTCGAACGAGCACTCACGCTCCTCGCGTCTGTCTGCGAACGGGATGGTCTGAGCCTGGCGGAGAGCGCTCGCCTCGCCGACCTCTCGCCGAGCACCTCCCTTCGACTCCTTCGAACGCTGGAGTCGGCCGGATTCGTGCGCCGCGACGACCAGGGCGAGTTCCGCGCGGGGAGTCGCATGGTCCAGCTCGGAGCGCGCGCTCTCTCGAACGACAACCTCGCTCAGCTCTCCGCGCCCGCGATGCGGCACGTCGCGGAGAGGACGGGCGAGTCGGTCTACCTGTGCGTCGAGGGCCATGCGGATCAGGCGCTCTACATCGCCATCCACGAAGGCACTCACTCCGTGCGACACACGAACTGGGTCGGGCGAACCATCCCGCTCGACGGATCCGCGTCGGGGCGCGTGCTCCGCGGAGAGACCCCGTCGATCGGATACGTGACCGTCGAGCGCGGCATCGAGCAAGACGTCACCGCCATCGCGGCGCCGATCGAGTTTCAGCAGCGCGTCCTCGGGTCGCTGAGCTTGCTGGTACCGAGCTACCGCGTCACGAAGACGAAGGCGGCGCGCTACGGGGAGCTGCTCACCGACGCCGCGGCAAGCATCGAGCGAAGCCTCGGCACACCACCGCAGGAAGGGATCCGGAAGTGAACACGCACAAGAACATCAGGGCAGCACGGGGCACGAAGCTGACCGCGAAGAGCTGGCAGACCGAGGCGCCGCTTCGCATGCTCATGAACAACCTCGACCCGGAGGTGGCCGAGCACCCAGAAAGCCTCGTCGTCTACGGCGGCACCGGCAAGGCCGCACGCAATTGGGAAGCGTACGACGCCATCGTCCGCACCCTCACGACACTCGAAGACGACGAGACGCTGCT
This sequence comes from Pseudoclavibacter sp. RFBA6, assembly GCF_002931575.1. Taxonomy (NCBI): domain Bacteria; kingdom Bacillati; phylum Actinomycetota; class Actinomycetes; order Micrococcales; family Microbacteriaceae; genus Pseudoclavibacter; species Pseudoclavibacter sp. RFBA6. The sequence continues at coordinate 222,216 of NZ_PSUA01000012.1, read as the reverse complement.
CGTCCAATCAGGCAAACCTGTCGGCGTCTTCCGTACGCACGAGTGGGCTCCTCGCGTGCTGATCGCCAACTCGAACCTCGTCGGCGACTGGGCCAACTGGCCCGAGTTCCGGCGCCTCGAAGCGGCCGGCCTCACCATGTACGGCCAGATGACGGCGGGCTCCTGGATCTACATCGGCACACAGGGGATCCTCCAGGGCACGTACGAGACGTTCGCGGCCGCCGCAGAGAAGCGCTTCGGCGGCACACTCGCCGGGACGCTCACGCTCACCGGCGGCGCAGGAGGCATGGGAGGCGCGCAGCCGCTCGCCGTCACGATGAACGAGGGTGTCGTCCTCATCGTCGACGTGGACGCGAGCCGCCTCGAGCGGCGCGTCGAGCACGGCTATCTCGATGAGATGACGCACGACCTCGACGACGCCATCACGCGAGTGCTCGCCGCGAAGGAAGCCCGCGAGCCTCGCTCCGTGGGCGTGGTCGGGAACGCGGCGACGATCTTCCCGCTGCTCCTCGAGCGCGGCGTCGCGATCGATATGGTCACCGACCAGACCAGCGCGCACGACCCGCTTGCCTACCTCCCAGAGGGAGTGAGCGTCGACGAATGGACGGCTGAGGCCGAGCGCGACCCGGTCGGCTTCACCGAGCGGGCCCGTGCATCGATGGCGAAGCAGGTCAAGGCGATGGTCGAGTTCCAGGACGCGGGGGCCGAGGTCTTCGACTACGGCAACTCGATTCGCGCTGAGGCGAGACTCGGCGGATACGAGCGAGCCTTCGACTTCCCCGGATTCGTGCCAGCGCACATCCGCCCCCAGTTCGAGGAGGGACGTGGCCCGTTCCGGTGGGCTGCGCTTTCGGGTGACCCCGCCGATATCGCCGCCACGGACCGCGCCATCCTCGAGCTGTTCCCTGACGACGAGCGTCTGCACCGCTGGGTGACGGCCGCGGGAGAGAAGGTGCACTTCGAGGGCCTTCCCGCGCGCATCTGCTGGCTCGGCTACAAGGAACGGCACCTTGCGGGCCGCAGATTCAACGAGATGGTCGCGTCTGGCGAGCTCTCCGCGCCCGTCGTGATCGGCCGAGACCACCTTGACTCTGGCTCCGTCGCCTCGCCGTACCGGGAGACCGAGTCGATGAAGGACGGCTCTGACGCGATCGCCGACTGGCCGCTGCTCAACGCGCTCCTCAACACCGCATCCGGTGCCACGTGGGTCTCGTTGCACCACGGAGGCGGCGTCGGAATCGGGAGGTCCATCCATTCCGGTCAGGTCATCGTGGCCGACGGAACCCAACTCGCGGCCCAGAAGATCGAGCGGGTGCTCACCAATGATCCAGGCACGGGAGTCATGCGCCACGTGGATGCCGGCTACGAGCACGCCGCCGACATCGCACGGGAGCGCGGACTGCGCGTCCCGATGTGGGAGGGCGAGTGACCGATCGTCGCACCACGCTCCGGCTGCACGAGGGAGGCTGGATCTGGGCCGACGCACTCGTGCGCGGTGCGGACACGGTGCGGTCCGTGCGGCTCAGGAACGAAGCGGGCGTGCTGGTCGACGAGCAGGCGGGCGTGCCCGCGCAGGACGGTGACCTCGTGCTCGCCACCGTCTTTCCCGCCTTCGGCGACGCGCACTCGCACGCGTTCCACCGCCTGCTGCGGGGACGCACTCATGCGGACGGCGGCACCTTCTGGTCGTGGCGAGACAAGATGTACGCCGTCGCGGGTGCGCTCACACCCGACGCCTTCGAGCGCATCGCCACCGCCGTCTTCACTGAGATGGTCGCCAACGGATGGGGAGCCGTCGGGGAGTTCCACTACGTGCACCACCGCGCGCATGGCGGGCCGTACCCTGACCACGACATGGAGGTTGCGCTCGCCAACGGCGCACGCGCGTCGGGCATCCGCCTCACGCTGCTCGACACCTGCTACCTCACGGGGGCCATCGGAGCGGACCTCTCGCCCGAGCAGCGGAGGTTCGGAGACGCGGATGCAGAGCGCTGGCTCGAGCGGTGGTTCCGTCTGCGAAACCGCCTCGCGGCCACACACCCCGAGGTCCTCCTGGGAGCCGCGATCCACTCGGTTCGGGCTGTCCCGGCCGACGCGATCGCCAGCATCATCCGCGGGCTGCCGACCGATGTGCCGCTCCACATCCACCTCTCAGAGCAGGCCGCGGAGAACGAGCAGAGCCTGGCAGCCTACGGTCGGACGCCGACGAAGGTGCTTGCGGATGCCGGCGCCCTCTCCAGCCGCCTGAGCGTCGTGCACGCGACGCATCTGACCGACGACGACATCACGGTGCTCGGGGATGCAGGTGTACACGCCGTGTTCTGTCCGACGACCGAAGCGGACCTCGGCGACGGCATCGGCCCGGCCACCGAACTCGTCGCGGCCGGCGCACGTCTGGCCGTCGGGTCCGACCAGAACGCGGTGGTCGACCCGCTGCTCGAGCTGCGCGGCCTCGAAGCGGGGGAGCGACTCCGCTCCCAGACCCGAGGCAGATTCTCACCGCAGGAGCTGCTGACGATCGGCACGCAAGGCGGGTACTCCTCACTCGGCGTCCCAGCGCACGGCGCGGTCGGCGGTCCATTCGACTTCGTCGAGGTGGACTCGGCCTCGGTCCGCACGGCAGGCTCGATGCCGCCTCAGCTGCTGCTCACCAGCACCGGGAGCGACGTGATCCGGACGATCGTGGCCGGACGTGTCGTCTACGACCGCGGAAGGGACGGAGCACGGCTTGCACACGCAGCCGCCGAGCTCGCGCGCTTCGCCGCCGATCCGGCGTCACGATCCGAAGGAGACTCATGACCTCGACCGTGTTCACGAACATCGGCGAACTCACGACCAACGGCGACGATGGCGCGCTGAGCGATGCCGCGCTCATCATCGACGGTGACCGGGTCGCGTGGATCGGTCCGACCGTCCGGGCGTCCGCGGCAGACCGTGGTGTCGACGTCGGCGGCCGCGCCGTGCTTCCAGGCTGGGTCGATTCGCACACGCACCTCGCGTTCGCCGGCGACCGCTCGACCGAGTTCGCGGCACGGATGGCTGGGGAGGCGTACGCGGCCGGCGGCATCCAGGTGTCGGTCGAGCGGACTCGTGCGGCCAGCACCGAGGAGCTGCGGGGGCTGATGGCCGAGCGCGTCCGCGCAGCCAACCTCGGAGGCACGACCTGGCTCGAGACGAAGACCGGGTACGGGCTCGACGTCGAGACCGAGGAGCGTTCCGCCCGCCTCGCGGCCGAGATCTCCGACGACGTCACCTACCTCGGCGCTCACGTCGTCCCTGAGGGTTGGCATGCGGACGACTACGTGGGGCTCGTCACGGGCCACATGCTCGACGCCGTCCGGCCGTATGTGAACTGGATGGACGTGTTCTGCGAGCGCGGGGCGTTCGATGAGGAGCAATCGCGGGTCGTGCTGCAGGCGGGCCGCGACGCTGGTCTGGGCCTGCGTGTCCACGGCAACCAGCTCGGCCCGGGCCCCGGAGTGAAGCTTGCCGTGGAGCTGGGGGCCGCGAGCGTCGATCACTGCAACTTCCTCGACGATGAAGACATCGACCTGCTCGCGGCATCGGCCACTGTCGCCACGCTGCTGCCGGCCTGCGATCTCTCGACACGGCAGCCGTTCCCACCAGCAAGGGCTTTGCTCGACGCGGGCTCGACGGTGGCCCTGGCGAGCAACTGCAACCCGGGAACCTCGTACACGACGTCGATGGCGTTCTGTGTCGCGACAGCCGTGCTGCAGATGCGGATGACCGTGGAGGAGGCGGTCTGGTCCGCCACGATGGGCGGGGCGATCGCGCTGCGCAGGCACGAGGGTGAACTGCCCATCGGCGCCCTGGCGCCCGGCTCGCGCGCAGATCTGCAGGTGCTGGATGCGCCCTCGGTCACGCACCTCGCCTACCGCCCGGGCATGCAGCTCACCCACTCCGTCTGGCAGGCCGGGCAGCGCATCGTGTGAGAGCGCGGCGCCTCGCCGCAGCCGAGGGCTGGTCACTCCCACCGCAGCACCAGCCGCCAGCCGTCCTGGTCCCGTCGCAGGTCGAAGAGGGAGGCCTCGCCGTCGGAGCCATCACGCTTCGCGCTGACGCGCCAGAACTCGGTGTCGAGGCGAGACGGGTCACCCTCACCCGTCCACCACCGCTGCTGCACGCGGCGGTAGAAGGCCTGCGGCAGGCCGTGCACGACGTAGGCGAAACGCTCCCACCAGAAGACGGAGGGGAGCTCGTCGACGAGTTCGACCTCGATGGGGTCGTTCAGCGCTGTGGTCATATCGGAACCCTCGCAGGAGCCACCGACATTGACCGGCCGGGTCAGCCTTCGAGGTCGTCGACCCCGGGGAGCCAGCTCTTGCCGGGCCCGCCCCAGCTGCGCTTGCGCATGACCTTGAACGCATCCTTGTACCAGGGATGCTCCAGGCGATCCGCGTAGATGATGCCGTTGAGGTGGTCGAACTCGTGCTGCAGGATCCGCGCGAACCAGCCTTCTGCCTCGATCTCGTACTGGTCGCCCTCGAGATCGGACGCACGCAGGAGCGCACGCTCCGACCGCCGTAGCGGGTAGCGCTCGCCGGGGAACGAGAGGCACCCCTCGGATTCGAGCTCGTCGTCCAGCTCGAGCAGCGACTCCGGTTCGGCGGGAGTCACGTACAGCTCCGGGTTGATGGCGACGCCGCGGTGCACGGCTCCGTCTGCGTCCTCGTACGAATACACGAAGAGGCGCTTGCCGACGCCGACCTGCGGGCCCGCGAGGCCGACACCCGGCGCTGCATCCATCGTCTCGAACATGTCCGAGACGAGTTCACGGATCTCGTCGGTGATGTCGCCCACCGGGGCAGCGGGCTCGTGGAGGACGGGCTCGCCGTAGATGCGAATTGGGAGAGTTGTCATCCCATCAGCGTATCTTCGCGCCAACCTCCCTCTCTGACTCGCGCCGCCCAATAGGATTGCCCATCATGACCATCGCACCCCTCAGTGATCTGGCAGTGCTCCCGGGGCTCAGTCCGGTCCAGATGATCGGCATCCCGCTCGCTCTCATAGGCGCGGTGTTCCTGTCGCTCGGCGCCATGTACCAGCACCGAGGAGTGAGCAAGGTCGAGGCAGCGAGCGGCACGAGCGGCGCCGCGGGGCTGAACCTGAAACACCTGCTCGCCCTCCTGAGCCGACCCTCCTGGGTGATCGGCACGGTCATGCTCGGGCTGGCAGTCGTGATGCAGCTGTCCTCGTTCGTGTTCTCGCCGATCATCGTGGTGCAGCCGCTCGGCGTCGTCTCGCTGCTCCTGACGACACTGCTCACAGCTCGCGCCATCAGGCAGCGACTGCCGAACGTGAAGATCTTCGCGGTGGCGCTCTGCATCATCGGCGTCGGCGCCTTCGTCACGGTCGCGGCGCTCTTCGCGAAGGAGCGCGCGATCTCAGACGAGCAGGTCGCCACCGTGCTCGTGCTGCTCGCCGTGGTCGTCGTGGTCTTCGGCACCGCCTTCTTCTTCCTGCGCAAGCGGTTCAAGGCGCTCATCTACGTCCTTGGCGCCGGAGTGATCTACGGCTTCGTCGCAACGCTCGCGAAGATCACCATCAACCGCATCCAGCACGACAACTTCGAGTGGCTCACGCTCATCTGCCTCGTCGCGCTGCTCGTCGCCACGGGGGTGGGTGGCTACTTCGTCCAGAACGCCTACGCCTCGGGACCGCCGGACATGGTCATCGCCGGGCTCACCGTCATCGACCCGATCATCGCTGTCGGCATCGCCATCGCCGTGCTCGGCGAGGCGAACGCGGCGCCCTGGTACGCCTTCCTCATGTTCGTCGTCTCGGGCGCCATCGCCGTCACGGGCGTGTTCGTGCTCGAGCGCGGGCAGACGGATGCCGAGGTCGAGGCCGTGCGCCGAAACGCCGTCGAAGGTCGAGGCACGCAGGACGCCCAAGGGCACCGCCACGACTCGGAGGCCCGAGTCATCGAGCAATAGCAGCGTCCCAGCGTGTGCTGAAGCCCCCTCGCGGAGCGTGGCCAGTAGCATGACGTGAGATTCCGCGAGTGACGGCCACACCCTGTCGCGAGCCCCCCAGACGAGATCGAGGTCACCACCCCGTGCCGAATGAAGGTCACTCAAGCAGCACCCCCGCCGTCGCAGCTGACGGCGAGCGGCCGCTCAAGATCCTGATCGCGGGGGACACCTTCACGCCGAACGTCAACGGCGCCGCGAAGTTCACCGAGCACCTCGCTTCCGGCATGGCGGCCAGGGGACACGACGTGCACGTCATGGTGCCAGCCGCCAGCCGCCGCCACGGAACCTGGACCGAGCAGTACGACGGGCAGAACATCACTGCTCACCGTCTCCGCTCGCACCGCTGGTGGGCGCACGACTGGCTGCGTTACGCGCCGCCGTGGCGCATCCGCTCCGAGTCGCAGCGGGTCGTCGACGAGGTGCGTCCCGACGTCGTTCACTTCCAGTCGGCGGTCATCATCGGCCGCGGAGTGGCGATCGAGGCGGAGAAGCGTGGCATCCGCATCATCGGCACGAACCACCTCATGATCGAGAATCTCGTCGACCATTCCCTGCTGCCACAGGCTCTGCGTGGCCTCGCGGCCAGGATCTGGTGGAACGACGCCCGCTCGACGCTCGGGCGCGCGACGGCGATCACGACCCCGACTCGCCGTGCCGCCGACTTCCTGGAGGCAAACGGGGGGATCTCCGACGTGCTCGCGATCTCGTGCGGCATCCGGACCTCCGACTACGCGTTCGACTTCTCGAGCCGAGAAGCCAAGCGCATCCTCTTCGTCGGCCGTGTGACGGGAGAGAAGAAGATCGACGTTCTGCTGCGCGCGATGACGCTGCTGCCAAGGGACGTGCAGCTCGACATCGTCGGGGGTGGAGACCAGAAGAAGAATCTGCAGTCGCTCGCCAAGCAGCTCGGTCTCGCCGATCGGGTCACGTTCCACGGCTACCTGAGCGACCAGGAGCTTCGTCGCATGTACACGCGTGCCTCGGTGTTCGCGATGCCGTCGATCGCGGAATTGCAGTCGATCGCGACCATGGAGGCGATGGCCTCCGGCCAGCCTGTCGTCGCGGCCGACGCCATGGCGCTTCCGCATCTCGTGCACGATGGCGAGAACGGCTTCCTCTTCGAGCCGAACAACGAGCGAGACCTCGCGGACAAGCTCGCGAAGGCGCTGTCGCTGTCGGATGCCGAGCGCGAGGAGATGGGCCGGACGGGTCTCGATCTCGTCCGCATGCACGACATCGACCGCACGCTCGAGCTCTTCGAGCGCCTCTACCGGGGCGCATCCGTGAAAGACGTCGCCCGCGATTCGGTGAACGAGCAGGACCACTCGCTCGACTGACCGCTCGCGCGTTCGTCAGCCCACCGGCCCGGCGGGGATGGTCAGGATGCGTGCCCCGTCTTCGAGGATCGCGATCGTGTGCTCGGAGTGGGCGGTTCGGCATCCCGTCGCGCTGCGAAGCGTCCAGCCGTCGTCGTCCGTGACGAGCTCGCCGGTGTCGGCCATGACCCATGGTTCGATGGCGAGCAGCATGCCAGGTCGGAGACGCATTCCGCGGCCCGGTCGGCCGTCGTTCGCGACGTGCGGATCCTGATGCATGGTGGAGCCGATGCCGTGTCCACCGAACTCCATGTTGATCTCGTAGCCCGCGGACGCGAGGACCGTGCCGATCGCGTGTGAGATGTCGCCGATTCGAGCACCGGGGCGCGCAACGTCGATGGCGGCCGCGAGGGCCTGCTCCGTGACGGCGATGAGGGCGTCGTCACCGGCCTCCCGCGCCGCGCCCACGATGAAGCTGATCGCGGCGTCAGCCGCTACCCCGTCCTTGACGATGGCCAGGTCAAGCGTGAGAAGGTCCCCGTCAGCGAGGCGGTAGTCGCGAGGCTTCGCGTGCAGCACGGCGTCGTTCACCCCCGTGCAGATGTAGTGCCCGAACGGCCCGCGCCCGAAGGATGGCTCGTAGTCGACGTAGCAGGAGCTCGCCCCCGCTTCGAGGATCATCGACCTGGCCCACCGGTCGATCTCGAGCAGGTTGGTCCCAGTTCTGACCCTCGATCTGAGCTCCTGCAGGATCGACCCGACCAGCCGCCCGGTGACTGCCGCCCGCGCCAGCTCTTCGTCGTTGAGGACCTCGATCATGCGATGCCTTCCGTCTTTTGGCGCACGAGCACCCCAATAAGTATCCCGGTAAAGATATACCGGATTAGTATCGGGTCATGGTCAGACTGCCGCTCAGCCCCGAGGAGATCGAGCGCGGGGAGCGCCTCGGCGAGTTCCTCCGACGAGCCCGGGGCGACAGAGCGATGCTGCGGGTGGCGCTTGACGCCGGCGTCTCGCCCGAGACGCTTCGCAAGATCGAATCGGGCCGAGTCGCGACGCCGGCATTCACGACGATCGCCGCGATCGCGGGGGTGCTGTCCGTTTCGCTGGATGAGATCTGGGCGCAGATCAACGGGCCAGACGACCGCGCGGAGTCCGCGACCGGCGCCGGCATCCGCGCCGTGAGCTGACGCCGGCTAGTTCGAGCGTGCCTCGAGCGCGGCTTCCAGGCGCTCGACCTTTCCGTCGAGCTCGCCCGTGTGCCCGGGCCGGATGTCCGCCTTCAGCACCAGGGAGACGCGGCTTCCGAACTGGCCGACGGCCTCGGTGGCCGCTTTGACGACGGCGAAGACCTCGTCCCACTCACCCTCGATCGTCGTGAACATCGAATCGGTGCGGTTGGGGAGCCCGGACTCCCGCACGACGGCGACGGCTGCTGCCACCGCGTTGTGCAGCGAGGCGTCACCCTCACCCGGGGAGGGGGCGTTGGGGTTCGGAGTTCCGCTGGGGGCGACAGAGAAGGCAACGATCATGCCACCATCGTGCCACGCGGGCGCTCTGACAGGGAGTGCCGAACAGGGGAGAGTAGGGCGGGTGGGACTCGAACCCACGCATCGTCCAGTTATGAGCCGGATGCCTTAACCAGCTTGGCTACCGCCCCAAGCGCTGTCGATTCTAGCCAGAATTCGCTCCCGCGTGCGGCAGGCCGATTGCAGGGGTGCGCGCAGGTCTAGACTGGTGCCTCACAAGCGGGGTCGACGTCGATCCCGCATGCACGAAAAGCAGGGGATGATGAAGCGAGCTGAACAGCGAGCGCAGACGAGGCAGGCGCTTCTCGAAGCGGCCTCGCTCGAGTTCGAGGCAAACGGCTACGCCGCGACGGTGCTCAGCGATATCTCCGATCGTCTGGGCATGACGAAGGGAACCGTGTACTTCCACTTCCCGACGAAGGCGCTGCTCGCGCAGGCGGTCACGGTGAGCTGGACGGTCATGTGGGATGAGGAGATCGCGGCGTCCCGTGCCCGCGGCCTGTCGCTCGACGAGCTCGAGTCCCTGATGATCCGCATCGCTGAGCGCTTTCAGTCCGATGCGCTCATCCGCGCGACGATCAGGCTGGTCCGTGAGCGGGAGCTCATCGAGGAAGAGCTGCCCCGCCCGTTCGACCGGTGGCTCGAGGTCACCAAGGAAGCCCTCCAGGCTTCGCGTGAGTCGGGTGCGCTTCGCGACGACATCGACGTGGATGCGGCCGCGTGGCAGATCCTCGCGAACCTGGTCGGCATCCAGCTGCTGATCGACGACCTGAACGACGGCAGGAGCATCGTCGACCGCGTCCGCGAGATGTGTGCGGTCCACCGGGTGACCCTCGCAAACCCGGGACGTGGCGCCACGCAGTCCTGATCCGGCGGTCGGCCCACTACCAGAGCCGCGCTGTTCCCGCCGCGCCGGGGTGGCCTTTCGGTCAAAGATCAGCCTCAAGTAGGGCATAGGGCAGACGGAACCCGTCCTTTCGGGCGATTCCGAGGAATCACCCCGACGACAGGATTGATGAGCGCCAGGTCACCGCTCGGCGTCGTATCGCGTCGAAAGGGCCCTCTGTGTCTGTGCTCACCCGTCTGAGTCTCAAGTATCGAATTCTGATCGGGCTGCTCACCGCGGCGATCGCGGCCGCGGGGATCATCTCGACGGCGCAGCTCAAGCAGGAGCTCATGCCGTCAATGGAGATCCCTCAGGGCTTCGTGACGGCGACACTCGACGGCGCTTCTCCCGATGTGATGGTGTCGGAGGTCACCGAGCCGATCGAGAACGCCTTGCGCGCGGTCTCGGAGGTGCAGTCGGTCACTTCGACGACCTCGGAGGGCTTTGCCCAGATCGTCGTCGCGTGGAGCTTCGACGCGGACAAGACGCAGGTCGAGGCCGAGCTGCGCTCCGCCGTCGAGTCGACGGAGTCCCAGCGTCCTGAGTCATCGACGGCTGAGCTCATGACGTTCTCGCTCGACGCCCTGCCGGTGCTCACGCTCGGTGTGTCGTCGGATGCGGACACGGCCACCCTGTCGAAGACGATGACCGACACCGTGGTGCCTGCCCTCTCGCAGGTCGACGGGGTCCAGAACGTCGAGGTCTCCGGGGCGCGCGAAGAGCGCGTGGAGATCAACCTCCGCCAAGCTGACGTGGACGCTCTCGAGATCGACACGGCGACGATCGAGCCGACGTTGACGGCGGCGGGTCTTGTGCTCCCGGCGGGCGACGTGACGGGCGGCAGCGGCGAGATCTCCGTGCAGGTCGGCTCGCAGCTCGACACGCTCGATGCCATCCGGGCCCTGCCGTTCACCACAGAGGACTCGACGGTCCTGCTCTCGCAGTTCGCGGATGTCGACGTCAAGGAGATCCCCGCGACGTCGATCTCCCGCGTCAACGGTGCAGAGACCTTGACGCTCAGCGTCACCAAGGCCGCCGACGCGAGCACCGTCTCCGTGGCGCACGGCGTGACCGAGAAGCTCGCCGAGCTCACGCCGACGCTTCCGTCCAACGTCGTCTTCACGGAGATCGAGAACCAGGCGCCGTACATCGAGCAGTCGATCCACGATCTCTCGGTGGAGGGAGGGCTGGGCCTGATCTTCGCCGTCCTCGTCATCTTCCTGTTCCTCGCCTCGTTCCGTTCGACCATCGTCGCGGCGATCTCCATCCCGATGTCGCTGCTCATCACGATGGTCGGCCTCAACGTGGGTGAGTACTCGCTGAACATCCTGACGCTCGGAGCGCTCACGATCGCCGTGGGTCGGGTGGTCGACGACTCGATCGTCGTGATCGAGAACATCAAGCGAAGGCAGGGGACAGGTCCCCTCACGATCGAGGGCATCGTCGGCTCCGTCGGCCAGGTGGCAGGCGCCATCACGGCGTCGACGCTCGCGACGGTCGCCGTGTTCCTGCCCATCGCGTTCGTCGGGGATATCGTCGGCCAGCTGTTCCAGCCGTTCGCCTTGACGGTCTCGATCGCCCTCGTCGCATCCCTGGTCGTCGCGCTCACCATCGTGCCGGTCTTCGCCTACTGGATGCTCCGTCGCCCGTCGAAACCCATGAAGCGCGAGCGGTTCATCCGGGCCCGAGCAGCGCACGCGGCGTGGACGGAACGCCAGGAGGAGTCAGCCGAGCGCCGCCGGGTACGCCAGGTGGCGAAGCTCGACGCGAAGAACGCACAACGTGAAGCGCGTGGGAAGACGCTCCTGCCGGTTCCCGCCACCGCCGTCGGTGTGGTCCAGGCGCGAGGTGACGGCGAGGAGGGGTCGCCGTACGACGGCCTGCAGCGCGCTTTCGTCCCGATCCTCGACGCCACGCTGCGCCACCCTCGCCGCACGGTCGCGGCCGCGCTCGCGCTCCTGCTCCTCACCGGTGTCGGGGCGACCGCCCTTCGCAGCGATTTCCTCGGCAGCATGGGCGACGAGACCATCGTGGTCGAGCAGAAGCTCGCCCAGGGGACGACCATCGAGCAGAGCCTCGCGGGCGCGGAGAAGCTCGAGGCCGTCATCGCCACGAAGGACAGCGTCGAGACATTCGTCAGCTCGATCGGGGCCGGCGGGGCGAGCGCGTTCGGCGGGGGCGGGGGAGACACCTCGATCACCGTCATCCCTGTCGAGGGGCAGGATGCGGAAACCGTCGCGAACAGCCTCAGGGCCGACTTCGGTGGACTGAGCGATGTCGGTGAAGTGACCGTGACGACCGCGGCGTCGTCGGCGCTGGCGAGCGACGTGCAACTCGCGATCCAGGGCAACGATGCGGAGGCCCTCAGCCAGGCCGCGACGCAGCTCGGAGACGCGGTCAAGGATCTGCCTGGCGTGACCGCAGTCACGAACGACCTCAGCACTGGGGGGAACGTCGTCGTCGTCGACGTCGACCGCAGCAAGGCCGCCGGCTTCGGCTACACGCAGGCCACGGTCGGCCAGGCGGTCTCCGCGGCCCTCAACGGCACCCCACTCGGATCCGTGCGCCTCGAGGGCGTCGACCGGGACATCGTGATCGCTCCGACCCAGGGTGCCGTCGCGCTTGACCAGCTTGCGCTCATGCAGCTTCCGGTGACCGCGGTCCAGCAGCAGCGCGCCATCCAGGATGCGACGGATGCCTTCGCGGACGAGCAGGAGGCGAAGGCCGAAGAGCAGCAGGCTGAGGCGGTCGAGCAGATGCAGCAGACGGTCGACGACGCCGTCGAGGCGCGAGACACGGTCTCGTCGCAGCTCGCAGAGCTGCAGACGCAGCTCGCGACCCTGCAGACAGCCCCGCTGACGCCGATGACCCCCGAAGTCGGTTCTGCGATGACGCCGGAGCAGGCAGCGCAGGCCGAGCGCGATGCGCAGATCGCGGCGCTCACCGAGGCGATCGCGCAGGCGGAGTCGGGCATCGAGCAGGCGAACGCCGGTGTCGACGCGGCCGTCAAGGCGCAGGAGGACATGGCGGCCCAGACGCTCGAGGCGGAGGAGACGCAGGCCAGGCAGGAGGGGCTTGCCGATACGAAAGCGACGCCCATCCGCCTCGGCGACATCGCCGCCGTGCGCGAGGAGGCGACGCCGAGTGCGATCACCCGGAACGACGGAGCGCGCCAGGTGACGGTCTCGATCACGCCGGCGGAGGGGCAGCTGGGAACCGTCACGCAGTCCGTGTACGCGGCGACCGACGGCCTCGCACTGCCAGCTGGTGTCACGTTCGTGGTCGGTGGCGCATCGGCCGACCAGAGCGAGTCGTTCGAGCAGCTCGGCATGGCGATGCTGCTTGCGATCGTCCTCGTGTTCCTCATCATGGTGGCGACGTTCCGCAGCCTCATGCAACCGCTGATCCTGCTCGTCTCGGTGCCGTTCGCCGCCACGGGAGCTGTCGCGCTCCTGCTGCTCACGGACACGCCGCTCGGGCTCCCGTCGCTCATCGGCCTGCTGATGCTGATCGGCATCGTGGTGACCAACGCGATCGTGCTGATCGACCTCATCAACCACATCAGGGAGCGAGGAGCGAGCGTGCATGACGCGATCGTGCACGGCACCAGGCTTCGCCTCAGGCCGATCCTCATGACGGCCGCCGCGACGATCTTCGCGCTCATCCCGATGTCGCTGGGGCTCACCGGTGGCGGGGTCTTCATCTCGAAGCCGCTCGCCATCGTCGTCATCGGCGGTCTGATCAGCTCCACACTGCTGACGCTGGTGCTCGTCCCCGTGCTCTACTCGAGCGTGGAGCGGCGCGCCGATCGCCGAGCCGCGAAGCGGGCGGCGCGAGCGGACCGGAGGGCCGAGGCTGCGGCGCGGAAGAAGGAGCTGGGCGCCGCCCCCGCGGCCAGCTGAGTCAAGACGGCGCCGCGCTCCCGCGCGGCGCCGTCTCGCTGCCGTGCCCGCGACGTTTCGCGACGCAATTCGGCACGCGCCGAGGATCAGGGGAGAATAGGCGGATGCATCCGATCGCCGCCCGTGCTCAGCTCTCGACCGCCCACCGCATCGTGGTCAAGATCGGGTCCTCATCGCTGACCGGCGCCGACGGACACCTCAACCTCGATGCGCTCCGCACGCTCGTGCAGGTGATCGCCGACCGGCACGAGAGCGGCCTGCAGACCCTGCTCGTGACCTCTGGCGCAGTTGCCGCGGGTATCGGCCCACTCGGGCTGCCCTCGCGACCGCGTGACGTCGCGACGGCTCAGGCGGCCGCATCCGTTGGACAGGGGATGCTCGTAGCCAGGTACGCGGAGGCCTTCGCCGACCGGGCGATCACGGTTGGGCAGATCCTGCTCACCGCGGAGGACACGGTGCGCCGAACGCGCTACAAGAACGCGCAGCGATCGCTCGAGCGGCTCTTCCGACTCGGCGTCGTCCCTATCGTGAACGAGAACGATGCCGTCGTGACCGATGAGCTGCGCTTCGGCGACAACGACCGTCTCGCGGCGCTGGTCGCGCAGCTCGTCGGCGCCGACGCGCTCGTGCTGCTCACCGACGTCGACGGCCTCTACGACGGACCGCCCACGAGGGAGGGCACGCGGCGCATCTCGGAGGTGCTCGGACCGAGCGACCTCGAGGGCATTGAGGTGTCCGGGAGGGGAAGCGACGTCGGAACGGGCGGCATGCTCACGAAGCTCGAATCGGTGTCGATCGCCACGGGCTCGGGCATCCCCGTCGTCCTGACGAAAGCCGACAATGCACGACCGGCGATCGCGGGGGAGCGCGTCGGGACCTGGTTCGCGCCTACCGGGAAGCGCGCCTCGCGGAAACGCCTGTGGATCGCGCACGCGGCACGCGTCCAGGGGAAGATCATTCTCGACGACGGGGCCGTGGATGCCGTCCTCGGAGGCCACGCCTCCCTCCTCGCTGCAGGCATCGTCGGCGTCGAAGGCGAGTTCGTCGCGGGCGACCCAGTCGAGCTCGTTTCGAAGAGCGGTTCAGTGATCGCCCGCGGCCTCACGGGCTTCGATGCGGTCGAGATCCCGGACATGCTCGGGCAGTCCTCGAGCGCGCTCCGCGCATCGCTGGGCTCAGGGTACGACCGTGAGGTCATCCACCGTGACGACCTCGTGCTGGTGCGCCCGAAGGGGCTCCGCGTCAGCTGAGTCGGGCGCAGCGGGCTGAGTGGCTCCCGCGCCGCATAGAATGCACTGTCATGACGATCTTGCAGGGTGAGCGCGCGGAAACGACCGACCAGGGTGATGCGGACGAGGCGGCAACAGTCGCGATCGTCGAGCTCGCCGGACGCGCACGAGCATCGTCCCGAGTCCTGGCGCGGGCGACGCGCGCGCAGAAGGACGGTGCGCTCCTCGCGCTTGCCGACGCGCTCGTGGCCGCCAGTCCGGAGATCCTCGCCGGCAACGCCCTCGACCTTCAACGAGGGCGTGCCTCCGGCATGTCCGGGGGACTTCTCGACCGGCTCGCGCTCGACGACGCACGCATCCGCGCGATCGCAGACTCGCTCCGCGAGGTCGCGGCGCTTCCGGACCCGGTTGGGGCGGTCGTCCGTGGGTCGACCCTCGCGAACGGCCTCCGACTCCGTCAGCTGCGCGTGCCCATGGGCGTCATCGGCGTCATCTACGAGGCGCGTCCGAACGTGACCGTCGATGTCGCCGGCCTCGCCCTGAAGAGCGGCAACGCGGTGATGCTGCGTGGCGGATCTGCGGCCGAGTCCTCGAACGAAGCCATCATCGGCACGATGCGCGCCGCACTCGAGGCCTACGGGCTGCCCGCCGACCTGGTGCAGTCCATCGACGAGTACGGGCGAGCCGGAGCGCGCGCGCTCATGCGTGCCCGCGGCCATGTTGACCTGGTCGTGCCCCGCGGCGGGGCTGGGCTCATCCAGACCGTGGTGCGCGAGTCACGTGTCCCCGTCATCGAGACAGGGGTCGGCAACTGCCACGTGTTCGTCGACAGCTCGGCCGAGCTCGACATGGCGCTCGACATCATCATCAACTCCAAGACGCATCGGGTCGGGGTCTGCAACGCTGCAGAGACGTTGCTCGTGCACGCGGACGCGGTGGCCGCGTTCCTTCCCGGCGCGCTCTCCGAGCTGAGCCAGCGCGGGGTTCGCCTGCACGGCGACGAGCGCACGCGGTCTGCAGCCCCGGGCGGCATCGAAGTCCACGAGGCAACGCACGAGGACTGGGCGACGGAGTACCTCGACTACGAGATCGCAGTGCGAGTCGTCGACGACTTCGACCAGGCTCTCGAGCACATCCGCGAGTTCAGCACCGGACACACGGAAGCGATCGTCACGAGCTCGCTGCAGGCGGCGGAGCGGTTCACCGCCGAGGTGGATGCGGCCGCCGTGATCGTCAACGCGTCGACTCGGTTCACCGATGGCGGCCAGTTCGGTCTCGGTGCAGAACTCGGCATCTCGACGCAGAAGCTCCACGCTCGCGGGCCCATGGGGCTCGAAGAGCTCACGACCACGAAGTGGGTCGTCACGGGCGACGGTCAGATCCGTTCCTGACCACCGCCGGGCGTGGGCGCACGAAAGATCAGACCAGGTGATGACGCGCGCGGTCAGGTGCGCCACGTAGCCTTCTGGAAGTCGAGGAAGGGACGATCATGACCAGCACCCCACTGCCCATCGAGAACCAGCAGCAGATTCTCGACCGAGTGTTCCTCGGCGAACTCGAGGTGTCTCGCGATCGCATCGCCGGTCCCTATGGCTCGTTGCCGACCGCGGGCTCAACGGTCTTCGTCACGAACATGTCGCGAGTCGAGCGGGCGATCCCCACCTGGGCGATCATCGTCGCCATCGCGGGGTTCTTCGTCCTGACGATCTTCAGCCTGCTCTTCCTGCTCGTCAAGGAGGACAAGGTCGTCGGCGGCTACGAGGTGCGCATCTCGAATCCCACCGGCACGCTGACGAGCTTCGTGCCGGTCGATGCGCGGTCCGCCGCATGGATCTGGCAGGACCTCCAGGGGCGCGCAGCCGCCGCACGAGAGATCATCGCGTCGGTCACTTCTTCCGTTCACTGACGTTCACTCGCGCGACGCTGCGAGCGCGCGTTGTGGGGCTACGCTGTACCGCGTGAAGGCCTACGACTCGCTGCCCGTATCCACTGTCCTCCCCGATGAGCTCGCCGCGCTGCGGCTGCTTGCGAAGAACCTCCGCTGGTCGTGGCGCCCGAGCGCCGAGCGACTGTTCGCGGGCATCGACGAGCGGTTGTGGCGCGACTGCGGCCGCAATCCGGTCGTGATGCTGCGCTCACTTCCAGCGTCGCGGGTCGCCGAGCTCGCCGCTGACGACGCGTTCCTCGCCCGTCTGGGACAGGAGGCCGAGAACCTGGCCGCCTACCTCCAGAGCGACCGCTGGTTCCACGAGCGCACCCGCGCGACCGAAGACGAGGCCACGAGCGTCGCCTACTTCTCCATGGAGTTCGGCATCACCGAATCGCTGCCCGTCTACTCCGGGGGCCTCGGCGTGCTCGCCGGCGACCATCTCAAGAGTGCGAGCGATCTCGGTGCGCCCGTCATCGGCATCGGGCTCCTCTACACCTACGGGTACTTCTCGCAGACGCTCTCCCGGGAAGGGTGGCAGCAGGAGGCGTACACGGAGCATCCTCCGACGGATCTCGCGGTCGACCCCGTGCTCGACGCCGAGGGTCAGCAGGTACATGTAGCGCTCGGCTTCCCCGACGGGAGATCCCTCGACATCGCCCTCTGGGAGGCGCAGGTCGGGAGCGTGCCTCTGCTGCTGCTCGACACGAACCTGCCGACGAACCCCGAGGACTTCCGCGCGATCACTGACCGTCTCTACGGTGGTGACGCGGAGCACCGCATCCGCCAGGAGATCGTGCTTGGCGTCGGTGGTGTTCGCGCTGTTCAGGCCTACGCGGAACTTCGCGGGCGTCGGCAGCCGACGGTCTTCCACCTCAACGAGGGCCACGCCGGCTTCTCAGGGATCGAGCGGATCGGGCAGCTCATGGCTGACGGCGAGACGTTCGACACGGCCCTGGCGATCGTCCGCTCGAGCACCGTCTTCACGACCCACACGCCGGTTCCCGCAGGCATCGACCGATTCGATGCGCACCTCGTTCAGCGCTACCTGGGCTCGTCGGGCGGCCACACCCTTGTGCCCGAGGTCCCCGCTGCGCGCATCATGGACCTGGGAGCGGAAGACGATCCGGGCCGCTTCAACATGGCGCACCTCGGCCTCCGGCTCGCCCAGTACGCCAACGGCGTCGCCAAGCTCCACGGCGTCGTCTCACGAGGCATGTTCGCGAAGCTCTACCCGGGTGTGGAACCCGAGGAGGTGCCGATCGGCTCCATCACCAACGGCGTGCACATCCCGAGCTGGACCCGACCGGCGATGATGCCAGTCATCGAGGCGATGAACGGCGGTCGGGACCTGGCCACCTCCAACACCTGGGACAACCCCGGCGCGGTCGGCGCTGAAGAGCTGTGGCGCATCCGCGGCGAGCTGCGTGCCGAGCTGGTGGGTCGCGCGCGCGACTCCGTGCGAGCGTCGTGGAAGGCACGCGGCGCGCAGGACGCGGAGCTCGGCTGGGTCAGGGACGTCCTCGATCCCAGCCGGCTCACCGTCGGCTTCGCGCGCCGGGTCTCGACGTACAAGCGTCTGACGCTGATGCTCCAGGACCGTGAGCGGCTGGCGCGAATCCTGAACAATCCCGAGCGGCCCGTGCAGTTCGTGATCGCCGGGAAGGCGCATCCGGCGGACATGGGCGGCAAGCAGCTCCTGCAGCAGCTCGTCGCGTTCGCCGACGAGGCTGGTGTGCGGGATCGCATCGTGTTCCTGCCCGACTACAACGTCACGATCGCCAAGCACCTCGTAGCCGGGAGCGACGTCTGGCTCAACAATCCCGTGCGTCCGCAGGAGGCCTCGGGGACCTCAGGCATGAAAGCCGTCATGAACGGCTGCCTGACCTTCTCGATCTCCGACGGCTGGTGGGACGAGATGGCGGATGACAGCGTCGGCTGGACCATCCCCGACACGAGCGGTGTCGACGAGCACACCAGGGACGCGCTCGAGGCTGGGGCCCTCTACGACATCCTCGAGCATGAGATCGCCCCGCTCTTCTACGACCGTGACGAGCGCGGTCTGCCCGTCGAATGGGTCGAGAAGGTGCGCCGCTCGATCGCGATCGTCGGGCCGAAAGTCGCTGCCGAACGCATGGTCCGCGACTACGTGAACGACTTGTACCTGCCAGCGGGGCGTTCGGCGCGGGTCGCCGCTGATCGGGGCGAGACTCGTGCATTCGCCAGCTGGCTGGGTGACGTGCGCGCGGCTTGGCCGAGTGTTCGGGTCGACTCCGTGGCAGCAGCTGACCCAGCTCCGAGGACTGGGGAGAGCCTCCGACTGTCCGCTCGCGTGGAGCTCGGGCAGCTCCGCACGGACGACGTGCTCGTCGAGGCGATCGTCGGGGTGCCTGGTGAGCATGGGGAGCTGCTGGGCGCTCGAATCGTGCAGATGAGTCCGGCCAGCGGGCGGCCGTCCGAGTTCCTGGCCGATGTGCCGCTGGACGCTCCGGGTCGCCTCGGCTACACGGTTCGCGTGCAGCCCAAGCACGCCTACCTGCAGGCGCCGGCCGAGCTCGGCCTGGTCCGCTACCCGGTCTAGCTGCGAACTTCCGGGCGGCGGCGTCGAAAGTAATGACAGGCTTGTCATTCGGCGTCGCCGTCGGGCATAATTCAAGAGACGACAGAAATGTCGACGTCTGGTAAACGATGCAGTTCGCATCCATTCATCACGTGATCGTTGGGGAAGACGAATCACCAAACGAATGGAGGAGAACTCATGGTTGCACCAAACGCAGGAGGGGTGCTCTACGTGCACTCCTCTCCTAAGGCGCTTTGCCAGCACGTCGAATGGGGTGTCGGTCGCGCCCTCGGGTACGCCGTCAACCTGCCTTGGATCGACCAGCCGGTCATTCCAGGTCAGTTGCGCGCGGAATTCACGTGGGAAGGCGAGCCTGGCGCAGGGGCGGCGATTGCGTCGCATCTGCGCGGATGGGCTCACCTTCGCTTCGAAGTCACCGAGGACGCGCGTCCTGGCGTCGATGGCGGCCGTTGGATGCACACGCCTGAGCTTGGTATCTACTATGCCCAGACGGATGCCTCTGGCGGCGTCGTGGTTCCGGAAGAACGCGTTCGGTATGCGATGGAGATCGCGGGCGGCAACGCCTCAGAGCTCCACCGTGAGCTGCGCCTCGCGCTTGGGCAGGCTTGGGATGACGAGTTGGAGCCCTTCCGCATCGCCGGAGACGAGAGTCCCGTCGTCTGGATGCACCACCGCGTCGGCTAGGTCAGCCACGCCGCAGGTCCGCCGAGAGGTGAGTCTGCAGCTGTTCTCGACACTCCAAGGACTGTGGCCCCTCAGGTTTCCACCTGAGGGGCCACAGTTCTGTCTGCGCGCGAGGAGCCGCGTGCGAGATCTTCTAGATGCCGCGGAACGCGACCACGGCGTTGTGCCCGCCGAAGCCGAACGACGTTGAGATCGCGACCTTGCCGGACGCTTCGAAGGGGCGCGGTTCGGTCACCACGTCGAGGTGGATGGCCGGGTCCTGCTCGTTGAGGTTGATCGTCGGAGGCAGCGTGCCCTCGGACAGCGCGAGCACCGTGAACATGGCCTCGATGGCCCCGGCCCCGCCGAGGAGGTGCCCGGTGGAGGCCTTCGTCGCCGACACGGGGATCGACGCGAGGTGGTCTCCGAAGACGGACTTGAGGGCCGTGAACTCGGCGATGTCACCGACGGGTGTCGAGGTCGCGTGCGCGTTGATGTGGGTGACGTCCTCGACGGCGACCCCGGCTCGCTCGAGTGCAGCCCTGATGGCGCGGGCAGCTCCCGTACCTTCCGGGTCCGGCGCGGTGATGTGGTGCGCGTCTGCGGTCACTCCGCCACCGATGAGCTCGGCGTAGATGCGGGCACCGCGTGCGAGGGCGTGCTCTTCGGTTTCGAGCACGAGCGCTGCCGCGCCTTCTCCGAGGACGAAGCCGTCGCGGCTCACGTCGTAGGGGCGCGACGCGTGCGACGGGTCGTCGTTGCGCTTGGAGAGCGCCTGCATGGCCGCGAAGGACGCGACGGGAAGGGGATGGATGGCGGCTTCGGATCCTCCCGCGACCACGACGTCCGCGAGGCCCTGCTGGAGGTGCTCGTACGCATCCGCGATCGCTTCGGTGCTCGAGGCGCACGCGGAGACGACGGTGCGGACGCCGGCGCGGGCCTGGATGTCCATGCCGATCGCAGCTCCGGGGCCGTTCGGCATGAGCATGGGAACCGTCAGTGGCATGACGCGGCGCGGCCCCTTCTCGCGGAGCGTGTCCCAGGCGTCGAGCAGGGTCCACACGCCGCCGATGCCGGTGGCCCAGTCGACGAGCAGCCGCTCGGCGGGGATGTCGCCAACCGTGAGGCCGGCGTCCGCGAAGGCTTCGCGGCCGGCGATGAGCGCGAACTGGCTTGACGGGTCGAGGCGCTTCGCCTCGTGGCGGGGGAGCACCTCGCCTGCCGGGACCTTCGCGGTCGCGGCGAATTCGACGGGGATCTCGTACTTCGCGACCCATTCGGCCTCGAGCGTCCGGGCTCCGGACTCACCGGCGAGGAGCGCTTCCCACGTGCTGCGGGCGTCTCCGCCGAGCGGGGAAGTCGCTCCGATTCCGGTGACGACGATTTTCTTGGTCATGACAATTGCTCCTGAATGAACTGGGGCGAAGGTGAAACAGTCACCAAGAGTGGGCGGCAGATGCCGCCCACTCGAAGTGGAGGACCGTCCTTAGGACGCTGCGACGATGAAGTTGACGGCGTCGCCCACGGTCTTGAGGTTTGCGACCTCGTCGTCCGGGATCTTGACGTCGAACTTCTCTTCGGCGTTGACGACGATCGTCATCATGGAGATCGAGTCGATGTCGAGGTCGTCGGTGAAAGACTTCTCAACGGTGACCGTGTCAGCCGCGATTCCGGTCTCGTCGTTTACGAGCTCAGCGAGTCCCGCGAGAACTTCGTCGTTGGTAAGTGCCATGGTGTTTCTCCTTGATTGTCAATGACCGAGCCAAGTGTATTGGTCGGCGGCGGTGCGTGGTGGAGGCGTGCGGGGAGTTCTTGGCCGCGTCAGGGGAGCACGACGACCTGGGCGCCGTACACGAGGCCGGCGCCGAAGCCGATCTGCAGCGCGAGGCCTCCCGAGAGCTCGGGGTTCTCTTCGAGCAGTCGGTGCGTTGCGAGCGGTACCGAGGCGGCCGAGGTGTTGCCGGTCGTCGCGATGTCCCGGGCGATGACGACGTGGTCTGGCAGGGCGAGCTGCTTCGCGAACTCGTCGACGATGCGCATGTTCGCCTGGTGAGGGATGAACGCGGCGAGCTGGTCGGGGGTGACGCCCGCCTCTTCGAGTGCGCGGCGCGCGACCTTCGCCATGTCCCAGACCGCCCAGCGGAAGACGCTCGGCCCGTCCTGGCGCAGCGTCGGCCATTCGGAGCCGCCTTGGCGGTACTCCTGCAGGCTCGCGTTCATGGAGACTGCTTCCCAGCGTGAGCCGTCGGATCCGAGGATCGACTTGGAGATGCCGGGACTGTCGCTCGGCCCGATGATCGCCGCTCCGGCGCCGTCACCGAGGAGGAACGAGATGGTGCGGTCCGTCGGGTCGATGAGGTCGGAGAGCTTCTCCGTACCGACGACGAGGACGTGCTCGGCGACGCCGGTGCGCACGAGCGCGTCGGCCTGGGCGACGGCGTAGCAGTAGCCGGCACAGGCCGCGTTGAGGTCGTAGGCTGCCGCGGGCGTCGTGCCGACGAGGTCGGCCAGGCGGGCGGCGAGCGACGGCGTCTGCATCCCGTTGCTGATCGTGGCGACGATCACGGCACCGATTCTGCTCGGGTCGATGCCGGAACGCTCGATCGCCTCGCGGGAGGCGTCGACGGCGAGGTCGAGTGCGCTCGTGTCCTCGTTTGCGCGGACTCGGGTGATGACGCCGGTGCGCTGACGGATCCACTCGTCTGACGAGTTGATCGGCTCGATGATCTCCGAGTTCGGCACGACGCGCTCACCGCGGGCTGCGCCCATTGCGAGGATGCGCGTGTACTGCGCGCCAGTCGACTGCACGAGGGTGGGTGTTGCTGTGGTCATGCGAGTCCTCTCGAGGATGCTCTTGGCGGGTCAGGCGTCGGCGGCTATGCGCTCGCGCGCGACGTCGAGGTCTGCGGGAGTGGAGAGCGCGAGCGTCGGCGTCCCCTTGAGGGCGCGCTTGGCGAGCCCGCTGAGGGTGCCGGCGGGCGCGAGTTCGATGAGCGAGGTGACACCGGCGGCGGCGAAGGAGCGCATGCAGGCGTCCCAGCGCACGGGCTGGGCGAGCTGTCGGATGAGTGCTGCTCGGAACTCGGTGCCGTCCGTCACGGTCTCGCCGGACTCGTTGGACCAGATGGTGCGCACTGGATCGCGAACGTCGAAGAGCTCGGCGTCCGCGCCGAGCTCGGAACGAGCCTGCTCCATGTACCGCGTGTGGAACGCGCCGGCGACTTTGAGGGGGATGACGCGCGTTCCGGCGGCCGGTTCGCTGCGGAGCGCGTCGAGGGCCTCCGGGGCGCCTGCGGCGACGATCTGGCCGCCACCGTTGAAGTTGGCCGGAGTGAGGTCGAGCTCGGCGAGGCGCGCGAGAACGGCTTCTTCGTCACCGCCAAGCACTGCGCTCATGCTGGTCGGCGTCGCGGCCGCATCCTGCGCCATGAGCTGCGAGCGGCGGGCGACGAAGCGCATGGCGGTGTCGGCGTCGAAGATGCCAGCAGCGTAGGCGGCTGTGATCTCGCCGACGGAGTGTCCCGCGACGCCGCGAACAGCGGACGCTGCTCCGGGGAGTTCCATGAGGGAGTTCCACGCGAGGATGCCAGCGGCCACGATGAGGGGCTGGGCGATCGCGGTGTCGCGGATCGTGTCGGCGTCTGACTCGGTTCCGTGCTTGACGAGGTCGATGCCGGAGGATGCGGACAGCTGCTCGAGCGTGTCTCGGTTCCTCGCGTCTTCGATCCAGGGGAGCAGGAAGCCTGGAGTCTGAGAACCCTGGCCTGGGCAGGTGACGACAATCATGGATTCCATCATGACAGCACTTGGGCTTTCAGCCCTGTAGCAACAGTCCCAAGAAGTCGAGAATTCATTAGAGGATCTCTAGTGGGAGGTGCGCCGGCCGCGTCGCGGCACGTGGGCTGCGCCGTTCGTGCCCGCTTGGCGTCGCGGTTCCGGCTGCTTGGGCTCGGCGATGTTGCCGAGGATGAGCGCGCACTGCAGGATGAGGGCCTCGCGCGGGCCGGTCGCGTCCCAGCCGATGACTTCGCTGACCCGCTTGAGGCGGTAGCGGACCGTGTTCGGGTGCACGAACAGTTCGCGCGCGGTCGCTTCGAGGGAGCGGCCGTTGTCGAGGTAGCACCAGAGCGTCGTGAGGAGGTCGCTCTGGTGGTCGGCGAGGGGTCTGAACACACGGGCGACGAGCGTCTGTCTCGCGAGCGGGTCGCCCGCGAGAGCTCGCTCAGGCAGTAGTTCGTCGGCGAGCATGGGCCGCTGCGCCTTGCGCCAGGCGCCGGCGACCGCGAAGCCGGCGAGTGCGGCGCGAGCGCTTCTGGAAGCCTCGACGACGCTCGGCACGGGTGGGCCGAGCACCAGGCGTCCGTCACCGAAGCTCGGTTCGAGGCGCTCGGCGATCTCCATGAACGGAACCTGCTCGGTCTCGTCACCCTCGCCGTTGGGGTGCGCGCGCCCGATGACGAGCACGAGGCGCCCGCCCTGGACGCCGACGAGCAGGTCGACCTTGTTGTGTCTCGCGGTTCGGCGGATCTGGTCGACCTCGAGGATCCTCGGGGTGGTCCCGACGAGCACGCTCACCTCGCCGTGGCCGTGCCAGCCGAGTGCCGCGATGCGGCTCGGGAGCTCGTCGTCGTGCTCACCCGTGAGGATCGAGTCGACGACCAGCGCCTCGAGGCGCGCATCCCACAATCCGCGAGCCTCCGCGGCGCGGGCGTAGACGTCCGCAGCCGCGAAGGCGATGTCACGCGAGTACTTCAGCACGGCTTCACGCACGTCGCCGTCGGTGGACTTCGTCCGTTCCTCGACGACCTCCACGACCACTCGGATGAGCTGCAGCGTCTGCTGCAGGCTCACCGAGCGGAGGAGCTCGCGCGGGGCGGAGTCGAAGACGTCCGCCGCCACCCAGGGGGTGGCGGTCGGGTCCTCGAACCAGGCGATGAAGGAGGAGATGCCCGACTGGGCGACGAGGCCGACGGCGCTTCGTCGCCCAGGGGGCATGTCCCCGAACCAGGGAAGGGTGTCTTCCAAGCGCTTCACTGTCGCGGTCGAGAGCTCTCCCGAGATCGACCGAAGCCAGTTGAGTGTCTGGTCCTTTGTGCGTGGAGCGGGCATGATTCCGAACTGTGAGGTGGCGAGCAGGGGAGGAGGGCCGTTAGGCGTCTCCGCCCGCGCTGCCGCTCGTGCCGGCCTTCGGGTTGTGCAGGTCGTACTTGTCGATGGCCTCCTGCACGACCGAGCGGTCGAGCTTGCCCTGCGTCGCGAGGCGCTCGAGGGCGCGGACGACGACGGAGTGGCTGTCGATGAGGTAGTAGCGACGAGCTGCTGGACGAGTGTCGGAGATGCCGAAGTCGTCGGCGCCGAGCGTCGTGAAGTCGTTCTTCACGAACGGACGGATCTGGTCCTGCACGGCGTGCGAGAAGTCGCTCACCGCGATGACCGGGCCCTCAGACGCCTGGAGCTTGTCCGTGACGAAGGGAACCTTCGGCTCCTCGTTCGGGTGCGTCCAGTTGTACTCCTCGGCTCGGAGGCCGTCGCGACGGAGCTCGTTCCAGGACGTGACCGACCAGACCTCGGCGGCAACGCCCCAGTCCTTCTCGAGTAGCTCCTGCGCCTCGAGAACCCACGGCACACCCACGCCAGACGCGAGCAGCTGCACGCGCGGCCCGGAGGCCTCGGTTCCCTTGAGGTAGTAGATGCCCTTGAGGATGCCCTCGACGTCGACGTTCTCCGGCTCAGCTGGCTGCGCCATCGGCTCGTTGTACACCGTGAGGTAGTACATGACGTTCGGGTCCTGCTTCGGGTTCTCCGACTGGGAGTCCGGGCCGTACATCCGCTCGATGCCTGCCTGCATGATGTGTGCGAGCTCGTAGGCGTAGGCGGGGTCGTAGGTGATGACTGCCGGGTTGGTTGCGGCGATGATCGGAGAGTGGCCGTCCATGTGCTGCAGGCCTTCGCCGGCGAGGGTCGTGCGTCCGGCGGTGGCTCCGATGAGGAAGCCGCGCGAGAGCTGGTCGGCTGCCGCCCACATGGCGTCCGCCGTGCGCTGGAACCCGAACATCGAGTAGTACATGTAGATCGGGATCATGGCTTCGCCGTGCGTCGAGTACGACGAACCGGCTGCCGTGAACGCACCCATGGCGCCGGCCTCGTTGATGCCGACGTGGTTGATCTGACCCTGTTCGCTCTCGCGGTAGGCGAGGAGCAGTTCGCGGTCGACCGACATGTAGTGCTGGCCGTTGGGGTTGTAGATCTTCGCTGTCGGGAAGAACGCGTCGACGCCGAACGTGCGGGCCTCGTCCGGGATGATCGGGACGATGCGCGCGCCGAAGTCCTTGACGCGCATGAGGTCCTTGAGGAGGCGGACGAACGCCATCGTCGAGGCGATCTCCTGCGTGCCTGAGCCCTTCTTGACCGACGCGTACGTCTTGTCTTCCGGCACTGCGATCTGCGTGAACTTCGAGCGACGCTCCGGCACGAAGCCGCCGAGCTCGCGGCGACGCTCCTGCATGTACTGGATGGCCTCGTTGTCCGCACCGGGGTGGTAGTACGGCGGCTGGTAGACGTCGGCTTCGAGCGCTGCGTCCGAGATGGGGATGTGCAGCTGGTCGCGGAACGCCTTCAGGTCGGGAAGCGTGAGCTTCTTCATCTGGTGCGTCGCGTTGCGGCCCTCGAAGTGCGGTCCGAGGCCGTAGCCCTTGATCGTGTGGGCGAGGATGACGGTCGGCTGGCCCTTGTGCTCGGTGGCCGCCTTGTAGGCCGCGTAGACCTTGCGGTAGTCGTGGCCGCCTCGCTTGAGGCCCCAGATCTCGTCGTCGCTGTAGTTCTCGACGAGCTTGAGCGCCTCTGGGTCGCGTCCGAAGAAGTTGTCGCGGACGAATCCACCCGACTCCGTCTTGTACGTCTGGAAGTCGCCGTCCGGCGTCTCGTTCATGAGCGTGCGGAGCGCGCCCTTGTCGTCGCGCTCGAGCAGCGAGTCCCACTCGCGGCCCCAGACGACCTTGATGACGTGCCAGCCGGCGCCGCGGAAGAAGCTCTCGAGCTCCTGGATGATCTTGCCGTTTCCGCGGACGGGGCCGTCGAGGCGCTGCAGGTTGCAGTTGACGACGAAGGTGAGGTTGTCGAGGTTCTGGTTGGCTGCGACCTGCAGCTGACCACGCGACTCGACCTCATCCATCTCGCCGTCGCCCAGGTACGCCCACACGTGCGAACCGGAGGCGTCCTTGATGCCGCGGTTGGTGAGGTACTTGTTGAACTGCGCCTGCCAGATCGCGTTGAGCGGCCCGATACCCATCGAGACGGTCGGGAACTGCCAGAAGTCCTTCATGAGGCGCGGGTGCGGGTACGACGGCATGCCGAACGGAGCAGCGGACTGCTCCTGGCGGAAGCCGTCGAGCTGCTCAGAGGAGATCTGCCCCTGCAGGAAGGCACGCGAGTAGTTGCCGGGGGAGGCGTGGCCCTGGAAGAAGACCTGGTCGGGTCCGTCCGCGTGGTCGTAGCCCTTGAAGAAGTGGTTCAGGCCCACTTCGTAGAGCGTCGCCTGCGACGCGTAGGAGGAGATGTGGCCGCCGACTGCGACCCCTTCGCGCTGCGCGCGCTGCACCGTCATGGCCGCGTTCCAGCGGATCCACGAACGGTACGTGCGCTCCAGCGACTCGTCACCGGGGAACTCTGGCTCATCCTCGGGCGCAATCGAGTTCACGTAGTCGGTGGTTGGAACCATGGGAACGCCGAGGTGGCGCTCCCGAGACCGCTCAAGAAGGCTGAGCATGATGTCTCGTCCGCGCTGGTGTCCCTGCGCGTCTACGACCGCATCGAGCGATTCGCGCCATTCGGCGGTCTCCTCGGGGTCGCTGTCAACGTAATGCTCTGAGTACGGATCCTGGTTGTTAACAGCCACCGTCGACCTCATTTCGTTCCGGGTTCGTCACGTCAATGGCGCACGCCAGGTTATGACGCGCAGTCCACCCGCTAGCCTATCTATGGTTTGTGCGATGCACACGCAGGTTGAGGGGAATCCTTGTCGAAGCGCGCACAACCGAACATCGTGAGTGGAGAGGGCCTGATCGTGAGCGAATTCGCGCCGCCACTCGAATCCATCTCCCTGGTCGATCATCGCGGCGGGATGCGCGTCGTCGCGGGCCCGGCAGCGTCGGCTCGGCTGCTCGTGTTCGTGCCAGGGGCGTTCACACCCGTGTGCGCCGATGAGGTTCGAGAGCTCGTCGAGCTGGTCGACTCGGCTCGGAATACGGGGAGATCCAGCGCCCTCGCTCCAGGCTTCGAGGTCTTCGTCGTCGCTACCGACAGTGCGGCGACGCTGAGAGCCTGGCTGCAGGACCTCGGCGCTGACGGAGTGCTCACCGGGTGCAGCGACTTCTGGCCGCACGGGCGGGCCGCGCGCGCCTACGGCGCATTCGACGAGGGTTCTGGCGCAGCCACGCGCCGCACCTTCCTGCTGCGAGCGGATGGCAGCTACCGTCTCGTCGCGTCCGCTCACCCGGGGGAGGCGCGTGTTCGAGCGGACCACGCTGCCGCGCTACACTTGCTCGCCGAGGGCCTTTAGCTCAGCTGGTAGAGCGCCACGTTTACACCGTGGATGTCGTCGGTTCGATCCCGGCAGGGCCCACCACTCTGTATTCCTGGTCAGAGCGCGTTGGCGCCGAGGTTGTCGCTCCCAGGCTCTCGACCGACCAGCGGCGAGGCGGCCGGGTGACGCGGTGCGCCTTGCGGTGGTGCTGCGTGTGTCCCGCCGCCGAAATCGAATCCGGGTGCGCGGACGGGTGGGGAGTCGCTCGCCGGCATGTGCGGGGCCGCGGAAGACATCACCGAGAACGTTCACGTCGAACGTGACCAACCTTGACAGCAAGGACTTCGTGATCAAGTAGCCGAGACCGCGGTAGGCACTTGCACCCGCAGGCCCATGGCGGCTCGGGTGCGAGTTTGCCAGGCTCCGTTCGTGCGCAAACCGACGCCGGGCCACCGGCATGCCGTTGCCGGGGAATGCGCGCCAAGGTCCAGGCCAATTCGCGCGACTGATAGCGCATAGCGACCCTTCTCCGTCTGTATCGCGCCAAAGAGCGTCTTCGTCTCGTCGGGTTCCAAGCTCGTAGCTAGGCTCGCGCAGTCGAACTCCGGACGGTCGTCTCGACCAGCCGCGGTGAGAATCCGGTGACCCGGTGGGCGCCCCGTTCCGCCGATGCAGGTCAGGCGCACCATGCCGACGCGGCGCCGGTGACGAAACGAACGGAAACTGATGCGAATCCCCGCCACACGCTTGCTCTCTGCCCTGGTGCTGAGCGCAGCCCTCATCGGCACGACGTTGACACCCGCTGTCGCTGCCACGCTGGACTCGGCAACGATACCCAAGGTAGTAACTTGCACGCCAGCGAGCACAGGTGCGCCGACGCCCCGCGCAGCGGCGACTCCGACCGGGAACGGTTGTTCATCACATACGGCGCCGACGAACGCGACGGCACGGCAAGCTGCAGTAACCACCACCGGGACAACGACCGCGAACCCCGTTCCGACTCCACTGGACGTGACCACGGCAACCGCGACGCCAACAACGTCGAGCCCTGTCCAGACGCCTCCCGAT
Organism: Pseudoclavibacter sp. RFBA6; assembly: GCF_002931575.1. NCBI lineage: Bacteria > Bacillati > Actinomycetota > Actinomycetes > Micrococcales > Microbacteriaceae > Pseudoclavibacter > Pseudoclavibacter sp. RFBA6. Next base: position 192,598 of record NZ_PSUA01000012.1, on the reverse strand, counting down.
GTGCCCACGCCATCCGCGACGCCGAAGCCCCTGCCATCACCCACCATGACGCTGAACGATCCTCCAAAGACGACTCCCGATCCGGTTGAATCGCTCCCGCCGGACAGCGCCCAAGAAGGTGACCCCTCAGTGCCGGAGCAGCTGCGCGCAGCGAGCCCAGAGAGCGCCCAGTGCTACGGATCGTCCAGCCTGAACTGGATCTGCAGCGGACCTTTCCAGAACGCCGTCCCCGGCTGGAACATCATCAACAACGCCGAAGGAGGCATGACCTCAGCCGGCATCGCGACCGCGGGCGGCGTGCACCAGCTGTACCTGAGCCGTAGCGTCACGATCCCCGCATCCGGATCGGTGCAGCTCGCCTCTCCCGTAGGTAAGCCCTACCCGGACGCAAAGCTCGGCCGCCTCGTCATGGACGCGCAGATCGGCGGCATTGACGGCAAGCTCACCCAGCGCCCCGACCTGACCGACCCACGTCAGCTCTGGGTCTTCACCCGGGACGCGGCCGGCGCGGCCAAGACTGTCGCCCAGAACGCCCCCATCGTGTCGCTCGACAAGCCCCGCCCGGGCGCGACATCGATCTTCTGGCTCGGTTCGAACAACCTCGACGACATGGCCCGCGTCAAGGACGACACCGCCCGCATGATTGAGCTGCACCAGGCGACTTCCAACGCGCCGTTCTACGTCGTCGAGCTGCCGCCGGCCTGGGGCGGTAACGAGCACCCTGTGACCGCCAACCGGAAGAGCCTCAACGCTTGGATCAAGCAGAACTACGGAGAGCGCGTCATTCCTCTCGCCGACTACCTTTCGAACGGGGCCCTCTACGACGCTGGAATCACACGCACCCAGGCTGACCTCGATGCCATCGCTCGAGGCGTCAATCCTCGCTCGTTCTGGATGTCGGCCACCGACCTCACGCACATGAACAGCACTGGTCAAAATGTCGCGGCCCGTTACTTCGCCAGGTTCGTCCGTGACGACGAGACTTACAGCAAGGCGTACTCCCGCTTCAACGCGCAGTCGACTATGAACGTCAGCGTCAATGGGGGACAGGTGACCGTCTCCGGCCACGCCTTCGACTACTCGGACCTGTTCCAGTCGATACCGGTCGGGATCACCGTCAACGGCGCGTGGAACGCGACGATGGCCTCCGGCGCATCGACCAACCTGTTCGCGTACGGCATCCCCGGTCGCCACTCCTACTCGATGACGTTCAACCTGAACCCGGGCAAGCACTTCATCTGCTCCGTGGGCGTCAACTTCGGTGCCGGAAACGACTATTTCCCGGCGTGCCAGACGGTCACCGTCCAGAAGGCTGCTGCGCCCATCGGGCAGGTGATGGATGCACCCGCGTCGAACCGAATGCACCAGTTCGCCGGGTGGACGTACACGCCGGGCAACCCGGCCCGCTCGATCCCCGTAGCGATCCTCGTCGACGGGAAATGGCACCACGCCATCACAGCCAACCGGGACTCGCCCTACCTCAAAGGCGTCCCCGGTAAGCACGCCTTCTGGACAGCGGCTGCCTTCGCTCCCGGTAAGCACTCCATGTGCGCCGTCGCGATCGAGTCCGACACCAACATGACCAACCTCGGTTGCAAGGACTTCGTCATCAAGTAGCGCTGAGCAGTCTCGTCGCTTCGGCCCTGCATAGATGGGCATGAACCCATCCAGTCCCGTCGCCTCCGCTCCGCACGCCGGCGGCATCCTCCTGTTGCGGCGCACGTTCGATGCGGTCTTCATCTGGCTCGGGGCTCTCCTGCTCGCCTTCGCGGCCGGTTCCGCCCTCAACCTGCCCACCAGCGACACCGTCATGTTCACCATCACGGCGACGAACACGGGGACGAAGACCATCGGCAACGGGCGCATCGACGACACCGCAGGCGACGAGCTCGGCGGGACCCTCTCCTGCCCCGGCGCGCCCCTCGAACTGAGGAAGAAGCTGTCCTGCAACACAGACATCGCTGGGAAAGCCGACTCGGCTCAGGCAACTCGAATCATCTCCGGCGTTCTCGTCGGTGCTGCATCCCTGACCGCGGGAATCCTTGTGCTCCGGTTCCCCAGGCGGCCCAGCGTCACAGAGACGGGGCCCGAGGCATGAAGGACCGTTTTGCGCCGAAACCCCTCCATCTCCCGTCATTCCATCCCAGCGATCGTGTCGCTCGTCCGCACCGGTCCAAGCCATCCCTACGTTGAGGCCCGCTCATGAAACGAACCACCGCCATCACCTCAGCCGCAGCGATCACCGTCACGCTCCTCGCGACGGCCGCGCTCACCGTCAACGCCCGCCAGCAGCTTCCCGTCAGCGACGCCGTCACGTGCACCATCACCGCTAAGGGAGCCGAAGACGGCGCAGAAGAGATCAAGCATCTGCGCATCGACACCGTGGACTGCGGCAGCTTCCGAGTCGCCGACCCGATCCTCATCGACGCCGGGACCCGCGCTGACCTCTACCGTTCGATCGAGACCGGGCAGACATACACGTTCGACACTCGCGGTGACCGGATCGAGTTCCTCGGGCTAGTCCCCGGCATCGTCGCCGCGACTCCCGCCGGGTAGCGTCCGCGTGAGCGCGTGGCAGGACGTGCCCACCGCCGTCTGGTTGCTGGTCATGGTGCACTTCGTCCGCGCCGGCGACGACAGGTGGATCGTCGTCGACTCCGAAGCGCGAACGTGACGAGGAACGAGGCACCGTCTACCCGCGCGAGCTGGCGAACATGCGCGCTGGCATCGCGGACGTCCTGGATGCCGTGTCCCGCGTCGATGACGGCCCCGGGGCACGCGAGCGATGATCGACTGGTCGAAGTTCAGCGAGCAGCAGGAGCAGGACTGCAAGCGCCTCGTTGAGTACTCCGGCGAGGCCTAGCCGCACTCGTGCTCGGCGGACTAGAGGTGACATGGTCCTCCTTCACGCCGGGCACGTGTGTGCCGGTACTGGCCGTCGTGACACCAGGCGGTCTTCGTTCGGCGGGTGTGCCGGTGACTGACCTGAAGCCCCTCCGGCCGTGGCCGCACCGGTCACTGCAGACCCCCGCTGACATCACCCATCTTCATGTAGTGAATGCTCAGTCCGCGCGACAGTTTGCGACGATCTTCTGCCTTCTTGCGCCCGAACGGCGGCAACGCCGTAGCACGGGATCCAGCTATGCCTACGGTGAACGCTGCTTCTGTGTTCCAGGGGCTTCACCGAGCTGGGTCGCAGGGCGCGAGCAGTGCGCCCGCGTTCACCAGAGGGTCCCGATGACACCACCAGGCCATGTCCACAATCCTGCAGGAGACACTGGCACACCCAGCCGTCGAGCGCTGCTGAAACGCGGCGCCTGGGCGGCACCCGTCGTTGCTCTCACCGTTGCGGCACCCCAAGCTGCGGCGTCAGTAGGGCAAGCGACGACACGCTTCAACACGACACCGCAGATGTTCATCCAGGGCTCCGCGTGGAGCCCGGCACTGAACGGCAGCGTTGTCCTTAGCTACCGGTTCGAGACCAAGTTCGAGAACATCTACCAGCCCCACGCCGTCACGATCCTCACCACCGACCTCGTGATTTCCTACCCATCCGCGTACATCGCTGACCTACCCCTCACCAATCTCAGCAACGGACTCGTCGAGGTTGGACGGGCCGTGAGCGGCGAAACGATCACCTTCAGATTGCGGCTCACGGAGACGATTGCGAACGCTGCGTCATCGTCCGACATGAGCTGGGTCGCCACTGCCGTCCCCGGCGTCTCAACCTCCCAGGCCGTCCCGTTCTCCGTCACGCTGACTTCGCCCCAGTCGTCCACGACACTCGAGCACTCCGGCACCAACCCGGCCTGGTAGCCGCTCGCTCCACCCCTGCAAGGTCACGCGTTCAGCGCGCGAATCGCCCTTCTTGGCAACCGGTGGGACCGACCGCCGCGCACAGTCCCCATGACCCACGAGGAGACTTGCCCTTGACCACATCTCTGACGCCTGCCGCGAGTTTGCCCGCAGCAACGGAGTCGCCCACGCGGGTACCGTCATCCCCATCGATTCGCTCCGGGAAGGCGACCGCGTAAACATGCGCCAGGTGATCGAGGCCCACATCGACCGCGCGGACTAAGACCTGAATAGCGCGGTCCGCGAGTTCATGCGCTTCTCGCCCCGTTCCCGACCGCCGTTCGCGCGGATGTGACGTTCACCGATCGCATCGGTCGCTTCGACGAGCCCGTGGAAGACTCGGACGTCGTGCGGGTCCGGGACTCCGCGATCTTCGAGAAGGACCACGTTGACCTGTCGGAGAGGCTCGACGACGACCTCGAGCAGATCAAGGACACCGCGGCCGAAGAGCGTAGCAAGCTCACGTAGGCCGAACAGAACAAGCTCACTACCCTCGGGCCGACGGTACCGGTTGCGGGAGCATGCGGAGATCGCGTTCGCCGCTAAGGAGTACCAGGTGATGTCGACCGACTTCAACCGCGAGTACCAGCTGACCATCTTGACGGTGGACCTCTCCGTCGACGAAGCGAAGGACATCCACTTCGAGGCGATGGACCGAGCCCGCGCCGCAGCCCACGCCACCATCGACCTGTGCCGGCAGGACCTCGCCGCCTACGCCGAGGACTACCGGCTCGACAAGGTCGACCACGTCGAGGTCCACACTCGCGCCGCGGACGCGTTTGAGGAAGAGCACGAGAACAGATACATCAACCGGATTTTCGACCGCGACGGCGAGGTCATCTACGGCTACGCGACCGGCAGGAGAGCGACGACGTGTACGAGCTCGCGGAGTTCGCCGAGCAGGGCATCTACTACCCGAACGCGAAGACGAACGATGCGAACCTGCTTCAGATGTCGAAGCTCGCCCGCGACGCCGCCACCTTTGGCATCGACCCGCAGTACACTTCCAAGGCACTGCAGGCATCGACCGGGACGTCCGGGAAGCTGCCGCTGTGGGACCCGAGTTCCGACCCGACCAGCGTCTTTCTCTTCGATGCCTGAGCTGATCGCCAGCCTGGACTAAACATCGTTCTGGATCGGTGTCGCGGCCGCCGTGCTCGTGCCGGCTCTGATCTTCGCGACCTGGTTCGCCGCCATATGCGTCTACGTCCTCGCCACCAACCGGCGCTTCGGGCTCGGCGGATGCATGGTCTGCGATCGGGCGCCCGTGTGCGAGATGAAGGAGAAGACGGAACTGCAGGTGCTGTTCCCGAAGCTCTGGAACAACCAGGTGCTGGCGCGGATGCCCGGGCATGGGAAGGCGTGGCGAGCGCACCGCTGGCGCCCCGACAACTGCGCCGCCCGAACCCGCTGAACCCGCCGACCGAAGTTTCACGCATACAAAAGGATTGGCTCGCTATGACGACTGCAGCAAGTTCAGGACGTGAAGCCGCCCGCGGCAACGGCACCACGGGAGGCCAGTTTGGCATCCAGGACCACAGACTGCCCGCGGCCGCTCCCCAGTCGACTTGAACGAGCTCGAGGCAACCCGCATCCAGGTGTTCAAGCCGCAGGCGACGTGCGTGAGGAACATGGCGGTGACGACCGCCGCGATCCACCGCGACGTCGGTTTCGAGGACCTGTCGCGGTCCGAACGGCGTGCGCACCAGCACGTGGACAAGGACCGCGGCTGGATCCTCGACGAGCTCCCGCGGGATGACCGAGGCGAGATGAACGGTCTGGAAGCCCTGTGGCAGGTTGCAATAGCTTCGAATACCCCTGACCAGACTGGAGGATCCGGGCCGGGGCCTCCCTGACCGCGATCGCAGCACAGCAGCGCATCAACGTCCTAGCCGCCAGTCACGGGCTCGACTTCGACCCCCGCGACGGCGGAACGCTCACCCCCGCACCTTCGGGGACGGACGCGCCCCGCTGAGCAACCGTCACGCGCGTTTGGAGCGCGCGCGGGGATCCGGAGCGCGCCCATCCGCAGACGTGACCGGATTAGCTGTCAGTTCGTCAAGGGTCTAGTTGCAACTGGTGTCGTGTGTATCGACCCGTTGAGAAAGACTGGTCGAAATTTGAGAAGAACTGGTCGGGTACCGCGGGATCAGCCATTTCGCGACAGTGCCGACGTGTACGTGACGCAAAATGAACGCTTGCATGTCGGGAGACGTGTCAGCGCTCGCATCGGGACCGGATGCATGTCTTTGCACGCGCATACGCTTGCCGGAACTTCTCACTGGAGGTGGAATGTGCATGAAGCGAGCGCTTATGGAGCGGCAGCGGGTGCTGTCACGCGTGAAGTCGTCCTCGATGACGACGCCGCGATCGAGTGGGTCGCCGCACTCGGCTGGGTGGCTGAGCCCATCAACTCGCGCTTCCAGGTTGTCGCTGACCTGATCCGAACCGACAGCTTCGCGATCGGCCGCATCTGGCACACGCCAGCTCACCTCTCGTTCGTCGTCGACGACGAGGCCCCGCCGGACCTGTTCCACTCGGTGTACGGCATCGAAGGCACCCAGATACTGACGTCCGACACCGAACGAGTCGATCTGCACCCCGGACAGATGCACGTGCAATCCTTCGGGGAACCACTCACGATCACCTCCCACGAGCCAGTCGCACGCCTGTTCTTCGTCTCCAGCTGGGCCCGCTTGCGAGACTTCGAAGGAAACGTCCCTGAACCGCACACAGGGCTGTTCGGCGCATCCAACGCACACCGGGAAATCTTCACCAGCGCAGCACACGCAGCACTGAACTCCATGACCACCGTCGAAGGCGCAGGATTCAACCGCGTCAGAACCGGGCTCGACCAGCTCTTCGCCGGCGTACTCGCCGATGACGCGCCGGCACGACCCAGGCGAACGCGCGGGGTCGGAACCTCGGGAGAGAGGAGAGATGGCCTCCGAGTCACGCCATCGCTGCTTCGGCGCGCGTCGCAGCGGATCGAAGCCTCCGCCAGCGACGTCACCTTCGACGCTGGCAAGCTCGCGCGGGACCTCGGAGTCTCCACGGCGAGTCTGTATCGGGCGTACGAAGACACAAACCTGACGCCGGCCTCACAGCTTCGACGGGTTCGAGCTCGGCTCGCGCGAGACCTGTTGGAGGCACCGGGAGAATTCGGTGACGTCGACACCCAAGATTTGAAGCGCATCGCTGCGGCTGCCGGTTTCGGCTCGGTGCGTGCCATGCGTCGTGCGCTGGACGGGAAGCAGGATAGCGAGCACGAGGGGCAGTCCGGCGCTGACGGCGACATGCCTGGTCTGACTACGGGCCTCATCGGCGACGCCAACATTCCCGTTGCCTGAGAAAGACCGACCGGAAAGTCGGTCGTTATCAGAAAGCGAAACGCGCATGTGGTCAGTGCTTCTCAATCTGAGTGCTGATTCTTCTCCGAGATTGAACCCGAGTGGGGCGTCAGATAGCTTGCAGGAGGGGTTCCGGTTTCGTCCGAAAGGGCCGTGCGCTTGGTGGTAGCGAACTTGCGTTCGGGCTGACATGCAATGCCGTAATGACCTGGGATCTCCGACCGATGGCAGCTTGCCAATAATCCCTCACGGTCTCGTTCAAGTGGACCGCTGTGGTCTATTCGCGATCCAAATTCAGCGACAGAGAAAGAGCACACATTGACAAAGAACACTTCTGAGAACCACGGCGCGGCCGGGGACACGACGCGTCGTCGGGTCCTGCAGACGGCGGCCTGGACGGTGCCGGTGATCGCGATGACCACCGCAGCTCCAGCATTCGCGGCATCGCCGCCGCGAACGTTCGAGATCCAGTCCGGCTTCGGCGTGGGCTGGTATCCAGCGACGCAAGGGTCGTCGACCAACGGCGCGCTCCAGTACGACGCGAAGAGCCCGGGGCAGTATCTGCGCGTGGCAGGAACACAGCCCGGAGACGTGCTCTCGAACATCTACTACGAGGTGCTCATCTCCACCGGGTGGCCAGCCCCGACCTTCGCGCCGATCCCTGGCTCGAACACCGCGTGGTCAACACTCGCCAACACGGGCACGACGACCGTCGTCGCTGGCGTCACCTACCGCGTCTATCGCTCGAGCTACACCGGCACCGTGACCGCGACAGGGGCGACGACCAACATCCCGGTCGACTTCTTCTTCCGCTCACCAAGCCCGTACTACAGCGGTCAGACCGTGATCACGCGCCGCTACGTGACGGTCAACAGCACCCCAGTCCAGGTATTCAGGAACCCAACCCCGATCAACAACACGAACACCACCACGTACCCCACGCCGTAACTCCTGGCGTCAACAGCCAGAGCGCTCGAGCAGATCCCGGACCTGTGAGACCAGAGAGGGGGCCAAGACTGCAGCAGTCTTGGCCCCCTTTCTCGGTTCCCGAGATGCCCGTTGCGAGGCTACGAGCGGCAGCCGGCCGCGGAGATGCGGGGGAGTCCGATCCGGATGTCGTCGTTCGTGCGGTTGGGGTTGTTGGTCACCCCTGGCACGAGGAAGACGATCGCGAACGTCACGGCGGCGTTGCTGGGGGCCGTCCAGGTGAACGAGTGGGTCTGCCCGCCGCTGAGGTTGTTCGTCGGGCCGCCGGCGGTCGGCTTCGTGATGCCCGCCCAGTGGGTGGTCCCGTTGATGCGCATGTTCAGGGTCTGCGAGTCAGTCAGCGTGGTGTTCGTGTTGGTGACGAACGTGAAGGTGTAGGCCGTCCCGCTGACCGGGACGAACACCGTCGACCACTGCACGGTCGTGGTGCCGCCCTGCAGGTTCCTGTCCTGCACGGACAGGAACGAGTTCGCGTTGTTCTCGGGCAGCGCGAGGTATGTCCCGCCAACTCGGTTGTTGTAGGTCGGATCGGGGTGCACTCGCAACTGACCGGTTGTGATCGCCGTCCAGCTCGCCGCCGACGCGAACTGCGGGCACGGTGGAGACGCCGCTGCCATCGGGGCTGCGGCCGCGACGGCGATCACGGGGATGGACCAGGCAGCGCCGGCCACGATCGTGCGTCGCTTCATCGATCCTGGCGCGTCGGCCTGGCTCGAGCTGTCGAGAGAATCCGACATGAGTTTCCTTTCGTTGGTGAGCCCCGGCATTCCAACGGGAACTTCCGGCGGATACCGATCACGATGCACGCGAGGTGGCTCTATGAATTGCACGCCGAGAATCAAACGCCAATCCGAACGGTATCCACTTCACGCGCTCCGCGGGCGCTCAGAGAAAGAACGGCGGAAGAAATGGCACGCGAGCATTCGCGACGGCTCCGCTCGAATTGCCCGGGGGGTTTGGAGAGGTGCGGGTGCGAGAAATCTCGCGCGATCCTTTTGCGGCGAATTGCGCTCATTTTGCGTCAATCGGGCCTTTGTGGAATGGAAGCAACAATTCCTGCGGCATTCTGACTACCGCCGGTCGGTGGTGTGCTCTGGGGAGCCGCATCCGCGCGGGGATCTCGGGGGAGATCCGCGCACCACCCACCCGTGCTGGACTCCTGCGGGTCGACGGACCCCTTCGCTGGCCTGCGGGAGTCCCTCTCTCCGACGCAGCCGAGACGCAGCTCAGCACAAGCCGCGCATCGCGCCTGAGTCCTGTCGCCATCATTCCCACCTGAAGGCGGGACCAGTGTCACTGACGCCGCTGGGACACATCGTTCGAATCGATTTGGAGGACCCATGGAGCGCGTCGCTCGTGCCCACTACAACGAAGCCACCGGCTGGAGTCCCTTTCCTGGATACCGCACGCAGCAGTTCAGAATCCGCGGCCCGCTGCCCCCGGGCGTCGACAAGGTGCTCAGGGCCGGCGTGGACCTGCGTGCGCCCTCGGGTACCGCGACGATCGAGGCCTCGTTGCTGCGCTTCGACCGGTACCTGATCGTGCGGGGCGAGAGCTCGCCGATCGACCTTGTCTGGAAGCGCGAGCGCGCCTCAGCTCAGGGACGGACACTAGCGCTGTTCTTGGAGCGAGGATCGCTCGAAGTGGCTTCCAACCAGCGGAAGCTCCGTCTTGAAGCGGCGCAGATCGCGATCGTGCCACCCGGGGCCGGCCCAGTCGTCCTCCACGCCGGAGAGAAGATCGCCGGCGTCATCTTCTCCTTCGCGGCCAGCGAGCTCGCGCCGCTGCAGGCCAGGTGGTCTCACTCCGACGGTGGCGTGGTCCGCGAGGGCGTGCTCGCGCTTCTGGATGCAGTCACGAAAGCGCCGGCGGTGGCAGACCTTCAATCCGCGACCTCATTGCGGTCGTTGCTGCGCGCTGCCGCTCACTCATTGCTGGTCGAATCCACGCATGTCGCCAACCTGCGCGACACCGACACGCTCGCTCTGGTCAGGCTCATCGTCGAGAACCGATTCCAGGTCCCGGGCTTCTCCGTCGACGGCATCGCCCGAGAAGCGGGCCTCAGCCGGAGAGTCCTCGAGCGTCGCCTCCAGGTGGGTGGGTCTAGTGCAGCAGCGATCCTGCGCGAGCGACGCGTCCAGAACGCCGAAGCCCTGATGCGAGAACAGCCGGGACTACCTGCTCGAGAGGTCGCATCACAAAGCGGGTTCTCCTCACCCGTCACGTTGCGGCGAGCGCTCGCCTCGCAGCGCACCGGCCTCGAGTCCTGACCGTTGCTCACCGTCCCGGCGGGCCGTTGGGACAGCTGTTCTCAGATGTCGTGCCAACTGCACGAGCATGCGGTTCATCGCGCTCTCCAACATCGAGACCTGCTTCCGAGGCACCGAACCAGTAGCCCAGCACGCAACGCAGAACCGCCCCGATGAGTTACCTCGTCGGGGCGGTTCTGCGTTGGGGTGCGCCAACACCCAGGAAGACAACCGGGGGAGGCGCTCCGGGTGAACGGGTCTTAGCAGGCGATCTGCGCGGTGAACCTGATCGAGCTGACGGCGATGAAATGCCATCCCTGGTTCCCGTTGAACGACGTGTAGTCCATGGTGCTGCCGTTTGGGAACGAGTCGAAGCGGAACTCGTCCTGGTACTGCGCCTGCTCCATTGGGTTGGTGGGGAAGAGTCCACCGCTTCTACGGAACGGGTCGGCGAGCGTACCGGTTCCTGCTCCCTGATCGAGCGTCGGCTCCGAAACGATCGACGCAGGCGTGACGCTGAAGCCAACTGCGTCCCAGTAGGAGGCACGCCAGGCGGGCACCTCGACGGAGGTGATGTCGAAGATGTCGATCGCGACGTTCGTGGCGGAGATTGGCGCACCGGCTGCGTCGAAGAACTCGAAGGTCAGCGTCTGGCTATCGGTGCCCGGGCCGATGGGCGCGGTGGTGCCTTCCTTGCGCTGGTTCAGCACGATCGCGCCGGCCGGACCGAACCCGGAGTAGGTGTAGTCGCCGCTGCCATCGTCCGCGAAGTCGCCGTTCCAGCCGGAGCCGTTCTGGCTGAAGTTGTAGGACTGGCCATTTTGCGTGGTCGTCGTTCCGGGGGCCAGTGTTGACGTGATCCGCACGGTGTACGTGTCAGCTGTGTCGGGGCTCGTCGCGTTCAGCACCTTCACCGACCCCGAGTCCGAGTTCGTCGCGAACGCAGCGTCGAACTCGGCCGTCGGGCAGGCTGAGGCAGCTGCGAGCGGCACGGCGGTGGCCACGGCCATTACGGGGATTGACCAGGCGGCTCCCGCGACGAGTGTGCGCCTGCCGACGATGGCCGGAGCGGTGCGTGGTGTCGGGTCCTGCGTGGGGTCTGACATCCGAGGTCCTTTCGAGGACGAGAACGAGCTCCGCGCCGGGGGCACTCGCGTGGGGTGGGGGAGGGGTGATGCGGTGATGCCCGTGTCAGCATTGGGCGCTGCACGTCACAATTTGGCTTCCCAGTGAATCGTAGGGAGCCAGCAACGTGCGAATGGGTTCTGAGAAGAACTGTCGAGAAGGAAAAGCAGCGCGACTGAATGAGGCCGTGGGAAGTGGACTGGATCAGTTGTGGCGCCTGACCAGGGAAGATGAGCGCGAGCCATCGAGGGTACTCAGTACTCTCGACGCCGACTCGCCCCGCCCGCGGTCGGAGGCCGGTCCGCGCCTGGCTCATATTTGTGCAACTCTTCGATTGAGGAGCCGCGAACATTGCCCGCCAAGCGGGGGCGCGAGCCTGCTCAGGTGTTGAGGTGTCGCCGTGCGCGGGATTCGATTGTGCGAGGAGGGTCAATGGAGCAGAACGCGAACGTCAAGTACGACGAAGACCGAGGTTGGGGCTCGTTCCCGGGCTATCAGGCACACTCCTTCCGGCACAAAGGACCACTGCCTCCCTCCATCGACACGGTGCTCAGAGCGGGCGTTGACCTGTTCGCTCCGACCGGATCCGTCACAACGGAGGTGACCATCCTCCGCTTCGACCAGTACGTTGTCGCGCATTGGAGGTGCTCGCCTGTCGACTTGATTTGGAAGCGTGAGCGTTCCTGGTCCCACGGGCGTGGGTTGGCCGTCTTCCTCGAGCGTGGATCGCTGCTGATCACCTCCGGAGACCGCAGCATTGAGCTTGAGGCGAAGCAGCTGGCGATCGTGCCGCCCGGCACCGAGCGCGTCGTCATGCACGCGGATCGGGGATTCGAAGTCACGCTCTTCTCGTTCGACGTGAGCGAAGTGGACTCCACGCGCTTGAGCTGGCACCACTCCGCTGGCGGCATCGTGCGGCAGAGTGTTCTCGGCCTTCTGGAAGCTGCCGCGAAGAGACCACAACCATCGAATCCGCAGTCATCGAGTTCTCTACGCGCCCTCCTCAGGACCGCAGCCACTGCCTTGGTCGTCGAGTCGAGAGACTTTTCCAACCAGGAAGACACAGACACATTCGCTCTCGTTCACCTGATCGTCGAGAACCGGTTCCATGACCCGAGCTTCTCCGTCGACGGAATCGCACGTGAGGCCGGTCTCTCTCGCAGGGCCCTCGAGCGTCGACTGCGCGGTTCCGGGGCGACTCCTGGCCGAATGCTTCGTACCCGACGCGTGCAGAAGGCGCTGGAGTTGAAGCGCGAGATGCCTGGTCTGCCCTTGAGCGAAGTCGCACTGCGCAGCGGTTTCGCAAGCCCCGTCACCATGAGGCGCGCCATCGCGGCCGAGACCGCCGACTAGGAGACGAACCAGGACGCCACACCATGACAGGGCGTTGACGCCAGCTGTCTCCTCCGCACGCAGTTGTCACGATGACCGTCAGAATGCGTCGGGCCTTGGCGCCGACGCCAGTCCTTCCACGTCCCGTCGTCTAGAGAACGGCACTCACAACGACTCGCCAGTGTGCGACTCGAGGTACGCGGCGGCATGCTTCCACTTCGTCGATGAAGAGCGTCGCCTGGCCGACCTCGCGGCTGAGGCCGCTCTCGGCGTGCATGTCCGTGACGTACTCGTTCATGCGGCCGCGCCGCGGGGAGACCGGGAAGATGGACGACGCCCGCGCGTGCTGGGCGACGACGAGTGAGATCCCGTCGTCGACGGGGGAAGGGTCGTTCGTGACGATTTTGGCGGCGACCTCGAGGACGAGACCTGACTGCTCGTCGAGACCGGTGGTCTCCAGGTCGATGCAGGCGAGGAGGGACGGGTGCGGATCGTGAGTGCTCATGCCCGTCTATGCGGGGGAGGCCGTAGAACGGGTTGGCAGGTCTTGGCAAGGCACTGAAAATCGCAGGCCGGTGACAGGCCGGTGGAGGTTGGCCGGTGGTGGCCACGCGTCCCGAGCTGCTTCCACGTTTACACCGTGGATGTCGTCGGTTCGATCCCGGCAGGGCCCACCACTCTGTAGTCCTGGTCAGAGCGCGTTGGCGCTGAGGTTGTCGGTCCCAGGCTCTCGATCAGGCGGTCAAATTCCGGTGAGATTCCGGTCGCCTTGTGTTCGACCCTCGGTCTTGCAACGATGGTGCTCACCGCGCCGCCGAGGCCTCCATAAGACCCGTGCGGTCGCGGAGGTTCTGTGCGTCTGGTGAACCGCTTGGCCTGGATTCGTGGCAATGAAGCTGTCCATTCGAGACCTTAATGGATACAGGTGTTGCCATACCCGTGTGGCGGAACCCGATCCTGCGCGACCACAGCGCCGCAGTCGCGAAGAGCGCGCGCTTGCCGCGCTCGGAGATTCCCTGCGTCGCTGGCGGAAGCTGCGCGGCATCACCGCCGAGCAGGTCGCGGAGCGCGCGCGCACCACACGGGTCACCCTCCGCAAGATCGAGAGCGGCGGCAGCGTCTCCAGTGAGATTCTCATGCGCGTCATCGTGGTTCTTGGTATCGAGCAAGGCATCCTCGACGCTGCCGAACCCCTCAACTCAGATGTCGGCCGCCTCCGCGCGGACGAGCTCCTCGGCGAACGAATGAGACCCCGACGATGAACGTCGACGTCTTCGCCACGCTCGCCGACGGCAGGGAAGTGCTTGCCGGCATCGCGCAATCCACGGCCTATCCGCACCGGCGCGCTGCCGTTCACCACGACCCCCGCAGACGGAAACCCCCGCCGAACAGCCTTCAGACGCGTGAGGTGCGAGTGCGGGGTTCCGCATCCTCGCGACCCGCTGATGTGACCCCGGCGAAGCCTGCTGTCTCTTCCGAACCCGATAGTCACGATGGCGGATCGTTCACCGCGATCGCCCTCCATACGGCCACACGTGTACCCGGGAGGCGTCCAGGATCGATTGGGAGCGTGGTCGCGTCACCCGTGCACGGAGAACAGGCGAACGAAGCGAGGTACAGATGACCGCAAACCCCAACTCAGAGCTAGCAGCACCTCCCGAATTGGACGCCGTGATCGGGCGCGGGTGGATCGTGGAAGTACGCCGCTACATCCTCTGGATCCTCGCGATCGCCCTGTTCCACACCATCGCGAGCGGTGGTTCGCGCAGCTACTGCGCGGGTGGTGTGACCGGGGCTGGGGACTCTCTCGACGCGAATGGGGAGATCACGGACCAGGTCCCCAACTGCCTCGCGATGACGCTGCAGCCCAGTCCGTTCGCATACCTGGCGCTGGCGCTCGGATGCGTGAGCATCCTCACCGTGCTCATTCGGCGGGGAACGATCCTCGCAGACGCTCGAGGCCAGTTCACTCGTTCAGCGATCCTATTCACAATCGTGATCGTGCTCTGGACCGGAGTGTCGCTCTCCTCCCTCTTCACGTTCCCGATCGAGCTCTATGACGGTGGCCTCGCTCGTCCTGACGGATTCATCTTCGGCAATGTCGAAGTCGACATCTCTCCTATGCAGGTCCAGTTGCCGAACCCGAGCTGACCGGCGGCGTTCGGCGGTGCGTATCCGCAACCTGCGGACGCAGCAAAGATGCCCACCCCGCCTCGCCAGCCGGCCACAGGAAGACCGCGCTCGCCGCATTCCGTGCCGTCATGGATCGCCATCGTGGGCCCGCGTCCACTCAGCAACTGTTCACACGCCTTAAACGTGAACAATCCCCGTCGTCGTGTTGAACAACATAGGGTCGATTGATACCCGAGTGTTCGCAACGGCGATCTTGATCCCTGAGTGCGACCCGCGGTGTACCCATCCCTCTGCCGACGGCGCCGGAGCACCATGAGTCCGACGCCCCACACCTAGGACACGAGACCATGACACGCGTCACCAGACGACTCCTCGCCGCACTCGGCGCCGGGGCGATCCTCGCCACCGTTCTCGCGTCGCCGGCGCAGGCGGCACCCGACCCCCGCCTCGAGAGCACCGAACTGGACGCGGAGGAACTGCGTCTCAGCGCCACGCTCCCCGGCGAGACCGTTCCCTTCTCCACTCAGATGATCGCCTCCACCGGGCTTGAGGCCGCGCTCGACAACTTCTCCGCCACGCTCGCCGGGACCGCACCCGACAACGCCGACACGCTCATCGTGGAGACGGGTCGTGAGATCTGGGACATCGCGGTCCAGAACGCTCAAGACGTCGGAGCAGCCACCCGTTATGAGGACCGCGGCCTCTACTGGGCGCGGCTCGCGATGCGCGCCGAGGTCAAGGACTGGGCCGTCTCCGCCGCCGTTTCGCCTGAGCAGCTCACGGACCTGCTGCACAGCCTGGAGGAGGCGACTCGCGGCCTGCTCGAGCTCGGCTTCGACGAGGACCCTGGCGTCACCAAGGTGATGATCAGCGGATTCGACCCGTTCCAGCTTCCCGCCCTGCTCGAGCGCTCGAACCCCTCCGGTGCCGTTGCCCTCTCCCTCTCCGGCCGTGTCATCGAGACGGCTTCCGGTCCGGTGCAGATCCAGGCCGTCGTGCTGCCCGTGACGTGGTCGCGGTTCGACGGCGGAATCGTCGAGGACGCCTACGGTCCGCAGTTCCTTGCGGGTGCCGCGTCACCCCAGATGGCGATGACGATCAGCCAGGGCCGCACCGGCTACGACATCGAGCGCTGGGCGAGCAGCTGGCGCGGCGGCGGCGTCGACAACCTCGACGAGCGTGCTCTCGAAGAGGCACCGGATGCGGCGGCGTGGCCGCAGACCGTCGACGGTGCGCAGTTCATCGAGACGACGCTGCCGTTCGAAGAGATGGTTGCCGCAGAGACGGGCCCGTTCCCGGTGCAGCTCAACAACGCCTTCTGCTACTCCTTCAGCGAAGCTCGGGATGACGAGGCGCAGTGTGTCGGCACGAACGACCCGACGGCGCCGCCCGAGGGATCCTTCGCAGTGAGCGGTGGGGGCGGCGACTACCTCTCGAACGAGAGCATGTACCGCGCGAACCGTCTCCGCGTCGGCCTGGACCGTCAGGACGTCGCCGGCGGCCACCTGCACGTTCCCGTGCTCGACTACGCCAACCTCGCCGCCAACCGGGCGACGAACGTCGAGCAGACGCAGCAGCTCATCCTGGCGGCCGCCGCAGCGCTGCCGACACCCGCAAGCCCGGAGCCCACGCCTACGGCAACTCCGTCGACAACACCGACCGTCGCGCCCGAGCCGACGCAGGAACCGGAACCCACCGTTGCGCCTGAACCGTCGACGACTCCGAGCCCCGTCGAGACTGCGACGCCCGCGCCAGCGGCTCCCGTCGACGGTGAATCGAGCGAGTCACTCGCCACGACAGGGAGCACAGGGCTGCCGTTCCTGACGATCGCCGCGGTCGCGATCGCTGGGCTCGGCGGGCTTGTCCTGCTGCTGCGTCGCCGACACAGCTAGCGCTGGCGTGACGGGGGAGGCCGCGGGTCTGTCTTCCCCGGCACAACCACCACGATCTCCTCGGCCAGCCGAACGTCCCGACTCCGAGAGCCTCGACGTCCGGCCGGCCGGGGAGGACCCCACCCGGTGCGGATGAGTCGTGACGATCGCCCTGTGTGCGGGTCGGTCCGCCCCCTCGCCCGCGCACCGTCGACGAAGCCAGTACGGGCAACGGGCTGCCAGATCCCGCTCTCCCGTCTTCGCTAGGCTCGCACCCAACAACAGCAGGGCTCGACCGTCGTGGAGGCGATCATGCCGAACCGAGCACATCGCGCCGAGGAGGATTCGCTCGAGGCCTTCCTCGCCGACTACACGCCCGACGAAGCGACGTTCTCGCTGTCCACCGGCGACACGCCGCTGCTGCGGGTGATGTTGAATCCAGATCTCGCGGCCCGCCTGCGCATCGCCGAGCGGCTGCTCGACGATGGCGCTGACGCATCCGTCACGCTCTCGTCCGGTCTCAACGCCCTGCACCTCCTGTTCTCGAACCGCGAGCACGACCTCGACGGTGAGGCTGCGCTTGTCGCGCGGCTCGTCGCGGGCGGGGCGGATGCGAACGCGGTCTCGAAGCGGCAGGGTCCGCCGCTGCTCGCCATGATCGACTCGGGCATGGGGTCGCTGCCCGGCGTCGGCGTCGTCATCGATGCGATCACCGAGTCGACGACGATCGACCTCGAGGTCCTCGTCAACCGCAGAGGAAGACCTCGGAAGACGCTGCGCGAGGAGATCGCGACCACCGACTGGCGCGTTCCCGAGGTGAGGGCGCGACTGGGGGTCCCGCAACAGGCCTGACGACCATCGACGAAGCCCAGGGCCGCTCCACACGTGTGCGTCACCGACGTCGGACCTGCTGCTCCGCGACAGGATGAGAGTCTGCGACCTCCCGAGGGGGCTCCCGTCAGGTCCCTCGTTCCGCGTCCACGGCCAACGCCGCCAGGTACCGGCGCGTCATCCGCGTCTGAACGGAGCGTGCGAGTGGGCCGCCGAGGCGCGTGAACCAGCGCCCCGGCCTGGAGAAGGCGACGATGCTGAAGACCACCTCGCCGGAGTCGGCGAGCACGAGCTGGAAGCGTTCTTCGCCTCGCTCCGGATGCCCCGGCAGGGTTCCGTAGGCGAACCCGCACGTGGTGGGCGTGCGTTCCGACCACACGACGAGGCACGGGATTCTGAACCTGAGTGGGCCGACGCGCATCCGCATGACGACGAGCGAGCCCTCACGGAGCGGAACGTCGGACAGGTCGACGGAGGCGCCGGCGCGGCTCTGCGCGCGGCCCGCGAGCAGGTCGTCTGCTGCTCGCTCGAACGCCTCCCGCCCGTGACCGATCACGAGCGACTCGCGCACGTGATGGTAGCCGTCAGGCAGTTCCCCTGCCGTCGCCCCGACCTCCGTATAGGTGAGCTTCGTCATACGCTGCTGGCGAGGACGCACTCGTCGCTCCCTGCGCTGACCGCCACCGAGAAGGACCGGTTGCGGCCGCTCGTGAACCGGGACGCCATCGAGACCTCAGCGCCAGCATCCCGGAACGCGCTCATGGACTCCGCGAGCGAAAGGGCGCCGGAGCCACCGGTCTGCGGGCGGAGGTCGGCGGCGTCGAAACGCAGCGTCGACTCGGCTGACCAGTCGCGTTCGGCGCCGCACCAGCGATAGCGGGTCTCGCCGAAGCCGAAGCCGAGGCCGAGGCCGAGGCCGTGGCGAGCGAGCCCGAGCATCAAGCGTGATCGACCTGCGGTGGAGATGGTCGCCATCGGGTCAGTACCTGTCCTGGCCATCGACCGCTTCGTGCGAGACGACGGCGGCGATCTGCAGGCCCTCTTCCGCGCTGGTGAACAGGGCCACGACGATGTCGTCGGTGACCGGCCAGAGGTCGACGTGCTGGATCCAGGTCACCTCCATCTTGTTCGCGGCCCACGAGCCGGCCGCGGGTGCCTCGGCTCGAGGGGGTCCCCACCGCGTCGCGAAGGCGGCACGCACATCGCTCATGAGCCGCGCAAGCGTCGCGACGTCGGCTGAGTTTCCGGGTTCCTTCGTCTCGATCACCAGAAGCTCGTGCCCCCACGCGGCCGTGGTCCGCCGAAAGCCCCTGAGTCGCCCGAACTGGATTCCCTCGATGCGCGCTTCCTCGAACAGGTCAAGGCACGCCGCGATCACCTCGCTGGTGTTCACCTCTGGGGCGACGAACGGAGTGGCGGCGCGGAAAGGCTCAGGTTCCTCGTTCTTGACCTCAGCAACCCACGCGTCGAAGGGGTCCGGCTCGTGAGTCTCCCAGCGCGCGTGCGCGTCGACACCGAACTCGGTCTCGACCCACGCCCTGAACGGGGCGAGCGCTGCAACGGACTCCTCATCCTCCTCCGACGGTTCCTCCGCCAGCGCGTAGTCGTTCAGCTCCAGGTAGCCGACTGCGAGCAGTCGAAGGAAGTCGACGGCATCGTCGGCAAGAGAGAGTCGCTCGCCTTCGGAGCCGAGCATGACGAAGCGGATCGTGTCCGACGGATCCAGCCACAGCGCGGCGAAGCTGCCGGTCCCGTCTGTCTGCCCGAGCGGGAAGAGGCGGTCGTGGCCGGGTTCGCCCGGCTCGAACCAGCCGGTTAGCGACTCGGTGGGGGAGAAGACGATGCCGAGCTGTGCGGTCCCGGCATACGGGGTGAGGAAGTAGCCGTGTTTGTTCTCGAAGCCCCAGCCCCGTTTCTCCATCCACGTCCACGCGCGCTCGAGCGGCTCTGGGATGGTCATGCCGGCGGGGAGCTTCGGCGCCAGGAGGTCTGCGAGATGTGACATGCGTTCAGGATGGCCGCCGAGCTTGAGCAGATCCAGGGAGCGCCGTGCAGAACGCCCCGTCCTGTAAGGACGGGGCGTTCGAGAAGCTGATGCTCGAGCTGCTACGGGCGGAGCAGGACCTTGCCGACTCGGCCGGAGGCGAGGCTCGCCTCGACCGCGTCCGTGATCTGCTCGAAGGGGAACACGTCGGCCACGGGGAGTGTCAGCTGGCCCGAGCCGAGGTGCTGGAGCAGCTCGCCGAAGAGGCGCTGCTTGAGGCCGGCGTCGATGGACTGGCTGACCTTGCTGCCCCAGAAACCACGGACGGTCGCCTGCTTGAAGATGACGTCGCCAGACGACAGCTCGAGCGTGGGTGAGGCCATCGCGCCGAACACGACGAGCTCGCCGTTCTCCGCGAGGAGCGACAGCACCTCCCCGGCCGACTTGCCGCCGACGGATTCGATGCCGACCTTGATGGGCGCGCCCCCGGTGATCGCCTCGACCTCATCGCGCCAGCCATCGACGTTCGTCGCGACGATGCGCTCGATGCCCTGCTCGCGAAGCTCGTCGACGCCCTCGGACCGACGCACGAGGCCGACCACGTTGATGCCGCGGGCCGCTGCGATCTGGGCGACCATGCGGCCGACCGCGCCGTTCGCCGCGTTCTGCACAAGCCAGTCGCCGGATTCGAGGCCAAGGGACTCGAGCAGGCTGATGGCGCTGAACGGCATCGCGACGAGCTGCGCGGCCGATTCGTCCGGCACGCTGTCCGGGACGGGGATGAGGCCAGCGGCGGGGGTGGTCACGTACTCAGCCCAGGCGCCGAAGGATCCGCCGGTCGCGACCCGCTGGCCGACGCTCAGGCCATCGACGCCGGAGCCGAGTGCATCCACGACTCCGACCGCCTCCGTGCCGGCCCGTGCGGGCAGCTCGGGCTTGAAACCGTAGGTGCCGCGCACGGTCCAGAGGTCGTGGTTGTGGATGGGGGAGAGCAGGATGCGCAGGCGCACCTCGCCGGGGCCGGGCTGGGGGAGTTCCTGCTCTTCGACCGTCAGGACGTCCTGCGGCTCGCCGAAGGTGGGGTGGGTTATCGTTCGCATGTTCAGTCCTCCGAGACCGTGATGGTGACGTCGATGTTGCCGCGGGTGGCGTTCGAGTAGGGGCAGACCTGGTGCGCCGCGTCCGCGAGCGCCTGGGCCTCGTCGTGTCCGAGGTTGGGGATGACGACCTCGAGCAGGACGGCGAGCTGGAACCCGCCCTCGCCGTTCGGCCCGATCTGCACGCGACCGCCGACGCTCGAGTCGCCGAGGTCGAGCTTCTTGCCTCGCGCGACGGCGTTCAGGGCGGAGTGGAAGCAGGCGGCGTAGCCGGCGGCGAACAGCTGCTCGGGGTTCGAGCCGGCACCCGACCCGCCCATCTCCTTGGGTACGGCCATCGTGAGGTCGACGGTGCCGTCGCTCGAGACGACGCGACCGTCTCGGCCCTGGCCGGTCGAGAGAGCTTCCGCGGTGTAGAGCACGTCCACAGCTAGTCCTTCTTTCCTTGTGCGTCCGCCTGAGCGGCGGTGGCTTGCATGGTCTCCGTCAGGTGCTGGAGGGTGCGCAGCAGCGCGGCGCCTGATTCCTCGCTCCCGAGACCGGTCCCCGCGGCGATGCGGGATGGGATGTGCGAGAGCTCGGAGCGGAGTGCGACGCCTCGCTCGGTCAGGTCGACGTCGACGACCCGCTCGTCACCCGAGCGGCGCTCGCGCGAGATCAGGCCGGCTTCGGCCATGCGCTTGAGCAGTGGCGACAGCGTGCCCGAGTCGAGCTGGAGCACCTCGCCGAGCGTCTTCACCGACTGCTGGCCGTCATTCCAGAGCACGACGAGCACGAGGTACTGCGGGTACGTGAGGCCGAGCGGCTCCAGGAGCTTGCGGTAGGCCTGCGATGTCGCCCTGCTCGCCGCGTACAGCGAGAAGCAGATCATGTCGTCGGTAACGGGCATGCGTCAAGCATTGCACACAATTCAATTGTGCACAACCAAAGTGTCGATCAGTCATCGCCGTCGAACAGCCCACCGTCGAGCACCCAGTTGTACCGGAGGCGCAGCGCGCGTTCGGTGCTCGCCACCAGGCTCGCGACGACGAGGGAGATGTTGAGCCAAGACGGCAGATGGATCGGCGAGGAGAAGGTGCCGAACCGATCCGAGATCGGCGGGATGCTCGTCAGCTGCTCTGCGATCTGCGGCACGCCGAGCACGAGCGCGACGACGAGGATGCTCACAGACGCGATGCCGATGAAGCGACTCAGCCCGGGCCGGTCCCGCTGCAGTCGCGCTCTGCGCCCCTCCGCGGAGCCAGGGTCGGGCGCGAGCTGCTGCTCGCGTCCCTCCGCCGAGACGAAGTGGCAGCGTTTGAGCCCGTAGCCGCTGGTGACGACCTCGATCGTGCCTCCTGGGGCCTGGAACACGGCGGGGAGCTTCGACTGCGCCACATGGCGCCCATCCCGGTAGAGGCCCGCCACGACCTCGCCGTCGGAGTCTCCCCAGAGCTTCACGTCCACCGACCAGAGGTGCTGCACGCCGTCGCCTTCGACGAGCCGGAGGTGGAACAGGGCACGTGAGAAGGGCTGCCACCACCGATACCGCCTGAGCTCGTGGCCATCGCCGGCCGTCACCCTCCGGGCGGCCCGTTTGCGCTTCCAGTCCGAGAACATCGCGGTCACGGTAGCAACCGGCCCTGCATGGCTCCCGGACACCGTGACCGGAATGTAGCCGTTCGGGCCCTTGCGGCCGGATAGATTGAAGTCTTCCCGACCCGGAGGATCGCCCGTGACTCGCCCGTCGCCCAAGAAGCGCTCCCGCGCCGGAAGAGACAGCGCCAAGCGCGCGCCGACGACTGCTGGTCCAGGCCGGAAGCGGGTCGCGCCCCGTTCGGGTTCCGCGACCTCGAGGCCACGCCCGCCTCGACGTGCGAGCACGCCGCCGGCCAGGGGCGGCCGCACCAGCGCGAGCAGATCGGCGCGGTCAGCCGTCGCGAGGCGAGCGCCCGTCTGGTGGATGCAGGCGAAGCCCGTCACCTCCTCGCTGCGCTACCCGCGGCTCGCCGCGCTCGCATTCCTGCTCGCGGTCACGCTCGTGACGCTCGCTGCGACCTTCGGCATTCTCTGGCTCTTCGTGCCGGACGTCGCTTCGCGCACCGTCGAGCGGGCTGTCGAGCTGGCCTTCGGCCTTGCCGAGGACGTGCGGTCCGCCGTCTTGTGGCTCAGATCGGCGATATAGCGCCGCCGGCGATCGGCCGGACTGCCGCGCCTCGCGCTCGCTCGGGAGGACCGCGGTGCCCGCACTCAGCCGCGCACGTACCCGCGGAAGCGGCTCGCCCACCAGACGAGCACGGCCGCCACAAGAAGAGCACCGAGCAGGCCCGCGACGTGCAGGAACAGGGAAGCCGGCCCGTGCTCCGGCAGCAGGAACCCGTATGGCACCCAGCCGTCCGTCGCCCCTCGGAGCAGCACCACGAGCATCCAGAGCAGCGGGTAGGGGAGCACGACCCAGAGCCGATTCCAGGGGAGTCGAGGACGGTCGCCGACGAGCAGCCAGTCGAGCACGATGTAGGCCGGGAATACGACGTGCAGGATGGCGCTCACCCACGGAGGCGCAGAACCGGTCCCAGGCACGAGCGTGTTGTAGATGACGCCCACGATGATCATGCAGCTCGTTGCGACGCCGCGGAGAACCGCGAGCCATGCGGGAGCGTCGCGCCCGAGCATGGCGAGCACTCCCGCAGCGATGAGGAGTCCGCTCGCGATGAGGCTCGTCTGATTCGTGAAGTAGCCGAAGAAATCAAACGGATTGCTGTCGCCGACACCGATGCGGCCGACGTAGGTGGAGGCGAGCATCGAGATGACGGCGAGACCGACGCCGATCCGCATCACGCCCACGACTCGCCGTGCCGTCGTGGACGCCTGGTGCTCCGCCGTGCCCGTCATCTGCGTCAGCCTAGGGCCGCGAGGCTGGCACGGGACTGCGACCCGCGCTCGTAGGATCTGTTGCGTGACCGACGAATTCCCCCTTCGCGAACGCTCTGCCACCGACGCCGACGTGGCGGAGCCCGACCTCGCCGACGCCATCGACGAGGTCCTCGAGGCCGCGATGACGTTGCTCTCGGAACGCGGCGATGCGGCGGTCGAAGATGGAGACCTCGATCCCGTCTTCCGCGCCCACGTCGTGGAGATCCTCACCGAGGCTTGGACCAGGCTCGCTGGACTCCGCGATTTCGGGTACCTGCAAGCCCCCGCATCGCTGGACCTCGGCCTCATGCAGGCGACGGCCGACGTGCTGCTCGCCCAGGGCCTGCACCCTGCCCAGCCTCTCGTATCAGCGAACGTCCTCTTCGAGGTCGCCCTTCCCGCCTTCGCTTCCCGGATGCCCGTGCCGACGGTGACGGTTGCCCAGGTACTGCACTCGAGCGTGTTCGGCAGGTTCGTCCCGGGTGCGCTCGCCTACGCCGAGACGCTCCGTGGGCAGCTCTCCGGAGTTGAGCGCGTCGCAGAGCTCCGCCTCGCTCGGCAGCTTCGGGAGTCGATCCTGCCCGAGCTGGCCGGTGACCGTCCCGCTCGAGCAGCGGCACTCGTCGACGCGCTGAGCTGGGACCTCGAGCACCCGGTACCGCAGGACTTCCCGGATTCGCTGCTCGAGTACGCGGGCCACGAGCTGCCGGTCCTGGCGCCCGTGCAGGTCACGGAGATCGGCACCAGGGGGCGAGTCGCCGCGCCTGCAGCGGAGGAACTGCATGCCATCGCGGTCGAGGCGATCAGGAACGCGAGGCGTCACGCGGGGGCGAGTCGGATCGACGTCGTGCTGATCTGGCGGCCCTCGACGCTGGTCCTCACGGTCACGGACGACGGGCACGGTGCCCCCGCGCCCTTGGAAGAGCTCGGGGCGCGAACCCACGGCATCGCCTCCATGCGGCGGCGGGCGGCGCTTATCCATACGCGCATCCGCTTCGAGACGGACGAGACGGGCACGACCGTGACGCTCACGTGCCCGACGGATGCAAGCGAGGACGCCCGCGCCTGAGGCGCGGGCGTCCGACGTCGACGAATCAGTCGAGCGCTACGGCGTGGGCATGCCGCCGTTCACGTTCAGCGTCTCTCCGAGCACGTAGCTCGACTCGGGTGATGCCAGGAAGACATACGCGGGCGCGAGCTCTGCTGGCTGCCCCATGCGCCCGAGCGGCGTGTCCTCGCCGAACTGCTCGACCTTCTCCGGCGGCTGGCCGTCCGTGACCTGGAGGGGCGTCCAGATCGGGCCGGGCGCGACCGCGTTGACGCGGATGCCCTTCGGCGCGAGCTGCTGCGCGAGCCCCTTCGTGAACGCGTTGATCGTCGCCTTCGTCGATGCGTAGTCGACGAGGATCGGAGCTGGCGAGTACGCCTGGATCGAAGTGGTGTTGATGATCGTCGACCCCGGCGGCAGGTGCGGGATCGCGGCCTTCGAGATCTCGAACATCGCGTAGACGTTGACCTTGAACGTCTCGTCGAACTGCTCGCTCGTGAGCGTCGTCAGGTCCTCGTTGTAGATCTGCTTGCCAGCGTTGTTGACGAGGATGTCGAGTCCGCCGAGCTTCGCGACGGCAGCATCCGCGAGGCCCTTCACGTACTTCTCGTCGGTCAGGTCACCCGGCAGCTGCACGACGTTGACGCCGGCGTCCTGCGCGATTGCCGTGATGCGGTCCGCATCCTCCTGCTCGTCGGGCAGGTAGGCGAGAGCGACGTCGGCGCCTTCGCGTGCGAATGCGATGACCGTTGCAGCCCCGATGCCGGAGTCGCCACCTGTGACGAGGGCGCGGCGCCCCTTGAGTCGGCCGGACCCCTCGTAGGTGCTCTCACCGAGGTCAGCGGTGTCGCGGAGCTTCGCGTCGAGGCCCGGTTCCGTCTGGTCGTCGCTGTTCGGCTCGATCTCGCTGTAGAGCTTGGTCGGGTCGGTGAAGGTGTACTGATTTGCCATGTTCGACTCCTGTTCGTTCGTTTGATCGTTCGTGCGGTGGGGGAAAGAAGGTCTGCGTGAAGTGGACGACGCTCAGATGGTGGCGACCGAGCCGGCGTCAACCCGGTAGTTCGAGCCGTTCACGAAGGAGGCTCGGTCCGAGCAGAGGAAAGTGATGACGGAGGCGACCTCATGCGCCTCGCCGCGGCGGCCGAGCTCCATGTACGGGCGCTCCTCGTCGAGGAACGACTCGATGGCCTCGTCGAAGCTGGTGCCGAGCTCGTTCGAGCGCTTCTCCATCATCGCGTCGGTCATGGGCGTCGAGATGAAGGCTGGGGAGACGGCGTTCACCAGGAGCCCCTCGGAGGCGTAGCTGCGGGACAGGCCCTTCGAGAGCGCGAGGATGCCCGCCTTGGCCGCGCAGTAGGGCAGCTCGTCGTCGTACGGCTGGACCGCATCCTCGGAAGCGAGGAAGACGATGCGCCCCCAGCCACCCTTGCGGAGCGATGGGAGGAACTGGCGGACGAGGCGGACCGGCCCCAGCAGGTCGATCTCGACGGTCTTGGTCCAGCCCTCGTCGTCGATCTCGTGGAAGAGTCCCTGCGCGCCGGTGATGCCGGCCGACTGGACGAGGATGTCGATGTCTCCGACGTGCTCCTGCACGAAGCCGTGGAGTTCCGCGAGATCGTCGAGCTTGGTGATGTCGGCGGCGTGCGAGTAGAGGCGCCCCTCTGGCGCGTCCAGTTTCGCCGCGGCCTCCGCCAGCGACTCCCCGTCTCGGTCGCTCAGGACGACGGTCGCCCCTTCTTCGAGGAGCTGCTTTGCCGTCTCCCAGCCGATGCCCGAGTCGCCGCCTGTGATGAGTGCCTTCTTGCCGGTGATGCCGAGATCCATGTCTGTCTCTTTCGTGTCGATCGTTCGGTGATGGTGTGCTGGCGGCCAGAGGACTGGCCGGGGTCAGCGAGACTGGCTTGTGGCTCCGAAGGCGTGGGCCGCTCGGCCGCGCCCGGTGTCTTCGAACGCGAAGATCGAACCGCTGAGCGGTGCGTCGGTGAGGCCCTCCTCCGTCAGGTTCTCGCGCGCCGTGCCGACGAAGAGCGTCGACAGGTCTTCGCCGCCGAATGCGACGGAGGTCACGTTCGGGGCGGGAACGCTCAGATCCCCGAGTGGGTGCCCGTCCGAGCTCCAGTGCGCAACGCACCCGGCCCCGTAGATGCCGTTCCAGAACGATCCGTCGACCGCGCGCGCCAGACCATCCGAGTTCCGACCGCGGATGAACGGCTCGAGCTCGCCGAGGTCCTCGGGGCCGGGGCCGTACGCCGCGCGGTAGATGGTCTGCGTGGAGGTGTCGGTCACGTAGACGGTGTCGCCGGAGTCGCTCCACTCGAGGCCGTTGGTCGTGTGGAACCCGCCGAGCAGCATCCGCACCGTGCCGTCGGCATCGAACGTGTAGAGCGCGCCATCCGGGTCCGTCGACGTGGTGTTCATGGAGCCGACGACGAATCGTCCGAACGGGTCGACCTTGCCTTCGTTGAAGCGGATGCCACCGTGCGAGTGCTCGACAGAGGCGAGGGTCTTCGTCAGGCGCCCGTCGGCGTCGAGCTCGACGATGCGGTCTCGGAGCGAGGCGACGAACCCGTCACCCTGTGCTGGCTGGATCGCGCTGACCGGCGCGGGAAGCTCGACGACGCGGTCGTCGCTGCCGTCGCGTGCCCCGTCGAGTCGACCTCGATGGAAGGTCCCTGCGGTGATGTCCACCCAGGCCAGCTCGTCGGTGCGCGCATCCCACCAGATGCTCTCGACGAGCACGGAGCGCAGCTCGCGGAAGATGCTCGGTTCACTGGTCATCGTGGGCCTCCTTCGGTGCCAGGTCCTTGATCATGAGGGCGGCGTTGATGAGCGCCAGGTGGCTGAGCCCCTGGGGGAGGTTGCCCCAGAACGCCCCGTCGCCTGCGGCGACCATCTCGGCGAGGAGACCGACATCGTTGGTCTGCGTCACGAGCGCTCCCATTGCCGCGACCGCCTCGTCGTGCCTGCCGACGCAAGCGAGTGCGGAGACGCGCCAGAATGCGCAGGCCACGAACGTGTGCTCCTCGTCGGCGACACCGGAGTAGCGGTAGAGCAGGTGGCCAGCACCGAGTTCCCTCGTCAGCGCGTCAATCGTCGATGACATGCGCTGGCCACGGTCGAACCCGCTCGGCGCGTGCAGCAGGACGGAGGCGTCCAGGCGGTCCGACCCCGGGTGCATGACGTAGCTCGCGAGGTCCTCGGACCAGCAGTGCGCGTCGGTCCAGTCGTGAATACGGTCGCGTTCCGCTCGCCAGCGAGCGACGTCGCCGTTGATGTGCGCGTCATCCGCCAGCGCGATCGCGTCGGTCAGCGCCTGCCAGCACCCCATCTTCGAGGACGTGTAATGCTGCTCGTCCTCGAGCTCCCACATCCCCGCGTCGCGGCTCCGCCACTCGTCGCACACCTTGTCGGCGACCTTGGCGAGCAGGCGCGCTGTCTCGACGTCCAGCAAGTTGCCGTCGTCGACGTAGGTGCGGCTGATGGCGATGAGGTCGCCGTAGATGCCCAGCTGGAGTTGACCCTGCGCGGGGTTGCCGGTGACGACAGGGCCGATGCCGCGCCAGCCAGGTACGTCGTACTCGACGACACCGGCGCAGGTCGAACCGCCGAGGGAGTACATCACGAGGACGTCCGGCCCCAGTTCGCGGATGGTCCGGAGCAGCCAGGAGATCGCCGCGTGCGTCTCCTCCCGGAGTCCGAACCAGGTCAGGGAGTGAGCCGTGTAGGCGAGGTCGCGGATCCAGGCGAAGCGGTAGTCCCAGTTCTTGCCGCCAGCCGGGTTCTCGGGCAGGGAGGTCGTGGCGGCCGCGGCGATGGCGCCCGTCGGGCTGTGGATGAGGAGCTTCAGGGCGAGAGCGCTGCGCTGGACCTGCTCGGACCACGGACCCTCGTAGGAGAACTCGTCCGACCAGGTCAGCCAGCTGTCGATGGTCCGGTCGATGCCCTCATCGACCTTCGCGGGATCCGGCACACGGAGCGGTTCACCCTCCGTCGCTGTCAGGACGAGGAGGTGCCGTGAGCCCGCGGTGGTGGCGAAATGGCCGTGGAGTTCGGCGGGGTCAGCGCTGGTCGGGTCGGAGGAGGCCGGACCGTGGTCCGAGCCGACGACGGCCATCGACAGCTGACCGCAGCGGATGATGGTGTGCTCGCCGACCCGGTCGAGCCACGGGGATCTGGTCCCGAGCATGGTTCCGGGCGAGATCCGCCAGGTGAACTCGACGGCCCCCTCGAGCCCGTCCACGCGGCGCGCGAACTCGGCCCAGGGGAGGCGTCCGGCGACACCCGTGACCATGGCGTCCGTGACACGTGCGACGCCGCTGGCGGTTGTGAAGGTCGTCTCCAGCACGTTCGTCTTCTCGACGTAGCTGCGTGAGGACTCGTAGGCTTCGCGAGGGACGAGCTCGACGGATCCGCCGGTCTCCTCGTCGAGGATGCGTGCGAAGACGGGGACGGAGTCGAGGTTCGGGAGGGGCAGCCAGTCGACCCGACCGTTCGGGGCGACGAGGGCGACGGTGCGGCCGTCGCCGAGGGCGGCATAGTCGCGGAGGGGGAGTCCGGGGGGAGTCTTCGTCATGAGGCTGACGACGCTACGGGACGTCGCGGCCGACTCCGTGGGAATTTCCTCCGCGTGCCTGGGCGTCTGTCGGTCCTCGTGAGCGCGCGCGGTTAGTGGGTTGCTGGACCGGTGTCAACCCTCCCGGTGACTCACGGTCGACGTGCGTAGCGTGCCACGTTCGGGCCATGTGTCGGCTCCGCGCGATGGACTTCGGGAAGGAGAGCACGTGTCTGAGAGCTTCCAGGGCCTCGATGTCGAACCTGGATTCTGGGGTGGTTCGTCCGCGCTCCTGGCGGTGGCTGGCTCGTGCAATGGGGATGCGGCGCCGCTCATCGACGCCTTGCGCGCTTCGCCCCCGCCGCCCGTTCCCGGCGACGGCAGGACGCGGTCGCTGTTCGGCTTGCTCGCCAGCTTCGGGGCGCTCGATCTGACCGCCGCCCGAGCCATCGAGCCGCATTTCGATGCCGCGGCCATCATGGCCCAGTCCGGTTCTGCCGTCGACCCCGGGACCAGCTGGGGTGTCTTCGCCTCGGCGTCGCCTGTCGAGGTCCATTGGGAACAGGAGTCGGCGGAGAGCGTCGACAGCACGCCGCGTCGCGCGACCCTCTCAGGTACGAAGCGGTGGTGCTCGCTTGCCGCGAGCCTCGACCGCGCGCTCGTGACGGCGTCGGACGAGCATGGCGAGTGGATGTTCGTGCTCGACCTCGACCAGGACGCCGTCATTCCTCATGAAGGGGGCGCGCCCCTCACCGGCCTCAGGGGTGTGCCGAGCGGGGCGGTGGAACTCGATGCCGCGTCGGCGTGGACCATCGGCGGCGGCGCTGGCTGGTACACCTCGCGTCCGGGTTTCGCCTGGGGTGGCATCGGTGTGGCCGCTGTCTGGTTCGGTGCCGCGGTAGCGCTCGGTCGGGCGCTCCAGAGCTCGGCGCGGTCTCGTGAGCCGGACCAGCTTGGGTACGCCTGGCTGGGGGAAGCTGACCGCCTGCTGCACGGCATCCGCGTGCAGCTGGAGGACGCCGCCGACCGCATCGACGATGGGACGGCGGACTGGGGGCTGGCGCAGCGGGTGCGCGGGAACACGGCGAGCGGATGCACACGGCTCCTCGCGCTCTGCGGGGAGGCGCTCGGACCGGCGCCCCTCGCCTTCCACCCCGTCCACGCCAGGCGCGTCGCGGACCTAACCATGTACCTCCGGCAGCACCACGGCGCGCGCGATGACGCGGCCCGCGGGCGGTCTCTCTCCGAACTTCTGTTCGCAGAACGCGACGGGACATCTTCCGGGGGAGGAGCCTCGTGATCGGCGCCGCGCAGCCATCGTTCACGCACCTGCAGTGGGGTACTCCCGAGGCCGCCTGGCTGGAGGCCGGCGTCACCAGTCTGCCGCAGCTCGACGCTGAGCTGTTCCCGCAGGAGGGCGCAGCGGAGACGTTGCTGCTGGTCGGCGCGGCGCATCCCGACGACGAGTCCCTCGGCGCCGCAGGGCTCGTCGTCTCCGCACTCGCCGTGGGCGCCGACGTGAGCGTGCTGTTGTGCACCAGGGGCGAGGCATCCCATCCGGAGTCGCCGAGCGTCTGCAATGAGAGGCTTGGCGAACTCAGACGCGCTGAGTTCGGGGCAGCTCTTCGCGAGCTGCACGAGGGCGCGGCGATGATCGCCCGCCTGGCGGGACGGTCAGTCGGTCGACTCGATCTCGCCGAACTCAGACTGCCCGATGGGCAGCTGTCGGGCGCCGTGGACGAGATCGCAGCGGCCGCAGGATCGACGCTGCGCCACGCCTCGCAGCAACGGCTGATCGTCGCTGCCCCCTACCGGCGCGACGGGCACGCCGACCACGACGCCGTCGGTGAGGCGCTGGCCCGGGCCGCACTGGACGCCGATGCGGTGCTGCTGGAGTTCCCGATCTGGTTCTGGCACTGGGCTGACCCGGAGACGGATGCGGAGTGGCGCCACTGGCGGAGCCTCCCGCTCGCCCCGGAGACCGCTCAGGCGAAAGACCGCGCTATCCTCGCCCACGCGTCACAGGTGCGTCCCCTCTCCGACGCGGCAGGGGACGAGCCGGTGCTGAGTCAAGCGCACCTGCAGCACTTCCGGCGTGACCTCGAGGTCTTCCGGGTGACGGCTCCCGCCACCCGAGACTCCGGTTCCGCGCGCTTGGCCTTCGACGAAGTCCACGTCGATGCCGACGACCCGTGGGAGCTCCGTTCGAGCTGGTACGAGCTGCGCAAGCTCGACCTGCTGCTCGCGATGCTGCCGGCCGATCGCTACGAGCAGGGCCTCGAGATCGGCTGCTCGATCGGGGAGAGCACGGCGAAGCTCGCGGGCCGGTGCTCCCGACTCCTGGCCGCGGATGCGAGCCCTGAGGCGTTGAAGCTCGCCGGGGAGAGACTCACGGGCACCGAACACGTCGATCTGGTCCTCGCGACCCTCCCACGTGACTGGGCCGCGCTCGACGTGGCGGATGGGCAGCTGGACCTCGTGGTGCTCTCCGAGACGGGCTACTACCTCGCCGAGGACGAACTGTGCGAGCTCATCGCGAGATCGCGGCGGGCGCTGGCCCCAGCGGGAGTGCTCGTGCTGTGCCATTGGCGTGGTCCCATCGTCGGCTGGCCGCTCGACGGAGATCGCGTGCACTCGCTGACCGCCCGTCTCGGCATGCGCCGCCTGGCCTCCTACTCGCAGGAGGAGACGCTGATCGACATCTACGAGAACGGGGACGACGCTGGGAATTCCTGCTTCGCCAGCCCGTCCATGACTGCGACGGCGGCTTGGGATGTCGACAGCGACCTACCCCAGGAACAGCAGTCGTGAGCTCCACGTCGCGACCACGAGGCGTCCGCGAGGAAGCCCGCATCCGCGACGTGCGCATCGTCGTCCCGGCACGCGACGAAGAGCGCACACTCGAGACCTGTCTCGCTGCGCTCACCACAGCGATGGACGCCCTCGGCAGGGCTCAGCGAGACTTCCAGGTGCGGGCTCAGGTTGTTCTGGTCCTCGACTCCTGCAGCGACTCGAGTCTCGAAATCGCGAAGCGCGCCGCGAACCGCGATCCCCGCATCCACCTGATCGAACGCGCCCACGGTTCCGTGGGCCGCGCGAGACGCGACGGTGTCCGTACCGCACTCACCCTGTCGACAGCCCACTCGGGAGACACCCCACTCGAACTCCACACTGTCTGGATCGCCTCGACGGATGCGGACTCGGTCGTCCCGAGGGACTGGCTGGTCGGGCAGCTCGAGTTCGCCGACGACGGAGCCGACCTGCTGCTCGGCACGGTGCTCCTCGCGCACAGTGGCGACTCTCGGAACACGGAGCTCGAGACCAGATGGCTCGAGGAGTACGTCCTCGAAGAGGGGCACCCGCACATCCACGCCGCGAACCTCGGCGTCCGAGCCTCCACCTACCTGCAGGCCGGCGAGTACCCCCCACTGCGCGAGCACGAGGACGTCGAGCTCGCCTCGGCGGTCTCGCGCCTCGGCGGCGTCGTCCGCTCGAGCGCCAGGCATCCGGTCGTGACCTCTGCACGCACGACCGGACGCACCCCAGGAGGGTTCGCGGCATTCCTCAGCCGTCTTTGCGGTGAGGAACAGACACCACGAGAGAATCAAGACACGACGATCGTCAGGAGCATCCGATGACATCACCACGAGGATTCGACCACGAGGTCTACGCGGGCTACCTCAACGCGCACCTCCTTGCCTCCGAGGCTGGCCTCAAAGCCTTCAAGTCCGCCACTGCCACCTGGGCGGGCACGCCCCACGAGAAGACCATGCGCGTACTCGTGGCACACATCGCCGCAGACCGGCGCGACCTCAAGACGCTGATCGAAGGGCTCGGCTACCAGGAGTCCTTCCTCAAGCTGTGGCTCACCAACGGCGCACGTCTCGCGGGTACCTTCAACCCCGTGAACCTCCTCCGCCTGCGCCGTCGACCGAGCACCCAGCTCGAACTGGACATGCTCACCGGCATGGTCCGCGCCAAGCTGTCCATGTGGGAGGCGCTCATCGCGATGCAGCCCAGAGACCCGCGACTTGTGCGCTCCGGACTCGAAGAGCTCCTGGCGCGTTCGCAGGCGCAGATCGACCTCCTCCAGAGCATCAGCCAAGACTCCGTGGAGGAGCGCTTCCTCGAGCAGGACAAGGCGGACTCCAGGCCATGAATCGCCGCGCGATCGTCGTCGGCGCGGGTCCGAACGGTCTCACCGCAGCGGCACTGCTCGCCAAGCGCGGTGTCGACGTCACCATCTACGAGCGCGATGCGAGCGTCGGCGGTGCTGCGAGGTCTGCCGAGCTCTTCGGGGAGGGCTACCTCAGCGATCTCGGCGCGGCAGCTCACCCCTTCGGCATCGCGAGCCCCATCTTCCGTGAGCTCGATCTCGAAGGGAACGGCCTCACGTGGGTGCAGCCGGACATCCCCATGGCCCATCCGCTGCCCGGTGGCAGGGCCGCGATGCTGCACCGCGACATCGAGCAGACCGTGCACGAGCTCGGCGTCGACGGGCCTGCCTGGCGACTCCTGCACGAGCACTTCTCGCACCGTCCCTTCGGGACCGTAGAGAACGCCATGGGCCCACTGCTGCGGATCCCCCCGCATCCGGTCGACATGGCCCGCCTCGGACTGCTGGGCGCGCTGCCCGCCGCGACGCTCGCCGGTCTGCTCTTCAAGAGCGGAGCCGCCAAGGCGCTTTTCGCCGGGTCGTCGGCGCATCCGACCCTGCCGCTGACTCGGCCTCTCACGGCGGCGTTCGGAATCGCCTTCGGGGCCCTCGCGCACAGTACCGGCTGGCCCGTCGCGCGCGGCGGATCTGCGAGCATCACGGACGCACTTGCCCGAGTCCTGCTCGCCCACGGCGGCCGCATCGAGACCAGTGCCGAGGTCACGGATCTTCGAGACCTCCCAGAGGCCGACGCGGTGCTGCTCGATCTCACTCCGAAGCAGATCCTGAGCGTGGCCCCCGGACAGCTGGAGGGGCGCTACGCAGCTCATCTCGCCAACTGGAAGTACGGCGTCGGCGTGCACAAGATCGACTACCTCCTCGATGGCGCTGTGCCGTGGGCGGATCCGCGCGTCGCGAGTGCAGGCACCGTCCACGTCGGTGGGCGGATGGAGGAGATCGTCGCTGCCGAGCGGGCGGTCAATCGCGGACGCATGCCCGACCGCCCATTCGTGATGGTGACGCAGCAGTCGAACGCCGATCCGAGCCGAACTCGCGACGGCAAGCAGGTCCTGTGGGCCTACGCCCATGTGCCGAACGGAGGCGCACAAGGCGCGCGGGCCGCCCTCGAGGCGCAGATCGAGCGCTTCGCACCTGGATTCGCCGACGTCATCCTCGAGCGCCGCGAGTGGTCGCCGACCGCCCTCGAGGCGTGGAACCCGAACCTCGTGGGTGGCGATATCGGGGGAGGGACGCTCGCTGGCACGCAGCAGCTCTTCCGGCCGGCGCCGTCCCTGCACCCGTACCGGGCCGGACGCAGAGGACTCTACGTCTGCTCCTCGTCCACCCCGCCTGGGGGAGGAGTGCACGGGATGCCGGGGATGCACGCCGCGCGGGCCGTCCTGCGCGATTGGTCGCGCGGCCGGTGACCGTGGGCTCCGAGCGCTACGGTGGAGGCATGCACCCACCCGTCACCGGCGTTCAGCACCAGCTCGAGAATGCGCGTGTCCGCGTGGCGGTCGGCACCGTCGCGGCAGTGCTTCGCTCCCTCGAAGTCGACGGCGTGCAGCTGGTCGAGGACTTCGCCGACGACGTCCTTCCACCGTTCGGGGCCGGCATCACCCTCTTCCCATGGCCGAACCGGGTCCGCGACGGAAGATGGAGCTTCGGCGGCAAGACTCAGCAGCTCGACATCACCGAGCCGAGCAAGGGCAACGCCTCGCACGGCCTGCTCCGCAACACCGAGTACGCGGTCCTCGACGCGGACGCCTCAAGCATCGAGCTGGGGGCGACCGTCTACCCCCAGCACGGATGGCCGTTCACCCTCCGACACTGCGTCCGCTATCAGGCCACCAAGCACGGGGTCGAGGTCACGCACGAGGTCACCAATCTCGGGGCCCAGGACGCGGTGTTCGCGGTCGGCGCGCATCCGTATTTCCGACTGGGCGAAGAGCCCATCGGCGACCTCGTGGTCACGTCTGACCTGACCGAGCGGGTCCTCCTCGACGATCGCCTGCTTCCCATCGGCACGGAACCCGTCGTCACCGGAGGCGAGTTCGACCTGACGTCGGGTCGCGAGCTCCGAGAACTCGACCTGAACTACGCATTCAAGGTCCGGCGCAACCGCGAGAAGACGCTGGTCACCCTCTCGTCCCGATCGGGCGCCCGCCTCGAGCTGTGGGGCGACGACGACTTCCGGTACGTCCAGCTCTACACGCCGAGCGACTTCCCTCGACCCGAGGGGCACCACGGGGGTACGGGCCTCGCATTCGCTGCAGAGCCAATGACGGCACCGCCGGACGCCCTGAATTCCGGCACCGCCCTCATCGGGATCGAACCGGGCGAGGTCTGGACATCCTCCTGGGGAGTCACGTTCACGCGGTAGCAGGCAGTCCTCCTGGCAGGGTGACCGGTCGCCCGTCAGACGCCAGTGCGTTCAGATGCCGGAGCCTGACGACCGTCGCACGACCAGGCGCGGCTCGATGAGCAACTCATGCGGCAGCGAGTCGTTGCCGGCCTCGGCTTCGATGAGCCAACGGGCAGCCTCTCGTCCGATGACGCCGTTGTGCGGGTCGACCGAGGTCAGCGAGACTCCGGCTATCGACGCGAGGAACGAGTTGTCGTACCCCGTGAGTGCCACGTCCTCCGGGGTCAGCCCCCGCTCATCGAGGGCGCGCTGCACTCCGAGAGCCGCAAGGTCGTTCGCCGCGATGATGGCCGTCGGTCGGTTCTCGCGAGAGAGCAGACTCGTCGCGGCCACGTAGCCGCCGAGCTCCGTGAAGTCGCTGTCCTGCACGTGCACGTGACGTGCGAGCCCGTGCCTGGTCATGGCCTCCTCGTAGGCGTCCGCTCGGCTGCGACCGACGGCCGTCATACCGCCGAGGTGCGCGATGTCACTGTGCCCGAGACTCGTGAGGTGCTCGATGAGGAGGGCGAGCCCCTTCCTGTCGTCGGTTCGCACGCTGCCCGCGCTCGGCAAGCCCTCCGCCAGGCCCGAAGCCACGACGACCGGGCGGTCCTCGGCGAGCGAGCCGAGTGACGTCACGTCCGGAAGGGAGCCGGCGATGAGGACGCTTCGGGGACGCAGATCGCTGAGCGTCGCGATCGTCCCCTCGTTCAGGAGACGAACGGTCCCGGATTGCGGCAGCACGGCGGTTGTCATCAGACCGCGGCGCCCCGCCCGGTCGAACTCCAGGCTCGCGGCGTCGATGATCTCGGCGAAGACCGGATTCACGGGGTCGGCGACGAGGATGCCGATGAAGTCGCTCATATTCGTAGCGAGGGAACGGGCGAGCAGATTTGGGCGGAAGCCGAGCTCCTCGGCGGCGGCGAGGACGCGCCCCTTCCGGGCTTCGCTGACCTTCTCCGGGTCGCTGTAGACGAGTGACACCAGCGACTTCGAGACGCCAGCGACCGCTGCCACATCGCGAATAGTCGGACGCTTCGCGGGATTCGCGACAGCGTCGCGCTGTTGTTCTGACAAGACGTCTCCTGGGGGAAACTCTGAGAGCAGGACTGCCGGGGGAAAGGAGCAATGAACTGCTCACTCTACGCGGAAAGTCCACTGCTTGGCCCTATCACCGCAGCTAGGATCGCCCTATGGTGACCCGACTGCGCGATGTCCTGGAATTTGCCGAGAGAAGCTGGCCGACGGCGGGGGCGGAAGCCTGGGATTCCGTCGGACTGGTGTCCGGTTCACCCGAGGCGACGATCACCCGGATCCTGTTGGCGGTGGATGTGACGCAGATCACCGTCGGCGAGGCGGTCGACACCTCGTCCGACCTCCTCCTCGTGCACCACCCGCTGCTCCTGCGCGGTGTCACGACCGTCGCCGAGACGACGGCGAAGGGGGCACTCCTCGCGACCCTCATCCGAGCCCAGTGCGCCTTGCTTGCGGCTCACACCAATGCGGACGTCGTTGAGACCGGGACCTCCGCAGCGCTCGCCGCGGCGCTTGGCCTCGAAGGTGCAGTACCCATCGTCGTGTCGACCGACCACCCGAGTCGCGGGCTCGGCCGCGTCGGCGTCCTGCCGGAGCCGATGACGCTCGGTGCGCTCGCTCGGAGAGTCGCCAGCATTCTGCCGGCGACCGCTACGGGCATCCGGGCCGCGGGCGCGTTCGACCGAGTCGTCGAGACCGTCGCGCTCTGCGGAGGCGCCGGCGACTCGCTGCTCAGCGAGCCGGCAGTCGTGAGCGCGGATGTCTACATCACCAGCGACCTCCGGCATCACCCCGCCTCAGAGGCTCTCGAAGAGAGCCTGGCGAGGGGGAGCGGCCCGGCGCTCATCGACACCTCGCATTGGGCGAGCGAGTGGCTGTGGCTCGATCACGCGGCGCGAGAGCTCCGGGAGGCGTTCCCCGAGGTGGAGGTCGAGGTCTCGGAGCTGCGGACGGATCCCTGGGACTTCGCCATCCCGCAGTAGTCGACTCCGCGCACGCGAGCGCGCCCTGTGCGGGCAGCGCGCGACTTCACGACAGAATGAGAGCACTATGAACGTCATCCAAGACACGAACACGGGCCGGGCATGAAGGCCAGCGAGGCGGACCAGCGGCGTCTGCTCGAACTCGCCGACGTCGACACCAAGCGTCGACGAGTGCAGCACGTCGCGAAGAACCTGCCAGAGCAGCATCACCTGAACGCCCTCGACGAGGAGCGGACGCAGCATCGCGCCGAGGTCGTTCGGCTGCTCGGCCAGCTCGAGGACTCCCGCAGCGAGCTCAGCAAGATCGAGTCAGATGTGGCGACCGTCGAGGCGCGTCTCAAACGAGACGAGGAGCGACTGCAGGGCGCATCGAGCCGCAAGGACATCGAGGCGCTGCAGCGCGAGATCGAAGTGCTCCAGCGCCGTCGCTCGATCCTCGAAGATGGCGAACTCGAGGTCATGCAGCGCGTCGAGGAGCAGACCGCCGCTCACCAGGCAGCGCTCGAGTCGCAGCGTGGAGTCGAGGAGCGTGCAACCGAGCTCACGGTGCTGCGGGATGCCGCCCGTGACAACCTGAAGGGCGAGTATCGCGTGCTCGCCGAACAGCGGGAGAGCGTGCGTGCCACGCTCCCGACCGATCTCGTCGCCCTCTACGAGAAGCAGCGGGAGCGGTACGGGGTTGGCGCGGCCGAGCTCATCGGCATCATCACGACCGGCACGAACGTCGCGCTCGATCGGCCGGAGCTCGAGAAGATCCGCCGCGCCGCGCCGGATGACGTCGTGATCTGCCCGGATTCCGGCGCGATCCTCGTGCGCACGGAGAAATCCTCGCTCTGATGCGAACACGTCGCGCGCCCGCCGCTGAGTTCTGACATACTCAGTGGTGGAGCGCCGACGGCGTCGCTTGTAGTGAAACGCATCGTTGCTCCTCACCTATTACTACGGATCGTCCGGCACGTACCTGCCGGTAATGAGGGAGTACTCCTATGGCAACTGTGACCTTTGAAAGCGCCTCGCGCATCTACACCGAGGGCGCTCGCCCCGCGGTCGACAGCTTGGACCTCGAGATCGACGACGGAGAGTTCCTCGTCCTCGTCGGCCCGTCCGGCTGCGGCAAGTCCACATCGCTGCGCATGCTGGCAGGCCTCGAGGAGGTGAACCGCGGGCGCATCCTCATCGGCGACCGCGACGTCACGCATCTCCCGCCCAAGGACCGCGACATCGCCATGGTGTTCCAGAGCTACGCGCTCTACCCGCACATGACCGTCGGCGAGAACATGGGCTTCGCCCTCAAGATCGCCGGCATCAACAAGGAAGAGCGTGCGAAGCGCGTTCTCGAGGCCGCCAAGATCCTCGACCTCGAGCCCTACCTCGACCGCAAGCCGAAGGCGCTCTCCGGTGGTCAGCGCCAGCGCGTTGCGATGGGCCGCGCCATCGTCCGCAGCCCCCAGGTCTTCCTCATGGATGAGCCGCTCTCGAACCTCGACGCGAAGCTGCGCGTGCAGACGCGTACGCAGATCGCGAGCCTCACCCGCCGTCTCGGCGTCACGACGGTCTACGTCACGCACGACCAGACCGAGGCGCTCACCATGGGCGACCGTATCGCCGTGCTCAAGGACGGCGTGCTGCAGCAGGTCGGAACGCCGCGTGAGCTCTACGCGAAGCCGAAGAACGTCTTCGTCGCAGGCTTCATCGGCAGCCCGTCGATGAACATCTTCGGTGCCGACCTGACCTCCGAGGGCGTCCGCTTCGGCACCGACGTCATCCCGCTCGAGCGCGCGACGCTGGCGAAGCTCAAGTCGGGCACCGCGACCGTCGGCGTTCGCCCGGACGACATCATCATCTCGCGCGAGGAGAAGCCCGGCCTCAAGGTCGAGGTCGACCTGGTCGAGGAGCTCGGCGCCGAGGGATACCTCTACGGCCACTCGATGATCGACGGGAAGCGCACGGACATCGTCGCTCGTGTGGACGGTCGCAGCCACCCCGAGGTCGGCGAGACGATCTACGTCACGACCGATAACGACCACATCCACATCTTCGACCCGGAGACGGAGCAGCGCATCAGCGGTGCGCTCACGGAGGCCATCCGCCTCCAGGAGGCGAACGACGCTCTCGCGAGCGGCGCGGCAACCAGCTAGTAGCTATCTGCACATGCGGAACGCCCTCCGCAGATCTCGCGATCTGCGGAGGGCGTTCTGCTGTCCGCTCCTCTGTCCGTTCTGTTCGCTAGGCTGTGCGCTCCTCACAGTTGGGAAAGGCCTCCTCACGACGTTGCCGGCAGGCGCCCGCGTAGGCCGCGTGGAACGGGGGCACGAATGAGGGGGAGCCAATTGGCTCCCCCTCATCGGTTGGCTGCTGGCACGTGGTGGTGCCGGCAGGTGACTAGCCCTTCGTGGAACCTGCCAGCAGGCCGCGCACGAAGTACCGCTGCAGCGAGAAGAACACGATGAGCGGGACCAGGATGGAGAGGAACGCGCCAGCTGTGAGCAGCGGCCATTCCTGACCACGTGAGCCCGTGATCTCAGCGAGCAGCTTCGTCATCGGTGCAACAGCACCGTCCGCGAACACGAGCGCGACGAGCAGGTCGTTCCACACCCAGAGGAACTGGAAGATCCCGAACGATGCCACGGCAGGAAGCGTCAGCGGGACGATGATGCGGAAGAAGATCTGGCCGTGGCTCGCGCCGTCGACCCGAGCGGCTTCGATGACCTCGCGCGGGATCTCCGCGATGAAGTTATGCAGCAGGAAGATGGCGAGCGGCATGGCGAAGATCGAGTGCGCGATCCACACCTGTGCGAACCCGGCATCTGCACCGAAGGCTGCGATCACGGGAACACCGAACAGCTCTCCGCGAGCAAACAGTTGCAGGAGCGGCACAAGTGCCATCTGGATCGGCACGACCTGGAGCGCAAAGATCAGGACGAAGAGCCAGTTCTTGCCCTTGAAGTCCATCCATGCGAACGCGTAGGCGGCTAGGAGGGCGATCGCCAGTGGGATGACCGTCGCTGGGAGTGCGATGACGATCGAGTTGAGGAACGCCTGCGCCATCGTGAGCTGGGTGTTGCCTGCGGCAAGCACTTCGACGTAGTTGTCGAAGGTGAAGCCCCAGTTCTCGAAGATCGTCCACCAGCCGGTGCTGACGACCTCTGCCTTGGGGCGGAACGAGGAGACGAAGAGTCCGAACGTCGGGATGGTCCAGATGACGGCGATGGCGATCGCCGCGATGGTCGCCCATCGACTGGTGAGATTCTTCTTGACCTTGCCGCTTGTGCTCTGCTCGCCTCGCGCGAGCTGCTCCGCCGTCTTGGTGTCGACGGGAAGTTCGACTGGAACGATGGCGCTCATCGGATCTCCCTCTGCTTCTTCATCTGGTTCGCGTTGTAGATGATGATCGGCAGCACGAGGATGAACAGCACGACCGCGAAGGCGGCCGATCGTCCGGTTTCGAAGGTCTTGAACTGCGTGTACATCTCGTTGGCGATGACGCTCGTGTCGTTGGCGCCTGCCGTCATCGTGCGAACGATGTCGAAGACTTTCAGCGAGGCGATGGAGATCGTCGTCACGACGACGACAAGGGACGAGCGGATACCGGGAACAGTCACGTTGATGAAGCGCTGCCACGGGTTTGCACCGTCGAGCGACGCGGCCTCGATCTGGTCCATCGGCACGCCCTTGATGGCCGCGGAGAGCACGACCATGGCGAAGCCGGTCTGCACCCAGATGAGCACGATGATGAGGAAGAACGTGTTGAGCGGCGACTCAGCCAGGAAGTCGTAGGGCTGTCCGCCGAACCAGACGATGATCTGGTTGAGGAGACCGATCTGGTCCTGGTCGGCAGGACGCGCCGTGTACATGAACCTGAAGATGATCGACGCGCCGACGAACGAGATGGCCATCGGCATGAAGACGAGCGCCTTGAGGAACTTCTCCCCGCGTGACTTGTCGATGAAGACGGCGTAGGCGAGGCCAGCGACCGTTGAGAGGACCGGGGTGACGACGACCCAGATGATCGTGTTCAGGACCGTCCGGATACCGCTCGGCTGCGTGAAGATCCAGATGAAGTTCTCGAGGCCGACGAAGTCGCCGGACTTGTTGGTGAACGCCTGGCCAGTGGTTTGGATGCTCGGAACGATGAGTCCGATGGTGACGAGCACGAGAGCGGGCGCCAGGAAGCCGATCAGAGCGATGAGGTACCCGGCACCTTCACGTGAGCGAAGGTCGAGCCAGAACAGAAGGGCACCGAGCGCGATGGCGACAATGGCCGCCCATGTGTAGGTGCCGAGAATGAAGACGAGCGCGACCGGGACTGCAATGCAGACCACGAGGCGGAGGACCGTGTACTTGGTACCGGGCCTTGGTGCGAGCTCAACGAAGTAGACGATGAGTGCGACGACCGCGAGGAACGCGATGATGACAATCGGGACTTGTAGGAGTGGTGGCTGTTGAGCCAGCCACGTGAAGAAACTTGCCATTGTGACCTTCC
Source organism: Pseudoclavibacter sp. RFBA6 (assembly GCF_002931575.1). Classification (NCBI taxonomy): domain Bacteria; kingdom Bacillati; phylum Actinomycetota; class Actinomycetes; order Micrococcales; family Microbacteriaceae; genus Pseudoclavibacter; species Pseudoclavibacter sp. RFBA6. The sequence continues at coordinate 150,231 of NZ_PSUA01000012.1, read as the reverse complement.
AGGGTGGCAGACAAGCACGTTCGCGGGGGACGACGTCGTCCGTGCGGTGGAGTGAGTGTGGAGCATCCGGTACAGCCGGATGCTCCACACGGGTGCTTAGCTGGAGGGCCAGCCGGATTCGATCTGGGTCGTCACAGTGTTGACGTCCGTGCCGTTGACCCAGTCGATGATGCCCTTCCAGAACGTGCCTGCGCCGACTGCCGAAGGCATGAGGTCAGAGGCGTCGAACCGGAAAGTCGTCTCCGGGTCCTGGAGGATCGCTATGGACTCCTGCAGAATCGGGCTCGATGCGTTCGTGGGGTCCAGACCAGTATTGGCACTGATGACGCCACCGAGCGAGACTCGGCTATTCGCCCACTCTGGGCTGGAGAGGTACTCCTGCACCTTCACGGTGTCTTCGTCCGAGTTGAATGAGCCGACGATCTCGCCACCGCCGGTGACCGCCTGTTCCTTGCCCTCAGCGGGAGGCGTCATGAAGGCCCAGACGTCGCCGTCCTCGCCGACGGTGCCGCCTGCTTCAGTGATGTAGCCGTCGTAGAAGGAAGCCTGGTGGTGGAGCGCGCAGGTTCCGTCAACAATCTTGGGAGCTACGTCGCCGAAGGCCGTCGAGTTGATCGAGCGAACATCCCCGAAACCCGCGTTTACGTAGTCGGGATTGGTGAGGATCTTGCCTGCCTCATTGAACGCCTCCTGGATGCGCGGATCGGTGAAGGGAATCTCGTTGGCAACCCACTGATCGTAGACGTCCGGTCCGTGCAGACGGATGACGAGGTCTTCGACCCAGTCCGTGCCGGGCCAGCCGGTGGCTGCGTCTGAGCCGAAGCCGGCACACCAAGGTGCGCTTCCGGTCTTGGCCTGGATCTCACCGGTCAGCGTGATGAGTTCTTCCCATGTGGCGGGCGCTTCGAATCCGTTGTCCTTGAAGAACTGCGGGGAGTACCAGATGAAGCCCTTGAGGTTAGCCATGAGCGGCGCACCGTACACGGTTCCGTCGTACGAGGAGTAAGTCTTCCAATCCTCAGACCAGTACTCTTCCAAATTGCTGACCACACCTTCGGGTGCTTCGGTCAGCAGTCCGCCGCTTGCAAGGTCGCCCATGAGACCGGGCTGCGGGAAGATGGCGATGTCTGGCGGGGTGCCTCCCTGCGCGCGCACCGAGATCTGTGTCTCGAACTCCTTGGAGCCCTCGTACATGATCTCGATGCCGTTCTCTTCTTCCCAGGCGGCCCAGGACTCTTCGAGCAGGGCGGCCTCGGAATCGACGAGCGTACCGTAGACCGTGACCTTGTTGTCGCTGGGGCCGCCTGCGTTTTCCTGCACACCGGGTCCACCGGAACAGGCTGTCAGCCCGAGACCGGCTACTGCGAGTGCGGCAACCGCTGTTGCGGCGCGCCGCTTCGTGGATGTTGTCATTGAACTCCTCCTTAAGTCCTTGACTGCGAGCGAACCGTCGTTCCGGGCAGTCATTGCCCGGGAGTCGCTGCTGGAGCGCAACGGTTCGAGCACTGCATTCCTGAGATCTGCGTGTGGGAATGCCGTGCGCTTTTGGAGCGTACACGAACATATGAGTTCATCCACGCCGTTCACTAAGTCGTTATCAATCGATGCCCCGTGCGGTGAGAACCCCCTGGGCCTGGGCCGATTTTGTTGTTTTGCAGGACAACCGAGGAGGACCAGGAGTTGGTCCTGCTGTCATCACAAGCAAGAGGTTCTGTGGATCGCGATAGTATTGGCGAAGAGTAGGTCGACCAGGCGGTCGCGTCATGGGAGACCATGCCGAGGAACGTCCGGGCTCCATAGAGCAGGACGGTGGGTAACGCCCACCCGGGGAAACCCGCGAGACAGTGCCACAGAAAGCAGACCGCCCCGCCGCCGCTTCCTTCGAGGAGCGGGACGTCCTCCGGGACGCAGGGGTAAGGGTGAAAGGGTGGGGTAAGAGCCCACCGGGTGCCTGGTGACAGGTGCCGCACGGTAAACCTCGTCCGGAGCAAGGCCATACAGGGGATGACGACGCTGCTCGCCGAGTCCCCGGGTAGGCCGCTAGATTCGCGCGGCAACGTGCGAGCGAGAGAGATGGCCGCCCCCGACGCAAGTCGGGACAGAACCCGGCGTATCGGTCGGCCTGCTCACCTCAGCTTGGAGACGAGAGGCCGGGGCGACGCGTCGCCCCGGCCTCTCGTCGTGGTTGAAAGTCCTACACCCAGTGCTCTGCTGCGAGGCACGCCGAGCCGACGATCCCGGCGTTGTTCATGAATTCGGCCACCACGATCGGCGTCTCCACATCGATGTAGTGGAGGAACTCATCGGCCTGCTTCGAGATGCCCCCGGAGACGATGAACACGTCGGGGGAGAACAGCGCTTCGAGGTGACGGTAGTACGGGGTGAGGCGAGCCCCCCATTCCGCGAATGACAGCTCCTCGCGCTCCCGGACCTTCGACGACGCGTACTTCTCGTAGTCGCTGTGCTCGCCGATGCCGATGTGGCCGAGCTCGGAGTTCGGGAACAGGTGGCCGCCGTAGAACATCGCCGTGCCGATGCCGGTGCCGAGCGTGGTCATGATGACGCTGTCGAGCCGGCCGTGGGCGACGCCGAATCGGACCTCGGCGATGCCGGCCGCGTCCGCATCGTTGGCGAGTGCGACCTCCCGGCCCACAGCTTCCGAGAACGCCGCGCGAGCCGCGAAGTTGATCCACAGCGGCGAGATGTTGGCGGCTGACCGGGTCACGCCGTGCTTGACGATCGCGGGGACGCTGATGCCGACCGGCACGTCGGTGTCGCCGTCGAGGTCCTTGGCCCAGATCTTCCGGACGATCTCCATCGTCGCCTCGATCACCTCGCGGGGGTCCCCGCCGACCGGAGTCGGCACCTTCCGACGCTTGGAGAGGAGCTCTCCTGTCTGCAGGTCGACAAGCGCTCCCTTGATGCCGGTCCCGCCGATGTCGATGCCGATGGCCTTCGTGGCTCTGCTCTTCCCCATGCCTGCGAGCATATCGGGCGCGGGGGGCGATGGCCCTTCGCCATCGGGGGCGTCAGGCTGTCGGAACCGTGAGCAGGCGGGCTCCGTCCGCGGTGACGACGACGGTGTGCTCCCACTGCGCGCAGCGGGACCCGTCGGCGGTGACGACCGTCCATCCGTCCTCCCAGAGACGCCAGTCGGATGTTCCGAGCGTGAGCATGGGCTCGACCGTGAAGACCATGCCCTCTTCGAGGACGGTCGTGTACTGGGGAGCGTCGTAGTGCGGGATGATGAGGCCGGAGTGGAACGCCCCGCCGACCCCGTGACCCGTGTAGTCCCGGACGACCCCGTAGCCGAACCGGCCCGCGTACTTCTCGATGACTCGGCCGATGACGTTGACCTGGCGACCCGGCTTCGCGGCGGCGATACCGCGCATCATGGCCTCGTGGGTTCGCTCGACGAGCAGCCGCGACTCCTCATCCACCTCACCGACGAGGTACATGCGGTTCGTGTCGCCGTGCATCCCCTCGAAGTAGGCGGTGATGTCGACGTTGAGGATGTCGCCCGATTCGAGCCGTGTGTCATCGGGGATCCCGTGGCAGATGACTTCGTTGAGCGAGGTGCAGCTTGCCTTCGGGAACCCGCGGTAGCCGAGTGTCGATGGGTAGGCGCCGCGGGCCGTCACGAACTCGTGGGCGATGCTGTCGAGTTCGTCCGTCGTGATGCCGGGAACGACGTGCTGTTGCAGGTGCTGGAGCGCGTCGGCGGCGATGGCGGAGGCTCGAGCAATGCGTGCGACCTCGTCTGGCGTGTACACGTCACCGCCGGTCCACGTGTCGGGTGCCTGCTTGCCGACGTACGGCGGTCGGGCGATCGAGGACGGGACGGATCTGACTGGTGCGCTTCGGCCGGGTGTGAGGAGTCCGGTTCTCGGGTCTTTCGGCATACGCTTGAGCCTATGACCGATACGCATGCACAGGAATTCTGGTACAACTCGCGCACGGGAGAGGTCGAGGCCGGAAAGCAGTCCCTCGGCTCCGAGCTCGTCGGCCCGTTCGCCTCTGAGGCGGAGGCGAAGCGTGCCCCCGAGAAGCTGCAGGAGCGAGCAAGGGCCTGGGCCGAGGAGGAAGCCGACGAGGACCGCTGACTCGCACCTCCGTCGGCCGTCTGACGCCGCTAGCTGGTCTGGTCTTCGAAGCTCTCGGCGGCTGACGGGAACGCCCCTGACTTGACCTCGTCGCGGTACGCGGATGCCGCGTCGAGGAGCGTCGTGCGAAGGTCCGCGTACTTGCGGACGAATCGCGGCACGCGCCCCGTGCCGAGGCCCATCGCGTCAGTCCAGACGAGGATCTGCCCGTCGCATTCGGCACCGGCGCCGATGCCGATGGTGGGGATGACGAGTTCCCGGGTGATCTCGGCGGCGAGCACCGCCGGCACCATCTCGAGCACGACGCTGAAGGCGCCCGCGTCCTGCACGGCTCGTGCATCCGCGCGCACGCGCTCAGCCGAGTCGCCCCTGCCCTGGACGACGTGCCCACCGAGACCGTGCTCGCTCTGCGGCGTGTAGCCGATATGGGCTATGACGGGGATGCCCGCCTCCACGATGCGCTTGATGGTCGCGTGTGATCGCACGCCGCCCTCGAGCTTCACCGCCTGCACGCCTGCTTCTTTCATGAAGCGGACCGCAGTGTCCAGCGCCTGCTCCGGTCCGCGCTCGTAGCTGCCGAACGGGAGATCCGCGACGACAAGGGCTCGCGACACGCCGCGCGCGACGGAGCGCGCCATGGGAATCAGCTCGTCGACCGTGACGGGCAGCGTGGAGGTCTCGCCGAGCACGGTCGTCGCGGCGGAATCGCCGACGAGGAGCACGTCGATGCCGGCTTCGTCAAACACCGCAGCGGTCATGGCGTCGTAGCTGGTGAGTGCGGTAATGCGCTCACCAGCGGCCTTGGCCGCCTGGAAGTGTCGAATTCGGACTCGCTTCGGTGCACTGGCCTGAGACATGCAGGCCATCATACGGCGGGGCGGCCTCAAGCCCAGTAGCCTATGGGGAGGCGCACAACAAGAATTGGAGCCCGAGTGGACAAGCAGCAGGACTTCGTACTCCGCCAGATCGAGGAGCGCGGGATCAAGTTCATCCGCCTGTGGTTCACGGATGTTCTCGGAACATTGAAGTCCGTGGCTATCGCACCGGCGGAGGTCGAGGGTGCCTTCAACGAGGGCATCGGGCTCGACGGCTCCGCCGTCGAGGGCTTCACGAGGCGCTCCGAGGCGGACATGCTCCTCCACCCGGACCCATCGACCTTCCAGATGCTGCCGTGGCGTGGGGACATCGACCCGACGGCGCGCATGTTCTGCGACATCTCTACGCCGGATGGCCAGCCCTCCGTGACCGACCCGCGTCGGGTGCTCCGCCGCGCGCTCGACGTGGCCTCGGCGCAGGGATTCACGTTCTACGTGCACCCTGAGATCGAGTTCTACCTGCTGAAGTCGGATGAGGCGCTCAACGGCGAACCCGTGCCCGCCGACAACGCCGGCTACTTCGACAACGTCCCCGGCGGCACCGCACACGACTTCCGTCGCCGCGCTGTCCGCATCCTGGAGGACCTCGGTATCTCCGTCGAGTACAGCCACCACGAGGCTGGACCCGGGCAGAACGAGATCGACCTCCGCTTCTCTGACGCGCTCAACACGGCCGACAACGTCATGACGTTCCGCACGGTCGTCAAGGAAGTGGCCATCGAGCAGGGCGTGTACGCGACGTTCATGCCGAAGCCCATGTGGCAGCACCCCGGCAGCGGCATGCACACGCACGTCTCGCTGTTCGAGGGCGACACGAACGTCTTCCACGAGCCGGGGGCCGAGTACCAGCTCTCGAAGATCGGCAGGCACTTCGTCGCAGGTCTCCTCAAGCACGCACCTGAGATCACCGCCGTGACGAACCAGTTCGTCAACTCCTATAAGCGCATCTGGGGTGGCGACGAAGCCCCCAGCTACGCCTGCTGGGGCCACAACAACAGCTCGGCTCTCGTGCGCATCCCGACCTACAAGCCCAACAAGGGCGGCTCGGCGCGTGTCGAGTACCGCGGCATCGACTCAGCCGCGAACCCGTACCTCGCGTACGCCGTCCTGCTCTCCGCTGGGCTCAAGGGCGTCTCGGAGGAGTACGAGCTGCCCGCTGAGATCGAAGGCGACATCTGGGAGATGTCGCCTCGCGAGCGCAGCGTGCTCGGCTTCGACCCGCTGCCCTCGAGCCTCAACGAGGCCATCTCCATCATGGAGAACTCGGAACTCGTGGCAGAGACGCTCGGCGAGCAGGTGTTCGCGTACTTCCTCGCGAACAAGCGCGCCGAGTGGAAGCAGTACCGCGCACAGGTCACCCCGTTCGAGCTGGCCTCGAACCTGCACGCCTTGTAAGCCGTGCGCTCCGACGGACTGCGCACGCGCCTCGCAAGGGCCGGATTTGCCGCGCCAAGCGAGGCAGAGCCGCACCTCGCGGAACTGACCGAGCTCACGGGGGTGCGTGCGGACGACCTGTTCTCGGTCGTCGACGAGCGCGTCGCGGACCCGGACCAGGCGCTGCAGTGGCTCGTGTACCTCGCCAGGCAGCACCCGAGTGCGGTGGACTCGCTGTTCGCCGAACGGCCCAACGCGAAGACGGTGGTGCGCCTGATCGGCGCATCGACCGGCCTCGCCGAGTTCTTCCTGCGGCACCCGCGCACCATGGAGGTCGTCCAGTCGGGTGAGGCGGAGCTGCCGACCCGTGAGGAGCTGCAGCGTCGCATGGCGGCGAGCGTGGGCGTGGATGCCGAGCGCGCTGACGCCGACGGTGGCTTCGGCATGGCGGTTGCCCAGCTGACCGGGTCCGATGCGATTCGCTCGCTCCGCATCCGCTACCGCACCGAGCTCGCGCGAATCACCGCGTTCGACCTCGCTCAGGATGATCAACGCGGGTGCGTCCGAGAGGTGAGCCGTGCGCTCGCCGATCTCGCCGGAGAGACGCTGGATGCGGCCATCATGGTCGCGCGAGCGGAGACGCAGTCGCCACCGAGCGGTTTCGGTCGATTCCCCGCCGAACAGGTCGAGTGCGTTCGCCTCGCGATCATCGGCATGGGCAAGGCGGGCGCGGAGGAGCTCAACTACATCAGCGACGTTGACATCATGTTCGTCGCCGAGTCGTCAGACCCCGAACGAGTCGCGGTGCCGAGGGCGGTCGAGATCGGGACGCGGCTCGCGAGCCTCACGATGCGCGTCATCGATTCCACCGACGTCGAGCCGGCCCTGTGGGAGGTGGACGCGAATCTCCGTCCAGAGGGCAAGGACGGCGCGCTGGTCAGGACCATCGACTCGTACGCCAAGTACTACGAGCGCTGGGCGAAGAACTGGGAGTTCCAGGCCCTCATCAAGTCACGGGCCATGGCGGGCGACCTGCGCCTCGGCTCGGACTTCGAGCGCAGAGTCGAACCGATGATCTGGGCGAGCGCCAGCCGGGCCGACTTCGTCAAGCAGGTGCGCGCCATGCGTGAGCGCGTGACCGACCACATCCCCGCCGAGGAGGTCGACCTGCAGCTCAAGCTCGGCCCGGGCGGTCTGCGAGACATCGAGTTCACGGTGCAGCTGCTCCAGCTCGTGCACGGGCAGCACGATGAGAGCGTCCGAGAGCGCTCGACGCTCGCGGCCCTCGAAGCGCTCAGCGAGGGCGGGTACATCGGGCGGGATGACGCGAACCAGTTCTCGTCGGACTACGAGTTCCTGAGGCTGCTCGAGCACCGCATCCAGCTGCGCGCGCTCCGACGCACGCACCTCATGCCGACCAGCGACATCGAGCGTGCCGTGCTCGCGCGCTCCGCCAGCTTCGCGAACTCCCGAGAGCTCACGGACGAGTGGCAGCGGGTGAAGCTGCGGGTCAGGGGTCTGCACGAGAAGGTCTTCTACCGGCCACTGCTCTCTGCGGTCGCCGCCCTGCCCACGGCTGGCTTCGCGCTCAGCTCGGACCAGGCAGAGGCTCGATTGCGCGCGATCGGCTTCCTCGACCCCAAGGGCGCGCTCGCGCACATCACCGCGCTCGTGAAGGGCGTCTCCCGGCGTGCCATCATGCAGCGCACGCTGCTCCCGGTGCTCATCGACTGGTTCTCGCAGGGGAGCGACCCGGACAGCGGGTTCCTCGCCTTCCGCAAGCTCTCAGAGCGTCTCGGCGACACGGCCTGGTACCTGCGGCTGCTGCGCGACAGCTCGGCCGCCGCGAAGCGCCTGACTCAGCTGCTCTCGGGCTCCAAGTTCGCGGCGGAGTTCTTCGAGCTCTACCCGGAGGCGGTGAAGTGGCTCGATGACGACGCGCAGCTCAAGCCGCGTTCGCTCAGCGCGCTCCTCGACGAGGTTGCGACGACGATCCGTCGTCACGACGACGAGGTGGCCCTCCGACGTGCTCTGCGCACGTTCCGCCGCCGAGAGGTGCTCCGTCTGGCGATCGGCGGGCTGCTGAGCCTCATCGACATCAAGCAGACGGGGGCCGGCCTCTCGGATATCGCGACGGCGACCCTGCAGGGCGCGTACGACGCGGTCCGTCGCATCGACAGGGTCGAGTATCCGCCATTCGCGATCATCGCCATGGGCCGCTACGGCGGCCGCGAGCTCGGTTTCGGCTCGGACCTCGACGTGCTCTACGTGTTCGAGCCCGGTGACTTCTCCAACCCTGACCTCGCGAGCCGGCGGGCCCTCGCGCTCGTGCACCGCATCGTCGAGTTCACGGCGGACCCGCGGATGCCGATCGACCTGGATGCGGGTCTCCGGCCCGAGGGCAAGTCGGGCCCGCTCGTGCGTTCCCTGTCGGCCTACCGCAGCTACTACGCGCGGTGGTCTCTCGGGTGGGAGACGCAGGCGCTGCTCCGCGCCCACGATGTCGTCGGCGACGCGAACGTGCGCGACCGCTTCATGGACCTGGTCGACGACGTGCGCTACGGCAAGGAGCTCTCCGAAGACGGGCTGCGTGAGGTGCGCAGAATCAAGGCGCGCGTGGAGAACGAGCGTCTTCCGCAGGGAGCTGACCCGAAACGCCACCTGAAGCTGGGCCGCGGCTCCCTGAGCGACGTCGAGTGGCTCGCGCAGACCCTGCAGCTGCAGCACGCGATGCACACAGCGGCACTTCGCACGACCTCGACCCTCGAGACCCTCGACGCCGCCCAGGAAGCGGAACTGCTGACGCTTGCCGAGGCCAATCAGCTCAAAGACGCGTGGCTCCTGGCGTCTCGGGTGCGTTCGGCGCTGTACCTGGCCACGAACAAGCAGTCGGACCTCCTCCCGCAGGACGGTCCGACGCTCGACGCCGTCGCGCGGGCCCTGGGCTACGCGCCAGGCTCTGGTCCGCTCCTCGAGGACGACTACCTGGGTGAGACGCGCCGAGCGCGGCGCGTGTTCGAGCGACGCTTCTACGGCGAGTAGCACGGATGCGGGGCAGTCGCACGTTCACCGACCGAGGCTGGGACGGGCGTCTAGGACTCTGCGGCCTGCTGGTCGTGGATCGCCCGTTCGAGGCTGTCGGCGATCAGGACGGCGTCGAGGCCCGACTGCCGGCCGATGCCGACGGCGTGCTGTGCCTCATGCGAGGCGAGGGCCTGCAGCGCCGACTTGGCGGTGGTGAACTCGTGGGCGAGGAGCTCGTCGATGCAGCGATCGACGTCGGCATTGTGCCGCTGCCAGTCCTCGCTCTGCGGCTCGGACGACAGGCGGCGGACGGCCGCCGCGTGGATGCTCGCCGCGATGCGCTTGTGGTGGTCGATGGCGGCCAGGGCTTGCGCGCGAAGCTCTTCGTCGTCCATCCGTCCAGCTTGCCACGTCGTCGAGCGTCAGCCTGAGCGGATGCGGAGACACCGGCGCCGGCGCCTAAAGGCGACCGGCCCGCCTCGCGGGAGCGAGACGGGCCGGTCGCGGAACTGCTCTGACGGCTACACGCCGTAGTAGAGCTCGAACTCGTACGGGTGCGGGCGCTGCGCGAGCGGCTGCACTTCGTTGACCGTCTTGTAGTTGATCCAGTTCTCGATCAGCTCCGGCGTGAAGACGTTGCCCTTCGTGAGGTACTCGTGGTCAGCCTCGAGAGCTGCGAGCGCCTCGGGCAGAGAGGTCGCGAGCTGCGGGATGTTCTTCGCCTCTTCCGGGGGAAGCTCGTAGAGGTCCTTGTCGACGGGCTCGTGCGGCTCGATACGGTTCTGGATGCCGTCGAGGCCAGCCATGAGCTGGGCGGCGAACGCGAGGTACGGGTTGGCCGAGGCGTCCGGCGCGCGGAACTCGATGCGCTTCGCCTTCGGGTTGGAGCCCGTGATCGGGATGCGGATCGCAGCCGAGCGGTTGCCCGCCGAGTAGACGAGGTTGATTGGGGCTTCGAAGCCCTTCACCAGGCGGTGGTAGGAGTTCGTCGTCGGGTTGGTGAATGCGGCGAGCGAGTTGGCGTGCGCGAGCAGTCCGCCGATGTACCAGCGAGCCGTGTCGGACAGCGAACCGTAGCCGGCCTCGTCGTAGAAGAGCGGCTCGCCGTCCTTCCACAGCGACTGGTGCGTGTGCATGCCGGAGCCGTTGTCGTTGTAGAGCGGCTTCGGCATGAACGTGGCCGACTTGCCCCACTGCTCGGCCGTGTTCTTGACGATGTACTTGAACTTCAGGATGTCGTCAGCGGCGCTGACCATCGTGTCGAACCGGTAGTTGATCTCCTGCTGGCCGCCCGTGCCCACCTCGTGGTGCGAGCGCTCGAGGATGAAACCGGCTTCGATGAGCTTGAGGGTGATGTCGTCGCGCAGGTCAGCCGTCTTGTCGACGGGGGAGACGGGGAAGTAGCCGCCCTTGAACGGCGTCTTGTTGCCGAGGTTGCCGCCCTCTTCTTCGCGGCCCGAGTTCCAGGCGCCCTCTTCGGAGTCAACGGAGTAGAAGCTCTGGTTCGACGTCACGGAGTAGCGCACGTCGTCGAAGATGTAGAACTCCGCCTCTGGTGCGAAGAACGCGGTGTCCGCGATTCCCGTCGAGGACAGGTAGTCGACAGCCTTCTTCGCGACCTGGCGGGGGTCGCGGTGGTAGATCTCACCCGTGCGGGGGTTGTAGATGTCGAAGACCATGATCAGGGTCTTCGCCTCGCGGAACGGGTCGAGGTACGCCGTGGTGACGTCGGGGATGAGCTGCATGTCCGACTCGTGGATCGACGCGAAGCCGCGGATCGAGGAGCCATCGAAGAGCTGGCCGACGGAGAAGAACTCCTCATCGACGGTCGACGCGGGGATGTTGAAGTGCTGCTGCACACCGGGGAGGTCGGTGAAGCGGATGTCGAGGAACTTGACATCGTTGTCGGTGATATAGGCGAGGACTTCAGACGGTTCTTTGAACATGGCTTCTCCGGGTCGTGTCGAAGGTGTTGGCGGACGGGGTCCTGTCACAAGCTAACCACTCGCTGTTGCCCAGTGGTCACTGTTATGTTTCGCGCACGTTACGCAGAGCGTGATAGTGCGGCCGTCAGGGGCCCGCCCTCCGCCTCTGTCCGACGGTAAGCTTTTCGGATGCCCGCACAGTCAAGCAGCCCGGAGTTCGCTCGACCGGAGAACAACCGCTACCCGGGCTACCGCCTGGGCTACCCGGAAGAGGGTCGTGGCAGCATGGCGCCGATGCGCCGCCGCGTGCCGGCGCTCATCATCGACTACGCGGTTGCGGCGGGACTTGCCTTCGTCTTCTTCGAGTACGACTCGATCGCCATTCTGCTGCTCTTCTTCGCGATGACGACCGTCGGGATCATGCTGTTCGGCGGCTCCATCGGGCACCTGGTGTTCCGGATGCGAGTCACGAGGCTCGATGGCTCAGCGCCTGGCTACCTTCGACCCCTGCTCCGCCAGCTGCTGGTGACGCTCGTGCTTCCCATGCTCGTGTGGGACAGCGACCAGCGCGGCGGTCACGACATCATGACGAAACTCGCCCTGCGGCTCGTGTAGAGCGGCAGGGCGAGTCTGTGGCGGGGATGCTGCAGGTCAGCGCATCTGCGAACGCGAGGAGCGCATCCGCATCGGGTCGATCCCCTTGGGGATGGGGAGGGCGTTGCTGCCGAGCGCCTTCAGGCGGCTCGTCACGGCGACGATCTCCGGCTTCGTGAGCTTCTTCGGGAGCTTGTTGAGCGTCTTCCGGATCTGCACGAGCTTCACGTCGTCAGCTCCCGTGCCAACGTGGAAGTGGTGGATCGGGACGTTCGGCAGGATGCGCGCGGTCTTGCGGCGCTCATCGTCGAGCAAGCGCTTCGTGCCGGCCTTGCTGCCCTCGCTGAGGATCACGACGCCGGGCTTGCCGACCGCGCGGTACACGGCATCCTGCGTCTTGGCGTTGAACGCGACGGGCATCTCGCTCGTCTGCCACGTTCCGCGCAGGGCGCTCGTGAGCACCTGGCCTGCAGCACCCGCGCGGCCTTCGAGCTGCCCGAACGCAACCCGTTCGGCGCGCCAGTTCAGCGTGAACATGAAGAGGAGCAGACCGACCATGAGGCCGAGGATCATCGTGAGGATCCAGATGAGCGCGTTCGACCCGGGGAGGAAGATGCTCACGAGCGCTGCGATGATCAGGGGGACGAGCACGGCAGCGGCCATGATCCAAGGTGCGGTCTTGTCGTACTTGACCGTCATCTTGAGGACTTGCCAGATCTGCTTGAAGCGACCCGGCTCTTTTTCCGCTGCTGCGCTGGCTTGTGGAGAGTTCGCCATAGTGCATCCAGAATACCGGCACTTCACCCCGTATTCACATTCGGACTCGTGACGACTTCTCCACAGACGATGAAGCTTGTCCGCTCCTGGCGCGAACTGGGCGTCAGAATCTCCGTGTGCAAGCCAGAGACCAGCGCAGAACCACCCGCAGCCAGGCTCCCGCCTACCTCGATATCGCGGGTTGGCGGGTCGTCGACGTGCTCTCGGACGACGGGCCCTGGCACCGCTACCTCGCCGTGGCGCGCGAACGGGCTGCGTTGGCTGACGACGACTGGCTGGCCGGCCCATCTCTCTCGCACCCGAGAGTCGTCGCTCCTGCGCCCACGGAGGCCGTCGAGCTCGTCGTAGAGGCGTCGCCAGGCCCGGGACTCACGCTCTCCGAGGTCTGCGTGCTGCTCGAGGAGATCGACGCCCCGAGTGCTCCTGCAGTCCGCGATATCGGTCAGACCGAGCACCGGGACGCGGTGGTCGTCCTCGAGGCCACGGAGGGGTCGAGCGTGGAGGAGCTCCTCGACCGGCCTCACCCCCTCACGGCGGGGGAGATCGTGACGATCCTCGCCTCCATCGCGGAGACTCTCGTGGAGCTGCACGAGCACGGCGTGGCGGTAGGCCCGTTCGGATGCGACGACGTCCGCCTCACCCTGGCCGGGCGACCGGTTCTCAAGAGCTGGCAGACGGTGACTCGTCTCGAGCAGAAGGGCCGCCCGAACGCTGGTGTGCTCCGAGACTGGCGGTCCTTCGAGTCCCTCGCAGATCTGGTGCTGGCGCATCTGCCTCCGGAGACCGAGCTTCCTGCCGCTCTGGAGCGCGAATTCGACCGCTGCCTGTCGGGGGAGATTGACGAGGGGCTCGGTGCGCGACTGATTGACGCCCTGTTCACCTGGCAGGACGCCGCGGAGATCCACGACCCGGCGGTGGGTGAGCCCAGGCCCTGGCGCGCCGTGCTGGCGGAACAGGTGCCTGGGGCTGTGTCGGGGAGCCCAGTGATCGACCCGTCAGCGGATGGCCCCGCAGGTCGAGGTGCTGGTCCGACGCTCCTCGACGATGACAACCGGGGTCAGGACCCGTCGGGGCGTCTCGCCCATGTCGGGGACGTCGATGGGCCCCGTCATCCGCTCGGTGCCAGGCGCGGCGACGTCCACGCGACGCGCGAGGTCGCCAGCGGGCGTGAGCGACGGACGCGGCGACATCGCGGTTCGAGGGCGCCGCAGCCGTCTGCCATCCGGATGCCTTACCGCATCGCGGCGGTGGCCGCGCTGGTGATGTGCATGTGCGCGGTCGTCATCGGGGTGGCGAGCAGTCGCAGCGGGGGAGACGGCGCTGATGGCCCGAGCGACAGCGGCGCCACTCCAACGGCGAGCCAGCAGACGCAACAACCTCAGGAAGCGACCGCTCCAGAAGTGCAGACACCAGCACAACCTGAACAATCGGCACCAACGGAGACAGTGCATGACTGGCGAACCGCGGCGGCGACCGATGATCCTGCCGCGGCTGCTGCGGCGCTCGTGGCAAGACGGGCCGAGTGCCTCGCCACGGCCGCCGCCGGCTGCCTCGAGGAGGTCTACCAGAGCGACGCGCCGGGACTCCATGCCGACCTCAACCGACCAGAAGGAGCCCAGGACGAACTGGCCAGCCTCCCCGCGGCGACGCTCCGGGACCGCTACGGGGATTTCGCCGTGGTGGAGCTGTGGCCACAAGGCGCGGCGCAGACGGCAGAGACGCCACCGGCCTCCCTCACGATCGCTCGTGGGGAGGCCGGATGGCGTCTACGCGATGTTCGAGTGGCGTGAGCCGCTCGAGGACGCTGCTAGATTCCGAGGTTGCCCTCGAACGCGCCCTCTTCGAGGCGGTTCTTGATCTGCGAGAGGAAGCGAGCCGCGTCCGCACCGTCGATGATGCGGTGGTCGTAGCTCAGGGCGAGGAAGACGAGCGAGCGAATCGCGATCGACTCCTGCCCATCGGCCGTCTTGACGACCGCGGGACGCTTCGCGACGATCCCGGTACCGAGGATCGCGCTCTGCGGGAGGAAGACGACTGGCGTGTCGAACAGCGCACCACGCGAACCCGTGTTCGTGACGGTGAACGTGCCACCGGCAAGCTCATCGGGGAGCAGCTTGTTGTCGCGCGTGCGCTCCGCGAGGTCAGCGATCTGACCGGCGAGACCCGCGATGTCGAGCTCCGACGCCTTCTTGATGACCGGCGTGAGCAGTCCGCGCTCCGTGTCGACCGCCATGGCGATGTTCTCGGACTCCGGGTAGAGGATGGAGTCACCGTCGACCGTGGAGTTGATGATCGGGAAGCTCTGCAGAGCCTCGGCCGCCGCCAGCGTGAAGAACGGCAGGAACGAGAGCTTGTTGCCCGTCTTCGAGTGGAAGTCGCCCTTGACGCGATCACGGAGCTGCGCGATTCGAGTCACGTCGACCTCGACGACCGTCGTGAGCTGAGCCGTCGAGTTCATCGACGCCACCGCACGCTCGGCGACGACCTTGCGGAGACGCGACATCTTCGCCGTCGTGCCACGCAGCTCGGAGACCTCGAACGGAGTCGGCTCGCCCGGCGTGCCAGTCGAAGCGGCCTGCGCGGGAGCTGCGCTCTTGCTCGACTCGGCGAACGCGACGACGTCCTCCTTGCGGATGCGTCCACCGACGCCCGTGCCCTGGACCTTCGAGAGGTCGACGCCTGCGTCGGCAGCCAGCTTGCGGACAAGCGGCGTTACGTAACGCGGGTCGGAGCTGGACGCGGCCTGGGCCGAGTCACCGCTCTGCTTCGGCTGCGAGGGCTGCTTGGGCTGTGCCGGCGGCTTCGGAGCTGATGCGGACTGCTGCGCGGTCTGCGCTGCGGGCGTCGCCGCCTCCTTGGCGGGAGCGTCGGACGTCGTCTCCTTCTCGGGAGCAGGCTCGGCGTAGCCCTCGTCTTCCTTCTCGGCGGGTGCCTCTTCGGTCTCAGGAGCCGCGGCGGGCTGCGAGGTGGCTTCCGCCGCCTCCTCGACCTCTGGCTCGGCCTCGGCCTCGGCCGGGGCGCTGTCGTCGGAAGAGGCCGCACCTGAGCCGTCACCGAGGCGTGCGAGGACGGCGCCGACCTCGACGGTCTCGTCTTCTCCGACGAGGATCTCCTCGAGGACGCCGGCGATCGGCGACGGGATCTCGGTGTCGACCTTGTCAGTCGAGACCTCGAGCAGCGGCTCGTCGACCTCGACGGTGTCGCCGACGCTCTTCAGCCAACGGGTGACGGTTCCTTCTGTGACACTCTCGCCGAGTGCCGGGAGCGTTACGTCTTCGCTCATGATGTTGGTTCTCCTTGAGTGGTTCTGGCGGGTCAGAGGGCGTGCAGCGGGACACCGGCGAGCAGACGGGCTGCTTCGCCGATCGTCTCACCCTGCGTCGGGTGGGCGTGGATGAGGTGTGCGACGTCCTCTGGGTAGGCCTCCCAGTTGACGATGAGCTGAGCTTCGCTGACGAGCTCGCCGACGCGGCCACCGATCATGTGGACGCCGACGATCGGGCCGTCGTTGACGCGGACCAGCTTGACCGTTCCGCTCGTGCCGAGGATCGAGCTCTTCGCGTTGCCCGCGAGGTTGTACTCGGCGGTGGAGATCGCGTCGTCGCCGAACTTCTCCTTGGCCTTGACCTCGGAGTAGCCGACGGAGGCGATCTCAGGGTCGGAGTACGTGATCTTGGGGATGTTGATGTCCTCGACCTGAACGGGGTTGAGGCCGGCGATCTGCTCGGCGACGAAGATGCCGTGCTGGTAGCTGCGGTGTGCGAGCTGGAGACCGGGAACGATGTCGCCGATGGCGTAGACACCGGGAACGTTGGTCTGGAGCGTCTCATCCACCGGGACGAAGCCGCGGTCGGTCGTGACGCCGACCTCCTCGAGGCCGATGCCCGCAGTGACGGGGCCGCGGCCGACCGCGACGAGGAGCAGGTCCGCGTCGAGCACGTCGCCGGACTCGAGCTCGACGTGCACGCCGTAGTCGTCCTGCGTGACGCCCTTGAAGCGGACGCCGAGCTTGAAGTCGATGCCGCGCTTCTTGTACGCACGCTCGAGCTGCTTGGAGACGGACTCCTCTTCGGCGGGCGCGAGGTGCTTGAGGCCCTCGACGATCGTCACCTCGACACCGAAGGAGCGCCAGACGCTGGCGAACTCGAGGCCGATGACGCCGCCGCCGAGGATGACGACGCGGTTCGGGAGCCAGGTGAGCTCGAGCGCCTGCTCGCTCGTGATGACGTTGCCCGAGATCTCGAGGCCAGGGAGCGAGCGCGAGAAGGAGCCGGTCGCGAGGACCACGTTCTTGCCCGTGAGGGTGTCGTCGCCGACCTGGACGCTCGTGGGAGAGACGAGCTTTCCCTCGCCCTGGAAGACGGTGACGCCCTTGGCCTTCAGGAGACCCTGCAGGCCCTTGAACTTGCTGGCGACGATGCCCTCGCGGAAGGCGTTGACCTTCTCGATGTCGACGCCCTGGAATTCGGTCAGCACGCCGACTGATGCGGCTTCGTGTGCGTTGTCTGCAAGCTCTGCAGCGTGGAGCATGGCCTTGGTAGGCACGCAGCCACGGTGGAGGCAGGTGCCTCCGAGCTTGTCCTTCTCAACGAGAGCGACGGTTGAGCCCAGCTGAACGGCGCGGATAGCTGCGGCGTATCCCGCACTTCCTCCGCCAAGGACGACGAGGTCGAAATTGTGTTCTGACACCCGGAAAACTCCCTCAATGGAATTCATAGAGAAGCGGCGGCCGGTCTGTGGTCGCCACGCGCGGCGAAATTACCCCTCAGGGAAGCCTACACGCGTCGAACTGGCAGGAATAACCAGCTCAGGCACGTGACTCGAGCAACGCGATGAGCGTGCGCAGCATGACCCCGGTCGCGCCCTTGGGCACGTAGCCGTAGGCCGCCGACTCGTTGTTGGACGGGCCGGCGATGTCGAGGTGCACCCAGGGGAGGGCTCCGCATCCGTCGGCACGGTCGCCGACGAATCGCTCGAGGAACGCCGCCGCGACGAGCATGCCCGCCGAGCGGTTGCCGGAGCGCATGTTCGCGAGGTCCGCGACGGGCGACTTCAAGGTGTCGCCGACTTCCTCGGGGATCGGCATCGCCCACGAGGGTTCGCCGACGGAACGCGAGGCGTCGACGACACTGCGGATCCACGCGTCGTCGTTGCCCATGACAGCGGTCGTGCGGTCGCCGAGTGCGACGACCTGTGCTCCCGTGAGCGTCGCGATGTCGATGATGAGGTCGGGGTGCTCCTCGCTCGCGGCCGCGATGCCGTCCGCCATCACGATGCGTCCTTCGGCATCGGTGTTGGTGATCTCGACGGTCTTGCCCCCGTAGATGGTCACGACGTCGTCTGGACGCGTGGCCGTGCTCGACGGCATGTTCTCAGCGATGCACAGCCACCCGGTGACAGCGACCTGGATGCCGAGCTCGGCGGCTGCCTGGAGGACTCCGATGATGGTCGCGGCGCCGGCCATGTCGAACTTCATCCCGACCATGGAGGCCGCGGGCTTGAGCGACAGGCCACCCGTGTCGAAGGTGATGCCCTTCCCCACGAGCGCGATGTGCAGCTCAGCTCCTTCTGGGCGGTACGCGAGGCGGACCAGGCGGGGGCCGCGTGAGGACCCCTGGCCGACGGCCGTCAGACCGCCGTACCCGCCGTCACGCAGCTGCTGTTCGTCCCAGACGCGGGACTCGAAGCCGTTCTCGTGGGCGACTCGCAGTGCGATGTCGGCCAGCGCGGCCGGCGGGAGGTCGTTCGGCGGCGTGTTGACGGCGTCTTGGACGAGAGCGACGGCGTTCGCGAGCGTCGTGGCACGCGCGTTCTCCGCTGCGGCGCGGTCTCGGTCACTCGTGACGACCGTGATGGTCGTGAGCGCGTCGTCGTCCAGTTCCGACTTATAGGCGGTGAAGCGATAGCTGGCGAGCAGCGCACCGAGCAGGACCGCCTGGCGGATGGCCGGCTCGAGCGCATCCGCGTCGATCGCGACCGCAGACGTTCCCGCGGCGCGAGCGAGCGCCCCTCCAGCGCGTCGCGCCTGCTCCTCGTCGCTGCCGTCGCCGAGCCCGAGCGCTATGGCGGCACGCACCCCACCCTCGTGCGGGACCGCGATCTTCTGCGTCTCGCCGATCTTCCCGCAGAACCCGGTCGCCTCGAGCGACGGCCCCAGGTCTGGGAGCCCAGGGGGAGCCGAGATCGTCAGAGCGTCATCGAGTCGGAGTACTGGGAGCACCAGCAGCTGTGCGTCGGGGGCGGATTCGGCGAGTTCGAGGATGGCGTGCGTCATGCACGCAAGCCTATTGCGGGCCCGAGGGGCGAGGCTGGCGGGCGCGTGCGCCAAGCGCGAACGCCCGCGCAGGGGTCAGCGTTCCGACCTAGCATTGTGCGTATGAGCGAGACTGAGCGCATCTTCCGAGTGGCTGCCGCATGGCATGACGTGCCTGCTGGTCTGCCCCTCATCGTGGCGCTGCGTGGCGGTCACGACGCGGGTGCCGTGGCCGCGCAGGTCTCAGACGAGATCGTCGGGCTGGACGAGGACGCGCGGATCGTCGCGGAGTTCGATGTCGACGAGCTGTACGACTACCGGGCGCGCCGCCCGATCGTGTCCGTGTCGAACGGGCGCGTGAAGTCTGTGACGGAGCCGAGGCTCGATCTGCGTCTCGTCACGGACGAGCTCGGCCAGGAGTTCCTGTTCCTGTCCGGCTTCGAACCCGACTACCGCTGGCGCCTCTTCAGTGAGGCGCTCGTGAGCGCGGTCGACGCGCTCGAGGTCTCGTCGACGACGTGGGTCCATGCCGTGCCGATGCCGGTGCCGCACACGCGTCCGATCCGCATCGCGGCGACAGGCAACCGAGAGGAGCTCGTCGATTCCCTGTCGGTATGGAATCCGACCACCGAGGCCCCGGCGCACGTGATGCAGTACTTCCAGGTTCGTGCGGAGGAGCTGGGGCATCCCGTGCTCAGCCTCGCGATGCTCATCCCGCACTACGTCGCCGACTCGTCGGTACCGGCGGGGGCCGTCGCCGCGCTCTCCGCGCTCGGCAGCGCGACGGGCCGCATGATCGCGACCGAGGCGCTGCGTGAGCGCGACCGCACCTTCCGTGCCGGGGTGGATGCTGAGCTCGAGTCGAATCCCGACGGGCAGAAGCTCATCCACGCCCTTGAGACTCAGCATGATGCGTACCTGCAGAATCTCGCCGTGAGCAACGACTTCGAGGATGCGGCAGGGGAGCTGCCTTCCGCTGACCAGCTCGCCGCCGAGATCGAGCGCTACCTGGCACTCGGTAGAGACGACGACGCCTGAGCAGAACGAGGGACGAGGCCTCGCCGCCGAGCCGGACGTTCTCTGCGTCTGATCGGCTGAGGAACCTGCCGATCGGCAGAGCGTGATCGGCCGGCTCGCCGACGCGAGAGAATAGGCGAGATGAACCCTCGTCTTGCTCCCGCGATGTTCGCCATCACGGCGACTGCATACTTGGTCGCCGTGACGCAGCGCTCGTCGCTCGGGGTCGCCGGCGTGCTCGCGAGTGAGCGCTTCGACGTCGGCGCGACCGCACTCTCCACGTTGGCCGTCGCTCAGCTTGCGGTCTACGCGGCGCTGCAGATCCCCGTCGGCATGCTGCTCGACAGGTTCGGGCCGTCGCGATTGATCCTGGTCGGAGCCCTGCTCATGTCGGGTGGCCAGCTGATCGTGGCGCTGGCCCCGGAGCTCGGCGTCGCGGTCCTGGGCCGGATGCTCGTCGGTGCCGGGGACGCGACGACGTTCGTCTCCGGGCTCCGTATCATCGCCGCGTGGTTCCCGCCGCGCCGGGTGCCGATCTTCGTGCAGTGGTACGGCAACCTGGGTCAGCTCGGTCAGGTGCTCTCCGCGGTGCCATTCGGGTTCCTGCTCCGCACCACGTCATGGACGCCTGCCTTCCTCTCGGTTGCGAGCCTCGCGGTCGTCACGGCTGTGGCCGTGGCCGTCTTCCTCCGTGACAGCCCCGAACTGCGTCGTGCGGGTGAGGCGATCAGTGTTCGCGGCGTCCTCGGCAAAGTCGGCCAGGCCGCCAAGCGCCCTGGCACGAGGCTCGGGTTCTGGGCGCACTTCACGACCCAGTTCCCTGGCACGGTCTTCGGCCTGCTCTGGGGGTACCCGCTCATGACCCAAGGCCTCGGCCTCGAGCCTGCTGTCGCGTCGTCGCTCCTGCCGGTCATCGTGCTCGCCGGCATGGTGCTCGGTCCCTTCCTCGGCGTCCTGACGGGGCGCTACCCGCTGAGACGCTCGAACCTCGTGCTCATCTGCGCGCTCCTCATCCTCGTCGTCTGGGTCGCGATGCTGCTCTGGCCGGGTCTGCCTCCCCTCTGGCTCCTGATCGTGCTGCTCGTCGTCATGGGAATCGGCGGCTCGGGATCGGCGATCGGCTTCGACTACGCGCGCACGTTCAACCCAGCCTCGAGCCTCGGCTCTGCCTCCGGCATCGTGAACGTCGGCGGCTTCGTCGCGAGCTTCACGACGATGTTCCTCATCGGCATCTCCCTCGATGCGCTGGGGATCGGAGTCGCTGGCGCCGTCGACTGGCAGCAGTACAAGCTCGCCTTCTGGGTGATCCCCGGCATCATGCTCGTCGGCCTCTGCGGTCTTCTGCTCAGTCGTCGCCGCACCCGCGGCCGCATGGCGCGCGACGAGGGAATAATCATCGACCCGATCTGGGTTGCTATAGGCAGGAAATGGTTCGGTTCCGGACGGCGCGGATTGTGAATGCACGGCCGCAATCCAGGGTTTCGTCCGAAACCGTGCCATAATCAACGGATGGACCCTGCGGGTCTGCCTTCGAGCAGACTTGACAAGGGCCTTCCTTATGCCCGCACCGTGACGAGAGGGGTCTGAACATGGCGACACGCACGGGAGCTACCACGGCTACTGCAGAAGCAACCGAGGAAGTCATCAAGAAGGCGCCGGCGCGCAAGCGCGCGACGCCGGTCAAGGACGCGAGCGCCGACGCAAGCGCCGCAGCCGAGACCGAGAGCACCACTGACGACGCCGCGACGGCGAAGAAGCCCGCCGCCAAGCGCGCGCCCGCGAAGCGCAAGGCTGCCGCTGCGGCCGATGGCGCACCCGCGAAGGCGGCGCCTCGCAAGCGAGCAGCTGCGAAGAAGAAGGTCGACGGCGACGAGCCAGAAGACGGCGTCGACGAGGCTGAGATCGAAGAAGTCGACCAGGAGGCGGATGTCGCCGACAGCCCGGAGTCCGATGACGACTCGGTGAAGCCGGCCGATCCGAAGGACGCCAAGGCTGACGCCGAGAAGGCACGCGTCCAGGGTGCGATCGTCCTCACGCCGAGCGACGATGAGGAAGAGACTCCGGTCTATTCCGCTGCCATCACGGGTGCGACCGCCGACCCGGTCAAGGACTACCTCAAGCAGATCGGAAAGGTCGCGCTGCTGAACGCGGCTGAAGAGGTCGACCTCGCTATGCGCATCGAGGCCGGACTGTTCGCCGCGGAGAAGCTCAAGGAGCAAGAGGGCGAGCTCGACAAGCAGCTTGTTCGCGAGCTGAAGTGGGTTGCCCGTGACGGCGACCGGGCGAAGAGCCACCTCCTCGGAGCGAACCTCCGTCTCGTCGTCAGCCTCGCGAAGCGCTACACGGGGCGCGGGATGCAGTTCCTGGACCTCATCCAGGAGGGGAACATGGGCCTCATCCGTGCTGTCGAGAAGTTCGACTACACGAAGGGCTTCAAGTTCTCGACCTACGCCACCTGGTGGATCCGTCAGGCGATCACGCGAGCCATGGCAGACCAGGCGCGCACGATCCGCATCCCGGTGCACATGGTCGAGGTCATCAACAAGCTCGCCCGAGTCCAGCGTCAGATGCTGCAGGACCTCGGCCGCGAGCCAACGCCAGAAGAGCTCGCCAAGGAGCTCGACATGACGCCCGAGAAGGTCGTCGAGGTGCAGAAGTACGGCCGCGAGCCGATCTCGTTGCACACGCCACTCGGTGAGGACGGTGACAGCGAGTTCGGAGACCTCATCGAGGACACCGAGGCCGTCGTCCCTGCGGACGCCGTGAGCTTCACCATGCTCCAGCGTCAGCTCGAATCGCTCCTCGACTCGCTCGCGGAGCGTGAGGCTGGAGTGATCCGCATGCGCTTCGGCCTCGGCGACGGCATGCCGAAGACGCTCGACCAGATCGGAGACACGTTCGGCGTGACTCGCGAGCGCATCCGCCAGATCGAGTCGAAGACCATGGCCAAGCTGCGCCACCCGTCGCGTTCGCAGTCGCTGCGCGACTACCTCGAGTAGCGAGCACTGCCGCGCTGGCGTCGTGCCAGCACCGAGAAAGGCCCGGATGCATCTGCATCCGGGCCTTCTCCGTGTGCGGCGCTGGCCGCGCCAGCGCGTCGTGTGTCGTTGCCTACTCCGCAGTCTGTCCCGCGGCGGCCTTCTCGCCGTGCAGGCGAGCGGTCTCGTCGTGCCAGGCCACTGCCTGCTGGCGGAGCTTTTCTTCGTGGCGCGTCGCGTGGTGTGCGCAGAAGAGGAGTTCTCCGGCGCTCAGCTGGACTCGGACGTACGCCTGGGCTCCGCACGCGTCGCAACGGTCTGTTGCGGCGATGGGCGCCGAGTCGGTGCGCAGGGCCGTTGTGCTCTCCGTCATGATGCCTCCAAAGCTCGGTGATCTTGCGATCACGACAATTAGAGCACGCGAGCCGAAGTTCCGCGTGATTCGAGGGGCCAGGTTCGCCCTGCGCGTAGCCGCCTCCGGCCCGGGTGACGTCAGTCGCCGCGTGGCGTGCCCATGAGATACTTGCGGCGGTCGGCGAGACGGGGGATTCTCGTCGCCTCGACGACAGCGCAGGCAGTGCGCGGAAACGGGAGTGTGCATGGGTGGCAAGCTGCGGCGGATGATCGCCGTCGGTCTCGGACGGAGCGCGCGCGGAGCGATGCGGCTCCGCGGGGGTGGCTCCGCGGTCCCAGGCAGGGTGGCACTCGCCATCTCCCCGGACTTCCTCGAGACGGCAGTCGCGAAGCTTCCGCTCGGCGTCATCTTCGTCTCCGGCTCGAACGGGAAGTCCACGACGACGCACTTCCTGACCAGGATGCTGCGCCGCCACGGGCTCCGCGTCTTCACGAACTCCTCGGGTGGAAACCTGCCGCAGGGCATCGCGTCGTCGATGCTTCCCGACGTCGACGTCAACGGGAATCTGCGCGCTGACATCGCGGTCCTCGAGGTCGATGAGGCCTACGGGCCGAGGCTGCTCGCACACCTGCATCCGCGCGGCGTGCTGCTGCTCAACGTGCAGGTCGACCAGCTGAACCGCTTCTACGACCCATCGCGAGTGACGGAGTTCCTCCGCACCATCGCGGCGGCGTGCGGTGACTTCAGCGTGCTCAACGCCGACGATGCGTCGCTGAGGAGCCTGCCGCCATCGCTGGATGCGCCCGTGACCTGGTTCGGCGTGGCCCCTGAACTGATCGAGCAGTCCCCGAACGGTCTTTCCAACTTCGATGACATCTCCGCCGCGAGCGTGGAGGTCGCCGCCGGCGAGCGCGCTGTGCAGGTCGTCGCGCTGAGAGGGCGAGATGCGACGCTTCGCATCGGGGACGACGAACTCGCCATCAAGCTGCCCGCGCGCGGCCTCCACTACGCGCTCGACGCGGCCGGCGCGGCTGCGACCGCGCAGCGCATCCTCGGAGACTCCTTCGTGCCTGCCCTCGTCGCCGAGGCACTCGGCGAATCGCAGACCGTCTACGGGCGCGGCGAGGTCATGAGTGTTCGCGGTGAGGACATCGAGATCATCATGATGAAGAACCCGCCGAGCCTCCAGATGAACCTGGATGCGCTCGAGGAGGCACCTGAACAGGTCTTCGTCTCCGTCGACGAGGGCACACCAGACCCCTCATGGATCTTCGGCGCCGACCTGAGCAGGCTCGACCACGTCGACGTGGTCTCCGGTACCAAGGCCTGGCAGATCGCGACGCGTCTCGGCTACGGGGACATCCCGGTGGGACACGTCGAGCCGAACCTGGGTGAAGCCCTCGACAGGTTCCTCGCATTGCCGAAGCCGAGCCGGGGCATGAAGACGATGATCGTGAACTACGAGCAGATGATGTCGATCCGGCGCCGCCTCGGACAGTCCGGCATCGAGGGGAAGGTCAACTCATGAAGCTGCGGATCGCGCACCTCTACCCGGTCGAGCTCGGGATCAACGGGGATGTCGGCAATGTGACGGTGCTCGCCAAGCGTGCGCGTGCGCGGGGGCTCGACGTCGAGATCGTCAATGTCGGACGCGGCACACCGGCGCTGCCCGAGGCCGTCGACCTCATCCACGTCGGCTCCGGCCCGCTCGCGGCCGTGCAGACCGTGCAGGCGGACGCGCTGCGGCATGCGGAGCAGCTGCGCGAACTCGCGGCGGCAGGGGCACCGCTGCTGGCGATCGGCGGCGGCTGGGAGCTGCTCGGCTCCCGCACCACGCATGATGACGGCGAGCTCGAAGGCCTCGGCGTCTTCGCCTCGAGGGCGGTTCGCGAGCCGTCCCAGAGCGTCGCGGAAACCGTCGTGCGCACCGGGGACGGGCTCATCGCGGGATTCGCGAACCACAACGCGCTGACAACGCTCGATGCGGGTGCTGAAGCGCTCGGAGAGATCGTGCGGGGCTTCGGCAACGGCGGTTCGGCGGCCGAGAACTCGGGGCTCGAGGGCATCAGGCACGAAGCCGCGATCGGAACGCATCTGCACGGGCCGATTCTCGCGCTGAATCCGGCGCTGGCCGATCACCTGCTCGAGCGGGCGCTGCAGCGCCGCGACCCCGACAGGAGCCTCGGAGACGGGGGAGACGAACTCGCTCGCCTCGATTCGTGGTCCGAGAACGCCCGCCTCGCGCTCATGCGGCGCATCGGAGTGACGACGCCGACTTCCTGACCTTCGCCGGGGCGTGCTCGGGCACGCCCCGGCATGGGCCGGGCTTCGTCAGGAACCGGGGAACTGGCGTCGAACGCGCCCGGTGAGCCCGGTCACGATCTCATCGCCGACCGTTCCGCCCCAGCTGGCCCACTGCTCGGCCGTCGCCTCGCCACGGGAACCGTCCCCGAACACGATGCACTCGCTGCCGGCCGCGACTGCTCCCGCTGCCGGCGGCAACGCGACGACCGTCTCGTCGACGCCCACTTCGATGACGGGCGCCGCATGTCCATCCACGACGACGAAGGCCGCTGCGTCAGGGTCGGACTGGATGCCGTCTCCGAACCCGACGGCGATGCTGGCCAGCCCGTGTCGTGCGTCGAGCACCGGCGCCCGCAGCTGCATGGCAGGACGCAAGCCGAGGTCCGCGGCGCTGCGGTCGTCGAACGGTGAGATGCCGTAGGCGGCGATGCCCACGCGCACCAGGTCGAAGTGCGCCTCAGGGAGATCGATCACGGCAGCGCTCGCGCCGAGGTGCAGCAGCTCGAACTCGGCGCCGAGCGACCGGGCCTCGTCGACCGCCGCGCTGAACAGCTGCGTCGACGCGAGATCGGCGCTGTGCGATGTGTCGGAAAGGTGGCTCCAGGCGGCGACGACTTCGAGCTTCCCGAGCGCCTGCAGGCGAAGCGCCTCGGTCACGAACTCGGCCCAGCGCGGGCGGTCCGCGCCGCCACGGTGCAGGCCGGTGTCGATCTTCAGGTGCACGCGCGGGCGGACGCTGGACCCGGAGGCCGCGATCGCCTCGAGCTGCCAGAACGTCTGCACACCCAGGTCGACCCGCGCTTCGGACGCGGCGGCGAAATCGGTGCCATGGCCGTGCATCCAGGCGAAGACCGGCACCTCGACCCCGGACGCGCGCAGGGCGATCCCCGCGGTCGTCTCGAGGACGCCGAACGAGGAAACGCCCGCATCGAGGCCAGTGCGGACCACCTCGTGCAGACCGTGGCCGTACGCATTCGATTTCACCGCGAGCATGAACTGCGACCGCGGCGCGAGGGCGCCGAGCGTGCGGATGTTCTGGCTGATCGCGTCGAGGTCGACGTGCGCGACGGCACCGCTCATGTGTAGCTCCGTTCGAATCGCGGGCTCATCCGACTGGCGATCGCAGCGGCTCTGAGACCCGTCGCGTGCTGCCAGTCCAAGATGCTCGGCTCGCCACTCGCCGGATCGCCGAAGAGGATCGCAAGATCCCCAGGCGAGACCTCGGCACCATGCAGGTCGACCGAGAACTGGTCCATGGAGATGGCCCCGACGATGGTGCGAGTCGCTCCGCCGATGAGCACGGGCGCCGTGTTCGACGCGCGTCGGACGACGCCGTGCGCGTACCCGACGCCGACCAATGCGAGCTGCGTCTGCTCGGTGGTGACGTAGCTGTACCCGTAGGACACGCCTTCACCCGCCTGGACGTCCTTGACAGCAAGGACCTCGGCGCTGACCCGCATCGCGGGTCGATACGCGCGATCCGAGAGCCCGAAGAGCGAACCGCCCGTGATCCTGTCCGAGTTGACGGCATCCGCGTCGAGCAGCGGGGTGCTCAGATGAGACAGGGCCGCACGGTCGAGCTCGGGGGAGACGACGAAGCCCTCGTACCCCTCGGCGTCGAGGGCCTCGGCGACGCGGACCGCTCCGTGTCCGTACGCGTCCGCGCGGAGGTCTGCATAGCTGGCGGTCTCGGACCCGAGGAGGCGGGTCGAGTTGTCGCGGATCGCGCGAAGATCGATGTGGATGCGTCTGCGCACCGGCTCGGGAGTCTGCACGTTGTGCCCTCTCTGGTCGTCGCTGGGCGTGGTCAGGCTAGCACCGGCGGTTCCGGCCCCGGCTGAGGCGCGCGTAGGCCCGACGTGGAGTGGGAGGCGCACGAAACCCCGCATCCGGTCTACGCTCGAAGGTGGCCTGCCGCTGCTCTGCGGTCCGGCCGGGATCGAACGCATGACGACGCAGAAGAAGGACGTGGACCTCGGTGGCGAATTCCGGAGACGCATACTCAGCCAGACACCTGTCGGTGCTCGATGGGCTCGATGCGGTGCGGAAGAGGCCGGGCATGTACATCGGGTCGACCGATTCCCGGGGTCTCATGCACTGCCTGTGGGAGATCATCGACAACTCCGTCGACGAGGCCCTGGCGGGCCACGGCTCCCGCATCCGCGTCCAGCTGCACAGCGACGGGTCGGTCAGCGTCGACGATGACGGACGTGGGGTGCCCGTCGACATCGAGCCGAAGACCGGTCTCAGCGGTGTCGAGGTGGTCTTCACGAAGCTGCACGCCGGTGGCAAATTCGGCGCGAGCAACTACGGATCCGCCGGTGGCCTCCACGGCGTGGGCGCATCCGTCGTGAACGCGCTGTCCGCTCGCCTCGACGTCGAGGTGGACCGCGGTGGCAAGACCTACGCCATGAGCTTCCGCCGGGGTGAGCCCGGAGTCTTCGAGGACGGGCCAGACGGGCCGAGCCCGACGTCGAACTTTATCCCGTTCACCAGCACCAGCGAGCTCCGGGTCGTCGGAAAGGCGAAGCGAGGCGTCACGGGAACGAGAGTGCGGTACTGGGCCGACCCGCAGGTCTTCATCCGCGAGGCGAGCTTCCAGACGAACGACCTCGCCGAGCGCGCAAGGCAGACCGCCTTCCTGGTGCCCGGACTCGAGATGGTGATCGAGGACGCGCGCGACGAGTCGGCGGAGCCGACGACGCAGCGGTTCCGGTTCGACGGCGGCATCACCGAGTTCGCCGACTTCCTCGCCCCTGACGCCCCCACGACGGACACGTGGCGCATCGAAGGAAGCGGGGAGTTCACCGAGACCATCCCCGTGCTCGACGACGAGGGCCTCCAGCTCGTGACGAAAGAGGTGGCGAGGACGATGCACGTCGACCTCGCGCTCCGCTGGGGAACCGGGTACGAGACCAACGTGAAGAGCTTCGTCAACATCATCTCGACTCCGAAGGGCGGATCTCACCTCGCGGGCTTCGAGCAGGGCATGCTCCGATTCTTCCGCGCAGAGGTCGAGAAGAACGCCAGGCGCCTGAAAGTCGGCACCGACAAGCTCGACAAGGATGACGTCCTCGCCGGACTCACCGCCGTCGTGACGGTCCGCATCCCTGAGCCGCAGTTCGAGGGGCAGACCAAGGAGGTGCTCGGCACACCCGCGGCGCGGGCCATCGTGCAGAAGGCCGTGACGGCCGGCCTGACGGAGAAGTTCGCCTCCACGAAGCGCCAGGACAAGGCTGAGACGAACCTCCTGCTCGACAAGGTCGTGCAGGAGATGAAGTCCCGCCTCTCCGCGCGTGCCCACAAGGAGACGCAGCGTCGCAAGAACGCGCTCGAGAGCTCCTCGCTACCGACGAAGCTCGTCGACTGCCGGTCGAACGACGTGGCTCAGAGCGAGCTGTTCATCGTGGAGGGAGACTCCGCGCTCGGCACGGCGAAGCCGGCGCGCAACTCGGAGTTCCAGGCTCTGCTGCCCATCCGCGGCAAGATCCTCAACGTGCAGAAGGCCTCGATCTCGGACATGCTCTCGAACTCCGAGTGCGCATCGATCATCCAGGTCGTCGGCGCGGGGTCCGGTCGCAGCTTCGACATCGGCCAGGCCCGCTACGGCAAGGTCATCCTGATGAGCGACGCCGACGTCGATGGCGCGCACATCCGCACGCTGCTGCTCACGCTCTTCTTCCGCTACATGCGCCCCATGCTCGATGCGGGCCGCGTCTTCGCAGCCGTCCCGCCCCTCCATCGTGTGGTGATCATGCACGCCGGCCGCAAGCCGAACGAGACGGTCTACACCTACTCCGAGAAGGAGCTGCAGACGCTGCTCGCGAAGCTCGAGAAGCAGGGCAAGCGCTACCAGGATCCCATTCAGCGGTACAAGGGCCTCGGCGAGATGGATGAGGACCAGCTCTGGAACACGACCATGGACCCGAGCGCGCGCCTCCTGAGACGAGTCACGAACGCTGACGCTCACAACGCGGAGCGCGTTTTCGACCTGCTCATGGGCAGCGATGTGGCGCCGCGCAAGGAGTTCATCATCGAGGGATCCGAGCAGGTCGCGCGAGCGGACATCGACGTCTAGCGGCCTCCGATTCGCAGCACAGAAGAAGGCAGGCTCCCGTGGGAGCCTGCCTTCTTCGCCCTCGCGGGATCTGTCGATCAGTCGGTCACGGACGCGGCCGTGGTGTCCTCGGAATCGGGCGCGGCACCCTCAGCCTCGGCACCGGGCAACGGCGTCGGATCGCCGATGCCACGGCCGATGAAGTCCACGACCTGCTCAAGCGGGGTTCCGGACGCGTCGCGCTTCGCGCCACCGGTCGGCAGCGCGCGTACGGCGCCGTCACGGGCGTTTCCGAAGGGGGTGCCCGGCCCGACCCACGCTGCGCTGAGGCGGCGCTCGCCGCGGAGGAGGCGCTGGGCCCTGACCCCACCCGTCGCCCGGCCCTTCGCGGGGAACTCGCTGAGGCTCGAGACCTTCGCCGTCCCCGAATCTGTTCCCTCGAGCGCGTCCTCGTTGCGCGCGACGCTCGCGACCTCCGCGAGGTCGATGTTCGCCGCTGCCACGACGGCGAACGAGAGCACGACGGCCCCGTCCGACAGCTTCATGCCTGCCATTCCCGCGGCCGAGCGGCCCTGCGGCCTGACGAGCTTGCCGGAGAAGCGCAGCAGCTGAGCGTCGTCAGAGACGAAGACGAGCTCATCGTCGTCGGCGGCGAGCGCTGCACCGACGACTTCGTCGCCCGCTTTCAACGTCATGATCTCGAGTTCGCGGTTCTTCCCGAAGTCGATGCCCGTGACCCGCTTGACGACGCCGAGCCTCGTCCCCAAGGCGATCGGCGTCTCCTGGTCGATGGGCACCAGGGCGACGACCTGCTCCTTGGCGTTCGTCAGGCCCACGAAGTCGTGTGCCTTCACCCCGGCCGAGAGCAGCACGGACCCCTGCGGGCTGGAGGGGAGCGCCACCACGGGGACGCGGAGGAGCCGTCCGAGGTTGGTGACCGCCCCGAGCTCACCCTGCACGGTGGTGGTCACGTGCGACCGAACGGCGTCATGCTTGCTGCGCCTCGGCGGCTGCTGCAGTCGTGCATCCGCCTCGACCGTGTCGATGCGGAGCAGGCGGCCCGTCGTGGAGAGCAGCACCTGCGTCGGGGAGTCTGCGAGCTGCAGCTGCGTGGTCTCGATCGCCTTCCCGCGCTTCGGGGGAGTGCCGACTCCCTCGGTAAGCAGCGTCCGGCGTGGCGTCGCGAACCGGTCGCTGGTCTCCCGGAGCTCCGCGCCGACACGAGCACGGAGCAGGATCTCGTCGCCGAGGAGCCGCTCGAGCTCGGCGATCTCCTGCCGCAGCTGGTCGCGTTCCGCCTCGAGCTCGATGCGCGAGAACTTCGTGAGGCGGCGGAGCCGGAGCTCGAGGATGTACTCCGACTGGAGCTCTGAGAGGTCGAAGACGATGCGCAGGCGCTCGCCGGCGGCCGATGCGTCGTCGCTCGAGCGAATGATCTGGATGACCTCGTCGATGTCGAGGATCGCGACGAGGAGGCCCTCGACGAGATGGAGCCGTTCGAGCTTGCGCGCAAGACGGAAGGCGCTTCGCCTGCGCACCACCTGAATACGGTGGTCGAGGTACACGCGGAGCAGCTCGATGAGGCCGAGCGTCTGCGGCCCGCCGTTGACGAGCGCCACGTTGTTGATGTGGAACATGTCCTCGAGCGGGGTGTGCCGGTACAGCTGCTCGAGCACGGCTTCTGGATCGAACCCCGTCTTGATCTCGATGACGAGCCGGAGTCCGTGCTTGCGGTCCGTGAGGTCGGCGACGTCGCTGATGCCAGCCAGCTTCTTGGCCTGCACCCCGTCCTTGATCTTCTCGATGACCTTCTCGGGGCCGACCATGTAGGGGAGCTCGGTGACGACGATGCCGGATTTGCGCGCCGTGACGCGCTCGACGCTGGCCGTCGCACGTGTCCGGAACGAGCCCCGCCCGCCCGCGTACGCATCCCGAATGCCGTCGAGGCCCGTGATGCGAGCGCCCGAGGGCAGGTCCGGCCCGGGGATGAACTGCATGATCTCTTCGAGCGTCGCGCCCGGGTTCTCCAGCAGATGCAGGGCTCCAGCGATTACCTCGCCGAGATTGTGCGGCGCCATGTTGGTCGCCATGCCAACGGCGATGCCGCTCGCACCGTTCACGAGCAGGTGCGGCCAGGCAGCCGGGAGCACTTCGGGCTGCGTCGTCGAGTTGTCGTAGTTGGGAACGAAGTCGACGACGTCCTCGTCGAGCTCAGCCGTGAGCGCCAGTGCGGCTGCGTCGAGCCTCGCCTCCGTGTAACGGGGGGCCGCGGGACCGTCGTCGAGCGACCCGAAGTTGCCGTGGCCGTCGATCGTCGGCACCCGCTGCACGAACCCCTGAGCCATGCGGACGAGCGCGTCGTAGATGGCGGTGTCGCCGTGCGGGTGCAGGCGCCCCATCACCTCGCCGACGACACGAGCCGACTTCACGTGCCCACGATCCGGCCGGAGCCCCATCTCCGCCATCTGGTAAAGGATGCGTCTCTGCACGGGCTTGAGCCCGTCGCGCGCGTCAGGGAGAGCCCTGGCGTAGATGACCGAGTAGGCGTACTCGAGGAAGGAGGACTGCATCTCGGTGGAGACGTCGATGTCCTCGATGCGCTGCTCGCTCATCGCTGAGGAGTCGTCGTTGCGTGTTGTGCTCATGTCACCTGTCGGAAGGGAGGTTGCCGCGGCGCCCCTGTGGGAGACTGGGACGGATGTCGTCCATGCTATTCAGCGCGGCGAGCGGTCGCCCGACGCTCTCCGACGTGTTGCCGAATTCGCTTGCCTCTCTGCGTGGTGAACGGGGTGCGCTCGGTCTCCCCGAGGCCCGATCCACGGTCGTCATGCTCGTCGACGGGCTCGGTGCGGCGATGCTCCGTTCCCGAGCCGGCCACGCGCGGCGGCTGAGCGCCGGTTGGCGCAAGAAGGACACCGCGTTCTCGTTCCCCTCGACGACCGTCGCGGGCATCACTTCCCTCACGACGGCCACCCGCGCGGGCGAGCATGGGCTGCTCGGCTACTCGCTCTACGACCGCGACTCCGGGGTCATCCGCAACCAGCTGTCCGGCTGGGGCGACGGCATGGACCCGGCCACCTGGCAGCTGCAGCGCACGATCTTCGAGCAGCTGCGCGACGCCTCGTCCGAGGTGCAGAGCATCGTGGTCGGCATGCCGCAGTACCGGGATTCCGGGCTCACGCACGCGTCGCTCCGAGGTGCCCTCTACCTCGAAGGCGAGTCCATGCAGGAGAGGGTCGAGGTGACCCTCGCCGCGCTCGACACGAACCCCCGTGCGCTCATCTACCTCTACAACGCCGAACTCGATCAGGCTGGTCACGCGCACGGCTGGGAGTCTGACGCCTGGCTGGCGCGGCTCGAGGAGCTCGACGCGGCATTCGACTCGCTGGCTCGCGGGGTGGATGCGGGAACCGGCATCCTCGTGACCGCAGATCACGGCATGGTCGACATTCCGCGACACCGGCAGATCGACATCGACGACGACGACCCGCTCTTCGACGGGGTCATCGCGATGGCGGGTGAGCCCAGGCTCCGGCACCTGTACCTGGCACCGGACGCGGATGCTTCGGAGGCCCAGGAGCTTCGGAACCGGTGGCACGAGTCGCAGAGCTCTCGCGCCACCGTCCTCACCCGCGCGGCGGCGATCTCCGAGGGCTGGTACGGACCCGTCGTCTCCCCAGAGGCGGCAGCACGCATCGGGGATGTCATCGTCGCGGCGACCAAGGGCGTGACCTATTACCCCTCGTCGGTGCAGTCGGGTGCGAGGCTCGTCGTCGGACAGCACGGATCGATCACCCCCGAGGAGACCATCGTTCCCCTCATCCGTGCCGGCGCCTACGCGCACTGACCTCCAGCGCACGCCGAACGTCGGGTCCTACTCGTCGCTGCGAGTGCCGAAGACGATCTCGTCCCAGCTCGGCATCGCCGCTCGCCCTGAGCGCTTCGGCGAGTGCTTGGACTGGGACGGCTCCCCGGCATCACGTGCGGGCTCGTCCAGCCCGTCGAGTGGCACATCGACGGCTCGCACGCCTCCTGCACCGAGATCGCTCGGCTCGATGGTCTCCGTCTCGAAACGATCCTCGTCGCGGCCGCGAGGAGCGAAGAGCTTCACCGGAGTCCGCTCTGGCGAGGGCGATCCGGTCTCGTCGAGGGGGCCCTCGGCGTTCGACTCGACCTCATCCGCACCGTCTTCGTCGTCGTCGAACGACTGGGTGACTCGCTCACCACGGCGCCTGCGGAGCGCCTCCAGCAGATCGGCCGTCTCGTGGTGCTGCTGCTCGGTGGCACGCTCGAGGCGAGATGCCGCGGCGCCGATCCAGGAGACCGGCTCCTTCGCGGAGGGCTCGGCACTCACTGCCGGTGCCACCTCGCGCTGGGGTGCCTCGACGACCGCCCGCAACCGGGGGCTGCCGAGCGCAGGTGCCTCTCCCTGCTGCGAGAGCATCGTCGCCGTCGGATTGAGCGGGGTCAGGGCCTGCGTCTTTGGCTCGAAGCCCCAGAGTGCCTCTCGAGATATCTCGTCGACGGCGAACGAGAGACCGACCCGCCAGCCCTCCTCGTCATCCTTCCAGGCGTCCCAGACGACGGCAGTTGCGACCGACGCCTCGAGGCGGTCATCGATGACCTCGCCGAAGCTCGTTCCGTCTTGTCCGAGCGGGTCTGCGTCGGTCTTCAAGCGCACCGTCACCGCGCGCGCCTGTCGAACGAGGTAATCGCGCTCGGCCCGCACGGGACCCTCGAAGCGCACCACGTCCTCGCGGGCTGCTCCGGTGAGCTCGATCACCTCGTCGATCGTCTTCCCGGCGCGGATGAGCCGCTGGATGGCCCGTGGCGGCACCTTCGGCGCATCGACGCGCGTCGAGATGCGCGGCCGCAGGGCATCGCGGAGCGCTTCGTCGATCACGACTCGGAAGCGCTGGCCGTCATCTCCGGACACGACGAGGGCACCTTCATCCAGGTCGATGAATCTGAGCTCTTGCATGCTCGTACTCCTTGGCGTTGCCGATTCCTGGGGCACAGCATCACACGCCGGGGCGGTGCAGGCGAGGAGCCGAGGGGCGCGCCGTCCAAGTCGGGAGGACATTTGATCTCGCTCCGCGCGAACACTGCTGACCTGGGTTTGAGTTTCACCCCTGAGTCGTGCACAATTGCCGCGCCTGGGGGAGTTCCCCTCGTTTGAAGAGATTTGGATAGGTATGGCGACCGACTACGACGCACCTCGCAAGACCGACGATGACGCAGAGTCCATCGAGGCGCTGAAGGAGCGAGTGCCGGATCGTCTCTCCGGCAGCGTTGACGCCGAGGACGCTGACAACCCCGGCAGCTTCGACCTCTCGGCTGCAGACCTCGCAGACGTCGAGCTCGAGACCGTGGTGATCCCGCCGCAGGCCGACGAGTTCACCTGCGTCGAGTGCTTCCTCGTCAAGCACCGTTCTCAGCTCGAGAAGAACTCGGCACTCGGACCCGTGTGCCACGACTGCGCGACGGCCTGACCGCCCGCACGACTCACGACCGAAGCCGCATCCCACCGGATGCGGCTTCGGTCTTTCTGGTTGCAGTCTTTCTGGTTGCAGAGAGGGCAGTTGGTGGTTCAGTCAGCTTGTCGTGGCGCCCGCGAGCGAGCTTCCGTGATCGCCGAGGCGAGCTCAGTCGGCCTGCGCGTCGACACCAGCCAATACGGGACCGGGTCCGCCTCATCCGTGATCTCGATCGTGAGCGAGGTCGGAATCCATCCTCTGATGCACAGCCACGCGCGCAGATCGAGCTCCGGACCTGCCGCCAGACGGGCCTTCTCCCTGGTCGTGTGGGGGATGCACTGCCCGGTGAAGTTCAGCGGGACGTGCGCGCCGGCGACGCGAACCTGAGTCGCAGTGACCTCGATGATGGGGGAGTACGCCAGGATCAGCGTCAGGAAGGCCGCGTACAGCGTCACTGCGATGGCGGCGCCGATCAAAAAGTTGATGGGCGTGAAGACGAGGATGACGGCAGGCACCATGAGGAAGCCGACGGCGTAGACCCAGGCGGCGGGCCACAGGCGCTCGTGGAAAACTGGCATGTCGATATTGGATCACGCTTTGCCGGGCATCGCTGTCAGATCACGATCCGGTCACGCCTCAGCTAGGCTCGTACGGTGAGCTTTGTCATAGATGTGCCCGTCTCGGGCGTCCTCCCCGCGTTCGCCCAGCCTGGCGACGCCGGTGCCGACCTGACCGCCACCGAGCCGGTCACCCTGGCCCCTGGCCAGCGAGCTGTCGTCGGCACGGGCGTTCGGCTCGCGCTCCCTGACGGGACCGTCGGCTTCGTCATGCCGCGGTCGGGGCTCGCAGCCAAGCACGGCATCACCCTCGTGAACGCCCCTGGCACGATCGACTCCGGGTACCGCGGAGAGATCAAGGTCATCATCCTCAACACCGACGCGACCGAGACGTACGCCATCGCCGCGGGCGACCGCATCGCCCAGCTCGTGGTGATGCAGCTGGCACCGGTGAACTTCATCCAGACCGAGCAGCTCTCCACGTCACAGCGCGGCGAGGGCGGTTTCGGCTCCACCGGCTACGCATCTGACCAGGAGGCTCATCATGGGACTGTTTGATTTCCTCAAGAAGGAAGAAGAGAAGCCGGAGAAGGCCGACAAGCTGACCGTCGACGACGAACTGCTCGACGATGCGGAGCTCGAGGGCGAGCTCGACGACGACGACCAGGACGACGATGAGGCGAAGTCCGCTCCCATCGATCGCGAGACTCGGGGGCCGTTCGACATCAGCGAGGCCAGCCCGGCGAAGCGATACGTCGACCTGGGTGCGCTGCGGATCCCCGCCCGCGAGGGGCTCGGTCTCCGTCTCGAGGTCGAGGAGAAGACCAAGCGACTCGTCGCGGTCGCCCTCGACTACAAGGAATCGACGATGCAGATCCAGGCGTTCGCGGCTCCGCGATCGACGGGTCTGTGGCATTCGATCATGGCTCAGCTCGCCGAGCAGGTGCGCAAGCAGGGCGGTACTGCAGAAGAGGTCGAGGGCATCCTGGGCCCGGTGCTCGACACGAAGATCCCCGTCGTCGTGAAGGGCGCGGCATCGTCTCAGACGCGCTCTGCGCGCTTCTTCGGCGTGGATGGGCCTCGCTGGTTCCTCCGTGGCGTGCTCACGGGGAAGGCGCTCCGTGATGAGGCCACGCGAGTCGAGCTGGTCGAGCTCTTCCGGAGCGTCGTCGTCGTGCGTGGAGACGCCCCGCTGCCACCGCGAGAGCTCCTGACGCTCGTCGTGCCGAAGGCTATGGCCGACCCCACATCGAAGACGGCCACGGAAGATGCCGCATCCGGAGCGGCCGAGAAGGCATGACGCACCCAGACGGTGATGGGGCGGGTGCCGCGCAGTCGCCCGCTGATGCGCCGAACATGCGCAAGCTCGAGGAGGTGGCAAAGTCGTCCTCGCTCGGGCGGCTCACCGAAGGCGGTATCAGCGGCGCGTCCCTGCTCGCTGCCATGGGCGGTGTCCGGGGACTCATCGAGACCCTGCTGCCTGGCATCGTGTTCCTCGTCCTCTTCACGCTCGGAACCGAGCTGTGGGTGGCGGTCCTCGCGCCTGCGGCACTCGGTCTGCTGTTCATCCTCGTCCGGGCCCTGCAGAAGGAGCCGGTCGTCCCGGCCATCTCGGGCCTCGTCGCGCTGCTGATCTCGGGCGTCCTCGCCATGACCACCGGTCGGGGTGAGAACTTCTACCTCGTGGGCTTCTACACCAACGCCGCGTACGGGGCTGCCCTGCTGGTCTCGGTTCTCGTCCGCTGGCCGGTGATCGGCCTCGTCACCGGCCTCATCACCGGTCAGGGCTCGAGCTGGCGTCAGGACCGTTCGATGCTGCGGTGGATGTCCATCATCACGCTCGTCTGGGTCGGGTTCTTCGCGCTGCGCCTCGTCGTACAGCTGCCGCTCTACTTCGCTGGCAACGTCGAGGCGCTCGGGCTCGCGCGGCTGCTCATGGGAACCCCCATGTACGCGGTGGTCCTCGTCGTCACGGTGCTCTTCGTGCGCGCCCTGCTGAGCGCGTCGCGGTCTCGTGCGCAGAGTGAAGCAGGTAAAGTATCTTGATGTCAAGATAAAAGCGTCTCGATCAACTCAGGATCACCTTCGAGGCAAGCCACGGCGAGACGCGAGATGATTGCTGGGCGCGGGCCGCGCACCCAGAGTTGCAAAGAAGGAGCCGAGACGTGACCGCAGTCAACAGCTTCGGGGCCAAGGACACGCTCAGTGTCGACGGCACCGAGTACGAGATCTTCCGCATCGACAAGGTTGAGGGCTTCGAGAAGCTCCCCTTCAGCCTCAAGGTTCTCCTCGAGAACCTCCTCCGCACCGAAGACGGTGCGAACGTGACCGCAGAGCAGATCCAGAAGCTCGGTTCGTGGGTGCCGACGGCAGACCCAGACACCGAGATCCAGTTCTCGCCTGCCCGAGTCGTCCTCCAGGACTTCACCGGCGTTCCCTGCATCGTCGACCTCGCCACGATGCGCGAGGCCGTCACCCAGCTCGGCGGCGACCCCGAGAAGGTCAACCCGCTGGCTCCCGCTGAACTCGTCATCGACCACTCGGTCATCGCCGACCTCTTCGGCCAGGCGGATGCGCTCGAGCGTAACGTCGAGATCGAGTACCAGCGCAACGGCGAGCGCTACCAGTTCCTCCGCTGGGGCCAGACGGCCTTCGAGGACTTCAAGGTCGTTCCCCCGGGAACCGGCATCGTCCACCAGGTCAACATCGAGTACCTGGCGCGCGTCACCTTCGTCCGCGAGGTCGGCGGCGTCCTGCAGGCCTACCCGGACACGCTGGTCGGCACCGACTCGCACACGACGATGGTCAACGGCCTCG
The DNA here is from genome assembly GCF_002931575.1 of Pseudoclavibacter sp. RFBA6. Lineage (NCBI taxonomy): Bacteria > Bacillati > Actinomycetota > Actinomycetes > Micrococcales > Microbacteriaceae > Pseudoclavibacter > Pseudoclavibacter sp. RFBA6. The sequence goes on along the minus strand of NZ_PSUA01000012.1, from coordinate 111,744 downwards.
GCGTGCTCGGCTGGGGAGTCGGCGGCATCGAGGCAGAGGCGGCCATGCTCGGCCAGCCCGTGTCGATGCTCATCCCCAAGGTCGTCGGCTTCAAGCTCAAGGGCCAGATCCCCATGGGCGTCACGGCGACAGACGTCGTCCTCACGATCACCGACCTGCTGCGCAGGCACGGCGTCGTCGGCAAGTTCGTCGAGTTCTACGGCGAGGGTGTCGGGGCAGTGCCGCTCGCCAACCGCGCCACCATCGGCAACATGAGCCCCGAGTTCGGTTCGACGGCCGCGATGTTCCCGATCGACGACGAGACCCTCAACTACCTGCGGCTCACGGGCCGCAGCGAGGAGCAGGTCAAGCTCGTCGAGGCGTACGCGAAGGAGCAGCACCTCTGGCACGACCCGAGCAAGGAGCTCTCCTACTCGGAGTACCTGGAGCTCGACCTCTCGACGGTCGTTCCATCGATCGCGGGCCCGCGTCGCCCGCAGGACCGCATCGAGCTCTCGAAGGCCAAGGGCCAGTTCGGTGCCGACCTGACCGACTACACCGCCGAGGACTTCGGTCTCGTCGATGTCGCCGGCGAGGACAGCTTCCCGGCATCCGACCCTGCCAAGCTCACGCCGGGCTCCGACGACTCGGATGTCCGCGAGCGGCACACCGCCCCGACCTTCTCGCACGAGCGCAAGCCCGTGCAGGTGCAGGGCTCAGACGGCCAGAACTACACGATCGACCACGGCTCCGTGGCCATCGCCGCCATCACGAGCTGCACGAACACCTCGAACCCCTCGGTCATGCTCGCAGCCGGTCTCCTCGCGAAGAAGGCGAGCGAACGCGGACTCAAGGCGAAGCCATGGGTCAAGACCACGCTCGCTCCCGGCTCCAAGGTCGTGACGAACTACTACGAGAAGGCCGGTCTGACCGACTCGCTCGAGGCGCTCGGCTTCTACACCGTCGGCTACGGCTGCACGACCTGCATCGGCAACTCGGGACCGCTGAACGAGGAGATCTCCGAAGCGATCAACGACAACGATCTCGCCGTCACGGCGGTCCTCTCCGGAAACCGCAACTTCGAGGGGCGCATCAACCCCGACGTGAAGATGAACTACCTGGCCTCCCCGCCGCTCGTCATCGCGTACGCGCTGGCAGGAACCATGGACTTCGACTTCGAGACCCAGCCACTCGGCACGGACTCCGACGGCAAGGACGTCTTCCTCAGCGAGATCTGGCCGTCCGCTGACGAGGTGCAGTCGACGATCGACACGTCGATCGACACGGACATGTTCACGCGCGAGTACGGTGCCGTGTTCGATGGCGACGAGCGCTGGCGCTCGCTGCCGACGCCGACCGGCGCCACGTTCGAATGGGACGACCAGTCGACGTACGTGCGCAAGCCCCCGTACTTCGACGGCATGGTCATGGAGCTGACGCCAGTCACCGACATCAAGGGTGCCCGCGTGCTCGCGAAGCTCGGCGACTCGGTCACGACCGACCACATCAGCCCAGCTGGCTCGATCAAGGCGGACAGCCCCGCTGGCCGCTACCTCTCCGAGCACGGCGTCGACCGCAAGGACTTCAACTCCTACGGCTCGCGTCGCGGCAACCACGAGATCATGATCCGCGGCACGTTCGCGAACATTCGCCTCAAGAACCAGCTCCTCGACGGCGTCGAGGGCGGGTACACCCGCGACTTCACCCAGGCAGACGGACCGCAGTCGTTCATCTACGACGCAGCCCAGAACTACGCCGAAGCCGGCACACCGCTGGTAGTCCTCGGAGGCAAGGAGTACGGCTCCGGCTCGTCTCGCGACTGGGCCGCCAAGGGCACGAGCCTCCTCGGCGTCCGCGCCGTGATCGTCGAGAGCTTCGAGCGCATCCACCGCTCGAACCTCATCGGCATGGGAGTCGTTCCGCTGCAGTTCCCCGCTGGCGAGACCTGGGCATCGCTCGGTCTCGACGGCACGGAGTCGATCTCCATCCAGGGCATCGAGCAGCTCAACGAGGGCTTCACGCCCAAGACGGTGCACGTCATCGCCGAGCCCACGTCCGACTCGCCTGAGGGCAAGCAGACGATCGAGTTCGACGCCGTCGTCCGCATCGACACCCCTGGTGAGGCCGACTACTACCGCAACGGTGGAATCCTGCAGTACGTGCTCCGCCAGCTCGCCGCGGCGTAGCCAGCAGCAGCACTGGAGGACCGAAGGGCGGAGCCGCGAGGCTCCGCCCTTCGGCGTACGCCTACACGCTCTCGGTTCTCCGTCGCTGAGAACAGCTGTGGTCTGCACCCATCTGCGCTGGTTAGCGTTGGGACGATTTCCGATCACGAAGGAGTTCCCCATGACGAGTGAGACCCCCATCCGCACAGTCCTCAGCCCCGGCCGATACGTGCAGGGCAAGGGCGCGCTGGCGCGCCTCGGCGAGTTCGTCGAGCAGATCGGCCAGACACCGCTGCTCCTGACCGACGACTTCGTCTGGGACCTGCTCGGCGAGCGCCTGACGACCTCCTTCACCGGTGGGGGCGCCGAGGTGCCGCGCGAACGGTTCAACGGCGTCGCCTCGTCCGGTGAGATCGACCGGATCGTTGACGTGATCACGCAGAGCGGCAGCGACGTCATCGTCGCCGTCGGTGGCGGCAGCACGATCGACGCGGCGAAGGCGGCGGGCTTCCTGGCGGGAATCCGCTGGGTGAGCGTGCCGACCGTCGCGTCCACCGACGCGCCGACCTCCGCGCTCGCCGTGGTCTACACCGAGTCAGGCGAGTTCGAGGAGTACCGCTTCTTCCCTCGCAATCCCGACCTCGTGCTGATCGACTCGCAGCTCGTCGCTGACGCTCCCGCCCGGTTCCTCGTCGCGGGCTTCGGCGATGCCCTCGCCACCTGGCTCGAAGCGCGCGCCACGAGCCGCTCGAACTCCAAGACGATGGCAGGCGGACTCCCGACACAGACGGGCACGGCGCTGGCGAAGCTCAGCTGGGACGTGCTCTGGGAGAACGCACCGACCGCGCTCGACGCGGTGGAGGACGGCGTCGTGACACCAGCGCTCGACCGTGCCATCGAGGCGAACACCCTGCTCTCGGGGCTCGGCTTCGAGTCAGGCGGCCTCGCCGCCGCGCACGCGATCCACAACGGCCTGACGGCGGCCCCGCAGACACACGGCCTCCAGCACGGGGAGAAGGTCAACATCGGGTCCATCGCACAGCTCATCCTCGAGGGCGCGCCGGAGGAGGAGATCCGCGACTTCATCGTCTTCACCACGAAGCTCGGGCTGCCCACGACCCTTACCGAGATCGGGCTCTCGACCGACGACAAGCACGAGCTCAGGCTCATCGCCGAGGCCGCGACGGTGCCGGGGGAGACCATCCACAACATGCCGTTCGCCGTGACCGCCGACGACGTGATCGCGGCCCTGACCTCGCTCGAGCGGCTCTCGCGGCGCATCCGTGCCGAGGCCGGCCTGCCGGAACCGGTCAAGTACCACGCCGCGCACTAGCCTCGATCGACGAAGGCGCCTCCCCACCCGTGTCGGGCAAGGAGGCGCCTTCGGTGTTCGCTCCTCAGGTCAGCGCGAGGCAGCCCCGCGGATGGGTGGCGTGTGGAAGGTGCCGCCGAACGCCTTCTCTGAGGCTCCGATCCGGTCGAGGTACGGTGTGATGCCGCCGGCCTGGAATGGGTAGCCTGCGCCCAGGATGAGGCACAGATCGATGTCCTCGGGTGCCGCGACGACCCGCTCGTCGAGCATTCGCTTGATCTCGTCGGCGAGGCCGACCTCGACCCGCTCCGCGAACGACTCCGCGGTCATCGGAGTCCTGCCGCCCGCGACGATCTGCACGGCCTTCTTGTCGAAGCCCTTCTTCTTGCCCTTCCCATCGCGGTCGTAGAGCTTGCCGTAATCCGCGAGCCTGTGCAGGTTCTCCGACTCGAAGAATCGGTCGGGGAACGCGGCGTGGTGCGTGTCGAGGACGTGTGCTCCCACCTTCAGGCCGACGAGCTCGAGGAGCTCGAACGGCGTCATGGGCAGGCCGATGCGGTCGAGCGCATGGTCGACCGTTTCGAATGAGGTTCCGGTATCGACGGCGTTCATGGCCTCGCCGAGCACCTTCGCGAGGACGCGGTTCACGACGAAGCCGGGCGCGTCCCTCGTGATGACGGCGGTCTTCTTGAGGTTCTTGGCCGTCGCCATCGCCGTGGCGAGTGTCGCATCGTCGGTGCTCTGCGTCCTCACCACCTCGATGAGGGGCATCTGCGCAACCGGGTTGAAGAAGTGGAAGCCGACCAGGCGCTCCGGATGCTCGAGCTGGGCGCCGATCTGCGCGACCGACAGCGACGAGGTGTTCGTGGCCAGGATGGCCTCGGGGCCGACGATCTTCTCGAAGTCCGAGAAGACCTGCTGCTTCACGCCGAGCTCCTCGAAGACCGCCTCGATGACCCAGTCGCAGTCCGCGAACTGGCTCCTGTCGGTGGTCCCGTGCACGAGCCCGGTGAGGCGTCCGTACTCGTCGCCGTCGATCCGGCCCTTCTCGTGCAGCTTCTCGAGTTCGCGACGCACGGCGGCGACGCCCGAGTCGACCCGCGCCTGGTCGAGGTCGGTGATGACCACCGGCACCTTCAATCGTCGGACGAAGAGCGTCGCGAACTGCGTGGCCATGAGTCCGGCGCCGATGACGCCGACCTTGTTGACCGGGCGTGCCAGTGCCTTGTCCGGCGCCCCTGCTGGACGCTTGCCGCGCCTCTGGACGAGGTTGAACGCGTAGATCGATGCCACGAACTGGTCGCCGGAGATGAGGTCGGCAAGCGCCTCGTCTTCAGCCGCGAATCCCTTTGCGCGGTCATCGCCCTTCGCCAGCTTGAGGAGGTCGAGGGCCCGGTAGGGTGCGAGCGCGACCGTGCCGAGCTTCTCCTCCAGTGTCCTCCGAGCGACCCCGAGTGCGAGGTCCCACTTCGCGAGTCGCTCGAGACGCCCCGGGGCGTGCGGGCGCTTCACCTCGATATCCCCGCCGATGACCTTGTCCGCCCAGACGAGGGAGTCCTCGAGGAAGTTGAGGCTGGGGAAGATCGCGTCCGCGATGCCGAGCTCGGCGACCTGTGGGCCTTTGAGCATCCGGTTCTGCTTGAGGGGGTTCTCGATGATGACCTTGATCGCGTTCTCGATGCCGATGAGATTCGGCAGGATGCTGGCACCTCCCCACCCGGGGACGAGGCCGAGGAACGTCTCCGGCAGGGCGAACGCGGGAACGGTGGCATCGACGGTGCGGTAGTCGGAGTTCAGACCGATCTCCACACCCCCGCCGAGCGCCAGTCCGTTGTAGAAGGTGAAGCTGGGCACGCCGAGCCTGCCGAGCGAGCCGAGCACCTCGTGGCCGAGTTGCGCGAGCTGCAGTGCGACGTCGCGGCTGGGGATCGAGCCGACGTTGGAGAGGTCCGCGCCGGCCGCGAAGTTGAAGCGCTTGCCGGTGATGGCGACCGCGTCGATGTCATGGGACGACGCTCGGGCGCGCAGGCGCGAGAGCACCTCGCCGAGCTCGGCGAGGGTCTCCGGGCCGAGCGTATTCGGCCGTGTGTAGTCGTGGCCGTTGTCGAGCGTGATGAGCGCCAGTGTCCGACCGCTCGGCAGAGTGACGTCGCGGACAAGCGAGTGCGTCACGACCTCGTCGGTGCTCATGGCGAGCAGGGGAGCGTAGCGTGCTCGGAGATCGGTTGCCATGGTGATCAGCGTCCCTTCTTGCCGAAGCCTCGGCGTGCGTGCGACTTGCCGTTCCAGCTCGGGTTCTCCCAGATGACGGTGCCGCCCTGTCCGAGGCCGACGCACATGGCAGTCAGGCCGAAGCGAACCTCGGGGTGCTCCTCGAACTGCTTCGCGAGCTGGGTCATCAGGCGGACGCCGGATGAGGCCAGCGGGTGGCCGATCGCGATGGCACCGCCGTACGGGTTCACGGACGGGTCGTCGTCGTCGATTCCGTAGTGGTCGAGGAAGGACAGCACCTGGACGGCGAATGCCTCGTTCAACTCGAAGAGGCCGATGTCGTCGATGGTCATGCCGGCCCGTGCGAGGGCCTTCTCGGTCGAGGGCACGGGGCCGAGGCCCATGACCTCGGGCTGGACGCCGGCGAACGCGAATGTGACCATGCGCATCTTGGGCTGCAGGCCGAACTCCTTGGCGGCGGCACTCGAGGCGATGATCGCGGCAGTCGCGCCGTCGTTCAGCCCGCTGGCGTTCCCTGCGGTCACTCGACCGTGCGGGCGGAAGGGCGTCTTCAGCGTGGAGAGCGTCTCCATGTTCGTCTCGGGCCGCAGCGTCTCGTCTCGCGTCGCGAGTCCCCAGCCAGCTTCTGACTCGATGGCGACGGGGATGAGGTCGGGCTGCAGCTGGCCGTTGTCGTACGCGGCGGCGGCCTTCTGCTGGCTGCGCATGGCGTAGCGGTCGCTGCGCTCGCGCGTGAGCTGCGGGAAGCGGTCGTGCAGGCGCTCGGCGGTCTTGCCCATGTTGAGGGCGTCACCGCTCACGAGCTGCTCGGCGACGAACCTCGGGTTCGGGTCTGCGCCGATGCCGAGCGGGTGCCGACCCATGTGCTCGACTCCGCCAGCGATTGTGACGTCGTACGCGCCGAACCCGACGCCGGAGCCCATGGTCGTGACCGCCGTCATCGCGCCGGCGCACATCCGGTCGATCGCGAGACCCGGGACCGTGTTCGGGAGACCGGCGAGGATGGCAGTCGAGCGGCCGAGGGTCAGGCCCTGGTCACCCTGCTGCGTGGTCGCGGCGATGGCGACGTCGTCGTAGCGGTCGTGCGGGATCTGCGGGTTCCGGTCGAGGAGACCCTTGATCGCCTTGACAGCGAGGTCGTCCGCACGGGTCTTCCAGTACATGCCCTTCTCGCCAGCACGTCCGAAGGGGGTCCGAACGCCGTCGATGAACAACACTTCTCGATTGGCCACACTGCCTCCAAGCATCTATTGACTCGGTCATCCTATGGATGCCCGCCTGATGGGAAGCCAATGCCTCGTGCGAAGCTACGAAGCCTCTCCGTCCGGAGTGGAAGTCAATTGGTCAGCTTCTACAAAAGCGGCGGCGATTCCCTGTGCAACCTCGCTGGTCTGCCACGGTCGAGCGCCGAGGTCACGCAGGTGCTCGGCAACCGTCTCTGCCGAGACCGGCTGGTGCGGGCTCCACGCCGCGCGCCTGAGCAGCTCGGGTGTCAGCAGGTTCTCGACCGGCATGTGGAGCTCCTCGGCATGGGCCACGAGGAACTCGCGAGCGAGCTTCAGGCGGCGGTCTGCTTCAGGAGCCCGCTGCTCCCACTGGCGGTGGTGCGGCATGCGGTCGGGGTCACGCGGCGCCTGCGGCGGCAGCTCGTCCGTCGTCAGCCCGCGCTCCACGGCACCCCACCAGCGATCGAGTTGGGTTCTGGATGCCCGCCCAGTGAACTCCTTCAGCCGCGCCAGCTCGCCACGCGTCCGAGGCATCGCCGTCGCAACTGCCGCAAGTGCGCGATCCGGGAAGAGGCGCCCAGGCGCGGTGTCTGAGCTTCTCGCCATCTCATCGCGCGAGAGCCAGAGCTCTTTGGCGACGGCAAGCGCCCGAGGACTGCGGAGCCTGCTGATGCCGCCGATCCGACGCCAGGCGTCTGGCTTCTTGACCCCCAGCTCACGCGTCAGGATGTCGGCGAACTCTTCTCGAGCAGCTTCCAGCTTCCCGGCCTCCACCAGTTCCTGGTGCAGCTGGTCGCGGACATCGATGAGCAGTTCCACGTCGAGGGCCGCGTAGGCGAGCCACGACTCCGGGAGCGGTCTCGTCGACCAGTCTGCCGCGGAGTGCGCCTTCTCGAGCGAGATGCCGAGCAGGCGCTCGATGACGGCGCCGAGGCCCACCCGCTCGTACCCGAGCAGCCGCGCGGCGAGCTCGGTATCGAAGATGAGGGTCGGGTCCAGCTCGAGTTCGCGCAGGCAGGGCAGGTCCTGGGTGGCCGCGTGGAAGATCCACTCCTCCTCGCCGATGATCTCCTGCAGCCGAGCAAGCGACCCCGTCGCGATGGGATCGATCAGCAGCGTGCCGCTTCCGCGACGGAACAGCTGAACGAGGTAGGCGCGCTCCGAGTACCGATAGCCGGATGCGCGTTCGGCGTCCACGGCGACGGGCCCAGTTCCAGCGGCGAGCCTGTCCAGCCCCGCCCTCAGCTGGTCTTCTGTCTCGATAACGTCGAGTCCGCCTTCCTTCAGGCGGTCTGCGTCAAGCCCCATCTTTCGCCTTTCGGAGGTGCCGCAGCACCTGGACGCCGTCGTCTGCCTCAGCTTCGGGCGGCATGCCTGCCAGGAGGCACAGCAGCTCACCCCAGGCCTCTGCGTGAGCAGCGAGGTCGGTCTCGCGAGGCGTCCAGGATGCGCGCAGCTCGATCTGCGCACCCTCTCCCTGCTCTTCGAGCTCACCGAAACCACGACCGTTGATGGTCGTCGCCGTTCCGGAGGGATGCTCGAAGGCGGCCCCCCTGGACTCGAGTGCATCCATGAGCCAGGACCATGCGACGGGCGCGAGGAAGGGATCGACGCCGATCTCGGGCTCAAGGGGAGCTTGCGCGAAGCAGACGACGCGGAACGCTCCGCGCCACGCCTCCGGCTCGCTCTCGTCATGGAGCAAGATGAACCTGCCGGTGCCGAGCTCTGAGTCGCTGGCGTGGGCAGTTGGTCGCACGTCTCCGGAGAGCGCGAGCGATTCGGGGGCCAGGTTCGCTGGGGGACGGATCTCGCTCACCGTGAGGGCAGAGCGGAACTCGGCCGCACGGACCGCCTCTACGGCGGCCTCGAACTCCGGGGCAGATCGATGCAACGGGACAACCACGCGACGAGACTAGGCCTGGCCTTCTGCAACGCAGATCAGGCGCGCCGTAAGCGGCGCGCCAGCCTACGGCGTGTTCACGGGCAGTGTGCGCGATCATCGTCGTGATGTGTGCCGCCAAACGTGTCTCGGCTGAGTCGACCAGGCCTGCTGCGAAGCTCGCCACGGCGACCCTCGGCGCAGTCGTCGTCGGCCTCGTCGCCATCTCCGGCACGGCGGCCACCATGGTCGCGCGCGCCGTCGTCACGCCTCCACGGCGCCGCAAGGACCCGGTGCGCCTGCTCCGGGTTGACAGGCAGGCGGGCACGGTCACCCTCGCCCGCACCCCTGAGACGGCGGCACCCGGCCACTACAGTCTGGTCTTCGCGGCGGAGACGGGCAGGGCCAACGTCGGAGCCGTCGTCGACGAGTCGGAGCGCACGGTGACCAGGCGCTACTGGGGCGAGCAGGGCGCGCAGCTCGAGCGCGTCCGATCCGTTCGCCTTGCATCGGCTCCACAGCTCTGGGTGCGGGACCTCGATCTGCCGTGGCGCTGGGTCGACGTGCAGACCCCGCTCGGGGCGATGCCCGCCTGGCTGATCCCGGCGGCCCATGCCAGCGATTCGTGGGCGATCCACGTGCACGGTCGGGGCGCCGTCATGACCGAGCCCTTGCGCGCAGTCCCGCTGTTTCGAGGTCGAGGCTGGAACTCGCTGGTGGTGAGCTACCGGAATGACGCGCTCGCACCTCCATCGCCCGACGGGAAGTTCGGTCTCGGTGCGACGGAGTGGCGCGACGTGGAATCCGCGATGGACTGGGCCGCGGAGCGCGGCGCCAAGCGGATCATCCTCGTCGGATGGTCCATGGGGGGAGGAACCGTTGTGCAGGCGTCGCTCAATGCGCGGCACCGCGAGCTCGTCGCCGGCATCTTCCTGGAGTCGCCTGCCCTGAGCTGGCGTTCGATACTCCGATACCAGGGTCGAGCCATGCGGCTTCCCCGCGCGGTGACGGCGCTCGGCGTCTGGCTCATCGGGAGTCCCCTCGCGCGCCCTCTGCTCGGCCTCGAGGCGCCGATTCCGCTCGCTGAGCTCGAGATCCCGAACCGGCTCCGGGAGCTTCGCGTGCCCATCCTCCTCTTCCACTCCAGCGCGGACACCGTCGTGCCTGTCGACGCGAGTCGAGAGGTGGCACGCCGCCGGCCCGATCTCGTCACGTACCGCGAATTCGAGCGCGCACTGCACACGCGCCTCTGGAACGTCGACAGCGGGCGCTGGGAGCGGTCGCTGGACGAATGGCTCGCGACGTTCTGAGACGCGAGGCGGTCCCTACGCGCGCCCCTCGGCGGCGATGCGCTCGAGCAGCTGCCTCTTCGCGCGCGCCTGCAGAGCCACCATTCCGCTGCGGCGGAGCGGTGAGACGAGGTCGCCCAGGCCGAGGACGCTCGGCAGGTCCTCAGGAAGTCCGAGGAGCGCAGCTGGCTCATGACCGTCGACGCCCTGTACGAGAGCCGCCGCGAAGCCGCGCGTCATGGGCGCGCCCGGCGGGACCGAGATGCGCAGCCGGACGCGTGCGTCGCGGCCCAGCGAGACGTCGAGGTACACCGGTGACTGGCATTCGATGACGCGCTCGAACGTCTCGGCCTCGGCGGGTTCGACTGCTGGAAGCTCGGCGCCGATCTCGGCGAGGAGCTCGAGGCGATCGCGGGGTGACACATCGAGCAGCTCCTCGCGGAGCAGCTCGAGCGGTTCTGGCAGCGTGACGTCGTGCATGTGACCACGGTACCGGCCCATCGATTTGGGACGACCGGGGGAGCGGCTGACGGTAGGATTTAGTGGGCCCGCACCGGGCATCTGTCACTGGAAAGTACGAGGACTCCGTGGGCGAAGGCCGCTTGCTGCACCTGACCGAACTCTCACCGACCGTCACGGCGGCAGAGATGGTGAAGGACCTCGTGCCTCCCCGGCAGTTCGACGGTGCTCAGTTCTCCACATATCGACCGGATCCCGAGTACCCCTCGCAGGCAGCCGCCGTCGAGGCAGGCGAGCGTTTCGCCGGGGTCAAGGCGGCCGCGAACTCCGGGAGCAAGGGGCTCTTCGGGTTCCTCAAGAAGGCACCGCCGGTCAAGCCGGGCATCTACCTCGACGGCGGGTTCGGTGTCGGCAAGACGCACCTCCTCGCCTCCATCTGGCACGCCCACCCCGGGCGCAAGTACTTCGGCACGTTCATCGAGTACACGGCGCTCGTCGGAGCCCTCGGCTACGCAGAAGCCGTCCGCTCGCTCAAGGGCACGAGCCTCATCGCCATCGACGAGTTCGAGCTCGACGACCCGGGCGACACGATGGTCATGTCCCGGCTCCTCGGGGAGCTCGTGGACTCCGGCACGAGCGTCGCCGCGACGAGCAACACCCCGCCGAACGCGCTCGGCGAGGGACGCTTCGCGGCATCGGACTTCCTGCGCGAGATCACGAAGCTCGCCGGCGTGTTCGACACGCTGCGCATCGATGGCACCGACTACCGACGGCGCGACATGTCGGGCCACGCGGCCGTCACTCCAGCCGAACGGCTGGACGTGCTCGTCGATGAAGCGGTCGCCGACGGGAAGAGCGTCGCCTACGACAGCTTCGACGAGCTCGTCCAGCACCTTGCGACCGTCCACCCCTCGAAGTACGTGCGGCTCGTCGAGAACGTCGACCTCCTCGCCCTCCGAGACGTACACGAGCTCACCGATCAGGCCGAGGCGCTGCGCTTCGTCGCCTTCATCGACCGCGTCTACGACGCCCAGATCCCGATCGCCGCTTCCGGTCTCGCGCTCGACCAGATCTTCGGGGGTGGAATGCTCGACGGCGGCTACCGAAAGAAGTACCTGCGCTGCGTCTCGCGCCTCATCGCCTCGACGGCTCAGGAGCAGACCGCCTCCGTCTGAGTCCCGGTCGCACCGATCCGATTCCGTTCCCGACACAGACTCGTAACATGCAGGGTCGCTCGGAAACATGATCGAAACGACACCGCCCCACCAGCGACACGAGCCCCCAGCAGACTCGAAGCATCTCCCCACACCGTGTCACGACGACGCGTCCTCCAGGCCGCAGCACGGGTGGCGAAAGCGAGGATGCAATGGATACCGGTGGAACCGCGTGGCTGATGATCAGCGCAGCGCTTGTGCTCTTCATGACACCAGGACTCGCCCTCTTCTACGGCGGCATGGTCAAGGAAAAGAGCGTCGTCAGCATGATGATGCTCTCGTTCGGGGCGCTCGGCCTCGTCGCCGTGCTGTGGATCCTGTACGGCTACAACATGTCGTCCGTGTCCGGCGACTCCTTCTTCCAGTTCGCTGGGGACCCCTTCTCTGACTTCGCGCTGACCAACCTCATCCAGGACAGCAATGCGACCGCTGGTGCCGCGTACGGTGGCACGTTCGCCATCATCACGACCGCGCTGATCTCCGGGGCCATCGCGGACCGCGCGAAGTTCGGTTCCTGGATGCTCTTCGCCGGCATCTTCGCCACGTTCGTCTACTTCCCAGTCGCCGCTTGGGTCTGGGGCGGCGGCTGGATCATGCAGCTCGGCACCCAGCTCGGCTTCGAGGGCATCGAGGTCATCGACTACGCAGGTGGAACGGCCGTGCACATCAACGCAGGCGCGGCAGCACTCGCACTCGCGCTGGTCCTCGGCAAGCGCGTCGGCTTCGCGAAGGGCATCACGCAGCCCCACAACGTGCCTCTCGTGCTCCTGGGTACCGCGATCCTCTGGTTCGGATGGTTCGGCTTCAACGTCGGTGCCGCATGGGGCGACCTCGGCGGCTCGGAGTTCCCCGGCCCCGGACTGCTCTTCATCAACACCATCGCCGCTCCTGCTGCGGGCATCCTCGGCTGGATCATGGTCGAGAAGCTGCGCAACGGCAAGGCGACGTCGATCGGCGCCGCATCCGGTGCGATCGCGGGTCTCGTCGCCATCACGCCGGCGTGCGCCGTGCTGACGCCGGGCTGGGCGCTCCTCCTCGGCCTCGTCTCGGGCGGCCTCTGCGCGTTCGCCATCGAGCTGAAGTTCAAGCTCGGCTTCGATGACTCGCTCGACGTCGTCGGCCTGCATCTCGTCGGCGGCCTGGTCGGGTCCATCTGGCCTGGACTCTTCGCCTTCGACACCGGCCTCTTCACCGGTGGCGGAGTCGAGCAGCTCATCGTCCAGCTCATCGCATCGCTCGGCGTCCTCCTGTACTCCTTCGGAGTGAGCTTCCTCGTGGCCTGGGCCATCCAGAAGACCATCGGCTTCCGGGTGCGTCACGAGGATGAAGTGGCCGGGGTCGACGTGGTCGTGCACGGCGAGACCGGTTACGCGCTGTCCCGCTGATCACGCGGACGGCCTTCGGGGGCCGTGCATCCACGTTCTTGTGGATGCACGGCCCCGTTCTCGTCTGCATCCACCCAGGGGTGCGTTCGGGAACCGATACGGTTGAGTCATGAATGCCCCCGTGATCGCAGCCATCGTCGCCGTGGTCCTCGCGATCGTCGGCGTCATCGGCATCATCGTGCCCGTGCTGCCCGGCAGCATCACCATCGTCATCGGCTTCCTCGTGTGGGCGATCTTCGCGGGCAGCTGGCCCGTCTGGGTGGCGTTCGGGGTCGGAGCCGCGCTGCTCATCACGGGCATGATCATCGGCTGGGTGCTCACGGGGCGCGGGCTCAAGAAGAAGCAGGTCCCGAACCGATCAGTGCTCATCGGCCTCGCAGCCGGCATCGTCGGCCTGTTCGTGCTCCCGGCGTTCGGACTTCCGATCGGCTTCGCGGCCGGTCTCGTGGCCTCTGAGTACGCGCGAGTGCGTGAATTCCGCGCGGCCCTCGACTCGAGCTGGACTGCGGTCAAGGCGCTCGGTCTCGGCATGCTCATCGAGCTCATGTGCGCGCTGGTCGCCACCACCATCCTCGCGCTGTCGATCTTCCTCCACTTCATCTGGCTCTGAGTTTCCTGAGCGACCCGGGCAGTTCTGACTTCGACTTTCGGGGCGATCGTCTTACTCTTAGGGAAGCTGTGCGCGGAATGCGCGCCGCTGGAGAACGTCTTAGAGGAGCCGGATGTCGAACGGGGAGACCTCGAACGCCATATTGGCGTTCGTCAAGAAGCGCCCGGGTGAGCTCGCGGCCGCGACGATGAGCGTCATCGCGGTCGGCGCGGTCATTGCTGCCCTGACCGTCACCAACGGCCAGGGAGGCGATGTCGCAGCGCCGGTCGACACCGTGGCCGTACCCGCGACGACGAGTGCCGCCGTGGCGAGCGCCAGCTCCAGTGATGTCGTCAACCTGCACATGCTCGCTCAGCCGCTCGCCAGCCTCCCGTCGGAGCGGGTCGGGACGGCCGAGAAGGTCGCCCTCGAAGACGCCCTCGGTCAGGTCAAGGATGCGCTGAGTTCGACGTCGTCGGAATCGAACGCGCTGCAGACCTCGTACATCGCACTGCAGAACGCCGTCGGTGGCATGGCGACCAGCACGCTCGCCCTGGGACGAGAGCACCGGCTGCAGGTCACGCTCGCTTCCGCGGACATCCTGACCGCGTACGACGCAGCGCTCATCGAGCTCGCGGACGCAGCGGATGATCGCGCGCGCACGACCGGGATCTCGTCGGTCGTGCGCCAGGCGACGGCAGCGCAGAGCTCGCACAGCGCGGCGGTCGACACGCAACAGGGTGAGGACACGAGCGTCCCGGAGGAGCCCATCGACGACTCGGGGGTCGACGCCCCCACGCAGGCGCCCGCGCCCTCCGAGCCGACCACGCCGACCTTGACGTCGCAGCCGGTTCCGGACGGATCCGGAGGCGGCACGACGCCACCCGCGCCGGTCGAGACGCCGGAGCCGACTCAGCCGCCGGCCCCTGATCCCACCGATGAGCCTGTCGATCCGCAGCCGACCGGTGAGCCCACGCCCTCTGAGCAGTCGGGGAGCGACTCGGGACCGTGATCCCGCGCTGCGCGTTCTGACTCCTGACGACAGGCCGTGAAGCGAGTGCGCTCCACGGCCTGTCGTCTCCCTCGAGGCGAGTCAGCACTCACCCCAGGCCATCAGGTCAGGCGCGGTCCACGCGGCGCCTCAGCAGGAATGCAAGTGCGCCCGCGAGCAGCGTGGCGCCGGCCGTGATGGGCAGGATGGTGCCGAGCTCGACGCCGGTGGTGGCCAGCTGCTGTCCGTCCGACTCTGGGTTCCCTGGAGTAGTCGGCTGGCTGGGCGTCGGCCCGCCAGCCGCCGGCGGGATCGCGCTTGCCGAGGGCGAGACTCCTGGCACGGTCCCGTCGGTCTGCGTGGGCTCAGGAGTCACCGTCTCGGTGGGTGCCGGGCCTGCCGTCTCGGTCGGCGTCGGCGCGACGGAGAAGTCGAGGCCGATCAGGAACGGGTTGTGGTCGGACGACCGGTAGACGTCATCCGAGTAGAGTTGGGTGACGTTGGAGTTGAAGCGGCTGTACTCGGTGCCGACCTGCTCGTACGCGTTGATCGTCCACACGTCTGCTCCCGTCACTGCTCCGGCCGCTGCGTCGCTCGCCAGGATGTGATCGAGTGAGCCGACGGTGCCGCCGAAGCTGTACGAGTACTCGGTGCCCGTCGAACCGGGCTCGCCAGCGGTCCGGTTGCGCAGGTCTCCGAGGTTCTCGTAGCCGGCGTCTTCGAGCACTCGCATGGGGTCCTCCTGCGAGTAGCTGTTGAAGTCACCGGTGAGGAACAGGAGGTCCGTGCCGTGCTGGGCGCGTTGCGCCTCCGTGAAGCCGGCGAGCGCCTGAGCCTGCCGCGTCCGGTCGCCGTCCCACCCGCCGACGGCTCCGGCGGGCCCGACGATGTCGTCCTCGTTCGCGTTGTCGCCCTCGCCGGAGCCACCCTTCGACTTGAAGTGGTTGGCGACGACGATGAAGTCGGTGTCCGTCGCGGGATCCGAGAACGTCTGTGCGAGCGGAGCGCGTCCGTTGACGAACGCCGGGTCGTCGAGGATGCTCGAGGACCCGCTCAGCTCGACCGTCGCGGGCTGGTAGATGAAGGCGGTTCGGATGACGTCGTCACCCGTCGCAGGAATGTCCGCGGGGGAGGGCACGTGCGCCCACCGGTCGGCACCGGCCGCGGCGTTGAGGGCGGCCACGAGATCCAGGAGCGCCGCATCGCGATCCTTGCCGAAGTCCGAGGAGTCCTCGATCTCCTCGAGCGCGACGATGTCGGCGTCGAGCTGGTTGATCGCGGCGACGATCTTCGACTCCTGCCGCTCCAGGTTCTCGGCGTCCCAGGCACCGCGCGGAAGGCATCCGTTGGCGCTGATGGGGTTGCCCTCACGGTCGGTGTAGCTCTGGCTCGGGTCGCAGGAGTCGACACCGAGGCTCGTGAAGTAGTTGAGCACGTTGAACGTGCCGAGCTGCAGGCTGCCGCCGACCGAATCGGGGCCGACCTCTCGCGCGTCGGAGAAGGTGACGGGTGCATCCTCGGTGCCCGTCAGCGTCGTCGTCGGCTGGAAGCGGTAGCTGTCGAAAGAATAATGAACGACGACGGGCTGGCTGAAGGTCGCCGTCGCACCAACGGTGACGGGGGTCTCGATACTCAGGTAGGGAAGCGGGATCTCCGCGTTGATCATGCTGCCGCTCTCCCGTCTGAGGAAGTCCGTCGAGGCACCGTCGTCGAGGATGACGCTGTGCGCGGCGTTGTACTCGGCCTGCGCGACTGCCTCGGCGCTGCCGGGAGCCCCGACCTCGGTCGGCGTCACGAGCAGCCGCTCCCCGACGGAGAGTCCCACCTCGCCGTACTGGTTCAGCGCATAGTTCTCCGAGACCCGGAAGGTGCCAGACGGTGCGAGCAGCATCCCCTCGTAGCGTTCCCGCTCCTCATCGGTCTCCGGCCACTCGATCGCGACGGGCTCGACGACGTCCTCCTGGCGGACTTCGAGCTGCTCGACGCCGCTCGCACTGATCTGGGTTGACTCGAACCGCTCACCGACTCGTCCGGTGACCGCGACTCGATCGCCGATGCTGACCGTGGCGGCAGCGGCTGGGCCGTACACGAAGACCCCGGTCGAGGCGATGTGGGTCGTCGAGTCTGAGGCACCTGGCGTCTGGATATTGAAGCCGCCGAGCCCACCTTCGGCGTAGACCGCCGTCACGACGCCCTCGGTGGTAACCGTCTGGTCGACGAACGGTGAGGCGGCAGCGGTGCCCTGGATCTCCGCGATCGACACAAGCTCCGCCTCCGGCGGGACGGTCGGAACCGCAGTCGACGTCGGCGCTGGGGTCGTCGTCGAGCCGCCCGCGGAATTCTCCGGCGTCGGTGCCGCCGCGACGAAGTCGGCCGAGTTCTCGTCGGTGTCGACTCCCGTAGCTGAGCGCTGGGCACTGAGCGCGTTGCCGAGTTCCGGCGCCGGGGCGGCCCCCTCGAAGGCACTCGCGCTGCCGTAGCCGACGAGGTCGACGACTCCGAGAGCATCCGCGCCCGTCCCCGCGGGGAGCGTGAGCGCGTCGGTCGTGTCTGCGAGGGCGACGATGCCTCCGCGCGCGCCCATGGCGATCTCCCCGCTCGCATCCGGCGCCGGGAGCTCGCCGGTCTGCGAGGTGCCGGCCGACAGCGCGACGAGATAGTGGGAGGCCGGTGCGACGGTGCCGGAGAGCTCCGCAACACCGCCGAGGTTCCCGCCCGCGGAGAAATACTGGACCGACCACCCGTCGACGCTGACCGCCGCGGGGCCCGGGTTGTAGAGCTCCACGAAGTCGTTCGAGTACAGCGAACCGGAATTGCCACCGCCCCCGTAGGCCTCGTTGATGACGAGCTCTGTTCCACCGGGCGCTGCGAAGGTCGGGGGAGCGGCTGCGACGAGCAGGCCGCCTCCGGTGAGCGTCGTCGCGGCTCCCACCGCGAGGAGCTTCTGCCAAGGTCGTGTCACGTGGGTCCTCCTGGGGCGTTCGACTGACGAGATCGCCGTCACCGTACCCGCCCCATGTCGCATGGGGACTTCTCGTGCGTGAACGCCCGGTGAACTGGAGGACGTCTCAGGCGCTCTTCCGCTCCTTCGCAGGCGTTGCCTTGCGGGGCGTTGCCTTCTTGCCTGCGGCCTTCTTCGCGGCCGACTTCGCCGTGCTGCTCGCCGCCTTCCGGGGAGCGCTCTTCGTCGCCTCGCGCTTCTTCGACGTGCTCTTCTTCGACGTGCTCTTCTTCGACGCAGTCTTCTTCGTGGAGGTCTTGCTTGCGCCCGCCTTCGCGTCCTTCGTGTCGCCCTCCTTCTCTCCGGCCCGGTCGGATGGCGTCCTCCGCCCCTTGTCGATGCTCCGTCGAAGCGCGTCCATGAGGTCGATGACCTCCCCACCCGACTCGCCGTCATCCTCGGTCTCGCCGAAGGTGGCAGCGGTGTCGAGGGCGTCGCCCTCCGCGAGCTTCGCGTCGATGAGCTGCTGCAGCTGCTCCTGGTAGTCGTCGGTGAACCGGTCGGGTGCGAAGTCGGCCGCGAAGGAGTCGACGAGCGATGCGGACATCTTCAGCTCCTTCGCCGAGATCCTCACCCGTTCGTCGAGCGACGCGAAGTTCGCCTCCCGGACCTCGTCATCCCAGAGGAGCGACTGCAGCATGAGCACGTCGCCGCGCGTCCGGAGCGCGCCGAGCCGGGACTTCTGCCGGAGCGAGAAGTGCACGATCGCGGTTCTGTCCGTCTTCTCGAGAGTCTTCCGCAGCAGCACGTAGGCCTTCGCCGACTTCGAGTCTGGCTCCAGGAAGTAGCTGCGATCGAACATGATCGGGTCGAGCTGGTCGCTCGGAACGAACTCGACGACGTCGATCTCGCGGCTTCGCTCTTCTGGCAGGGAGCTGAGGTCGTCTTCCGTGAGCACCACCGTCCGGTCCTCGTCGGCGTACGCCTTGTCGATGTGCTCGTAGTCGACCACCTTCCCGCAGATCTCGCAGCGTCGCTGATAGCGGATGCGCCCACCGTCCTTGTCGTGCACCTGGTGCAGGTGCACGTCATGGTCCTCCGTCGCGCTGTACAGCTTCACTGGGACATTGACGAGGCCGAATGCGATGGAGCCTTTCCAGATGGATCTCATGCTCCAAGTACAGCGGACGCGGTGGTTCCGGAGCCGAGCCGACGCTGAGTGTTCACCGGTGATCGCCTCAGGCTCGGGGTGCATCCTGGGCCGATGGCGACTCCGAAGCAGACGGTGACGGTCGACGGCCACCGTGTGACGCTCACGAATCTCGACAAGGTGCTCTACCCGGAGACCGGCACCACGAAAGCCGAGGTCCTCGCCTACTATGCGGAGATCGCGCCGTTCCTGCTGCCGCACGTCCGGGAGCGTCCCGTGACTCGCAAGCGCTGGGTCGACGGTGTCGGGACCGCCGAGCACCCCGGCAAGG
Source organism: Pseudoclavibacter sp. RFBA6 (assembly GCF_002931575.1). Lineage (NCBI taxonomy): Bacteria > Bacillati > Actinomycetota > Actinomycetes > Micrococcales > Microbacteriaceae > Pseudoclavibacter > Pseudoclavibacter sp. RFBA6. Next base: position 92,602 of record NZ_PSUA01000012.1, on the reverse strand, counting down.
TGTTCTTCCAGAAGAACCTCGAGGCGAGCGCCCCTGCGTGGGTGCCAAGGGAGGGGATCGAGCACCGGAACCACCGGAACGAGTACCCCATCGTGCGGGATGTCGCGACGCTCACCTGGCTCGCGCAGGTCGCCGCCCTCGAGCTGCACGTGCCTCAGTGGCGTTTCGGTCCGGGCGGAACGCCGCTGAACCCCGACCGCCTGGTCCTGGACCTCGACCCGGGCGAGGGCGCCGGCCTCCCCGAATGCGCCGAGGTGGCGAGACTTGCTCGTCGGATCCTGCAGGGCATGGGCCTCGACCCCGTCCCCGTGACCAGCGGCAGCAAAGGTATCCACCTGTACGCCGCCCTCGACGGAGCCCACACCTCGGATGAGGTCTCGCAGGTTGCCCACGAGCTCGCGAGGTCGCTCGAGGCCGACCATCCGGACCTGATCGTGAGCGACATGAAGAAGACCTTGCGGGCCGGCAAGGTGCTCGTGGACTGGAGTCAGAACAACGCATCGAAGACGACCATCGCCCCATACTCCCTCCGCGGACGCGCGCGGCCGACCGTGGCCGTCCCACGTACCTGGCGCGAGCTGGCGTCCGCGAAGCTGCGCCACCTCGAGTTCGGCGAGGTGCTGGCACGGATGCGCACCAGGTCCGACCCGCTCGCTCCCGTCGCCGAGGCCGCCAGGGAGGACCGGCTGGAGCGCTACCGGTCGATGCGGGACGCGTCGAAGACGAACGAACCGGTGCCGGCGGATGCCCCGCCTTCCTCATCCGGGCGGAGCTTCGTCATCCAGGAGCACCACGCGAGACGGCTTCACTACGACTTCCGGCTCGAGCACGACGGTGTGCTGGTCTCCTGGGCTGTGCCGAAGGGCATTCCAACCGACACGAAGAAGAACCACCTGGCGGTGCAGACCGAAGACCACCCCCTGGAGTACGGCACCTTCGAGGGCACGATCCCGAAGGGCGAGTACGGGGCTGGCGAGGTCTACATCTGGGACTCGGGGACCTACGAGCTCGAGAAATGGCGCGGGGGTGAGGAGGTCATCGTCACGTTGCACGGGGAGGCAGCGGGCGGGCTCGGGGAGCCGACGCGGGTTGCGCTCATCCACACGCGGGGGAGCGGTGATGACAAGAGCAGCTGGCTGCTGCACCGGATGTCAGCCGAGAAGTCGCCGAGGACGGGTGCCACTGCGTCACACCGCGCCACGACCCGGACCGAGCGCTCCAAGCCCTCGATCCCGCCCATGCTCGCGACCTCGCGTGACACGAGCGTCTTCGACGACGAAGGTGACTGGGCGTTCGAGATGAAATGGGACGGCATCCGCATCGTCGCATCCGTCGAGCCCGACGGGCCACGGCTGCTGACGAGGAACGGCAATGACGTGACGGCTGCGTACCCGGAGGTCGCCGATGCACTGCGCGCGACCCTGAGCGGGCGGGTGGCGGTTCTGGACGGCGAGGTCGTGGCGTTGGACCGCCGGGGACGCCCTGACTTCGGCCGACTCCAGTCGAGGATGGGCTTGCGCGCACCGCGCGACGTCGAGCGGGCGGCCGCGGAGGTGCCGGTGCACTACTTCGTCTTCGACCTGCTCGAGGCTGACGGCGAGAGCCTGATCGATCGACCGTACGAGGAGCGGCGGGACCTGCTCGTCGAGGACGTGCGCGAGCATCGCGGGCTGCGTGTTCCTCCGGTCGTCGAAGGCGACGCAAAGCTGGCGTTGACGAGCAGCGCTGAGCTCGGGCTGGAGGGCATCGTGGCGAAGCGGCGAGACAGCCCCTACCGTCCGGGCCGGAGGTCCGAGAGCTGGGTCAAGGTCAAGCACCACAGGTCCCAGGAAGTTGTCGTCGGGGGATGGCGTCCCGGACGGGGACGACGTGCCGACAGCGTCGGCTCGCTGCTGCTCGGCGTCCCCGGTCCGGACGGACTCCGCTACGTGGGCCGTGTCGGCACAGGATTCACCGACCGACAGCTCGAACGGACCGCCCAGGAGCTGGCGTCCCGCGAGCGTGACACCCCGCCGTTCATCGACATCCCGGCGGCGGATGCGCGGGGTGCGGTCTGGGCGGAACCGGAACTGGTCGGGGAGGTCGAGTTCGCAGAATGGACCGCCGGTGGCCGCCTCAGGCAGCCGAGCTGGCGCGGATGGCGCCCCGACAAGTCTCCAGCGGAGGTCGGCCTCGATTGAGCCCGAGGGGCTCGCGTCCCAGGCCTGCCGAGCGCGGTGGAGGCCGGGTCACCAGCGCGACCCGGCCTCCGGAACTGCGGTTCAGCCGTTGACACCTGCGGGCGGGACGGTGTCGTCACGGTGCTGCGCCGCGTCATCGCGGACCTGCGTGGGCGGCTGGTCCGGCCGTTCCCGGTTGGGCTCACCCGTGCCGAGGCCCTGGATCGATTCTGCTTGGAGCCGCTCGTTGGTCTCGTCGAGGGTGGCGTCGTCTTCGTGGTCGGGGGTCGCGTGCTGTTCTGTCATGCTCCGACCGTACGCACGCCAGCCGAGACGAAGGTGAGTGCCGGCCGCTTCCACGCTCACGTGCACGCATCCGTTCACACGCAGCGCATAAGGTGCTGTTGCAGAATCTGACGCGTCCGACCACGAGGAGACCTCTGCCGATGACGAGCACCCGGCCCGCGCCGCCAGCCCACGCCCGATCGGCATCTCCACGCCGACGGCGGTCGGTGGGGAACGTGGTCCTCGGGGTGCTCGGGACGACACTCGTCCTCGCCGGAGCTGTGATCCTGGCGATGTCGCTCTTGGTGCCGACGACCCTGGAACGCGGGTACGGGCAGGTGAAAGCCGCAGTGAACGACGTCGCCGCGGAGGTGCAGCTGCCCGCGGTTCGGCTCGGGGTCGAGGGCGGTCAGGAGGAACTCGACGTGTGCGACGGATCGTTCATCGAGATGACCAGCTATCGCAACACCGTCGGAGTTCCGGCCGTGTACGCGGCGCACAACAACTGCGGGGGCGACATCGTCCTGAACTGGGTGGTCGGGACGCAGTTCGAAGTCGAGGGCCAGCCGGGCACGTTCGAGGTCGTCGACGTTCGGCACACGGCGAAGCACTGGGAGACGACGGAATCACTGATCGGCCTGCAGGGGGATTTCGCACTGCAGTCGTGCTTCTACGGCGAGGATCGCATGCAGTTCGTAGGCATCAGACCGGTGGCCGGTTGACGTCGCCCGCCTGGGTCCTACAGAGGTGATGGCTGAAAAGCAAGAGCGGGTCATCTCGTTATGTCCTGACCTACTCTTCAGGCATGATCACCGCACGAGCAAGGGCGCTCCTGGAGTTCGAGGCAGCTCACCCTGGCCGCGACCGTCCGAAGCTCGACAAGATCCGGCAGCTCGGCCTCACTCCGGAGGGGTATGAGGCCAGGCTCGAGGTGCTCGTCGCCGACGTCGACGTCATGGCCGAATACCCCGAGCTCGTCTATCGATACTGGAACCAGCGCCGCGATCGCGCGTCCCGGCCTTGATGTCAGGTCTCGGATGCGCTAGGCGCTCGTGGTGACGCTCGCCCAGTCTGCGAGGTCGGCCTCTGCTCGATAGGTCGCTGTCAGGAAGTCCTGGACCAGCCCGTCCGGGTCGGCTGCCTCCCGAACCACCTCGTACGGCAGGAGGTACTCTCCGAGAGCCTCGTCCCAGTAGGCGCCCTCCGGCACTCGCGCATCCGCGAATCCGACAGGAGCGGGGTAGGCATACGAGTAGTAGGCTCCCTCGCGCCCGCCACCAGGCCAGAAGCCGGCGCTCGAGATCTCATGCGAGTACCCCTCGATCATGACCTCGTTGGGGCAGTTCGGGGCCCCGCCCGGGTGACGGGGCGCTTCGCGGCCGGAGAAGCGGGTCACGGCGAGATCCATGGCTCCCCAGAAGAAGTGCACGGGGCTCACCTTGCCGGTGAATGCTACGCGGAACCGTGCGAGCGCCCGGTCCGCGTCGACGAGCTGTCGCCAGAACGCGTGAGCCGCGTCGCGGTCGTAGCTGGCGTGCCGTGTGTCCTCGGCGAAGGGAATCGCCAGCTCCACCTCGTTCGGGGCGCCGTGGATGCGCGGGTGGAGGTTGAGCTCACTGAGCAGAGCGAACAGGCGCGAAGAGAAGTCGGCGACGGACATCGGCTCGAGATGCAGCACTCGCTCCCTGGCGTCGCTGTGGCGGATGACAAGGCGGTGCTCCACGAAGTCGAACTCGATGTCGAAGATCGCGTCGCCGTGTGATTGCGTGCCGGTCGCGAGTCCGCGAGGGGTGACGTGCAGCGTCACGTTCCACCAGTGGTTGACGTGCGGCGTGCTGACCATGCGGATCTTGCCCACGATCTGCAGCCAGCGGTGCAGGGTGTCGCGGGTGTCGGTCCAGCTGTCCACGGCGAGGATCGGTCGAGTCGTCACATCCCGACGATAGCGGAACGGACGTCGAGGGTCACGGATCGGCGGGCAGCTCGTCGCGTTCGACTCTAGGCGAGCCGCAGCGCGATCCGAGGGGTCAATCCCCGACGTCTAGAGAACTGGCCCCACGGGGTCATCCACCGCGTCGTCTCCCCAGGCGATGCAGCTGTCCGGCTCGAATTGCGGCAGCGTCGCCGGGTCGAGCGCGCGCGAGGCTGCGTCGCCCTCATCCACGGCGAGGGCGCTCGTCAGGACCTGTGAGAACGGCGTCACCAGCACATGCGCGAGTCCTCTGTCGGTACGGAGATCCACGAAGGCGCCACCCGTGCGGACCGCCGCCAGGATGCGCTCCTGGACGGCGGCGATATCGGAGTCCTGGACAAGAAAGGCGTCTCCGGCGATGACGAGCTCGTACGTCATGGGGCACCATCCTTCGCGAGGCTGGTCTCAACGCTAGCTGTCACGATTCCCAGGCACACGTGGGTTGACGTCACGGTGAAGGCGGGGGAGAGCTACCCCTTGGGCAGCTGCGGCGACATCTGCTCGCCGAGGACGACCTCGCCGCCCGCATCCCTGACGACGAGTCCCGCGGCGCTGTCAGCGGACCGTTGGAGCGCGGTGAGCCACTCCGGGTCGAGCTTGTGCGCGGGCTTCTCGATGTGGAAGTGCGCGGGAAACGACGGCGTCATCCAGACCGTGCTCCGGCCATCCCCGCTGGTGTCCGTGTTCCGCCACGAGACGATGAACGACTCCTGGTTCCTGAACTTCTTCAGCACGATGACCTGAAGGTGGGCCAGTGTGCGGTCGTCGAAGCGGACCTGAATGCCGTCGTACGTCATGATGCCCATGCAGAAGGCCCTTCCCTGCTTCTCGCGCGTGACCGATCGATGATCGACACCATCCATGCGGCGAAGCGATGCTCGTCAGACGATGATGCCACGGCCTGCGTTCCGGAGTCTGGCGCGGAAGCCCGCGAATGCTCGAGCCAGAAGTCCTCAGCGAGCTTGACGAGTACTCGTCAGCACCGCCCACTCGTCCGAAGCCGTCCGACGCCGCATACTGAGCGTGCGGAATGGATCTTCACAGAGCTGTGGAGATCGCGCACTGAACGAGGAGCACCGATGAGCACACGAGGTTCGTCCCAGTCGATCATGCGGCGGAAGCCGATCGAGGAGATGGAAGAGGACAACAAGAGCAGCGGCCTCTTCAAGTCGCTCGGGCTCTGGCAGCTCACGGCGATCGGCGTGGGCGGCATCATCGGTGTCGGCATCTTCTCGCTCGCCGGACTCGTCGCCGCGGGCAGCGAGGGGACGCCGGGAGCGGGGCCAGCTGTCCTCATCTCGTTCCTCATCGCGGGCCTCGCCTCGGCGGCCGCCGCGCTCTCCTACGCGGAGTTCGCCGGCATGATCCCGAGGGCAGGCTCGGCCTACACGTACGGGTATGTCGCCCTCGGGGAGGTCATCGGCTGGTTCATCGGCTGGGACCTCCTGCTGGAGTACATCGCCATCGTGGCCGTCGTCGCCATCGGCATCTCCGGCTACTTCGACGCCTTCCTGTCGGGCCTGGGCATTCACATGCCGGTCTGGATGACCTCCACCGTCGACGAGGGCAAGGGCGGGATCGTCAACATCCCGGCCATCGCAGTCTGCCTCGTCGTGACCTGGATCCTGTCTCGCGGCACGAAGGCCTTCGGGCGGTTCGAGCTCGTCGCGGTCGCCATCAAGGTGATCCTGATCCTGTTCATCATCGGCCTCGGCGTCTTCTACATCGACGCGAACAACTACAACCCGTTCATGCCGAGCGGCTTCGGCCCGGTGCTCGCCGGCTCAGCCACCGTGTTCTTCGCCGTCTTCGGCTACGACGCCATGAGCACCGCGGCTGAGGAAGCCAAGGACGGGAAGAAGCACATGCCGAAGGCCATCATCCTGTCGCTCATCATCGCGATGCTGCTCTACGTGGCGGCGACGCTCGTGCTGACGGGGATGCAGAACTGGGAGGAGATCGACCCGACGGCCGGCTTCGCCTCCGCGTTCAACAGCGTCGGCCTGCCCGTGATCGCGACGATCATCTCCGTCTTCGCCGTGCTGTCCATCCTCACCGTGATGCTGACGTTCCTGCTCGGCGTCACCCGTGTCTGGTTCTCGATGAGCCGCGATGGGCTGCTGCCGGGCTGGTTCGCGAAGACGGACCACAATGGGACCCCGCAGCGCGTCACCTGGATCGCTGGCGTCGCGTCGGCGCTCCTCGCGGGAGTGTTCCCGATCAAGGCCGTCGCGGACCTCACGAACATCGGCATCCTCGCCGCGTTCGTCGTGGTCTGCCTCTCGGTCATCATCTTCCGGTACAAGCGCCCGGATGCTCCCCGCACGTTCCGCCTCCCGCTCATGCCCCTGGTGCCCGCGTTCGGCATGCTCGCCTCAGGCTTCCTGATGCTTCAGCTGCACTGGGAGACCTGGCTGCGGTTCGGTGGGTGGCTCGTCATCGGCCTGATCATCTACTTCGCGTACGGTCGCAGGCACTCGCTCATGAACCCGAACAGCCCGCGGCACAGGGCGCTGAGCGACGGCATGGGAAACCAGCGCGACTAGGCCGGTGCCGAGGCGGGCAGGCGTCATGCGGCCCGGCCTCGGTCCCGCCGCGGGTGTTCCGGCGTTCGGGTAGCGTCGGGAGATGGATCTCGAACAGGACGGACCGCGAGCCGCCTCTGAGCCACCGGAGCCGCCTCGAGCGGGACCGGGCCTCGCGCTCAACGGGCGGCGGAGCGGACCGTACGTCGGCGCCGCGCTCGCGACGGTCCTCGGGTGCATCTTCCTCCTGCCGCTGGTCGAGGGATGGTGGCTCAAGGTCGCGGTGTTCTGCGTGTGCATCCTGCCGATCGTGTTCGCTGTCTGGATCACCCGGAGAGCTCTCCGCCGCGAGGCGAGCAGGCGGGCCGGGGAGCGCTGATCGGCGACCGTGCGTGGTCGTCAGCGTCGAGGGAGACGGAGGGCGGGGATCTCGAGCGCTGCCGTCCCGAGGTCGCGTGCCTCCCACTCCTCGGCCGTGTAGCTCGCCCCGTCCGGGAACACCTGCGGATCCCGCCACGCGGTGTAGGAGAGCAACCGCGGACTCCCGACGCTGTACCCGTCGCGAAGAGCGGCGACCGACATCTCGGCAAGCGCACGCCTGACCGGACGGGCGTCGTGGCGGCGGGCGGTTGCCGACCAGTTCGGCTGGCTCGGGCCCGGCGGCGTCCAGCCCGCGCCCCGGAGGACGCGCTCGTCGGCATCGGCGACGATACTGCGCCCGGGCGCCTCCGCCTCCAGCACGTCGGAGTCTCCCGCGAACTGCACGTACCTGCGCGCGTCACCGGCCGCGGACACGATGACGACGACCCGGTCGGTGACCTGTTCGAGTGCCGCGGCGAACGCTTCCGCGAAGTCGCTCCACGTCGTGGGCACTCCCGTCGGCGTGCGCTCTCTCCCATGACGCAGCCACGGCGGGGCCGATGGAGCCCGCGTCGTCGTCACCTGCAGCTCGGGGTCATCGAGCGCGACCGAGTGCACATACTCCTGGATCTCGGGGCGCTCGAAGCCGAACTGCACAAATCCGCGGCCCACCGAACGTCGGTCGCGAGTCGAGAGCTGCACGGCGTGCGCGGACGTCGGCCTGACTTGGACCGACAGCTCACGGTACGTCCCGGGGTGCAGGATCGTGACGTATGCAAGCTGGTCCTCCGGGGTGATCGTTCGGAGATGCTCTCCCCGCTGCGGAACGAAACCGGGCCGCGGCTCCTCGGATCGCAGGGCCCACTCAGCGCCCCGCGGCACAACCGGGTACTCGAGGCCATCAAGCATCGCGTACAGCCCCGGGGCCTGGAGCTGCCGAGAAGGCGCCCCATCTCCCCGCTGGAGCTGAGAGGCGCGCGCACCCGTTCGCGCAGGCTCTCGGGGTGGGAGGACCTCCTCGGGGTGTCCTTCCCACGGGATCGGCTTGCGAACCCTGGTGCTCGTGACCGTTAGCTCGGGGTCGCCGTTGGTGACGGTCTTCCGCCAGTCGTGGCCGCCGCGACGCAACGGCTCGGCCGTGAACCCCAGGTCCGCCGACGAGCGGTCGGTCGAGACGAGGAGCAGTTCGGCACCGCCGGGACGCGGCGCGACGTGCACCGGCAGCCCCCGGTAGACGCCGACGTGCTCGAACCCGAAGCACTCGACCTCATCGTCGATGGCGATTGGGCGGATGTAGACCTCGTCAGCGACGACGAAGTCACGCACGGGGCTTGTCGAGCGGAACGCCCACCTGCCGTCGTGCACCCGCAGCGGGTACAGCACGCCGTCGTGAGTGGCGTAGAGCCCAGGCCCCGGAACCAGGTTCGATGCGGTGTGGTCCATGATGTTCCTCTTCCTGCTTGTCAGTCCCCGCTGAGCGTGCCGAGCGTCAATGATCCCGGAGGCGACGCGCCTCGCGGTCGTACGCTTCGGCGTCGAAGTACGAGTCGGGTCCGAGCATGACCGGTTCCTGGTCGATCCAGATGGCGTTCCCCTCGACCCGGAGGATCGCGATGACCATGACGTGGTCGCGCTCCGACGACCAGATCGTCAGCAGGCGGTCGTCACCGTTCGTGTGCTGCGCTGACGCAAGTGCCTCGACCGCCGGCTGGCGACGAGTGCTTCCCTGCTCCAGGGCACCGACGACGTCGTCGAGGGGGAAGCCGGGCCGCACCCCAAGGATGACTGCGTTCTGGAGGACACCACCGCCGCGTACTCGCCACCGGCGGGCGACGAGGAACGTCAGGACGATGCAGGCGACGAAGGCCAGCGGGGGGAGGACAAACGCACCAGCAACCGCCTGACCGCTCCGCACTCGCCCGCCCAGCAATTCGACGGTGGCTGTCGGGTTGAGGGAGACGAGCAGCGCGACGAGGCCGGCGGCGACAGCTGAGGCCAGCCAGAACACCGTCTTGCGCGGCGATCTCTCAGACACGAACAGCTCCGGTCGCGTCGCGAACCAGACCGATAAGTCGCGTGACCTCGAGCGAAGCGGTTGGAACCCCATGACCCCACCCTACGGAACGGCGAGCACATGCCTCCGAGTGCTGATGCCCGCAGCGGGCACCGACGTCAGCCGACGGGCGCGTTCATGCCTGCCGCCCAGTCGCGGATCGCCTGGCGCTCACTGTCGCCGCAGATGTAGCCATAGCCAGCCTCCGTGACGCCGTCGCTCAGCGTCCACTCGTTGAGATACGTCAAGGCGTAGCAGTCGGCCATGACCTCTTCGCTGCCCTGGAACAGCCCCTGCGCGAGGAGGGCCTGGTAGCCGCCGTCATCGTCCGGGTATCTCACGTCGTCTGCGCGTTGGTACACGTGCGCGAGCTCGTGGACGGTGGTCAATTTGGCGTGCCACTCGCTGCGCTCGGTGTCCGGCAGCAGGTGCACAACCAGGGGACTGCCGCCTTTGACGCACCCTGTGACCGTGTACCCCTCGCGGGTCTTGCAGGTGGTCGCCGCGTCGTATTGGACGTCGATGAACCCGTTCCCGGCGGCGTCGATGAGGCCTTCGCTCACGGACCCGCTCGCGTTCGCGCGGCGCGTCTCGGCGTCGGTGATGCTCTGTTCGAGGTCCGCGCGGAAGGTGCTCATCTGGTCGGCGACGAGTTCCGCCGCGTACGCGGTGAGGTTCGGGTCCTCCATCTTGACGTCCTGGTCCTCCATCCAGTCGAAGAGCGCCACGAGGGGCTTGACGGGGTTTGCCTCGAGCGCTGTCGAGAGCTCATCGATTCTCGTCCGCTCCTGCTCGTACAGCGCAATGTGATCGGCGAGGTCCGCGGCGCCGGTGTCGACCGGGGCTGCTTCGACAGAGGGGCTCGGGGTCGTTGCCGCGTCGCTCAGGCCGAGGATCGCGCCAAGGCCGGCGAACGCGAACAGGCCCATGAACGCGACCACGACCAGGCAGCCGCAACCGGCGAACCAGTACCCCGCCTTGCCTTTCCTGCGCGGCGCGTATGGGCTTGGACCGGGGGCGTACGGGGCGGCGGCCAGGCCTGCACGCGGCGGGTACGCGCCTTGACCGGGGGCGTAGGGGGCAGCGGCGAGCCCCGGATGCGTTGGGCGAGGCCCGTACCCGGGACGCGTTTGAGTACGCGTCGACTGCGGTTGCGGCTGCGGCTTGCCTGGCCCGCTGACCCCGTTCATCCATCGGATCAGCTCGGGCGTGGCGCCCGGGTTCGCGGCGATGTCCGCGCGGAGATCGGGGCGGCGCATGGCGATGCTGGTCAGGACGTGCGGTGGCGTTCCCGCGGCTCTCGCCGCTGCCCGGTCCCGGTCCCGGTCCCATCCCACGTTCGCCATTGCTCTCCTCGTCGTCGGCCCTGATGCCGAGTTTAGAGCCGACCGGAGCCGACGAACCCGCAGTGGACCCGTCGATCGCTCGCCTCACAGCGACTGTCGCCCGTCCCACCGGCCCGACCGCGCCCGAGACCACTGCCGCTTAGCATGTGAGCGTGACGTATCCCAACCACTTCCCTCATGCGACCTTCTCGGGTGCACTCGGAGTCAGCGGCGGGGGAGGATATGTGCCCGCGACTGCCGAGATCAGCGACGGCTGGATGACGTTGTGGGCCCTCGCGCCAGAAGGGTGGACCGTCGTCGTCCGCGCACCTGCATCCCAGGTCACGGTGACGTCGAGGGCGCAGAGCATCCACCTCGCCGTCGGGGGAGCGAAGTACCCGCTGCTCGCCGACCCAGGGGCTGTCAACCGCGCGCTGGGGTATACCGCTGCCGGCACGGTCGCATCGGTCCTCGACCGTCCGATGGCCGGCGCCGCAGCGGATGTCGGTGCCCTCCGGAATCAGATCTCGGCCGCCTCCTCCTGGAGTGCGGGCGGTGGACCGCAGTTCCTCGACGCGGCACGCCGATCCGGCGCACGCGTTTCCCGCCTCGGCTACGGCGCCATCGCCGCCATCGGCTGCGGCTCCGGTATCGCCGTCGTGATCATCGTCACGGTACTCACCGTCCTCGTGGTCAACCTCTGAGGGCGGTTGGGCAACAACGGGGTGCGGTGCGAGGCAGAGCACGGCCGCATGGGCGAAGATATCCGCGCCTCCAGTCGCGGTTCTATTCGGGACGACACTCGCAGTTGTTGGCTCTCGAACGGGTAACCGACGAGGCTCCGGCACACCCACGCAGGCGAACACCCCGGCCATGGGGACTGGATGTCTCCCTCGCAGGGGTGAGCCCGCCCCTCGCGCCGGCGTCGAGTCCGCTGTGCACCGTCTGCAGTCGCACGCTCGTCCCGTTTGCCCTGGCCGACGATCCGCCCTGCTCGTGCCGTGAGTAGCTTCTGGCCGGCGTGTCGGTGACGAGGAAGTCGTAGTTGGGGGACGTTTGAGGGCCCGTGACGTTGATGGTCGCAGGCCTGCCAGCTCTCGTGCAGATGAGCATTCGGCGCTTCAGAATCGAGCTGACCGCTTCACCTTGGGTTGTCCGAGAACACCCGAAGGCCGTTGGGAAGAGATGTGTGCCCTCACATTCCCCAATGCAAGGGCACACGCAACCAACTACCCCTCATTGCCCCCCGGCAATTCCGGCAGCAGCGGTTGGTCTAGGAAAGGGCCGCGGTGTTGTTCCAACATCCACGCTCGGGCGCTTGATCGATCCCGATCAACGTTCGTCTGCGCGCCGAGAATTTGTTCATACCACTTGACATCTCACTGCGGCATGACCAGTTTCCGTCTACGGTCAGGTTTCACTTGTTAAAGCTCATTGCGGCCTCGGGTCTGGGCAAACCCAGACTTGCAAGTTTGGAAGAGGCTAGGGCTGCTGCCAGCTGGTGATTGACCCGCAGCGAGCGGGGACAGGTGGGGTTTCGAAGTTCGGGACCCGAGCGGGATTTCTCACGGCGTTTCTTTCCAGCGGGGCTCGGGAAGCCCCATCGGAGCCCGCGGACAGTGCTGCAGATGACGTCGCAGGGCTGGGAGCCAATACTGGAATGGTCCACGCGGCTCCGGTGGAAATCGTGCGTCGCGTGTCGTGAGGGTGGTTCGGGGCGTCGCTCATGTTGGGTCCGCTTCCGCTCGGTCAGCACGAGCTCAAGGTGATGCGTTTCAGGTGTCGGTGACATTGTGAACACTTGCTCTGGCTGTGGACCAAACTCGTGGGAAGTTTTGGTTCGAACGTGGCAGTTATTGCACCGGCCCCCGGAACTGTTCCGTCACATGCCCTCCTGCTGGTCTCAAGCCAGCCTGACCTCCGGACCTGTGGTCTCGAGGGAGGTTCGCAAGGGACCGCTACATGATGCATAGTTGTGGTCCAGCTTGAGCCCCCAGGCTCAACAAGGCATGGAGAGGATCCCGCAATGGCGCAGAATCCGGACGAATTCAATCGGGTCGACGGGTATCGAACAGGTCTCGCGTTGTCGGGCGATGAAACGATGTACTTCATGGCATCGCACGGCTGGACGATCGCGAGGTGTGAGGGTGTTCCGCAGATCCTGTCGGATCATACGTGCGTAGATGGTTTCCTGGTCGCTCGCATCTGGCACACTCCAATGCGGCTCGTCGCGCACAAGCGTCAGCCGTTCAAAACGCCCGTCATGGCTTCGCTCGCAATCCTGGGGTCTCACCGTATCGAAACGAAGCAAGGCGAAACGCTTCTGAACGCGGGAGACCTGATAGTCAGTCGCTCGAGCGACCTCATAGCCCTCGAGACGAATGAACCCACCGCGAGATTGATCCTCGGAACCGCCGAGAATCGTTTGTCTTACTACGGCGACTCTGAGTCGCTCTATGGCAGAGCAATGCATCCCCCGGAGGGAGTGCTCGGAGTGCTGAGGGCAGCCATTACTGCGTCACTAAACGCCCCGACGGACCCGAGCTCCCCGGCCTATGGGCCTTGGCGACGCGGACTTGAGCACTTACTTGCTGCCAGCATCAGCGCGACGCGGGATGTGCCTCGAGGCCTGCCTCAGGGGAGTCACCTTGACCCTGGCTCTCTCCTCGGCCGTGCAGTGAGGGTGATCCTGGATCGCGCGCACGATCCCGATTTTTCGGCGGGCTCGCTCACGCGAGTGCTCGCTGTGTCGACTTCCAATGTTCATCGAGTTTTTCGAGAGGTGGGATTGACTCCGGCCGGATATCTTCGCGGGGCCCGTCTTTCTCTCGCGCTCATGAACCTCAATGGATACGGCGGGCGAAAGGTTGACTTCGCGCAGGTTGCCGGAGTCAGTGGGTACAGGAACGTGCGCACATTGTTGAGGGCATTGAGTGGGAGCGAAGAAGGACGCTCCTATTTGACGGACCAGGATTCGCGACTCCAGATGGAAAGTCGAATCCAGGGAACCGGAGAGGCGGAAAGGCTGGCAGAAGCACAGTAGGAGGTGATCCCCTGCCCCGGACGGCTGCCCCGGGAGGAGCAACGTGTGCATGAGAGATCGAAGGCGCCTTCGGTGCAAGGGTTGCAGCGCCAGATTGGGCGATGGGGCGGCCGTCACGTTCCTTTCGCCATTGATTCGGCACGCAAACTAGGAGCTAAACTAGCTACTCTCACGATGGGCATCGCTATTGACCCGAGTGAGGCCGTAGGTTTTGTTGTGGGTGTGCGGTCCACGTGCCCTATCAGACGTGTGTCACCGCATGTCTGATGCCAGATTGTGAAACCAGCTTCAGGCCGGTCGACCAGGAGATGGATGAGACACACCGTGCCTCATTGGGTGGAGGCAGGGTGCCGACGTTCTGTGTTGGAGCCCAGCCGACGCAGCCCTCTTCACAGCGATGTGGAGCAAACTTCAGCGGTTGGACTCGATCCGCGGCTCCAACTGCAGCACGCTGCCTGGCTCCCGCTGATACCGACGCCCAGGCGCACAAAACATGCGTCAACCACGCCCTTTCCAGGTGGCGGATCTCACTGTGCAGACTGTGGCATACGGGCGCCCCGAATCAGTCCTGAGGCATTCAGTACTGTTCTCAGGCCTCATACGTGGGGCTCGAAATGGAGATATTTGTGGGACGCGGAAGGTCCGCAAATATGTTGCTCGGTGTTCGACCAGGCGCGCAAGCTCTCCATCCCGTCGCTCGACCGTCCGACGCGGGGCACCCTTCACCGAGATATACCAAGTGCCTGCTGACTCTTCACCACAGGCCCGTGCCAGAGCTCGGGGTGAGACATCGCGGCACCAGAAGACAAGTACGGAGATCCTGTATTCAGCCTGGGCGTGGTGGCGGTCTTGTTCTGCGGGCTTTACCTGGTGCAGGTGGCGAACGATGGCGTGATTCGCCAGTCGTCGCCATTTCCAGCCGTTGTCGCTGTGTTCGTGAACCGCATGCGCAGCCTGATGTTTCCCGTGCTCGTGCCGGTGTCGGAGACGGTAATGTTCCGTGATTGGCCAGCCACGCCGTTCGCTCCGAATTGGGGGTTGCGGACGCCGTTTGTCGCGCAGCTCACGGTGAAGACACCAGTACTCCAGGACCGGTTTGCGTGTGGGCTTGAGCGAGGTTCGTCGTAACCGCCCCTGCAATCACGTCGAAGGTCACAGATGAGTTGACAGTGCCGCAGATCCCCTCGGACGTGTAGCCCTTGCCAGCCTGGACGCTGAAGTTGAAGTTGTACGTGCGCCCCGCAACAACCGGGATTGTCACGGACGTCGTCACGATGTTCACCGTGGTCGTGCTGTTCGCATTCGTGCTCATGGTGAACGTGCCGCCGGACCACGTCGACAGGGCTGTCGATCGGGGTGTTCCGATGACTGCTGTCCAGAGTCATTATCGCCATGACCACAAGCGCGCAGCCGACGCGAGAGCCTGAACGAGGGAGCGTCGCCGAATCGAACGCATGCCGAGCGCCTCCGACCGAGTGCGGAACGAGCTCGCTTCATAGTCCCGAAAGCAGTTTGTCCCATATTCGTCCCACGGGCACCACACAAGCGAAAAGGCCCGGTTCCAGCTTTACGGCTGAGACCGGGCCTTTATTGCGGTGGGTGATGCGGGACTCGAACCCACGACCTCTTCCGTGTGAAGGAAGCGCGCTACCAACTGCGCCAATCACCCGCGACGAGGACTAATCATGCCACAGAATCCGGCGGGGGATGAGCACGCGGTGTTGAAGTGCCGAACCGTGTCGCCGTGTCGTCCAGGTGCACGAGTCAGTCCAGCACGTCCCGGCACTGCGGACGTGCCTGCATCGCTTCGAACGGCGCCTCCGGCGACTGTTCGCAGCAGCCCCTCGTGCAGGACACCTCTGACGCCCACCGCGGCTTGCCGTTCTGACCAGGACTTTCGGCGAATTACACCGGTGGATTTTGTATCGCGGCTCGAGTTCCTATAGAGTCATTCTCGCGCTGGTCAAGCCGGAACGGAAGTTCCCGAGACAAGCGCGATGCGGATGTGGCGCAGTGGTAGCGCATCACCTTGCCAAGGTGAGGGTCGCGAGTTCGAATCTCGTCATCCGCTCGAGTGTGACTCAGTCTGGTGGTAAACATCAAACGGAGTTTGCACGGGTTTCAACCCACAACACGGTGACGTGGCCGAGAGGCGAGGCAGCGGCCTGCAAAGCCGTCCACACGGGTTCGAATCCCGTCGTCACCTCGCAATGGGCGATTGGCGCAGCGGTAGCGCGCTTCCCTGACACGGAAGAGGTCACTGGTTCGATCCCAGTATCGCCCACCATTGAGAAGAAGGCCCCTGAATTTCAGGGGCCTTCTTCGTGTCCGCAGTCACTGCCGAACAAGCGGAGGATCCTCACCATGACATCCGCGAGGGATACGACAGGCTCCGCAGCCGCAGGCAGTCAGCGCTCAAGACTCGAGGAACGCTACTTCCGGCGCATGGCGGCCGCCGTCGACGAGAAGACCGAGCTCACCGACTGGCTTCGCGGTGGACGCGTCCTCGACATCGGCGCGGGCGGGGGAGAGCTGGCGGCCAGGATCGCAGCACTTCCTGACGTCGACGACGTCATCGCGCTCGACGACTCCGTCGACGCGGTCACCCACCTGCGCGACATTCCCGGCATCACCGTGCGGTCAGGGAGGGCAGACCAGCTCGCAGAGCTCGGATTGCGCAACCTGAACGGCATCGTCATGAGCTCGGTGCTGCACGAGATCGCCTCGTACAACCCGCGGGGACCAGAGCAGGGTCGACAGGCCGCGCTGGCGAACCTCGCCGTCATCGGGAGGGCGCTCGCCCCCGACGGGGTGCTGATCGTCCGCGACTTCGTCATGCCGAGCATCCCGGACCGGATGCTGACGCTCGTCACCCCGGGACGGGATGGGGACGCTCTGCTCGGCGCATACCGAGAGCGTGTTCCGTTGCCGGAGCTCGCAGACTTCATCGCGAGCGGGCCGCACACGTTCACGTCGACCGCCCGGGCGGTCACGGAGGCGCTCCTCACGATCAGCTGGGGCGAGGGATCGCTGCCGAGAGAGGCCCAGGAGCAGTACTGCCAGTTCGAGCTCGACGAACTTCCATGCGCGGCTCTGGCGATGGACCCGGAGCTGTCGCTCCTGCACAGGGAGGCGTGGATCCAGCCCGGGTATCGACAGCACCTCGCGGGGTGGACTGTCCTCGAAGAGGACGGGACACCATGGTTCCCGGACACGAAGGCCATCTGGGTCTTCGAGCGGAGTCAGGCGAGCAGCCACGACGGCGACTGAGATCGACCAGCGCTCACGCCGTGATGTCTCGTCCGAGTCGGAGGACGCCGAGTTCGCCATCGACGGTGAAATCCCCGTCGTCGAGGCGGCGGGCCAGACTCGTCAACCAGGCCCCGTAGGAGGCGGCGATCGGAGCAGGAGTCGGGCCGTCGATCGGCAGCCAGATGACCTGCCCACGTCGACCTGCGGGGAGCGGATCCAGATCCACGGCGTGACCGGTCCCGTCAGAATCCGTGAAGCGGAGCCAGCCGCTGCTGTTCGGAATCGTTCGCACCCGATCCGGAGCCATCCACGAGTACTCTGTCGAGCCCACATCGTCGCCGAGCGCGTCGCGACGAACACGATGATCTTCGAGCATCGCTTCGGCGCTCAGGAACGTCAGGTAGTCGAAGAGATCGAGGAGCTGCGTTGGGTTGTCCTGCCCGTCGTGGATGCGGAGGCTCGCCACCAGCTCGTCTGGCAGGTCACCGACTGCACCTGCAAGCCGGTCAAGCGAAGCGTCGTCTGCACCGGGGCGCAACGTGTCCGCCACGGCAGGGACGTGACGGCGCAGGACGCGCTCGATCGTCTCCCACGCCTCTGTGATGTGCGGCATCTCGACCATGGAGTCCCATCCTCTCTTTGAGCGCGAACCTGTAACGTGCGCGGACCTTCCGGGGAATGACTCAGTCGCTCCACTCCCACACGGTCGTGCGCCCCCTGAGTCTGACGCCCGCCGTGTCGGTGGTGACCCGCACGACACCGGTTCCCTCAAGCCAGCGTCGGAAGTTCGGACGATCGTAGGGCTCCGACTCCAGGGCGGCGCCGAGCGCCAGGGCCGTGCCAGAGGTGAACTTCTCGCCGAGCAGCGCTCGCGTGACCTCCCAGTCCCGCCAGACGATCTCACCGAGCCGCACACGCGCCGCCTCTACGATCACAGTGTGGTCGAAGGGCATGGGCGGCACGTCGGCGAGCGGATGCCAGACCAGTTCGCCGGCCCGGGCACCCGCTTCGAGGAACACGAGACTCGCGAGGGAGATCGTCGCGCTGCGCGGGTCGCGCATGGTGCCGTCGAACCAGCCGAGCTGGCGGGTGAACCGCACCTCCGACTCGGGGATACCCGCCTTCGTGCGCATGGCACGCAGCACTGGGCCCGGCCCGTGCTCGCCCGCGAGGAGGAGCACCCCCGGAAGAGCCTCGACCCCCGCATGCGGGTCGTACTGTCGCACTGCCAGGCCGAACTCCAGCCGCTCGTCGCGGTAGCGCACGGGAAGTGCATCCATCGCGACAAGCGGCTGATCGTATGCTCTGCTCAACGCAGCACCGTCTGCTCGGCGAGCACCGCGCGGACTTCGGGGAACGTCTGGCGGCGAACGAACGCCCCGTCCTCCCACACGGTCTGCAGGAGGGACTCAGCCTCCTCCGCGGGTGTGGCGCGCTCGATGAGGCGCATCCGAGCTTCTGCGTCTCGGACGACGGCGAGTCTTCCCGTCGCGCTCTTCTTCGTCCCGCTGTCGGTCACTGGGTCCTTCCGGATGTCGACGCCTCGGCCATCGACTCGAATCCATGTCGCCTTGATCGCGGACATGAACGTGTCCCTGGTCTGGTACTGGTACCCGAAGCTTCCCATGCCGAACACGACGCTGCCAGACGCGAAGCCCTTCGCCGCGAGTCGCTCCGTGATGCGCACAGCCCGCTCACGGGTGATGGAATCGCCGTAGATCGCGCCGATGTGCGGGTCGAGCTCCCGGAAGCCCGCGGCGTTCACGGTGCCGCCGAACGTGTCCCAGAGGAGCTCGATGACCCCCTTCCGCTCGGCCGCGCTGACATCCCGGCCCTCGTCCTCGATACCGCAGAGGATGTCGACTGGATCGCCAGAATCCGGCCGGATGACAAGCTTCCCGTCACGCGCGAGCACATCCTGCTTGAGGGCGGGCAGGTACTCGGTGAGGACGCGCCAGAGGTCGAAGGTGTCGGAGACCACGGAGACGATGCCGCTCGGGTACAGGTGGAGGAGCCGCTCGAACAGCTCCCGCTCGCCGACCGTGGCGATGCCGGCGCACATCACGGAGTGCTCGGTCGCCGGGACGCTCCCGGCGACGAACTCGCCGCCGTAGTGCCGCTCGATCCAATCGATGGACACGAGAGAGTCGGTTCCCGTGAAGCTCAGCAGGTGCGCTGCACCGCTCATCGCCGCAGTCTCGTTGGAGGACATCCCGCGGTAGGAGAAGTCGTGTCCCTGCCAGTCGACGGCCGCGGCCGGCGTGCCCGTCCTGGTCGCCGCGACCTCGAGCGTCTCGCGCATCGCCTTGGCGAGGGTCGCGGTCGTGGAGGCCTGCCAGATCTCCGCACTCAGCACCGTCTCGACGTAGTTGGTCAGCCAGAAGAAGTCGGGGTGCGTGTTCTCGATGGTGAAGCTCGGGATGCGCAGCGGCACCGCCGTGCCCTCTGGGACCGCGCAGAAGCGCAGGGGCAGGAAGCCGAGACGGTGCAGTTCGCGGATATGCGCGCTCCCGATCGTGTTCGGGCCGAGGATGCGCGCGAGTCGCGCCTCGTAGGCCGCGCAGACCTCGTCCTCGTCGGCGTCGAAGAACACCCGGAAGGAGTCCGTGTAGCGCTCGAGGAACGCCTGGAGCCCGAAGTGCACGACGGCCCCGATGTCCGCGATGCGAGATCCGCGGTTCGTGTAGTTGGAGTAGACGCCCGTGACGTTCCCCGCGAGTCCGTACTGCTGCAGGTGGCCGAGCTTGTACGCGTCCGTCTGGAAGAGGGGAGCGATTGCCGTGAAGTTCATGGTCATGCCTTTCTGATGGCGAGGTCCAGGTCCTCGTTGCGCGGTTCAGCGCTCGACGAAGGGGGCGAGGATGTTGCGGATGGAGAGCACCTTGGTGGCAACGCCCTCGCGGGAGGCGCCCGGGTGCGAGTCAGTCGTGATGATCTCCACGAAGTGCTCGCGGAGCGCTGGCGCGTCGCCGGAGAAGACGCCGTGGCTCACGAACAGGGCGAGGCGCTCTCGCGTCAGGCCAGTGGCCTCCGCGAGGCCCCTGAAGGTGCCGCCTCCGTCGCAGATGTCGTCGACGACCAGCAAGCGCCCTTCTGCCGGCAGCTCCTCGCAGCTGAATCCGGAGAGGCGGCCTGTCGCGAAGTCGCGGTGCTTCTCGGCGCGGTACAGCGGGAGGTGCAGGGCAGTCGCCGCAGCCTGTGCGCGGCGGACCGCGCCCGCATCCGGGGCGACGACGCCGACGAAGTCGTGGGTGCCGCCGACACGACCGATCGTGGCGCGACGGACGTACGGTGCCGAGCCGATGACCTTGACGTTGTCGATCATCGCGGGCGCGACCTGGGAGTGCGGGTCGAAGACGATCACCTGGTCGAGTCGGAAGCTGTTGATGAGCTCGGCGTAGACCTTCGCGCCGAACGGCACGCCGCGGTCGGCCCGCGCCGCGGGCAGGTAGGGGAGGAGGGCGACGGCGCGGTGCCCGAGACCGTGGGCGTAGTCGGCCCACATTCCGAGGGCAACGAGATCGGCCGGATCTGCACCTGTGACGGTGGCGTAGGCGGGCACCTCGTCGAGGGTGTGCGGGACGACGAGGGAGACCTCGCCACCCGGGAAGCGCATGGTGCGGATGGCGCTCGTGGCCTTCCAGCCGGAAGGCATCTGTGCTTGGAAGTGGATGCTCATGACTCGAGCATACGCCTCTATTCGTAGATTTACGAATAGGCCTCAGGTGCTGAACAGGAGAAGCGACGAAGAAGGCCCACCCGGATTACCCGGGTGGGCCTTCGACGTGCGTGTGCTCAGGTCAGACGCGACGGAACTGGTTGACGAGCGGGCAGTCGAACGGGTCGCGTGCCTGCAGTCCGACGCGGTTCAAGTACTCGATGACGATGCCGTACGACTTGACGAGCGTCGTCTCGGTGTACGGAACGTCGAGGTTCTGGCAGTGCTCGCGGATGATCTCGCGAGCTCGAGCAAGGTGAGGACGCGGCATGCTCGGGAAGAGATGGTGCTCGACCTGGTAGTTGAGGCCACCCATGAGTGCGCTCGCCCACCAGCCGCCGCTGACGTTGCGGGACGTGAGCACCTGCTTGCTGAAGAAGTCCATCTTGACATCGGCCGGGATGATCGGCATGCCCTTGTGATTGGGCGCGAACGAGGCGCCCATGTACACACCGAAGACGGCCATCTGCACGGCCACGAACGCGAAGGCCATACCGAGGGGGAGGAGCCAGAAGATGGCACCGAAGTAGATCGCGAAGCGCACGGCGATCATGGTGAACTCGACCCAGCGACCCTTGATCGGCTGGCGCGTGAACAGCGACTTGATCGAGCGGAAGTGCAGGTTGTAGCCCTCGAACGTGAGCAGCGGGAAGAAGAGGTAGCCCTGCTTGCGCGTGATGAGCGCGAGAAGCCCGGTCTGCTTCCTGGCGTCTTCCTCCGTGAAGGAGATCGTGTCGAAGTCGATGTCAGGGTCTTTGCCCATCTTGTTCGGGTTCACGTGGTGCTTCGTGTGCTTCGTCATCCACCAGCTGTAGCTCATACCGACGACGCCAGCCGCGAGGAAGCGACCGAGGCGGTCATTGCCAGGGCCGGACTCGAGCACCTGTCGATGCGAGGCCTCGTGGGCGATGAACGCGAACTGCGTGAAGATGATGCCGAGAGCCGCGGCGATAAGCAACTGGAACCAGCTGTCGCCGAGCAGGATGAAGCCGGTGATCGCGCCACCCAGAGCGACGAGGAGGCCGGCGGCCAGCATTCCGTAGAACCAGCGAGTGCGCTTGAGGAGGCCCATCTCACGGATGACCTTCGACACTGCGCTGTAGCTCTGCGTGACGGACTTCGCTCCCGGTGTGCGGGGCTTCGTGGTTCGGACGCGGCCGAGACCCTGAAGCGGGCCTGAGGCCTGGGGGAGCGCGGAAGATGAAGTCGTAATGTGAGGGTCCCCTCGATCAGCAACCTTTGGTTGTCCGTTCGCCAAAGGCAGTCCGCCGATCGCTGACTTCAGGCTAGCCGGATGTGCCGCCCTCTTGGCTGTGTATCTGCACGCGTCGCGTCACCCAGCGTCTTCACACGCGATGTATCTCGATCCGGCGTATCTTGTTCCCATCACGGATCGCGCCGACTGGCGCACTTGGAGGAAGCATGTCTTCGACGGGCAACAGCGCAGGTGCGAACGCAGGGGCACCGAAAGGAGGCCGGGTGCGCGATTCCGCGAACTCTGGGGCGCGCGTGCAAGCCGTGCACACGGGACTCAAGAAGGTCGTCACCGGTCGCGAGAGCATCATCAAGGAGCAGGCGGTGAAGCTGGCCGAGAAGCTCGACGTGAAGACGGACGGGCGACACCATCAGAAGATCCGACTCGCGCTCCTCGCACTGAACAGCCTCGTTGACACGCTCGGCAGGGACGGCACGGCCGCCTCAGAGAAGAAGAGCTCCGCTCGTGCCGAGGGCACGGACCCTGCCGGGAACTCGGGGCGGCCCACGACGGCATCAGCGAGTTCGGACGAGCCCGAGGACATCGGCACCTTCACCGCCAAGGGAAACCGTCCCGCGAAGTAGGGAACTCGTTCGTCGCGCGTCGACCGGTGCTCGGCGTGAGCCGGTGCCGCGATAAAGTGGTCGCTTGTTCATGCCTAACGACAAGGAGCATCGTGACCAGCGATCCCGTTGACCTCGAGACCGAACCCCGCCAGAGCGATGCCGGCGGCGCGACGACCACCGGATTCGAGCTCTTCACCGACCGCTCCGTCGTCGCGATGAAGCTGGACGGGGAACTCGTAGACCTCGCCCGCGAGGTACCGGACGGCGCAGTCGCAGAGCCGGTCACGATCGACAGCGAAGAGGGGCTGAGCATCCTCCGCCACTCCGCCGCACACGTCATCGCGCAGGCCGTGCAGAAGATCAACCCGGACGCCAGGCTCGGTATCGGTCCGCCCATCACCGATGGCTTCTACTACGACTTCGACGTCGAGACCCCGTTCACCCCTGAGGACCTCAAGGCCATCGAGAAGGAGGCCCAGCGCATCCAGCGTCAGGGCCAGCGCTTCGTGCGTCGCGTCGTCACCGACGACGAGGCTCGAGCGGAACTCGCGAACGAGCCGTACAAGCTCGAGCTCATCAACATCAAGGGCAGCGGCGCAAACGCGGACAACGAGTCCGTCGAGGTCGGGGCGGGCGAGCTGACGATCTACGACAACGTCGACCCGAAGACCGGCGAGGTCTACTGGAAGGACCTCTGCCGAGGCCCGCACGTGCCGTCGACCCGCATGCTCAGCAACGGCTTCGCCATCCTCCGCTCCGCCGCGGCCTACTGGCGCGGATCAGAGAAGAACCCTCAACTGCAGCGCATCTACGGCACCGCCTGGCCGACGAAAGACGAGCTGCGCGCCTACAAGGAGCGCATCGAGGAGGCCATGAAGCGCGACCACCGTCGCCTCGGCCGCGAGCTCGACCTGTTCAGCTTCCCGGACGAGCTCGGCTCCGGGCTTCCGGTGTTCCACCCCAAGGGCGGCATCATCAAGCTCGAGATGGAGGAGCACTCCCGCAAGCGCCACGTGCAGGAGGGGTACAGCTTCGTGTCGACCCCGCACATCACGAAGGGGCGACTCTACGAGATCTCGGGCCACCTCGACTGGTATCGCGACGGAATGTACCCGCCGATGCGCATCGACGAGGAAGTCGACGAGGTGGGCAACGTCACGAAGCAGGGCCAGGACTACTACCTGAAGCCCATGAACTGCCCCATGCACAACCTGATCTACAACCAGGGCGCGCACTCGTACCGCGAGCTGCCGTTGCGCATGTTCGAGTTCGGCACCGTCTACCGCATGGAGAAGTCCGGGGTCGTGCACGGGTTGACTCGTGCGCGCGGCTTCACGCAGGACGATGCGCACATCTACTGCACCCGTGAGCAGATGCGCGACGAGCTGTCGAGGACCCTCAAATTCGTGCTCTCGCTCCTCAAGGACTACGGTCTCGACGACTTCTACCTCGAGCTGTCGACGAAGAACCCGGAGAAGTTCGTCGGAGACGACGCCACCTGGGAGGAAGCGACTCGCACGCTCGAGGAGGTCGCGACCGCATCAGGACTCGACCTGGTGCCGGATCCGGGTGGAGCAGCGTTCTACGGGCCCAAGATCTCCGTGCAGGCGCGCGACGCCATCGGTCGCACGTGGCAGATGTCGACCATCCAGCTCGACTTCAATCTGCCCGAGCTCTTCGACATGGAGTACGCGGCCCCAGACGGCACCCGTCAGCGGCCCGTCATGATCCACCGTGCGCTCTTCGGGTCGATCGAGCGCTTCTTCGGCGTGCTCGTCGAGCACTACGCCGGTGCGTTCCCGGTCTGGCTCTCGCCGGTCCAGCTCGTTGCCATCCCGGTCGCCGAGCAGTACGGGGACTACCTGCAGGGCATCGTCGACGAGCTGCGTTCACACGGCGTCCGCGCGGAGCTCGACGCCTCAGATGACCGCATGCCCAAGAAGATCCGCAACCACACCAAGGCGAAGGTGCCGTTCCAGCTCATCGCCGGCGAGGACGATCGCGCCGCCAAGACGGTCTCGTTCCGGTTCCGCGACGGCACGCAGCGCAACGGCGTCCCGATCGAGGACGCGATCCGTCTCGTCCGCGGGGCCGTCGACGAGCACCTGCTCGTGAACACGGCAGAAGACCTGGCATGAGCGCCCTCGGGTTCCCGGACGGCGAGCTGGACGGTCTCGAGATCGAGCGCTCCACCGACTTCGCTGGGGTGCCCGACTCGTTCCAGCGGCTCTGGACGCCGCACCGGATGGCGTACATCCAGGACGGGCAGGACCCGGCCGCGGACGCCTGCCCGTTCTGCGTCGGGCCCACGATGGAGGACGAGAAGTCGCTCATCGTGGCCAGGGGCGAGCACGCGTTCGTGGTCATGAACCTGTACCCGTACAACTCCGGACACCTGCTCGTCTGCCCCTACCGCCACGTCGCGATGTACGACGAGGCCACGGAGGACGAGGTGCTCGAGATCGCACACCTCACGCAGACCGCGATGCGCGTGCTGCGTGAGGTCTCGAACGTGGACGGCTTCAACATCGGCATGAACCAGGGCCGACTGGCCGGGGCTGGGATCGCTGGCCACCTGCACCAGCACATCGTGCCGCGGTGGCAGTTCGACGCCAACTTCTTCCCGATCATCGCCAAGACGAAGGCGTTCCCATCGCTCCTCGGAGAGACCAGGCAGGCTCTCGCGGACGCTTGGCCGCGGGCCTGACATCCAGCGTTCTCATTGGGCACTCGCCCAACCATGCGGGGGCTGCGCCGCGTCTACACTTGAGCACACTTCACACCCGAACCGCCTCGCACTGACTGCACGCGGAGACTAAGGACATCATGAGCGAACGCACTGCCACCCCTGCCGGGGCCGACGGAACCGTCGGCTCGAACCGCGTCAAGCGCGGACTCGCCGAGATGCTCAAGGGCGGCGTGATCATGGACGTCGTCACGGCCGAGCAGGCTCGCATCGCCGAGGACGCTGGTGCCGTCGCCGTCATGGCCCTCGAGCGCGTTCCCGCCGACATCCGCGCGCAGGGCGGCGTCGCGCGCATGAGCGACCCGGACCTCATCGAGAGCATCATCGCCGAGGTCTCCATCCCGGTCATGGCGAAGGCCCGCATCGGGCACTTCGTCGAGGCTCAGGTGCTGCAGGCCCTCGACGTCGACTACATCGACGAGTCCGAGGTGCTGAGCCCTGCCGACTACGTGAACCACATCGACAAGTGGCAGTTCACGACGCCATTCGTCTGCGGCGCCACGAACCTCGGTGAGGCCCTCCGTCGCATCAACGAAGGTGCCGCGATGATCCGCTCCAAGGGCGAGGCCGGTACGGGCGACGTCTCCGAGGCGACCAAGCACATCCGAAAGATCCGCGGCGAGGTCGCGGCCCTGACCTCCATGACCCGCGACGAGCTCTACGTCGCCGCGAAGGAGCTGCAGGCGCCGTACGAGCTGGTGCGCGAGATCGCGGAGACCGGCAAGCTGCCCGTCGTCCTCTTCACCGCCGGAGGCGTCGCGACGCCCGCCGACGCGGCCATGATGATGCAGCTCGGCGCCGACGGCGTCTTCGTCGGCTCCGGCATCTTCAAGTCCGGCAACCCAGCCCAGCGTGCCGCGGCGATCGTGAAGGCGACCACCGCGTTCGACGCCCCGGCCGTCATCGCGGCCGCCTCGCGCGGGCTCGGCGAGGCCATGGTCGGCATCAACGTGTCCGACCTGGCCGCCCCACACCGCCTCGCAGAGCGCGGCTGGTAGCAGGTCGTTGGCAGCTCCCACGGTCGGCGTCCTGGCGCTGCAAGGCGACGTCCGTGAGCACCAGCAGGTGCTCACGGACCTCGGCGCCGAGGTCGTGCTCGTCCGCACTCCGGCGCAGCTCGAAGCCGTCGCCGGACTCGTCATCCCCGGCGGGGAATCGAGCGTCATCGACAAGCTCTCGCGGATCTTCGACATCGCCGAGCCCATCAAGAAGCGCATCGCGTCCGGGATGCCGGTGCTCGGCACCTGCGCCGGGCTCATCATGCTCGCAGACACCGTGCTGGACGCGATCGACGGGCAGCGGAGCTTCGGCGGGCTCGACGTCACCGTCCGCAGGAACGCCTTCGGATCGCAGAACCAGTCGTTCGAGACCGAGCTCGACGTTCCCGAGCTGGGCGAGCCAGCGGTGCACGCCACCTTCATCCGCGGCCCGGTCGTGGACGCGGTCGGCGACCGAGCACGGGTGATGGCCGCCCTGCCTGACGGCCGCGTGGTGGCGGTGTCGCAGGGGAACCTGCTCGGCACCTCATTCCACCCGGAGATGAACGGCGAAACACGGTTCCACAGGTACTTCCTGGATCGCGTCACCGATCACGCCGCCTGACCACACCTATCCACGCATCGACTCGAGAGAAGCCAGGAGACGAACATGGCGAGACGCCGACCGAGCAGAGCCGCGCGAAGCAAGCAGGTCAGCGATTCGCTCGCCGCCTTCATCCGTGACGCACCGTCGTCCTTCCATGCGGCGGCTGAGGTGGCCAGGCGGCTCGAGGACGCGGGCTTCACCTCCCTCGACGAGCGTGAGGAATGGTCGCAGGACGCAGGTGGGTACGTCGTCGTTCGTGACGGCGCCGTCATCGCCTGGCGCGTCCCAGAATCCACCACTCCGACGACACCGTTCGCGATCGTGGGAGCGCACACTGACTCGCCGGGGTTCAAGGTCAAGCCGACCCCCGAGTCGTTGGCGCACGGCTGGCAGCGCCTCGAGGTCGAGGTCTACGGCGGCCCGCTGCTGAACTCCTGGCTCGACCGCGAGCTGCGCGTCGCGGGACGTCTCGCGCTTGCCGACGGCAGGACGGTGCTCGCCGCCTCTGGTCCCATCGCGCGCATCCCGCAGCTCGCCATCCACCTCGACAGGGGAGTGAACGAGCGAGGTCTTGCCCTCGACCCGCAGCGCCACACGCATCCCGTGCTCGGGCTCCAGGCCGCAGGCGGCGTCGTCACCGCTCTCGCGGAAAGTGCAGGCGCGGATCCGGAGACGATCGCGGGGTACGACCTCTTCCTCGCCGACGCGCAGGACGCTCAGCTGTTCGGTCACGGCGACGCACTCTTCGCCGGCGCACGCCTCGACAACCTCGTCAGCGTCCACGCGGCCACGACCGCACTCGTCGAGACGGTCCCGAACGGGGTCATCCCCGTCATCGCGGCGTTCGACCACGAAGAAGTCGGGTCCGCGAGCCGGTCCGGAGCTGCAGGTCCCTTCCTCGGCGACGTCCTCGCACGCATCCAGGAGGGACTCGGTGCGGGTCCCGCGCAGCAGCGGCGCGCGCTCGCAGCCTCGTGGCTCGTCTCCAGCGATCTCGGCCACAGCGTGCACCCGAACTACCCGGAGAAGCACGACGACGAATCCCGACCCATCGCGGGACGGGGCACGCTCCTCAAGCTGAACGCCAACCAGCGGTACGCGACCGATGCCAGGGGGAGCGCGCTCTGGCACGGCGTCTGCCAGAACGCGGGCGTCGCCGTGCAGCCGTTCGTCTCGAACAACGCGCTGCCGTGCGGCTCGACCATCGGCCCGATCTCAGCCACCAGGCTGGGCATCTCGACCGTCGATGTCGGCATCCCCATCCTCTCCATGCACTCGGCACGCGAGCTGGCGGCCATCGCCGACATCGAAGCCCTCGAACGCGCACTCGCCGTCTTCCTGGCCGGTGCCTGGCCAGAGCACGCCTAAGCCGGCGGCCTCGAGCAGGCGCAGCCCAGGAGCACGAGTAAACTGGGGACAGACCGCGCGCCGACGACGACCGGTTGTGTCCCGATTCCTGGGCAACGGTGTCGGCGTGCACACGATCAGAAGCAGGCGCCCGCCTTCGGCGAGACGCGCGAGAACAACGGAGAACACATGTCCGGACACTCCAAGTGGGCGACGACGAAGCACAAGAAGGCCATCATCGACTCGCGCCGCGCGAAGTCGTTCGCCAAGCTCATCAAGAACATCGAGGTCGCCGCCAAGATCGGCGGCGCTGACGTCGCAGGAAACCCAACGCTGGCCGACGCGATCCAGAAGGCCAAGAAGACCAGCGTCCCGATCGACAACATCAACCGCGCCGTCAAGCGTGGGGCGGGCCTCACCGGCGAATCGATCGACTACACGACCATCATGTACGAGGGCTACGGTCCCGGAGGCATCGCGCTCCTCATCGAGTGTCTGACCGACAACAAGAACCGGGCAGCCGCCGAGGTGCGTACCGCCATGAGCCGCAACGGCGGGAACATGGCAGACCCGGGCTCCGTCGCCTTCAACTTCGAGCGCAAGGGCGTCATCGTCGTCCCGCACGAGGAGACGCCCACCGAGGACGACATTCTCGAGGTCGTCCTCGACGCTGGCGCCGAAGAGGTCATCGACCACGGACACGTGTTCGAGATCCGGACCGAGGCGAGCGAGATGGTCGGCGCCCGCGCGGCACTGCAGGCCGCCGGCATAGACTACGACTCCGCGGACGCCGAGTTCGTCCCGAACGTCAAGGTCGAAGCCGACGCCGATACCGCACGCAAGGTCTTCCGCCTCGTCGACGCCCTCGAGGACAGCGACGACGTGCAGAACATCTTCACCAACATCGACGTGTCGCCAGAGGTGCAGCAGCAGCTCTCGGAAGACGACGAGTAGTCCGAGTGCCGCGGCGCATCCTGGGCATCGATCCGGGTCTCACCCGCTGCGGCCTCGGCATCGTCGACGTGCACGGGCGACAGCGGGTCGAGTTCGTGCACGTCTCTGTGGTCACGTCATCACCTGCTGACGAGCTGCCACGGCGCCTCCGGCTCCTCGCCGACGGCATCGAAGCGATCCTCGACGAGTACACGCCAGATGCCATCGCGCTCGAGCGCGTCTTCGCCCAGCAGAACCTCCCGAGCGTCATGGGTGTCGCCCAGATCTCCGGGGTCGTGCTCGTCTCCGCCGAGCGCCGGGGCATCACAGCCGCCCTGCACACTCCCTCGGAGGTGAAGGCCGCCGTCACCGGCTACGGATCCGCCGAGAAGAAGCAGGTCGGCACGATGGTGCAGCGCATCCTGCGCCTGGACGAGATCCCCAAGCCCGCAGACGCGGCCGACGCCCTGGCCCTCGCCATCTGCTCGGCCTGGAAGACCCCACTGGGAACCGCCGCGGGCAGCGCCGCCGAGGCGGCCCCGCTCCGGCGAGCCCCAGCGGCTGCCGGGCGCACGCCCGAGGCGCCGACGGCGGCGCAGAGCGCGTGGCTCGCCGCCGAGCGTGCCGCGAAAACTCGCGGCCGCCGCGTACGGTAGACCGGTGATTGCTTCCCTCCGCGGCCAGGTGCTGTACCGAACCGCCACCACGGTCACGATCGAGGCCGCCGGTGTCGGCTACCAGGTCTTCGTGACTCCGGCCCACGCACTCCAGCTGCGCCTGGACGCCGAGGTGCTGGTGCGCACGCACCTCGTCGTGCGCGAGGACGCGTGGACCCTGTACGGCTTCCAGCGACCCGAGGAGCTCGAGATCTTCGAGCACCTCATCACGGTGACCGGCGTCGGACCGAAGTCGGCGCTCGGTGTGCTCGCGCACCTCGAGCCGGAGCAGGTCGCACGCGCCGTCGCCGAGGAGGACGTCAAGGCCTTCACCGCGGTGAGCGGCATCGGCCCCAAGACGGCCAAGCTCATCATCCTCTCCCTCGCCGGCAAGATCGCTCTCGCCTTGTCCCCGAGTCCTGCGGCTGGCGAGCCAGTCGGCCAGAGCGGTTCCGCGGCACTGCGCCGCGATGTCGTCGAGGCGCTGCTCGGCCTCGGCTACGCGGAACGCCAGGCGGCTCCCGCGGTCGAAGACGCCGCGAAGGCGCTCGACGGCGAGGACCCTGACGTCGCAGCGCTGCTGCGCGCGACTCTGAAGCTCCTCGGACCCGCGGGGAGCCGCTCGTGACCGACGTCTCGCGCATCCCCGAGTCACCGGAATCGGAGGCGGAGATCGCCTTCGAGGGGGCGCTTCGCCCCGCGAACCTCGCCGAGTTCGTCGGCCAGGCGAAGGTTCGCGTGCAGCTCGAGCTCCTGCTCAAGGCAGCGGCCATGCAGAGCCGGACACCCGACCACATCCTGCTGGCCGGGCCTCCGGGACTCGGAAAGACGACGCTCGCCCTCATCGTCGCGGAGGAGACCGGGCAGCCCATCCGCCTCACGAGCGGCCCTGCCCTCCAGCACGCCGGCGACCTCGCGGCCGTGCTCTCGAGCCTCGTGCCCGGCGAGCTGCTCTTCATCGACGAGATCCATCGGATGGCGCGCACCGCCGAGGAGATGCTGTACCTCGCGATGGAGGACTTCCGGATCGACATCATGGTCGGCAAGGGGGCCGGGGCGACCAGCGTGCCCCTCGAGCTCGCCCCCTTCACCGTCATCGGCGCCACCACCCGCGCCGGACTCCTGCCGAACCCGCTCCGAGACCGCTTCGGCTTCACCGCCCACCTCGAGTTCTACGAGGACGGGGAGCTCGAGCGTGTCCTCGCGCGCGCGGCTCGCCTCCTCGATCTCCGGGTCGACGATGCGGCGCTCGCCGAGATCGCGACCCGCAGTCGGGGAACGCCCCGAATCGCGAACCGGCTCCTGCGGCGAGTCCGCGACTACGCGCTGGTCCACGAGACCGATGCAGACGAGCAGGCCGTGCAGCACGCGCTCCTCGTCTACGACGTGGATGCGCTCGGCCTCGACAGGCTCGACCGGGCCGTCCTGCAGGCGCTCATCGATCGTTTCGCCGGGGGACCGGTCGGCGTCAGGTCCCTCGCCGTCTCCGTCGGCGAGGAGGCGGAGACCGTCGAGAGCGTCGTCGAGCCGTTCCTCGTCCGCACGGGACTCGTCACTCGAACGCAGCGGGGCCGCGTCGCCACGCAGCAGGCCTACGCGCACCTCGGCCGGACCCTGCCGGGCGGCGCCGTGCCGCAGGGGCCCCGCCTCGATATCTAGCCCTCCCGCCAACCTTCGATCACTGGCTGAGCGACATCCGCACGACCGCGACGTACACTAGATGCGTTTGCCGTCGTTCCGGGCGTGCATAGTCGTAGTACGGACTGCCAGAAAGGCACCCACATATGGATCTCACGCTCCTCCTTCCCCTCGTCCTCCTCGGCGTCATGATCTTCTTCATGTGGCGCAGCAACAAGAAGAGGACCCAGCAGCAGCAGGAGATGCGCAGCAGCGCCGTCATCGGTGCGGACGTCATGACGCAGAGCGGCGTGTACGGCACCATCGTCGACATCGACGAGGACAACAACATCACGACGATCGAGTCCGAGCCCGGCACGCGGCTCCGCGTGCACTCGATGACGATCGCGAACATCCTCACCCCGTCCGTCCCGGACGACGCATCCGCGCTCTCCGTCGAGGAGACCGTAGAGGAGTTCCCCACCACTGAGCCCGAGCACCGCGACGCCGCGGACGCAGACCGCCGCGACGGCGACAACGGCTCCGAGTCCGGACCGAACACCAACAAGGCGTAGGCGACTCCCTCACCTCTCACGCACGGGCCTCGTCTTGAGGTCAGAAGGCAGAACTCTCTTGGCGAAGTCGACAACGTCATCGGCGCGTCGTGGTCGGGGTGCTGGCATCGTCCAGCGCGCCTGGCGCACGCTCACGTGGCTCCTGATCCTCATCCTTGCCCTCGTGGGCCTCAACTGGCTGGCCGTCGCCACACAGGGCGGCCAGTGGACCCCGCGCCTCGCGCTCGACCTCGAGGGTGGCACCCAGGTCGTGCTCGCCGCCCAGCTTCCAGAGGGGCAGGCCGACCCGTCATCTGAGCAGATGCAGCAGGCGGTCTCCATCATCCGCCAGCGCATCGACGCCTCGGGTGTCTCCGAGGCCGAGATCACCACGCAGGGCGGACGCAACATCGTCGTCTCCGTGCCCGGTGAGATGGACCAGCTCACCCGCGACCGCATCGAGAACTCGGCCAAGCTCGAGTTCCGCGCCGTGCTCGTCGCCGACCAGGCCGCGAACACCCAGGCCATCCCGGCAGACCAGCTGCCTGAAGAGCTGTCGACCACGCCCACCGCCGAGCCGACCGACGCAAGTGACCTCAACTGGGTCACCGAGCAGATGTACGTCGACTTCCTGCAGTTCAACTGCGCCGACCTCGCTCCGGCCGCCGACATCGACCCGACCCAGCCGCTCATCACGTGCGACGACACGGGCACGGAGAAGTACGTCCTCGGCCCCGTGGAGGTCACCGGAGAGCGGATCGCCGACGCCACGAGCGGTCTCACGACGACGAGCACGGGCGCGACCACGAACCAGTGGGCAGTCAACATCGAGTTCGACGCGCAGGGCACCCAGGAGTTCGCCGCGGTGACCGAGCGACTCGTAGGCCTCACGGAGAACCAGAACAGGTTCGCCGTGACGCTCGACAACCAGGTCATCGTCGCACCGACCACCAACGCCGCGATCACCGACGGCAAGCCGCAGATCTCCGGCAACTTCAACGAGGAGAGCGCGAAGGCCCTCGCCGACCAGCTGAAGTTCGGCGCGCTGCCGTTCAACTTCGTCGCGCAGTCCACCTCCACCATCTCGGCCACGCTGGGAAGCTCGCAGCTCGTGAACGGCCTCATCGCGGGCCTCATCGGACTCGCCGCCGTCGTGGTCTACTCGCTCTTCCAGTACCGGACGCTCGGGCTCGTCACCGTCGCATCGCTGGTCATCGCCGCGGCCTTGACCTACATCGTGGTCACCTACCTCTCCAACCAGGAGGGGTACCGGCTGTCACTCGCGGGTGTCGCGGGCCTCATCGTCGCCATCGGCATCACGGCGGACTCGTTCATCGTGTACTTCGAGCGAATCAAGGATGAGCTGAGAGACGGCAAGGGACTCGTCTCCGCCGTCGAAGGCGGATGGACGCGCGCGATCCGCACGATCCTCGCATCCGACGCCGTCAACTTCCTCGTCGCGATCGTCCTGCTGTTCGTCGCCGTCGGCAACGTGCGCGGCTTCGCGCTGACCCTCGGCATCACGACCATCATCGACATCATCGTCGTGACCCTCTTCACGCACCCGCTCATGCGACTCCTCGCACGGACCTCGTTCTTCGCAGACGGCCACCCGGCCTCCGGCCTCGACCCGCGCTCGCTCGGCGCCGTCTACCGCGGCCGCGGAACGTTCCGCACCCCCGAGCAGAAGAAGCGCGGCGCGTCTCGTGAGGCGACGAAGCGCCAGACCCTCGCCGAGCGCAAGGCGGAAGCCGCCAAGAAGGGCGGAGCCGACGACCTCGTGAGCGCAGGGACGCCTGCGGCGGAGCAGACGTCGACGACAAGCAAGGGGGAGAAGGCCTGATGAGCAAGTTCCAGACGCTCGGCAACGACCTGTACACCGGTGAGCGCTCGATCGACTTCGTCGGCAGGCGGAAGATCTGGTTCTCCATCGCGGGAATCGCCGTCCTCATCTCCATCCTCGTCCCGATCCTCCGGGGTGGCCTCGAGCTCGGCATCGAGTTCACCGGCGGTTCGGAGTTCCTCGTCTCGCAGCCGGCGACCGACGAGCAGGAGCCCGCCATCGCCGCGGCGGCCGAGTTCACGCCCACGCCCGCCAAGGTCGCCGTCCTCGGCGACGGCGGCATCCGAGTCCAGACCGACTCCCTGTCCGAAGAGGCCAACACCGAGCTGCGCGCGCAGCTCGCTGAGGCCTACTCCGTTCCCGTCGAGGACGTCAACCTGTCGACGATCGGGCCATCTTGGGGCCAGGACATCACCAGGCAGATGGTGATCGGCCTCGCGGTCTTCGTCGCGATCGCCGCCATCCTCATGTCGCTGTACTTCCGCACCTGGAAGATGTCCGTAGCGGCGCTCGTCGCCCTCGCCCACGACCTCGTCGTCACGGCGGGCGTCTACGCCATCACCGGCGTCGAAGTCACCCCGGCGGCCGTGATCGGCTTCCTCACCATCCTCGGCTACTCGCTGTACGACACCGTCGTGGTGTTCGACAAGATCCGCGAGAACGCCGAGGACTACAACGCGGAGTCCTCCCGGACCTTCGGCGAACTCGTCAACCTCGCGATCAACCAGACGCTGGTGCGCTCGATCAACACGTCGGTCGTCGCGCTCCTCCCGGTCGGCGGGATCCTCTTCATCGGCGCCTTCCTCATGGGAGCCGGCACGCTCCGCGACATCGCGCTCGCACTGTTCATCGGCATCTTCGTCGGGGCCCTCTCGACGATCTTCGTCGCCGGCCCGCTCTACGCGGCGCTCCGGTCGCGAGAGCCGGAGATCGCACGCACCGACAAGCGCATCCTGGCAGCGCGTGCTCGCACGCAGAAGGATGGCGGCGACGTGGAAGGCGACGCTCTCGACGACGACGCGGAGACCCCGGAGGCATCCGAGTCGGCGTCGAAGGCATCGGCGTCCTGACGACCGTCCGCACGGTGATAACTTGTCATCACCCTGGTCCGCGTATTCACGCAGGCCAGGGTGATGATGCATATGGAGGTGCTGCATGAGCGAAGTTTCCTCGCTGCGCTGGCGAATGCCGAGAATGTTCGCGAAGCAGCCTGTGCACGTTCTCGAGCCGATTCTCAAATCGCTCAGGAAGCACGACCCCCGCGCCAACACCGCGCTCGTGCAGCGCGCCTACGAGGTCGCGAAGGATGCGCACGAGGGGCAGTTCCGACGCAGCGGCGAGCCGTACATCACCCACCCGGTCGCGGTCGCCAAGATCCTCGCCGACCTCGGCATCGGCTCGATCACCGTGGCAGCGGCCCTCCTCCACGACACGGTCGAGGACACGGAGTACACGCTCGACGAGCTCCGCTCAGATTTCGGTGACGAGATCGCGATGCTCGTCGACGGCGTCACCAAGCTCGACAAGGTCAAATACGGCGACAACGCGCAGGCGGAGACCGTGCGCAAGATGGTCGTCGCGATGTCCAAGGACATCCGCGTCCTCGTGATCAAGTTGGCCGACCGTCTCCACAACGCCCGAACCTGGGGCTTCATGTCGCCTGAGAAGGCGAAGAGCAAGGCCAAGGAGACCCTGGAGATCTACGCCCCGCTCGCGCACCGGATGGGCATCCAGGCGATGAAGAACGAGCTCGAGGATCTCTCGTTCGCCGTCATCAACCCCAAGATCTACTCAGAGATCAAGAACCTCGTCGCTCACCGTCAGCCAGAGCGCGAGAAGTACGTCCAGCGCGTCATCGCCGAGGTGCAGTCCGACCTCCGCCAGCTGAAGATGCGCGGCGACGTCTACGGGCGCCCCAAGGAGCTCTACTCGATCTACCAGAAGATGATCGTCCGCGGGCGGGACTTCGACGAGATCTACGACCTCACCGCCATCCGGCTCATCGTCGACTCGGTCCGCGACTGCTACGGCGTCCTCGGAGCGATCCACGCACGGTGGACGCCGATGCCCGGCAGGTTCAAGGACTACATCGCGACGCCCAAGTTCAACCTCTACCAGTCGCTGCACACGACGGTCATCGGGCCGGACGGCAAGCCGGTCGAGATCCAGATCCGCACCGTCGAGATGCATCGTCGCGCCGAGTTCGGCGTCGCGGCGCACTGGATGTACAAGCAGAACGCCCAGTCAGGCAAGCAGGACAAGGCTGATGAGACCCGGACCGAGATGGCCTGGCTCAAGCACCTCAGCGACTGGCAGCAGGAGACGACGGACCCGGGGGAGTTCCTCGACTCGCTGCGCTTCGACCTGGGCGCGAAGGAGGTCTACGTCTTCACGCCGCAGGGAAAGGTCATCGGTCTCAGCGCCGGAGCGACACCCGTGGACTTCGCGTACGCCATCCACACCGACGTCGGTCACCGGACGATGGGCGCGAAGGTCAACGGGCGGCTCCTCCCGCTCGACTCCAAGCTGCAGAACGGTGACGTCGTCGAGGTGTTCACCTCGAAGAACCCGGACGCGGGACCGAAGCAGGACTGGCTGACCTTCGTCGCCAGCGCCAGGGCGAAGAACAAGATCAGGCAGTGGTTCTCGAAGGAGCGCCGCGACGAGGCGATCGAGCAGGGCAAGGACTCCGTCGCGAAGGCACTGCGCAAAGCGGGGCTCCCGCTTAACAAGGACCATGTCCAGGAGGCGTTCTCGTCCGTCGCCTCCAACCTGCGCTACCTCGACGTGACCGCCCTCTACGCGGCGGTCGGCGATGGACACGTCTCCACGCAGTCCGTCATGGAGAAGCTGCAGGCCGCGCTCCGTCAAGAGCAGGACGTCCCGGCCGCCGACGAGGCGCCGCAGTTCACGCCAGGCACGACCATCCCCACGACGAGCGACTCCGGAGTGCTCGTGCGCGGCGCGCCCGACATCCTCGTCAAGGTCGCCAAGTGCTGCACTCCGGTTCCGGGTGATGAGATCCTCGGCTTCGTCACGCGCGGGCAGGGCGTCTCCGTGCACCGTTCCGACTGCAACAACGTGGCAAGCCTCCTCCGCGAGCCGGAGCGCATGATCGAAGTCCAGTGGGCGCCGAGCTCGTCGAGCGTGTTCCTCGTCAACATCCAGGTCGAGGCGCTCGACCGGTCTGGCCTGCTGAGCGACGTCACACGGGTGCTGAGCGAGCACCACGTCAACATCCTCTCGGCAACCGTGCACACCTCGAAGGCGCGCCTCGCGATCAGCAAGTTCTCCTTCCAGATGGGCGACACGACGCACCTGGACCGCGTGCTCAACGCGGTGCGTCGTATCGACGGCGTGTACGACGTGTACCGCGTCAAGACCCAGTAGCGGCCCTCGCCAACGTCGCACGCCTCCTCGCCAGGGCGGCGAACGGCCGACGCAGCGTGACGCGGGCCGCGAGCAGTTCGACAGGATCCAGGTCGAGCCGCCGCACGGCGAGATCGATGGTCGCCTGCTCGGTTCCCGGGTCGTGCAGCAGGTCGAGCAGAGCCAGCCACGGCACGACGACCCGCACGCCGCCGACGAGCCGGACCGCCGCGTCTGGGGGCGCGGTGGACCGATAGCGCACGCCGGCGAGTTGCTGCCTGGGTGGACGCGCTCCGCGCTGCGTGGAGATGGTGAGCGCTGACGGTGCAGGTCCGCCTGTGTGCACCCAGATCGCTGAGGCCCCGCCCACGGCAGCGCTTCCCGTCACCAGCGGCGCGACCGACGCGGCTCGGTGTGCCGGCGTGAGGCGGTCTGCCACGGACGCGTACGCGAGTGCGCAGTCGTGCCCGAAGCGCACGACGACGCCGTCGCGCCACATGACCTGCAGCTCTGCATCGGGCAGCGGACGAAGTGGGGCAGGATGCACTCTCGCATCCTGCCCCACCTGGTGGCCGTCTCGCCGGTCAGCTCGGTGAGCTGTGGACAGCGTTCGACGTTCTAGCTGCCGATGGCTCCGAGCCACACGCGGCGGGCTTCGAGCGCCTCCTCGGCTTCCTTCACGGCACGCGTGTCGCCGCGGGCCTCCGCGGCAGCACGCTCGGCCTCGAGCTTCTCGATCGCCTCGGTGAGCTGGCTGTGCATGCCCTGGCTCCGCGCCTGACGCTCCGGGTTGGACTTCTGCCAGTGGTCGTCGTCGAGCTTGCGGACGTGCTGCTCGATCGCGCGGAGACGGTCCTCCGTCGCCTTGAAGTTCTCACGGGGGACACGACCGATCTCATCCCAGCGTCGCTGGATGTCGGCGAGCTTTTCGCGTGCCGCGCGACGGTCGGTGATCTGGAGGATCGGCGTGGCCTCCTCGAGCAGCGCGGCTTTCGCCTCGTAGTTCGCGGCGTACTCGACGTTCTCGGCCGCGTCGACCTCGCCCTTCGCCTGGAAGAGCACGTCTCCGGCCGCCTTGAACTGGTTCCACAGCGCATCGTCGTACTTGCGACCCGCGCGGCCAGCAGCCTTCCACTCGTCGAGCAGGCGGCGGTACTCGGCCACGCCGTCCGCGCCGCGAGGGGCGAGCGCCTCGGCGCGCTCGAGGATCTTCGTCTTCGCATCCCGAGCGGTCTTGTGGCTGGCATCCAGCTCGGCGAAGAAGGCACGACGCTCGCGCTCGAGCGTGCTCCTGGCACCACGGAAGCGCTTCCAGAGGGCATTGGCCTCGGCCTTGGGCAGACGCGGCCCATCCTGCTGGTGCGCCTTCCACTTCGTGAAGAGCTCGTCGATGCTCGCCGTCGTCTGCTTCCACTGGATGGAGGCCGGGGGCTGAGCAGCAAGGCGCTCAGCCTCGACGACGATCGCCTCGCGTTCCGCGAGAGCCCCGGCGATCTCCTCCTGCTGCGCCTCACGCTGCTGCTCGGTGAGCTCGCTGACCGTCCCACCGAGCGCCTCGAGGCGCGACCGGAGCGCCGCGAGGTCGCCGACGGCGTTCGCGTCGCTCAGCTGCGCGCTGAGGTGCTTGGCCGACTTCGCGATGTCGGAGGCCGGGGCGCCGTTCTTGACGCGCTGCTCGAGCAGCGAGACCTGCCCCTCGAGGTCAGAGAACTTGCGGACGAAGTACGCGAGAGCCTCCTCTGCCGTGCCGTCCGGGTACTGGCCGACCTTGCGCTCAGTCCCTTCTTCGATCACGTACACGGTGCCGTCTTCTTCGACGCGGCCCCACGGGTTCTGGGGGAGTGCAGACATGGCGGGTATTCCCTCACGGTAGGCGTTTGCGCAGCTTGCGCGACTGACTCCCCATGCTAGGACACTGCGGACGCTTCGTTCACCAGCGCATGCCCAGTCTCCGGAGGCGACGGGGAGCCCTGTCGCCGCGTCCGGGCGGCCCGACCCGCTACTCGAGGGTGAGCGACGTGATCACCGCAGGTGCGACGGGCGCACCATCGCCGCCCCCTGAAGCGGGGTCGACGCCGGCATCCACGATGCCCGAGATGAGCTGATCCAGTCCGTCCGTGACCTGACCCATGACGGTGTACCCACCTGCCGCGTCACCGGGCAGGGTCGTGTCCTCGTAGACGATGAAGAACTGGCTTCCCATGCTCTCGGCGTTGCCGCCCTGGCGGGCCATGGCGATGGTGCCGGCCGGGTAGACCCCGTCCTCCGGTGCGTTCTCGATCGGGCCCCAGCTGTAGCCGGGCCCACCCGTCCCGCTGCCGGTCGGATCGCCGCACTGGAGCACGAACAGCCCCTCGGTCGTGAGGCGGTGGCAGGACGTGTCGGTGAAGTAGTTCTCACCGCTGAGGGAGACCATGTTCGCGACCGCCTGGGGAGCCGCCGCACCGTCGAGCTCGATGCCGAGCGTGAGGTCGTCGTTGAAGGTCAGCTCGCCCGTCCAGGTACGCGCCTCGGCGATGGCGGGGTCCGGTACCTCTCCGGCGGGCGTGGCGGCGGGCGTCGAGGTCGCGTCCGCTGCGGGGGCCGGGGCACCGGGGCCACCCGTGAAGTAGAAGACCTGCAGGGCGCCGACGACAAGCGCGACGACGACGAGCGCGACGGTCCAGACGCGGTTGTCTCGACTCCGACGTCGGACACCCCGTTCGTGGACGGCGACGCGCGCCTCGTACTCGCGGGTACGCCGGCGCTGTTCACGCGTGTTCTTCTCCGAAGTTGCCACTGTGCCTCATTCGCTTGTCCTCAGCATGCCGTGCAGGCACCAGAGGGGAGTTTACTAACATCGGGCCTCATGACCGGTGACGCGCCAAGCCTGGCGGGGACAACCGCGCCCCTCGCGGTGCGGATGCGCCCGCGATCTCTCGACGAGGTCGTCGGCCAGCGGCACCTCCTGCGGCCGGGATCGCCCCTCCGCGCGCTCGCATCCCCCGAGCAGGACGCACGAGCCGGCACCTCCGTGATCCTCTGGGGTCCGCCAGGAACGGGCAAGACGACACTCGCGCAGGCGATCGCGCACACCTCCGGCAAGCGGTTCACCCAGCTCTCCGCGATCTCGGCCGGCGTCAAGGACGTCCGCCAGGTGATGGATGAGGCGCTCACGCAACGCGACCTCTACGGCATCCAGTCGGTGCTGTTCCTCGACGAGATCCACCGGTTCACGAAGGCGCAGCAGGACGCGCTCCTGCCAGGCGTTGAGAACGGCTGGGTGACGCTCGTCGCAGCCACGACGGAGAATCCGTCGTTCTCGGTGATCAGCCCGCTGCTCTCCAGGAGCCTGCTGCTCACGCTGCAACCGCTCGACGAGGCGGATCTGATCGAGCTCATCGACCGCGCCGCAACCGACAAGCGAGGACTCTCCGGGGTCTTCGAGGTCGCAGACGACGCCAAACGGGCTATCGTCCAGTTCTCCTCCGGCGACGCGCGACGCGCGCTGACCACACTCGAGGCGGCGGCCGCCGCAGCGCAGGCCTCCGAGCAGACGACCATCGACGCCGAGCTCGTCGCGAGCGCCTCCGACCAGGCGCTCCTGCGCTACGACAGGGACGGCGACGAGCACTACGACGTCATCAGCGCGTTCATCAAATCCGTCCGAGGGAGCGACCCGGACGCTGCGCTCCACTACCTGGCGCGGATGATCGTCGCGGGGGAGGACCCGCGCTTCATCGCCCGGCGCCTCATCGTGCTGGCAAGCGAGGACATCGGACTCGCGGAACCGCGCGGACTCGAGATGGCAGTCGCCGCGGCAGATGCCGTGCAGCTCATCGGAATGCCAGAAGGGCGGATCCCGCTCGCCCAGGCCACGGTGTTCCTCGCCACGGCCCCGAAGTCCAACGCCGCGTACTCCGGCATCAACGCCGCCATCGCCGATGTCAAGGCGGGCGGCATCGGCCGCGTTCCCAAGCACCTTCGGGACGCGCACTACGCAGGAGCGAAGCGCCTCGGTCACGGCAAGGGGTACAAGTACCCGCACGACGACGCGCGCGGTGTCTCCGAGCAGCAGTACCTCCCCGACGAGCTGAGCCAGCGCGAGTACTACTCGCCGACCCGCTTCGGCGAGGAGCGCGAGATCGCTGCCAGGCTCGAGAAGCTCCGCGCCATCACCAAGCCGGGTACCTGAGGGCATGCCGCACTGTGCTAGTCTTTCTCGGTCTACGTCCCGGGATCGCGTGCGGCTGCGCGTCCGAGAGTAAGGCGTGCAGTCTGTAGCCGACGCACGCGCGACACTGCTCAAGTTTGACGCCGGGGCATGGCCTTGGCGGAGAGCAACTTCATTTCTGCGCGCTCACGCGCGCCAAACTTCGCTCGAAAGGCAATTGTGTCCAAGACCTCACGTTCACGCAGCAAGGTGCGCCTCAGCCGCGCACTCGGCATCGCACTCACTCCGAAGGCAGAGCGCGCGCTCGAGAAGCGCCCGTACGCACCGGGCGAGCACGGCCGCACGCGTCGCAAGACCGACAGCGACTACGCCGTCCGTCTCCGCGAGAAGCAGCGCCTGCGCGCCCAGTACGGGCTCCGCGAGAAGCAGCTTCGCATCGTCTTCGAAGAGTCGCGTCGCGCGGCAGGCCTGACGGGTGAGAACCTCGTCGAGCTGCTCGAGATGCGCCTCGACGCGCTCGTCCTGCGTTCGGGCTTCGCCCGCACGACGGCCCAGGCTCGTCAGCTCGTGGTGCACCGCCACATCCTCGTCGACGGCAAGCTCGTCGACCGCCCCAGCTTCCGCGTGAAGCCGGGACAGCTCATCCAGGTCAAGCAGCGCTCGGAGGCCCTCGAGGTCTTCCAGGTCGCCGCAGCCGGTGGCCACGCGGACGTCCTCCCGAAGCTCCCCGCGTACCTCGATGTCGACCTCGCAACGCTCCAGGCGCGCCTCGTGCGTCGCCCGAAGCGCGTCGAGGTCCCGGTGACGTGTGAAGTCCAGCTCGTCGTCGAGTACTACGCTGCTCGCTAGCCAAGCTGGCGCTCCGGTTCGCCGCAACTGGCAGTTCGGGGCGACCCGAGCAGCCGGAGCCAACTAACATAGGGGCGGGTCATCGCGAGATGACCCGCCCTTTTGTCTGTCCTGCGGCGCTGCGGCGCTCGTCTACCCGCGCGGCGACGCGCCGCGCTCACTAAGGAGCACCATGTCTGGTGGCGACATCGCCGGCCTCATCGCGGCCGGAGTCTTCCTCATCCTCGTCCTTCTGCTCGCGGTGCCGCTGCTCAAGCTCGGGGGAGTGCTCGACGAGGTGCGCAGCGGCATCCGAGAATCCGTCGATGCGATCACGCCGACGCTCGCCGAGACGCAGGTCACCGTCCTCGAGGCCAACAAGCAGCTCGCGAAGATCGACAGCATCACGACGCACGTCTCCGAGACGACAAGCAACGTGTCCAGCCTCGTCGCGCTCACGGCGGCGACGGTCGGTGGCCCGCTCATCAAGCTCGCCGGCTTCTCCGCAGCGGTCCGCGCTGGCATCTCGAGCCTCAAGAGCGACGGACCAGCGACGGTCAAGTCCGCCTCGAAGCCGAAGAAGCCGAAGCCGCGCGCAACACGCTGACCCGCCAGACACCCGCTCACCACGTTCCAGGAGATCTCATGCGCACAGCGCTCAGCATCATCGGCGGCATCGCCGCAGGCTTCGCCCTCGCCCACCTCGTCAACTCGACCCCTGCAGGCCGCAGGTTCTTCTCCGGCGTGAACGAGCGCGTCGACGAGTTCACCGAAGCCGTGGCGGAGGGCTACCGCGCCCGCACGCAGGACCTCACCGCGGCCATCGCCGACATCAAGTAGCGCGACACCCCACCCACCGTCCGGGGGACCTCGTCGCCCGTCGCCAGTCGCCACAGAAAGAGCCACACAGCACGATGCAAACCGCCGAGATCCGTCGCCGCTACCTCGACTTCTTCGAGAAGCGGGGGCACACCGCCGTCCCCTCAGCGCCCCTGGTGAGCGACGACCCGACGATCATGTTCACGATCGCCGGCATGGTTCCGTTCATCCCGTACTTCACGGGAGTCGTCCCAGCGCCGTTCGACCGCGCGGTGAGCGTGCAGAAGTGCATCAGGACCAACGACATCGAGGAGGTCGGCAAGACCCCCCGGCACGGCACGTTCTTCCAGATGTGCGGGAACTTCTCGTTCGGCGACTACTTCAAGCAGGGTGCGATCGAGTTCGCCTGGGAGCTGCTCACCACGCCCGAGAGTGCGGGTGGGCTCGGATTCAGGCCGGAAGACCTGTGGATCACGGTCTACGAGAAGGACGACGTCGCACGCGGCATCTGGCGCGAGGTCACGGGGTTCCCCGATGCACGCATCCAGGGCCTCGGCATGAAGGACAACTTCTGGTCGGCGGGCGGCCCAGGCAGCCCCGCCGGGCCATGCTCTGAGATCTTCTTCGACCGTGGCCCGCAGTACGGAGCCGACGGCGGACCGGCGACCGACGATGATCGCTACGTCGAGATCTGGAACCTCGTATTCATGCAGTACGAGCGCGGCGAGGGCACGACCAAGGACGACTACGAGATCATCGCCGACCTCCCGAAGCAGAACATCGACACGGGCATGGGGCTCGAGCGCATCGCCTTCATCAAGCAGGGTGTCGACAACATGTACGAGATCGACCAGGTGCGCCCGGTCCTCGACAAGGCTGCCGAGATCTCGGGCAAGGCCTACGGAGCCTCCCACGAGGACGACGTGCGCATGCGCGTCGTGGCCGACCACGTGCGCTCGTCGCTCATGCTCATGGCCGACCGGGTCGAGCCGGGCAACGAGGGACGTGGGTACATCCTGCGACGCCTCCTGCGCCGTGTCGTCCGAGCCATGCGCCTTCTCGGGTTCGAAGGCGCGAGCCTCCCGCAGCTCCTGCCCGCTTCGAAGGAAGCGATGAAGGACGCCTACCCGGAGCTGGTGGACGCGTTCCCGCGCATCGCTCGTCTCGCCTACGCCGAGGAAGAGACCTTCCTCCGCACGCTCGCAGCTGGTACGGCCATCCTCGAGACCGCGGTGACCGAGACCCGTGCAAGCGGCGTGCAGCACCTCTCCGGAGAGACCGCGTTCAAGCTGCACGACACGTTCGGCTTCCCCATCGACCTCACCGTGGAGATCGCCGAGGAGGCGGGCGTCAGCGTCAACCGCGAGGCGTTCGAGCGGCTGATGAGCGAGCAGCGCACGCGTGCGAAGGCGGATGCGAAGTCCAAGCGCTCGGCCCTGGCCGACGTCTCCGTGTACAGCGAGTTCCGTTCCCTCGGCGAGACCGCCTTCGTCGGGTACACCGACCTGGCCCACGAGAGCGAGGTGCTCGGCCTCATCATCGACGGGCATCCGGCTGCGAGCGCGAGCACTGGTCAGCAGGTTGAGCTCATCCTCGCGAGCACCGCGCTCTACGCGGAATCGGGCGGACAGGAAGCCGATTCGGGCCAGATCACCTCAGCAGCTCGGGGGCTGGTGGCCGACGTCGTCGACGTCCAGCGACCGATCGCCGGTCTCGTGAGCCACACCGTCTCCATCGTCTCGGGTGAAGTGGCCGTCGGCGACCGCGTCGAGACGATCGTCGATG
Source organism: Pseudoclavibacter sp. RFBA6 (assembly GCF_002931575.1). Lineage (NCBI taxonomy): Bacteria > Bacillati > Actinomycetota > Actinomycetes > Micrococcales > Microbacteriaceae > Pseudoclavibacter > Pseudoclavibacter sp. RFBA6. The sequence continues at coordinate 47,855 of NZ_PSUA01000012.1, read as the reverse complement.
CCGGGTACCGCCGGAGCGCGAACCAGGCGCACACGGCGACGCACCTCCTCCACGCCGCGCTCCGCGACGTGCTCGGACCTGATGCGCACCAGTCCGGGTCATACAACAAGGCCGGCTACCTGCGCCTCGACTTCTCCTGGAGCCAGGCGCTCACGAACGACACGAAGGCCGAGCTCGAGGGCATCGTGAACGACGCGATCCGGGCGAACCACGTCGTCACGACGCGCGAGATGGACCTCGACGAGGCGAAGTCGCTCGGCGCTCGAGCGCTGTTCGGTGAGAAGTACGGCAGCCGGGTGCGGATGGTCGACATCGGCGGCCCGTGGTCGCGCGAGCTGTGCGGTGGAACGCACGTCGGCAGCTCCTCGGAGATCGGGATCGTCAACCTCGTGGGGGAGTCCTCCGTGGGTTCGAGCAACCGACGCATCGAGTCGCTCGTGGGCCGAGACGCCTTCGCCGACTTCGCCGTCGAACGCGCCATCGTCTCGCAGCTGACGAGCAGCCTCAAGGCGCCGCGCGAGCAGCTGGCTGACCGCGTGCAGGATCTCGCGACCAGCCTCAAGACGGCGCAGAAGCGCATCGCGGAGCTCGAGGCCGCCGAGGCCATGCAGCGCGTGCCAGCGATCGCCGCCGAGGCGAGCAGCGCTGGCAGGGTCGTCCTCGTCGCGAAGCACCTCGGCGAGGTGCGCAGCGCGGACGAGCTCCGGTCCCTGGCGCTCGCCGTGCGCGAGCAGCTGGGCGACCGCCCGGCCGTCGTCGCACTCGGCGCCGCATCGAACGGCAAGCCGATCGTCTTGGTCGCCACCAACCCGGGCGCCCGCGACGCAGGTGCCGCGGCCGGCGCCCTCGTCCGCATCGCCGCACCCATCCTCGGGGGTGGCGGTGGAGGGAAGCCGGACGTCGCCCAGGGCGGCGGCACGGACGTCGATCGCCTCGACGACGCGCTCGCCGCGATCCGCACTGAACTCGCGAATGGCTGACATCCGCCCAGGCACTCGCCTCGGCGTCGACGTGGGCAAGGCCCGCGTCGGCGTCAGCAGGAGCGACCCGCACGGAATGCTCGCGACGCCGCTGGAGACGGTGCCGCGGGATGGCGCCAAGGGCGACGCACACGCCAGGCGGATCGCGGAGCTCGTCGTCGAGTACGACGCCATCGAGATCATCGTGGGTCTCCCGCTCTCGCTCTCGGGCACCGAGACCGCATCGACCGCGGATGCGAGGGGCGTGGCCGAGCAGATCGCCGCCCACTCCCCGGTTCCACTCAGGTTGGTGGACGAGCGTCTGACGACGGTCAGCGCGAGCCGGCAGCTTCGCGACGTGGGCCGGAAGGCCTCCAGATCTCGGAACATCATCGACCAGGTGGCGGCAGTCGTCATCTTGCAGACCTCGCTCGACGCGGAGCGCCAATCCGGACGTGCGCCGGGTGAGCTCCTCTCCCGAAAGGATCAGGACTCTGACGGACAACCAGCCCCCAGGTAGCCAAGAAGGTCGCAAGCGATTCACCCCGGACGATCCGTTCGGTGACCTCCTCTCCGACGAGACCGCGAAGCAGGCGGACGCAGGCGACGGCAGTCCGCGGAGGTCCGGCGGGAACCGCAGGCGCCAGTCGGCCGCGGCCAGGCAGGGCAAGCGCAGCCTGATCGTCATCCTCGTGCTCGTCGTGGTCGTGGCCGTGAGCGCGGCGGTCGTCTGGTTCGGCTTCGGCTCGCAGCTGCGCAGCCTGTTCGGGGGTGGTGCGTCCTCGGCCGACTTCGAAGGCAGCGGCAACGGCACGGAGATGGCGTTCACCATCGAGTCAGGCGATACCGGCACCTCCATCGGCGAGCGACTCTCAGAGGTCGGCATCGTGAAGTCCCCCGGTGCCTTCGTGGACGAGGTGCTCGCGCAGCCCGAGGATCCCGTCTTCATTCCGGGCAGCTACGGCATGCAGGAGGAGATGAGCGCCGAAGCCGCGCTCGCCTCGCTGCTCGACCCCGCGAACCGCCAGGAGTCGACCGTCGTGATTCCGGAGGGCACGGCGCTCCAGGACGTCTACGCGCTCATCGAGGGTGGCGTCGGCATTCCCGTCGCCGATCTCGAGGCAGCGGCGATCCCAGCCAACTTCGGGCTCCCCGCAGAGGCGACGACGCTCGAGGGGTTCCTGTTCCCGGCGACCTACAGCTTCGACCCCGGCGTAGACGCGAACACGGTGCTGAAGACGCTTGTCGACCGCATGTTCCAGTCACTCGACGAGCACGGCGTCGCGCCAGAAGCACGCTGGGACACGATCCGTCTGGCCTCCCTCATCCAGAAGGAAGCGGGCCTCCGCGAGGACTACTACAAGGTCTCCCGGGTGTTCCTCAACAGGCTCGACATGGGCATGCTCCTGCAGTCCGACGCGACCGTGGCCTATGGCACCGGCAACACACACCGAGTCTCCACGAGCGACGCGGAACGCGCCGACGCGGCGAACATCTACAACACCTACGTGCATCCTGGGATGGTCGCGGGGCCGATCTCGAACCCGGGCGATATCGCCATCGACGCGGCCGTGAACCCCGCAGACGGGCCATGGGTGTACTTCGTGACCTGGAACCTGGACACGGGGGAGACGATCTTCTCCGAGACGTTCGAGGAGCACGAGGTCGCGGTCGCCAAGTGGCTCGCATGGATGGAAGATCACCCTGAGTATGGCTGAGACAGGCGAGGCCTCGCCGGGGACCAGGCTCGCGGTCCTCGGCTCCCCGATCGACCATTCGAAGTCGCCGGCGATCCATGCCGCGGCGTACAGGCAGCTCGGGCTCGACTGGCGCTACGAGCGGTTCGACGTTCCGGAAGGCGAGCTCGCCGACTTCATGTCGACGCGCGGACCGGGGTGGCGTGGGTTCTCCATCACGATGCCCCTCAAGCAGGAGGCGCACGAATTCGCGTCCTGGCTCGCCCCGGCTGCCGTTGAGATCGGGGCCGTCAACACGCTCGTCTTCGACGATCCGGACGCGGGCGGCGCCGCTCGTGGGTGGAACACGGATGTGCTCGGGTTCGTCGCAGCGCTGAACGCTGCGGGTGTGCAGGCTGCGCCGAGGGTCCGCCTGCTCGGGGCCGGGGGCACGGCGGCGGCTGTCGTCGCAGCGCTGCCATCGCTCGGCACGTCCGAGCTGCTTGTCGTCGTCCGCGCTCCTGAGCGCGCGCGGGAGCTGGCCGCGCTGGCGTCGTCACTCGGGGTGGGCGTCGACGTGCTGACGTTCGCCCAGTTTGACGCCCTGCCTGTCGAGTCCAAGCACGCCGAGCTCGTCGTCAATACCGTCCCTGGTGACCAGGACCACCTCCTGGTCGACGAGGCCTGGGTCGACGGAGCTGTCCTCTTCGACGTGCTCTACGACCCGTGGCCGACGAATCTCGCGTCGCGCTGGCTGTCTGCCGGCGGACAGGTGGTCTCCGGACTCGAGCTCCTGCTCGAGCAGGCGCTCGTGCAAGTGCGCCTCTTCACCGGACGCGGGGTCTCCGAACCGCTGCCGCGAGAGGCCGACGTGCGGGCCGCGATGCGGAGCGCCGCGCTGCGCGTGTCAGAATAGTCCAATGCTTCGATGGCTCACGGCCGGGGAATCCCACGGCCCAGAACTCCTTGCGATCCTCGAGGGACTCCCAGCAGGTGTCCCGCTGTCCCTCGACGATCTCCGCACCGACCTCGCGCGGCGAAAGCTCGGCCACGGCCGGGGAGCGCGGATGAAGTTCGAGCAGGACGAGCTGACGCTCTCCGCGGGCGTGCGCCACGGCGTCACGATGGGGTCGCCCATCGGCATCCGAATCGGCAACACGGAGTGGCCCAAGTGGGTCGAGGTCATGAGCCCGGAGCCCGTAGACCCCGCCGTGTTCGACACCGGCAGGGGTGCGAAGCTCACGCGTCCGCGCCCCGGACACGCCGATCTCATCGGCATGCAGAAGCACGGCTTCGACGACGCCCGCCCCGTCCTCGAGCGCGCGAGCGCCCGTGAGACAGCGGCGCGTGTCGCGCTCGGCGCGATCGCGAAGCGCTTCCTGGCCGAGCTGGGGATCACGACGCTCAGTCACACGCTGGCCATCGGCACGGTTCGCGTTCCGGACGACGCGCCGCTACCTGCCTACGCCGACCTTGCGGCGATCGACGCGGATCCCGTCCGAGTCTTCGACGCGGAGACGTCGGCGGCGGCCGTTGCGCTCATCGACGAGGTCCGCAAGAGTGGCGACACGCTCGGCGGGGTCACGGAGGTCCACGTGTGGGGACTGCCGCCCGGCATCGGTTCATACGTGCACTGGGACCGTCGACTCGACGCGCGCCTCGCGAAGGCGCTCATGAGCGTGCAGGCCATCAAGGGTGTCGAGGTCGGCGACGGGTTCGAGACGACTCGCCGTCCGGGGACCGCTGCGCACGACCCGCTGTACGTCAGGGACGGCTCCATCGTGCGCTCGAGCGACCGCGCCGGCGGTATCGAGGGCGGCATGGCCACGGGCACGGTCCTGCGCGTGCGAGCGGGCATGAAGCCGATCGCGACCGTCCCGAAGGCGCTGCACACCGTGGATGTCGCGACCGGCCAGGACGCGGCAGCGCACCACCAGCGCTCCGACGTGTGCGCGGTCCCGGCCTCCGGCGTCGTCGTCGAGGCCATGGTGGCCCTCACCATCGCGGACTCGATCCTGGAAAAGTTCGGCGGGGACTCGGTGGCGGAGACGAAGCGAAACATCGAGAGCTACCTCGAGAGCATCCCACCGCTGCTGCGGACGTCCCACGAGTCGGTCTCCGAGTCCGAGCTGCAGGCCGGTCCCGTCGACGAGACGCCGATGGGGGACTCGCTGAGCGAGTGGCGCGTATGAGCGTCGTCCTCATCGGCCCGCCTGCGGCCGGCAAGTCGAGGGCTGGGCGCCGGCTCGCAAAGGTGCTCGGAGCGAGCTACGCGGACACCGACAAGGTGATCGTGGCGCGCCACGGGGCGATTCCCGACATCTTCGCCGCACACGGGGAGCTCGAGTTCAGGCGACTCGAGCGCGACGTGATCGCGGAGCACCTCGAGACGACCGAGGTCCTCTCGCTCGGGGGCGGGGCGGTCATGGATGCCGAGACGCAGGCGCGGCTCGACGGCCACACGGTCGTGCTGCTGACCGCGTCCCCCGCTGCCATCGCGGAGCGCATCACCGGCAACTCGAAGCGGCCGCTCATCACGGGCATCGAGAGCTGGACACAGATCTACGAAGCCCGCCGCGAGACGTACGAGCGTCTCGCGGACGTGAGCTTCGACACCTCATTCCGGCCCATGGTCCGCGTCGTCGACGACATCGCGGAGTGGCTGGAGCAGAACTCCAAGGAAGGACCAAGCGACGTTGCCTGAGATCATCGAGGTTCCCGGCGCCCACGGCGACATCATCATCGGCGGCGGCCAGTTCCGCGACGCGGCCACCGTGGTCCCGGCGCTGCTGGGCGAGGGCGTCGCCAAGGTCCTGATCGTGCACGCCCCCCACCTCGCGAACGTGGCGGAGCGTGTCCGGGAGCAGCTCGTCGTCGAGTACACCCAGGTCCTGATCGCCGAGATCCCGGATGCGGAGGGCGCGAAGCGCATCGAGGTGGCCGCGTTCTGCTGGCAGATCCTCGGCCAGGCGGACTTCACGAGGTCGGACGCCGTCATCACGATCGGCGGAGGCGCGACGAGCGACATCGGCGGCTTCATCGCCGCGACGTGGCTGCGTGGCGTCAAGGTCGTGCACATGCCCACGACGGTGCTCGCGATGGTTGACGCAGCGATCGGCGGCAAGACAGGGCTGAACACGAACGAGGGCAAGAACCTCGTCGGGTCCTTCCACCCTCCTGCTGGCGTCGTCATCGATCCGGAGATCCTCGACAGCCTGCCGCGAAACGAGCTCCTGGCCGGCTTCGCCGAGGTCGTGAAGGCCGGCTTCATCGCGGAGCCGGAGATCCTCGACATCATTGAGCGTGACCCGGAGCGGGCTACCGACCCGACGACCCCCGAGTTCCTTCGGGTGCTCGAGCTCGCGATCCGCGTCAAGGCGCGGGTCGTCGGCGAGGACTTCACCGAGCAGGGGCTGCGGGAGATTCTCAACTACGGCCACACGCTCGGGCACGCCATCGAGAACGCGGAGCGCTACCAGTGGCGCCACGGTGCTGCCATCTCCATCGGCATGGTGTTCGTCGCCGAGCTGGCGAGGCTCTCCGGGCGCCTGGACGACGCGACCGCGGACCGCCATAAGGCGATCCTCGAGCTCCTCGGTCTCCCCACGAGCTATCCAGCCGGCCGGTGGAAGACGTTGCTCGCCACGATGCGCCGCGACAAGAAGGCGCGGGGTGCCATGCTCCGGTTCGTCGTCCTCGATGGCCTCGGGCGTCCGACGATCATGCGCGCGCCGGATGAGAGCCTGCTCTTCGCCGCGTTTCAGGAGATCGCCAGCTAGGCGCTCTGCCGTTCGTCGCGCCGGACATACTCGTCGATCGTCACGCCCGATTCGAAGCGCTGCGTCGCCCTCAGCGTGAAGGCCTGCGGCGAGTATCCGGCGTGGCCGAAGAGCGGAACGCCGGCACCGAAGGCGACCGGATTCCGCTTCAGGACGAGGCGGTCGATCTCGCCGCGGAGTGAGCCGGCGAGCTCGCCCCCGCCGCAGAGCCAGATCGGCAGCCCGTCCTCGCCTTTGAGCCGTCGGACGGCGTCGACGGGGTCGCTCGTGAGCGTCACGTCGTCAGCGACGCGGCGGTCGCCGCGGCTCGCGACGACCTGACGCAGATGCGGGTACGGGCTCTCGATGCCAGCGTCGAGAGCTGGCCGCAGGGTGTTCCAGCCCATGATGACGGTGTCGAACGTCGTGCCTGGGGCCCGCATCCCGAGCGCACCGAGCACGTGCGCAGGGAACGCGTCGGCGTAGTCCGCGAGCAGGGCGGCCATGTGGTCGCCCTCCATCGGGAACGCGTCGAAGCCTCCGCTCGGGTCGGCGATGAATCCGTCGATGCTCGTCGCGACGTAGTACACGAGCTCTCGCATGAGCTGCCCCTCTCTGCCTCACTTGTTCGAGGACCCTACGTCGCCGCCCTGGGTCGCCCCTCCCCGGGGGCGCTCAGCAGCAGCTCGTCCGATCTGGACCCTCCAGGTATCGGAACGCCCCGAGCCTGCGGTACCCCAGCCGTTCGAAGAGCCGGAGCGAGGCGTCGTTGCCGTCGACGACCATGGCCAGGCAGGACGATGCGCCGAGCGCGAGGGCTTCGTGCTGGGCACGCTCGAGAAGCAGACGGGCGTAGCCGCGTCCCCTGCTCGCCCGATCCGTGACCAGGCAGTCGACGACCCCGAGGCCGTCGACCACCGAGAGCCGCGCGGTCGCCGCGAGTGAGCCGTCGACGCTCACGCTGAGGAAGCTCGGCGTGCCCTGGCTCAGGATGCGCGGGGCGAGTCGCCGGTCGCTCGGCAGGCGGCGGCCGTTCCAGGCCAGCCAGGCGTCGAGCCAGTCTGACGGCAGCTGCGGGCCGGATACGGAGACGAACGCGGACGGATGTGCGGCAGGGAGCGGCTGACCACGACCGTCAGTGGGGCCGAGCGAACGCGCGAGGATCCCGCCAGAGAGCGAGGTCACGTAGCCGAACGCCCGCAGCGCCGCCACCTCGTCCACGTCGCTCGAGTCGGTCGTGAGGAAACGGCTGGGGAGGCCGCGTACGCGGTACGCCTCCTCGACGGCGCCGACCGACGACTGCAGGTCCTCGACCGCGTCGAGCATCCACACGCTGTTCGCGCGCCTCGTGAACCCCTCAGAGAAGCCGAGGAGCCAACCGGCGAGTCGTCGCTCGTCGAGGGCGGGCCAGCTGCCCCGCAGCGCTCTGGCCGCGCGATCGAGCGATGGCGGGGAGGCCCGCTCGCTTGCCGGGGTGGCAGGGTCGGCAGGCATGCTCAGAGGCTAGGCGGTCACAGTCGGATTCGCCAGGCTCCCGTGACCGTCGGCGTGCTGGCATCGTCTAGCCTGGTGGACGGCCCAGCTGCCGCCTCATCGTCTCGACGGAGCACCTCGGGCGTCGGCCGCACGCATCCAGCAGAAGGACACAGTTGACCAGGCGCATCGTCTTCCTCGACATCGACGGCACCCTCATCGACGACCAGGAGCGCATCCAGCCGTCGACGGTCGAGGCCGTCAGCCGCGCGAGGGCCGCAGGTCACCTGGTCTTCATCTGCACGGGCCGCTCGCGCGCGGAGATCTATCCCCAGATCCTCGACATCGGCTTCGACGGCATCGTCAGCGCAGGCGGCAGCTTCGTGTGGTTCGGCGGCGAGACGCGCGTCTCGCGCACGATGTCGCTCGCCGACGTCACGTTCGCCATCGACGTCTTCACCCGGTCCGGGATCGACTTCTACGTGCAGAGCGACTCGGCGGTCATCGCGAGTCCCGGCTTCCGCGCGCACCTCCGCAGGCTGCTCGCCGTCGATCTCGCCGACTCCGACCGCGTCGAGGCCGACGGGGCCCTGCAGTTCGAGACGTTCTTCGAAGAGGGTGGCGAGCTGCTTCGAGACGACATCGGCAAGATGTGCTTCCTGAGTGCGGAGACGCCCATCGACGAGATCCGCGAGACCTTCGCTGGACGTTTCGACGTCATCAATGCCACGGTCCCTGTTCTCGGGCCCCACAGCGGCGAGCTCCTGCAGCTCGGCGTCAACAAGGGGAGCGCCATCCTCGAGGTGTGCCGTCTGATGGGGCTCCAGCGCGCGGACACGATCGGCATCGGCGACAGCATCAACGATGTCGAGATGCTCCAGCTCACGGGAGTCGGCGTCGCCATGGGCAACGCACCGGATGCCATCAAGGCCCACGCGGACCAGGTGACGACCGGCGTGGACGACAACGGGGTCTGGAACGCGTTCGTGCGCAACGAGCTCATCTCGGCGGACGAGTCGGTCGTCCCGACGGCGGCCTTCGCCTGACCCGTCGATAGACTGACGCGCATGCGCATCCTCGTCCTCGGCGGCCCCAATCTCGATCGACTCGGCACCCGCGAGCCGGAGACGTACGGCACGCAGACGCTCGCCGACATCGTCGACCTCCTCCGCACCACCGCGGGCAGCAGCGTCGAGATCGACGCTCGCCAGTCCAACTTCGAGGGGCAGCTGGTCGAGTGGCTGCACGACGCGGCGGATGCGCGCATCCCGGTCATCCTGAACCCGGCCGCGCTCACCCACTACTCCATCGCCCTCCGCGACGCGGTCTCGATCGTCACCGAGACGGGGACCCCGGTCATCGAGGTGCACCTCTCGAATCCCCACGCGCGCGAGCCGTTCCGGCACACGAGCGTCATCTCGGCGGTCGCGACGGGCGTCATCGCCGGGCTCGGAGCCGGCTCGTACCTGGCAGCGCTCGAGGGCATCCGCGCCCTGAGCGAGCCGAACCGGCACTCCCGCGACACCCTGCACTAGACTTCTGCGGGGCCGCTGGGGCGCAAGCCTCGCGCCGACAGCTCGCGCGTACCTCACTCAGGTGCCGAAAACTGAAGAATCCCGCTCTTCCGCGGGATGGACACGGAGAAACTTCCATGGCAACTACGGCAGACATCAAGAACGGCGTCGTGCTCCTCATCGACGGCCAGCTCTGGCAGGTCATCGACTTCCAGCACGTCAAGCCGGGCAAGGGTGGCGCCTTCGTGCGCACCAAGCTCAAGCAGGTCGTCAGCGGCAAGACGGTCGACCGCACGTTCAACGCCGGCGCCAAGATCGAGACCGCGACGGTCGACCGCCGCGACTTCCAGTACCTCTACCGTGACGGCGACGGCTACGTCTTCATGGACCAGAGCGACTACGACCAGATCACGCTCGACGAGAAGATCGTCGGCGACGCCGCCAAGTACATGCTCGAACAGCAGAGCGTGCAGATCGCGTTGAACGAGGGCGAGCCCCTCTACATCGAGCTCCCGCCGTCGGTTGTCCTCGAGATCACGTACACCGAGCCGGGCCTGCAGGGTGACCGCTCCAATGCCGGCACCAAGCCAGCCACCGTCGAGACAGGTGCGGAGATCCAGGTCCCACTGTTCCTCAACGCCGGCACCAAGGTCAAGATCGACACCCGCACGGGCGACTACCTGGGCCGCGTCAACGACTAGTGAGCGCCCGCACGAAGGCGCGCAAGCGCGCCATGGACATCCTGTTCGCCTCCGACGTCCGCGGGACCCCGATCCCCGAGCTTCTCGGCCAGGAGGCGGAGCGGGCTGCGGATGAGCCCGACCGCGCGGCGAGCTGGCGGTACGCCAGGGAGATCGTGCTCGGCGTCATCGAGCACGCAGACGAGATCGACGGCTACATCGTCGAGACCGCACGCGACTGGACGCTGGAGCGCATGCCAGCGCTCGACCGCTCGATCCTGCGCGTCGCGATCTGGGAGCTCAAGTACAACGACGAGATCCCCGCCGCCGTGGCGATCACCGAGGCCGTGAGCGCGGCCGGTGAGTACTCGACGGATGCGTCGGGCAAGTTCATCCACGGCGTGCTCGGCCGCATCAGCGAGCAGTAGCCGATGCTAGGCTGGGGGCCTGAGCCGAGACCGCCGTTGGCGAGACGGCCCGGCCCCCAGTTCCAGACATCCTTTAACACCGTCCAGTGAGGCGGGGAAGGAGGTCGACGTGCCCCAGCGAACAGTGCTGAACCACGACGACGTTCAACGAGCCCTCGTGCGCATCGCGCACCAGATCCTCGAGCAGAACCGTGGGTCGAAGGACCTGCTCCTGCTCGGCATCCCGAGCCGAGGAGTTCCCCTCGCGAAGCGCCTCGCCAGCCTCATCGCTGGCTTCGAGGCCTCGAACGGGACGCACGTCGACGCCGCGGAGATCGCTGGCGCCCTCGACGTGACCATGTACCGCGACGATCTCCGTCGAGGACCGGCGCGCGTCTCGCAGCCCACGCACATCCCCGTTGGGGGCATCGACGGCAAGACGGTGGTGCTCGTCGACGACGTGCTCTTCTCCGGCCGCACGGTGCGGGCCGCGCTCGACGCGCTCAGCGACACCGGTCGCCCTCGTGCCGTGCAGCTCGCGGTGCTGGTCGACCGCGGTCACCGCGAGCTGCCTATCCGCGCTGACTACGTCGGCAAGAACCTGCCCTCCGCCCGCAGCGAGCGCATCGGCGTCGAGCTCACAGAGCTCGACGGCGGCGACCGCGTCGTCATCACGGATGGGGGACGCGCATGAAGCACCTGCTCTCCACCAAGGGCATGACCCGCGAGGACGCGATCATGCTGCTCGACGTCGCCGAGGACATGTCGGATGTCGGCGACCGCGAGGTGAAGAAGCTGCCAGCCCTGCGTGGCATCACCGTCGTGAACCTGTTCTACGAGGACTCCACGCGCACCCGCATCTCGTTCGAAGCCGCTGAGAAGCGGCTCTCCGCCGACGTCATCAACTTCGGCGCCAAGGGATCGAGCGTCTCCAAGGGCGAGTCGCTCAAGGACACGGCCCAGACGCTCAAGGCCATCGGCGCTGACGCCGTCGTCATCAGGCACCCCTCGAGCGGCGCGCCGCAGCTCCTCGCCGAGCGCGACTGGATCGACGCCCCCATCCTGAACGCCGGCGACGGCATGCACGAGCATCCCACCCAGGCGCTCCTCGACGCGTTCACGCTGCGACGACGCGTCCACGGGCGTGCCGCGGCCCGGGGCAAGGGGCTCGACGGCTGCCACATCGTCATCGTCGGCGACATCCTTCACTCGCGAGTGGCCAGGTCGAACGTGTGGCTCCTCACGACGCTCGGCGCCGAGGTCACGCTCGTCGGCCCGCCGACACTGGTCCCCGTGCGCACGGAGTCCTGGCCCGCGACGATCACGAGCGACCTCGACGCCGCGCTCGCCACGCACCCGACCGCGGTCATGCTGCTCCGCATCCAGGCGGAGCGGATGCACGACGCGTTCTTCCCGAACACGCGCGAGTACGCCAAGAACTGGGGGCTGGGCGAGACCCGGTTCCGCGACCTTCCCGAGGCTACGATGGTCATGCATCCCGGGCCCATGAACCGCGGTCTGGAGATCTCCTCCATCGCCGCCGACTCGCCGCAGTCGACGGTCCTCGAGCAGGTCGCGAACGGTGTCGCCGTCCGCATGGCCGCGCTCTACGTGCTCTGCTCCGCCGAGCGAGACGGGAGCGGCTCGTGAACCAGGGCCAAGGAAACGAGAAAGGCACCATGACCACGCTGTATCGAGGCGCCAAGCTGCTCGGCGCCGACCCCGTCGACGTGCTCGTCTCCGGAACCACGATCGCCGAAGTCGCGCCGGCCGGATCCGTCTCCGCCGACGGCGTGGAACGCGTCATCGATGTCGAGGGCATTGTGCTCCTGCCTGGCCTCGTCGACCTGCACACGCACCTGCGCGAGCCCGGCTTCGAGTCGAGCGAGACGGTGCTGACCGGCACCCGCGCCGCGGCGTTCGGCGGGTACACGACGGTCTTCGCCATGGCGAACACCTCGCCGGTGCAGGACACCGCAGGTGTCGTGGAAGCGGTGGCCGCGCTCGGACGCGCCGCCGGATACGCCGATGTCCGGCCCATCGGGGCCGTGACGGTCGGACTCGAGGGCGAGCAGCTCTCCGAGATCGGCGCGATGGCGCAGTCGAACGCGGGCGTCCGCGTGTTCTCCGACGACGGCAAGTGCGTCTTCGATCCGCTCATCATGCGTCGCGCCCTCGAGTACGTGAAGGCCTTCGGCGGCGTCGTCGCCCAGCACGCACAGGACCCTCGCCTCACGGCAGGCGCCCAGATGAACGAAGGGGCGCTCTCGGCCGAGCTCGGCCTCGGCGGGTGGCCGGCTGTGGCCGAGTCCTCGATCATCGCCCGCGATGCGCTGCTCGCCGACCACGTCTCCTCACGCCTGCACGTCTGCCACGTCTCCACCCGAGAGGGTGTGGATGTGGTGCGCTGGGCCAAGTCACGCGGCATCGACGTGACCGCTGAGGTGACACCCCACCACCTCCTCCTCACCGAGGAGCTCGTGCGCGGCTACGACGCCCGGTTCAAGGTCAACCCGCCGCTTCGGACCCAGGACGACGTGCTCGCGGTGCGAGAAGCGCTGGCCGACGGCACGATCGACATCGTCGCCACCGACCACGCGCCGCACCCCGTCGACGCCAAGGAGACCGAGTGGGACCAGGCCGCGATGGGCATGGTCGGCCTCGAGTCCGCCCTGCGCGTCGTGCAGCACACCATGGTCGACACCGGCGCGCTGAGCTGGGGTGACGTGGCGCGGATCATGTCGGAGACACCCGCTCGCATCGGGGGCGACTCCGCATCCGGACGCCCCGTCGCGGCCGGCGAGCTCGCCAACCTCGTCTTCTACGATCCAGCCCCGACGGCCGACTTCACGACGGCAGCGCTCGGCGGGAAGAGCATCAACTCGCCATTCCTCGGCATGCCACTGCCCGGTCGGGTCGTGCACACGGTCTATCGCGGAACCAGGACGCTCGACGACGGCGTGCTCCTCTCGGCCGAAGGTGCAGCCGCCGCCGCACGGGCGCGCGAGCAGGAACTCGCCTGATGGACGACCGCGTACTCCCCGCCGCCCTCACGATCGTCGCGTTCCTCGTCATCGTCGCGCTCATGTGGCTCGGCTGGCGACGCCGGACACGGGCCCAGGCCGGCATCGCCACGCCCCTGAGCCCCCCGCAGTCGACCGAGCAACCGCTCGGGCACTGGCACGACGTGCACTACGTGTCCACGAGCCGCACGGGTGACACCCTCGACCGCATCGTCGTCCCGCCGCTCGGATTCCGGGGGAGGGCAGAGGTGACCGTGCTCCGGGAAGGACCCGTCGTGCGGATCGCCGGCGAACGAGCCTTCTTCATCCCAGCGGCAGACATCGAGGCCACCATCGACGGCACCGTCACGATCGACCGCGTCGTAGAGAACGGCGGACTCACGATCATCCGGTGGCTCCTGCCCGCCGACGACACAGCGAACGGCCGCGTGAGCGTCGAGACCTCCCTCCGAGTTGTCGACGCGACCGCGCGAGAACAGCTCAAGACCGCGCTGCACTCGCTGCAGCGAACACCAGCCCCCACGACCGAGGAGTCCTCATGACGCCACCAATTCCCGCCGTGCTCGTCCTGGAGGACGGGACGCGATACGAGGGCGACGCCTACGGCGCCGTCGGTGAGACGCTTGGCGAAGTCGTGTTCTCGACCGGCATGACCGGGTACCAGGAGACCCTGACGGACCCGAGCTACGCAGGTCAGATCGTCGTCCAGACCGCCCCGCACATCGGCAACACCGGGGTCAACGCCCAGGACATGGAGTCGCGGCAGATCTGGGTCGACGGCTACGTCGTCCGCGACCCCTCCCGCGTCGTCTCGAACTGGCGCTCCGAGGACACGCTCGAGAACGCCCTCACCGAGACCAGCATCGTCGGCATCGCCGGCGTCGACACCCGCGCGCTCACCCGACGCATCCGCAGCGAGGGCTCGATGCGCGGCGGCATCTTCTCCGGAGAGGCGGCCTCGGCCGACGAGACCACGCTGCTCGAGAAGGTGCGTGCGCAGCCGAGCATGGCGGGGCGCAACCTCAGCGACCGCGTGTCGACGCCGGAGCCCATCGTGCACCCGTCGACGGCCGACGAGCGGATCGGCTCCGTCGCCATCATCGACCTGGGCATCAAGACGGCCACCGTCAAGGCGCTGGCCGAGCGCGGCTTCGACGTGCACGTGCTGCCGCACGCCACGACCATCGACCAGCTGCGCGAGCTCGCGCCGACGGCCGTCTTCTACTCCAACGGGCCGGGCGACCCTGCGTCCAGCGACGCGCACGTGGAGCTGCTGCAGAACGTCCTCCGCGACGGCACGCCGTTCTTCGGCATCTGCTTCGGCAACCAGCTGCTCGGCCGCGCCCTCGGCTTCGACACGTACAAGCTGCCCTTCGGCCACCGCGGCATCAACCAGCCGGTCGTCGACACCTTCTCCGGCCGCATCGAGATCACCGCCCAGAATCACGGCTTCGCCGTCCAGGCACCACTCGACGGCCCCGTCGAGACACCGGCGGGCTTCGGCCGTGCGCAGGTCAGCCACATCGGCCTCAACGACCAGGTCGTCGAAGGCCTCCGCTGCCTCGACATCCCGGCGTTCAGCGTGCAGTTCCACCCGGAGGCCGCAGCGGGCCCACACGACTCCGCCCCGCTCTTCGACCAGTTCAGGCAGATGGTGCGCGAGCACCTCGCCTCCCCATCCACCCCCACCAACGGCCAGGAGAACGCGTAAGCATGCCAAAGCGCACAGATATCTCGAGCGTCCTCGTCATCGGCTCGGGACCCATCGTCATCGGCCAGGCGGCCGAGTTCGACTACTCGGGCACGCAGGCCTGCCGCGTGCTCCGCGAGGAGGGCGTGCGCGTCATCCTCGTGAACTCAAACCCCGCGACGATCATGACCGACCCGGACTTCGCCGACGCCACGTACGTCGAGCCGATCACCCCGGACATCATCGAGTCGATCATCATCAAGGAGCGCCCTGACGCGATCCTCCCAACCCTCGGCGGGCAGACGGCGCTCAACGCCGCCATCGCGCTCCATGAGGAGGGCATCCTGGAGCGCCACGGCGTCGAGCTCATCGGCGCGAAGGTCGACGCGATCCGCCGCGGCGAGGACCGCCAGATCTTCAAGGACCTCGTGATCGAGGCCGGCGCCGAAGTCGCCCGCTCCCACATCGCGACGAGCGTCGAGCAGGCGATCGGCTTCGCCGAGGACCTCGGCTACCCACTCGTCGTCCGCCCCTCGTTCACGATGGGCGGCCTCGGCTCCGGCTTCGCCTACAACGAAGAGGACCTGATCCGCTTCGTCGCCGACGGCGTGCAGTCAAGCCCCACCGGAGAGGTGCTCCTCGAGGAGTCGATCCTCGGCTGGAAGGAGTACGAGCTCGAGCTCATGCGCGACACCGCCGACAACACGGTCGTGGTCTGCTCGATCGAGAACGTCGACCCCGTCGGCGTCCACACCGGCGACTCCATCACGGTCGCCCCAGCGCTCACGCTGACCGACCGCGAGTACCAGCGCCTCCGCGACATCGGCATCGCGATCATCCGCCTCGTGGGCGTCGACACCGGTGGATGCAACATCCAATTCGCCATCGACCCCTCGAACGGTCGCATCATCGTCATCGAGATGAACCCTCGCGTGTCCCGCTCGTCGGCGCTGGCGTCCAAGGCGACAGGCTTCCCGATCGCGAAGATCGCGGCGAAGCTCGCCATCGGCTACCGCCTCGACGAGATCCCCAACGACATCACGAAGGTGACGCCCGCGAGCTTCGAGCCGACGCTCGACTACGTCGTCGTCAAGGTGCCCCGCTTCAACTTCGAGAAGTTCCCGGCCGCCGACACGACGCTGACGACCACCATGAAGTCGGTCGGCGAGGCCATGGCGATCGGCCGCAACTTCTCGACCGCGTTGCAGAAGGCGCTGCGCTCGCTCGAGAAGCGGGGATCGTCGTTCACGTGGGCCGCAGACGAGGTCTCCGTCGAGGAACTCCTCGAGACGATCAAGATCCCGACCGACGGCCGCATCGTCAACGTGCAGCGCGCGCTCTGGAAGGGTGCGACGCCGGAGCAGATCTTCGAGTCGACCGCCATCGACCCATGGTTCATCGACCAGATCGTGCTCATCAACGAGGTCGCGGCCGAGATCGGCTCAGCAGACGTCGTGGACGCCCGCCTGCTCCGGTACGCGAAGCGCCACGGCTTCTCCGACGCCCAGATCGCGGAGCTCCGCGGGAGCCGCGAGGACGAGGTCCGCGCGATCCGCCACAACTTCGGGGTCCGCCCGGTCTTCAAGACCGTCGACACGTGCGCCGGCGAGTTCCCCGCCTTCACGCCGTACCACTACTCGAGCTACGACCAGGAGTCCGAGGTCACGCCAAGCGACCGCCGCAAGGTGATCATCCTCGGCTCGGGCCCGAACCGCATCGGCCAGGGCATCGAGTTCGACTACTCGTGCGTGCACGCGTCGTTCGCGCTCTCGGATGCCGGCTTCGAGACCATCATGATCAACTGCAACCCCGAGACGGTCTCCACGGACTACGACACGAGCGACCGCCTCTACTTCGAGCCGCTCACGCTCGAGGACGTCCTCGAGATCGTCGAGGTCGAGCGCGGTGCAGGCGAGCTGCTCGGCGTCGTCGTCCAGCTCGGCGGCCAGACAGCGCTGGGACTCGCGAAGGGGCTCGAGGCAGCCGGCGTCCCGATCCTCGGCACGAGCCCGGCAGCGATCGACCTCGCCGAGGAGCGCGGACTCTTCTCCGGCGTCCTCGACCGCGCCGGCCTGATCTCGCCGGAGAACGGCACCGCGACCGACCTCGACGGCGCCCTCGACGTCGCAACGGGCATCGGCTACCCCGTGCTCGTGCGCCCCAGCTTCGTGCTCGGCGGACGCGGTATGGAGATCGTCTACGACGCAGAGCAGATGCAGGACTACTTCTCGCGCATCGAAGGCCAGGCGATCGTCGGTCCCGCACACCCGCTGCTCGTCGATCGATTCCTCGACGAGGCCACGGAGATCGACGTCGACGCCCTCTTCGACGGCGACGAGCTCTACATCGGCGGCATCATGGAGCACATCGAGGAAGCCGGCATCCACTCCGGCGACTCGGCGTGCACGCTGCCTCCCGTCACCCTCTCGAGCGCTGTCCTCGACAACGTCCGCGACGCGACCCTCGCCATCGCCCAGGGCGTCGGCGTCCGTGGCCTGCTCAACGTGCAGTTCGCGCTGTCTGGTGGGAAGCTGTACGTGCTCGAGGCCAACCCGCGCGCCTCCCGCACGGTGCCCTTCGTCTCGAAGGCCCTCGGAACGCAGCTCGCGAAGGCTGCCGCCCGTGTGATGACGGGTGTCTCGATCGCCGAGCTGAAGGCCGAGGGACTCCTCCGCGACCAGGACGGCACGCACCAGCCGGCTTCGAGCCCCGTCGCCGTGAAGGAAGCGGTGCTTCCCTTCAAGCGCTTCCGCACGAAGGACGGACGCATCGTCGACTCGCTGCTCTCGCCCGAGATGCGCTCCACCGGCGAGGTCATGGGCATCGACACCGACTTCCCGACCGCATTCGCCAAAAGCCAGCTCGCGGCCTACGGCGGCCTGCCGAAGTCGGGCACCGTGTTCGTCTCGGTCTCCGACCGCGACAAGCGCGCGATCGTCCTTCCCGTCGCCAAGTTCGTCGAGCTCGGGTTCTCGATCGCGGCCACCGAGGGCACAGCAGCCGTCCTCGCGCGCCACGGCATCACCGCCAAGGTCGTCGGGAAGTTCACGCCGGATTCGCCCGACGGCACCACACCCGGCCAGGACCGCAATATCGTGGACATGATCCACGGGGGAGAGGTCGACATGGTCATCAACACCCCGTCCGGCCGCGCGTCACGGGCCGACGGCTACGAGATCCGCACGGCGGCAGTCTCGGCTGACCTGCCCATCTTCACGACGATCTCGGAGCTGTCCGCAGCTGTCGGTTCCCTCTCCGCGCTGCGAAGCGGATTCACGGTGACGAGCCTGCAGGAGTACAACACCCAGAGGGGGGACAGCTAGTTGACTGAGGCGTTCGCGGCGCGTGCTGGAGTAGGCGGGTTCGGAACCCGACTCCAGCACGCCGTGGAGAACCGGGGCAGGCTGTGCATCGGCATCGATCCGCATGAGTTCCTGCTCGACGCGTGGGGACTGCCGAACACCGCGGCGGGTGCCAGGGAGTTCGGGCTCCGCGTCGTCGAGGCAGCTGGGGAGCGTGTCGGCGTCGTCAAGCCGCAGATCGCCTTCTACGAGCGCTTCGGCTCCAGCGGATTCGCGGCGCTCGAGTCTGTGCTCGGCGCCGCACGGGAGGCGGGCCTGCTCGTGATCGCGGATGTCAAGCGCGGTGACGTCGGCACGACCCTCGAGGCCTACGCCAAGGCGTGGCTCGAGGAGGGCTCACCGCTCGAAGCGGACGCCATGACCGTGAACCCCTATCAGGGCTTCGACTCGCTTGCCTCGGCGCTCGAGCTCGCCGACCGTCTCGGCAAGGGCCTCTTCGTGCTCGCGGCCACCTCGAACCCGGAATCCACCTCGATCCAGACGGCCCGACGGGACCGCGGCTCCCAGATCGGCGAGACCGTCGCCGGCGGCATCACGAAGCGCGCGGCCGCCTGGAATGCCGACCACGCGGATGGCGCGCTCGGCTCGGTCGGCGTCGTCCTCGGCGGCACGGTCGACTTCGACCTCCTCGGCGTGGACCTCACGGCACTCGGCGCCGCACCCCGGACCCCGATCCTCGCCCCAGGCTTCGGCCACCAGGGAGCCGAGTTCGCGCGCATCAGGGAGATGTTCGGCGCGGCAGCGGAGTCCGTCATCGTCAACGTGTCACGCAGCGTCCTGGCCGCCGGGCCGGACGGCATCGCCGACACCATCGACCAGCAGGCAGCGGAGCTGGAGGACGCTCTCTCATGACCCAGGTCCCACCTCCCGTCGATCGCGTCGCCGCATCACGCGCGGCTGTCCTCGCGCGCCAGGCTCGCGCCGAGGTCAAACGCGCCCTGGCGAACGGAACCCGCTCGCCGATCTCCGTGCTCGACGCGAGCCAGTCCGCCGAGCACGCTGCCGAGCACTCCCTCCGCGTGACGCAGTTCCTGCTCAGCATCCCGCACATCGGCGCCACGAAGCAGGCGCGCATCCTCGAAGAGCTCGCGATCTCACCCTCCAAGCGCCTCGGCGGCCTCGGCCGGAATCAGCGCATCCGCCTCCGCTCGTTCCTGGAGGAGCGGCTCGGCGCCCCGACTGGCGAGAGCCGTCTCGTCGTGCTGGCCGGCCCCACAGCCGTCGGCAAGGGCACCGTCGCGAACTACATCCGAGAGCACTACCCGGAAGTCGAGCTCTCGGTCTCCGCCACGACTCGTGCCCCACGTCCGGGTGAAGTCGACGGCATCAACTACCACTTCACCGACGACGATGGCTTCGACCGGCTGGTCGCCGACGAGCAGCTCCTCGAGTACGCCACCGTGCACAACGCCTTCAGGTACGGCACTCCGCGCGGACCCATCGACGACGCCATCTCCTCCGGACGCTCGGTCCTCCTCGAAATCGACATTCAGGGCGCCAGACAGGTCCGATCGCGCATGCCAGAGGCTAGACTGGTATTTTTGTTGCCTCCGAGCTGGGACGAGCTCGTGCGGCGCCTCGTGGGGCGTGGCACGGAATCGGCCGAAGAACAGGCTCGGCGCCTCGAAACCGCGAAGGTCGAACTTGCCGCCCAGGACGAGTTCGATGCACTGGTCGTCAACGACTCCGTGCCTGAGGCTGCGGCACGCGTAGTCGAACATCTGGGACTGAACAAGGAGCACGCATGATTGAGAAGCCAAAGGGCATCATCGACCCGCCCATGGACGAGCTGCTGCAGCGAGTCGACAACAAGTACCAGCTGGTCATCTTCGCATCGCGTCGCGCGCGTCAGATCAACGACTACTACTCCGATCTGCACGACGGAGCGATCTACCAGAACGTCGGCCCGCTGATCGACTCCTCGATCGACGACAAGCCGCTGTCGATCGCTCTGCACGAGATCAACGAGCAGAAGATCGTCATGGTTGAGGCACGCCCGCTCGAGACCCCGGACGACGTCATCGTGTTCGATGACGAGATCAACTTCGAAGACGACGCCCCTCAGGCATAGCACGACCGTGAGCGAGACCGCCGGCGCGCATCCGGCTGACCACGAGACCGACGCGTCCGACGGCCAGCCGATGCGCGTCGTCGTCGGTGTCACCGGGGGCATCGCCGCGTACAAGGCCGTTCAGGTCATCCGCGACCTCGTCCTCCTCGGTCACCACGTCGACGTCGTCCCCACGGAGTCCGCGCTGCGGTTCGTGGGGCGTCCGACCTTTGAAGCCATCTCTCGCAATCCCGTGCGGACGGACGTCTTCGACGACGTGGCCGAGGTGCGGCACGTCGCGCTGGGTCAGCAGGCCGACGTCATCGCGGTGGTCCCAGCCACCGCGAACTCCATGGCGAAGATCGCCGCGGGGCTCTCCGACGACCTCCTCGGCACGACCATCCTCGCGTCGACGGCGCCGCTCATCGTCGCCCCGGCCATGCACACCGAGATGTGGCTCAACCAGGCGACGCAGGCCAACGCCGCGCGGCTGGATGCACGCGGCGTTGTCCTCGTGGGACCTGCGGAGGGGCAGCTGACGGGCAGCGACTCGGGCCCCGGACGCCTCGCCGAGCCCAGTGAGATCGTCGCGACGATCCTGAGTGCCGGTCGCGGCGAGCGACGCCGCCGTAGGGACGCCGAACTCGCCAGCGATCTGCGAGGCAGGCGGGTCCTCATCACCGCCGGAGGCACGCGCGAGCCACTGGACCCTGTCCGGTTCATCGGCAACCGATCGAGCGGGCGGCAGGGCTTCGCGCTCGCAGGGCGGGCGCTTGCCCGTGGCGCGGAGGTCACGCTCGTCGCCGCCAACGCCGAGGTCCGTCCGCCAGAGGGTGTCAAGCTCGTGACGGTCTCGAGCGCCCAGCAGCTCGCGCAGGCCTGCGCCGAGATCGCCCCGCGACACGACGTCATCATCATGGCCGCCGCAGTTGCCGACTACCGTCCGGTCACCGTGGCGGAGGGCAAGATCAAGAAAGAGCAGGCTGGCGAGGAGCTGACGCTCACGTTCACCCGCAATCCCGACATCCTGCAGGATCTCTCAGCCGCACGCGGCAGCGAGCAGGTCATCATCGGCTTCGCCGCGGAGACGGAGACCGACGACGCCGCACTGCTCGAACTCGGTCGCGCGAAGATCGCTCGCAAGGGGTGCGACTACCTCGTCGTGAACCGGGTCGGCTGGAACCTCGGGTTCCAGTCGGACGAGAACTCGATCTTCGTGCTCTCAGCGTCCGGCGACGTTGTCTCGCGTCACACTGGCGACAAGGTGTCGGTGGCCGATGTCATCCTGGACCTGCTCGTCAACGTCTAGCCGTACCGGCCGGTCCAAACCGTCCAGCCAAAACTTCACCGCAAGGGGTTCTTCTTGTCTACGCTTCGCCTGTTCACCTCGGAGTCGGTCACCGAGGGCCACCCTGACAAGATCTGCGACCAGATCTCCGACCGCATCCTCGACGACCTCCTCGCGCAGGACCCGGCCTCTCGGGTCGCGGTGGAGACGCTCGTCACGACCGGCCAGGTGCACGTGGCGGGGGAGGTCACGACCAACGCCTACTCCGATATCGCGGGCATCGTCAGGCGCACGATCAGCGAAATCGGCTACACGTCGAGCGACGTCGGCTTCGACGGCTCCTCGTGCGGCGTCTCGATCTCCGTCGGCGAGCAGTCGCCGGAGATCGGCGAGGGCGTCACGACCTCGCTGGAGCACCGCTCTGAGAGCTCTGAGGACGCGATCGCCAAGCAGGGCGCCGGCGACCAGGGCATCATGTTCGGGTACGCGACCCGCGAGACGGAGGCGCTCATGCCGCTTCCGATCCACCTCGCGCATCAGCTCGCCCAGCAGCTCGCCGCGGTGCGCAAGTCCGGTGAGGTCGCCTATCTGCGGCCAGACGGCAAGACCCAGGTCACGGTCGGCTACGAGGGGAGCGTGCCGCGTTCCATCGAGACCGTCGTCCTCTCGACCCAGCACGACCCGGGCCTCGAGCAGGCACAGATCCGGGAGGACGTCATCGCGCACGTCGTTCGGCCCGTTCTGGAGCGGAACGGCTTCTCCGGGTCCGAGCCCACCTTCCTCGTGAACCCGTCGGGCAGCTTCATCGACGGCGGCCCCCGCGCCGATGCGGGTCTCACGGGGCGCAAGATCATCGTCGACACCTACGGCGGCATGGCCAGGCACGGGGGTGGGGCGTTCAGCGGCAAGGACCCGTCGAAGGTCGACCGCTCCGCCGCCTACGCCATGCGGTGGGTCGCGAAGAACGCTGTCGCGGCCGGGCTCGCGGATCGACTCGAGGTTCAGATCGCCTACGCGATCGGCAAGGCTGAGCCCGTTGGGCTGTACGTCGAGACGTTCGGCACCGGCGCCGTCGCCGACGACAAGATCATCGCGGCGATCCTGGCCACCTTCGACCTCCGACCCGGTGCGCTTGTCGAGGACCTCGATCTCCGTCGCCCCATCTACGCGCAGACCTCGGCGTACGGACACTTCGGACGCGAGCTGCCCGACTTCACGTGGGAGCGCACCGACCGGGCCGAGGAGCTCCGCCAAGCGGCAGGCCTCTGATCAGCCAGCTCACCATGTCCGACGACCTCCCGCGGGTCGCGCGAGTCGTCGTCGCCTCGCCCCTCCCGCAGCTCGACAGGGAACTCGAATACGAGATCCCCGTCGAGCTGCGCGAGCGGATCGGCGTCGGGATGCGCGTCGCAGTGCCCCTCCGCACCTCGAACCGCCAGCTGCAGGGCTTCGTGGTCGCCCTCGAGCGTGCGGCCGAGTACGGGGGGAAGCTCGCCACGATCACCGAGCTCGTCTCGACCGCTCGCGTGCTGACTCCCGAGATCGCTGGGCTTGCACGAGCGGTGGCGGACCGGCAGGCGGGATGCGCGGCCGATGTCCTGCGTCTGGCGATCCCGGCCAGGTCCGTGCGCGTCGAGCAGCGGTGGCTGGAGGCGCAGGCGGCTCGCCCCGACGCGAGGGACCAATCCGCCAGTGCAGTCGCCTCTGTGCTCGACGACCCAGAGGCGACGCTTGTGCCCATGTACGGCCCGGACGCGGCGGCCCTCCTCGCGAGGGGTTCGGCAGCGAGGCTCGCGATCGATGCCCCCGTCGGCGTCGACGCCGGCGTGCCCCGCTCGCTCCTCGCCCTCTCGGCCGCGGCCGCTGCGAGGGTCCGGGCGGGGGAGTCCGTCATCCTCGCCGTCCCGGACTACCGAGACGTCGAGCTCGCGCTGAAGGCCCTCGGGCGGTTCCTCGAGACGTCCCGCATCCGCCGCCTCGACACGCGGGCCAAGCCCGCCGATCGGTACGCCGCCTTCCTCGCCTGCCTCGACGACACCCCAGGCGTCGTCGTCGGGACGCGAAGCGTCATCTACGCCCCCGCGTCGCATCTCGGCGCAGTGCTCGTGTGGGACGACGGCGACGAGAGCTTCATCGAGCAGCTCGCCCCGTACGCGAGCACGCGTGACGTGGCCCTGCTGCGCGCAGAACGAGAATCCCTCACGCTCGTGTTCGCCGCGCACACACCGAGCCTGGAGGTCGCGCGTCTCGTCGGCATGCACTGGCTCACGCCCGTGCCGCTGGTTCGCCCTGAAGCCCCGAAGATCATCTCGGGGAGCCAGGCGCTCGCCGAGGAGACCCCAGCCGCGCACGCCCGCATCCCGGCCCTCGCCTGGCAGGAGGCAAGACGCGCCCTCGAGCACGGGCCCGTCCTGCTCCAGGTCGTCAGGGCCGGCTACATCCCGAGCCTCAGCTGTGCCAGGTGCCGCACGCCAGCTCGTTGCAGCGTCTGCGGCGGGGCACTCGAGTTCGCGCGCCCGTCCGCGCCACCGTCGTGCCGGGTGTGCGACGCCCTCCACCCCGAGTGGCAGTGCCCTGAGTGCGGCGACAAGCGACTTCGCAACACCTCACTCGGAGCCGAGCGGACCGCGGAGGAGCTCGGTCGTGCGTTTCCTGGCACCCGCGTGGTCGTGGCGGACGGCGCTTCGGAAACGGTGTCCATCGACGACCGCCCGTGCCTCGTCGTGGCGACACGAGGAGCCGAGCCCGTGCCCACCTCCGGGTACGCCGGGATCGTGCTGCTCGACACGGAGCGCTCTCTCGCGCAGGAGCGACTCGACGCGAGCGTGGATGCACTCCGCGGCTGGTCGAACGCCGCCGCGCTGGCGCACCCGAGCGCCAAGGTGGTCATCGTCGGAGGCGAGACGCCGGCGGCGCACGCCCTCCGCACCTGGCAGCAGCCCGAGTACGCGACTCGTGAGCTCTCCGAGCGCCGCGAGCTCCACTTCCCGCCCGCTGTGCGCGTCGTCGCGCTGACGGGAACTGACGAGGAGGTCCGTCGGGCGCTCTCGACCATCGAGGCGGTGCCTGAGCTCCAGCCGGGCGCCGCGCTGCAGGTCCTCGGGCCGACGCCGCAGGAGGTCGGGAGCAGGGTCGTGATCAAGTTCGGCTACGCGCTCGGCACGCCGCTCGCGAAGGCGCTCAAGAGCGAGCTCGTGCGTTCGGCCACCAGCAGGCGCCCGCGGGTCGCCGGTCGAGGCGGCGGCCACGCCTCGACCCTGCGCGTACGATTTGACCCGCCGGGGATCTTCTGACCCTCGTCCCAGCTCCACGTTCCACCCAACCTCGAGAGGCACCAGCTATGCGGCTCGTCTTCGCCGGCACACCCATCACCGCCGTCCCCAGCCTCGATGCGCTGGTCGACGACGGCCAAGAGATCGTGGCTGTGCTGACGCGCGACGACGCCAAGGTCGGTCGGTCCAGGGCGCTGACGCCGTCCCCGGTGGCTGCCCGCGCCCACGAGCTCGGGCTGCACGTCATCAAGAGCAACCGGATGACGCCTGAGGTGACGGCAGAGCTCACGGGGCTCGGTGCCGAGCTCGGGGTCATCGTGGCCTACGGCACCCTCATCGACGCCGCGACCCTGACGGCGCCGTCGCTCGGCTGGGTCAACCTGCATTTCTCGCTCCTCCCAGACCTCCGTGGCGCCGCCCCGGCCCAGCGCGCCGTGATGCGAGGCGACACCACCACCGGCATGACCATCTTCCAGCTCACCGCCGGACTCGACGAGGGCCCCGTCTTCGCTGTGCAGCGGTCCCCGATCGCTGAGGGAGAGACCGCTGGCGAGCTCCTCGAGCGTCTCGCGGGGGAGGGCGCGGAGTTCCTCGCCGAGACCGTCCGCGCCATCGGCTCCGGAACGCTGAGCGCCGAGCCGCAGACAGGCGAGGCGACCTTCGCACCGAAGCTCGGCAAGCACGACTCGACCATCGACTGGGCGGCTCCCCTCGACGTCGTCGACGCCCACATTCGCGGAGTCACCCCAGAGCCAGGGGCGGTGGCCCAGGTCGACGGACAACCGCTGCGCATCCTGCGCGTCGCGCGCCCGGATGGGGAGACCGACGCACTCGCCCTCAGCCCCGGCCAGCTCAGTGCGGTCGGCAGGGACGTGTTCGTGGGCACGGGAACCAGCCCGCTCCAGCTGCTCTCCGTGCAGCCGGCAGGAAAGAAGCCCATGCCTGCCAGAGACTGGCTTCGCGGTCGCCGCGACGCAGCGACGCTGGTGCTCGCATGAGCCCCGCAGGAGCTGGCGGCCGCGGTGGCAGCCCCTACCAGGGACGGCGACGACCGGATCAGCCTCCAGCTGGGCGCGGAGTGACGCGCTCACGCCAGGTGGCCTTCGAGGTGCTGAGGGCGGTCGACGAGGATGACGCCTACGCGAACCTGCTGCTTCCGCATCGCATCTCGGCGGCACGGCTCTCGCCGTCCGACGCGGGGCTCGCCACCGAGCTGACCTACGGCACGCTCCGACGCCGCGGCACCTACGACGCCATCATCGTGGAGGCGTCCGGTCGCGACATCCGCGACATCGACCCACCCCTCCTCGACGTGCTGCGCCTCGGAGCGCACCAGCTGCTCAGCATGCGCACGCCGAGCCACGCGGCGGTCAACGAATCCGTCGAGCAGGCGGCACGCATCGCGTCCCGCGGCGCCTCTGGCTTCGTGAACGCGATCCTGCGCAAGATCTCCCGCACGGATCTCGACGACTGGCTCGACCAGGTCTCCGAGGGTCTGACCGACGAACGGGCGCTCGCCGTCCGGCACTCGCATCCGGACTGGATCGTGCGCGCGCTCCGCGACGCCCTCACCGCGGAGCATCGCGGCGACGAACTCGCGGCGAGCCTCGCCGCCAACAACGAGTCGCCTGCGGTCAGCATCGTGTCCCTGCCCGGGTTCGACACGCCGGATGAACTCGTCGCGTCCAACCCCGACCTCCTGGTCTCGGGTCGCGTCTCACCGCGCGGCCTGACCCTCGCGTCGGGCGACCCCTCATGGGTGCCGCAGGTCAAGGCGGGGCGCGCCCGCGTGCAGGACGAGGGCTCGCAGCTCGTCACGCTCGCGCTGCTCGATGCCGAACCCGTGCGGCCAGGAGAGCTCTGGCTCGACATGTGCGCCGGCCCCGGCGGCAAGGCCGCCCTGCTCGCCGCCAGCGCCACCGAGCTGCAGGCGAAGCTGACAGCCAACGAGCTCGTGCCGGCGCGCGCTGGACTCGTGCGTGCCGCCCTCGCACCGCTCGCCGCCCCCGTCACCGTCACGAACGAGGACGGCCGCTCATTCGCCGACTCGCACCCGGGCACGTTCGACCGTGTCCTGCTCGACGCGCCCTGCACGGGCCTCGGCGCGCTGCGTCGCCGACCGGAGGCGCGATGGCGCAAGCAGAGCAGCGACGTGGCCGAGCTCGTCCAGCTGCAGGAGGAGCTCCTCGAAGCGGCACTCGCCGCCGTCAAGCCGGGCGGGATCGTGGCCTACGTCACCTGTTCGCCGCACCAGGCGGAGACGACAGCCGTCGTCCGCCGGGCAGTTCGGATCTCGGGCGCGGAGGTGCTGGACGCGGCCGCCATCGCGAAACGTGCGTCGAGCACTCCCGACCTCGATCTCGGCGCCCGCCCACTCGGCGACGGCACGCTCGTGCAGCTGTGGCCGCACCGCCACGGCACCGACGCGATGTTCCTCGCGCTGCTGCGTCGAGCGCCTGCCGCGAACCCCGAGAAGCAGACCCCGTAGGATCGGCCCGTGAACGCGCGCATCAACCCCAGCATCCTGGCCGCCGACTTCGCGAACTTCGAGCGTGATCTCAACCGGATCTCCACCGCCGACGCGGCACACGTCGATGTCATGGACAACCACTTCGTCCCGAACCTCACGTTCGGCCAGCCGATGGTCGAGCGCCTGCAGGAGATCACGCCGATCCCGCTCGATCTGCACCTCATGATCGAGAACCCGGACCACTGGGCGCCGCAGTTCGCCGAGATGGGGGTCTTCTCGGTGACGTTCCACGCGGAGGCTGCGACGAGCCCGGTGACGCTCGCGAGGAAGCTCAGGGAGCGCGGGGCGCGCGCTGGGATCGCCATCAACCCGGCAACCCCGTTGAGTGCCGTCGAGGAGATCCTTCCCCATTTCGACCAGCTGCTCATCATGACCGTCGAACCAGGCTTCGGCGGGCAGTCCTTCATGGCGGACATGATGCCCAAGCTCGCGAAGGCCGACGCGCTCCGGCGCTCGCACGGCCTCGAGACCTGGCTGCAGGTCGACGGCGGGATCTCCCTCGACACCATCGAGCTCGCAGCGGCGAACGGGGCAGACACGTTCGTCGCAGGATCGGCGGTCTTCCGAGGTGACCCCGGTGAGCAGATCGCCGCGCTGCGCGCCGCGGCGACGGCGGCTCCGCACGCGCACTGACCGGCAAGCGACTACGCTGTGCCTGTGAAATCCTTCGACACGCTGTTCGCAGAACTCTCCGAGAAAATCAGCTCCCGCCCCGAGGGTTCCGGGACGGTCCGAGAGTTCGACGCCGGCGTTCATACGATCGGGAAGAAGATCGTGGAGGAGGCCGCCGAGGTCTGGATGGCCGCGGAGTACGAGAGCGACGAGGAGACAGCCGAGGAGATCTCGCAGCTGCTCTACCATCTGCAGGTCCTCATGCTGGCCAAGGGCCTCACGCTCGACGACGTGTACAGCAAGCTCTAGGCAGCAGGACCCGGCCAGCGCTCCAACCAGCGTGCATGAGCCAGCGCAGCACGCGCGCGGCCGAGTCGGCGCCCCAGGTGCACACCCGGCGCCGCGAATCCACCCCCGACGCACACTTCCCAGAACCAAGGACGTTCCCACAATGCTTCGCATCGCCGTGCCAAACAAGGGCATGCTCGCCGAGACGGCCAATGAAATGCTCCAGGAGGCCGGATACCGCGGCCGCGGTGACAGCCGAGAGCTCGTCGCCATCGACCCCGTCAACGACGTCGAGTTCTTCTACCTGCGCCCGCGCGACATCGCGACGTACGTGGGGTCCGGTGTCCTCGATGCCGGCATCACCGGCCGCGACTTCCTGCTGAACACCGAGTCGGCCGCCAAGGAGGTCCGGGCGCTCGACTTCGGCGACTCGACCTTCCGTTTCGCGGGGCCCGCTGGGGAGTTCACGGACGTGAACCAGCTGCAGGGTAAGCGCGTCGCCACGAGCTACACGGGTCTTCTCGGCTCCTGGTTCGCTCGGGCAGGCATCGAAGCCGAGCTCGTGCCGTTGGAGGGCGCCGTGGAGTCGGCCATCCGCCTGGGCGTCGCCGATGCCGTGGCCGACGTCGTGTCGACCGGTGGGACGCTGCGCAAGGCCGGCCTCGAGGTCTTCGGCCCCGTGATCCTGGAGTCGACCGCAGTGCTCATCTCGACGCCCGAGAAGGAGCACGCGGCGAGGCGCCTCCTAGGCCGCCTGGACGGCGTGCTCGTCGCCCGCCGCTACGCGATCATGGACTACGACATCGAGTCCTCGAAGCTCGACGCGGCCCTCGCCATCACGCCCGGCTTCCAGTCGCCGACGATCTCACCCCTGCGCGACTCCGAGTGGGTCGCCGTGCGCTCGATGGTGCCGCAGAACGAGCTCAACCAGGTCATGGACCGGCTTCAGGACGCCGGCGCCAAGGCCATCATCGTGACGGCCCTGCAAGCCGTCCGGATGTGATCTCGATGACCGCCTCATCCTCCCCGCGGACGTCGCCCGGCCTCGCGACGCGTGTCATCCCGTGTCTGGACGTCGCAGCGGGGCGCGTGGTGAAAGGGGTGAACTTCCTCGACCTCCAGGACGCCGGTGATCCGGTCGAGCTCGCGGCCCGCTACGCAGAACAGGGCGCGGATGAGCTCACGTTCCTCGACGTCACGGCGTCGACGGAGGGGCGGGGCACAACCTACGACCTCGTCACCCGTACCGCCGAGCAGGTCTTCATCCCCCTCACCGTGGGGGGTGGTGTGCGCAGCGTCGAGGATGTGCGCGTCCTGCTGGCGTGCGGCGCTGACAAGGTGGGTGTCAACTCGGCAGCCATCGCCCGCCCCGCGCTCCTCGACGAGATCTCGTCGACCTTCGGCAACCAGGTGCTGGTACTGTCGCTGGACGTGAAACGCTCCGCGTCGACCGCGTCCGGATTCGTCGTGACGTCGCACGGAGGCCGCACGGACACGGGCATCGACGCGCTGTCCTGGGCCAGCGAGGCCATCGAACGCGGCGCGGGTGAGCTCCTCGTCAACTCGATGGACGCCGACGGGACCAAGGCCGGTTTCGATCTGGAGCTCACCAGGCTCGTCCGTGAGCTCTCTTCTGTCCCGGTCATCGCCTCAGGCGGTGCCGGTGCGCTCGAGCATTTCGCGCCCGCCGTAGAGGCGGGCGCCGACGCGGTTCTCGCGGCGAGCGTCTTCCACCACAGGCAGTTCACGATCGACGAGGTCAAGAACTCCCTCGCCGAAGCGGGGGTCACCGTGAGGAGGAGCGTCCGTTGAGCACCGCCAGCTTCCCAGTGCCGTCCGAGCAGCTTGGCCAGATCGTGGCCAGGACCTCCTTCGATGACCGCGGTCTCGTCCCCGTCATCGTCACGCAGCACGACACCCGCGAGGTGCTCATGCTCGCCTACATGAACGAGGAGTCGCTCCGCATGACGCTCACGGAGGGCCGGGTCGTGTACTGGTCCCGTTCGCGCTCCGAGCTGTGGCGCAAGGGCGACACCTCCGGCAACACGCAGCGGCTCGTGAGCTTCGCACTCGATTGCGATGCCGACACGATCCTCATCCGCGTCGACCAGCATGGTCCCGCCTGCCACACCGGCACGCGGACGTGTTTCGACGGCGACCAGCTGGCCCTGGACTTCGAAGCTCATGAGCACGCCTGACGCGGCTGGAAAGCGGAACAAGCGCACAGCGCTGATGTCGATCGTCGTCGGCGCGGGGCTGGCGATCCTCGCTTGGTCGCAGGTGTGGTTCTCCTTCGACCTCGCCCTCGGCCCGGAGAGCTACGGCGGTGAGGTCCGCGGAGACGTCGCAGCTCCCGCCGTGATGGCGCTCGCGCTCGCCGCACTCGCGGTCCTCGCCGCGCTGGCGCTGGCCGGCGTCGTCTTCCGCTACGTTCTCGGCGGCTTGCTGACGCTCGTCGGCGCCGTCCTCGTGCTGCAGTCGTTCGTCGCGGTCGGGAACCCAGCCCCGGCGATCGCGCCGGAGGTGACGGCGGCGTCCGGTCTGGCGGGGGAGCAGACGATCGCGGATGCTGTCGCGTCCGGTACGGTGACGGTCACGTTCTGGCCATGGCTCGCGGTTGTCGCGGGAGCGATCCTCATGCTCGCGGGCCTGTTCGCCATCACCACGGCTCGCAGATGGCCGACCGGAGGACGCCGCTTCACGACGACGTCGCTTGAGCCGGTGGATGCGGTTGCAGGCGGCGAGGACGAGCCGGACACGGCGCCGGCTACCGCGCCCACCGACAGCGACCGGCGGGTCGAGCAGTGGGATGCGCTCAGCCACGGGGATGACCCCACCGACACCGGCGGCACACGAGCATCCAGCTAGACTTATGCAAGCGCACGTGACAAGGAGCACCCTCATGACTGAAATGTCCGCGAAGACGTCCCACGAACCCACGAACATCGCCGAAGCCGAAGAGGTGCAGGAAGCTCCGCTGCAGGAGCCGCACGAGAGCCACGGGCACTCGGTCGCCGCCTGGACCGGCGTGCTCATCATGCTCGCGGGCTTCACCGTCGGCACCCTCGGCATCTGGTTCGATCAGGCCATCCTGACCTGGGTCGGCGTCGCCGCCGTCGCAGTCGGAGCCGTCGCCTGGCCCGTGCTCGCGCGCCTCGGCTTCGGGCCGAAGGCCCACTAGCTTGCTCGAGTCGCTCTACCACGGCGCACTCGAGGACGCCGCAGAACGGCGCGAGCGGACGCCGGCGCGAGCTCTCGAGGCACGAATCGCCGACGTTGCACCAGCGCTCGACGCCTATTCGGCATTGGCGCGCTCCGAGCGCGTGAACATCATCGCCGAGGTCAAGCGCGCGAGCCCATCCCGCGGCCGTCTCGCAGACATCCCGGACCCGGCCGTCCTCGCTGCCTCCTACGAGCGCGGGGGAGCAGCCGCCATCTCGGTGCTCACCGAGCAGCGCAAGTTCCTCGGCTCGCTCGACGACCTCCGAGCCGTGCGCGACACGGTGGCCGTTCCGGTGCTGCGCAAGGAGTTCATCGCCGAGGAGTACCAGCTGCTCGAGGCTCGCGCCTGCGGTGCCGACCTCGCGCTCCTCATCGTCGCCGGCCTCGACCAGTCGACGTTGGTGCGACTCGCGGAGTTCACCGAGCAGCTCGGCATGACGGCGCTCGTGGAAGCGCACTCGAAGGACGAGCTGCTGCGTGGCCTCGATGCCGGCGCTCGCATCCTGGGCGTCAACGCGCGCAACCTGGCGACGTTCGAGCTGCACCCCGAACTCTTCGGAGAGCTCGCCCCCCTGTACCCGAGTGACGTGGTGAAGGTCGCCGAATCGGCCGTCCTGGAGCCAGCGCACGTTCGCCGCTACCGCGATGCGGGCGCGGACGCAGTCCTCATCGGGGAGGCGCTCGTCACGGGCGGCGACCCCGAAACTACTTTGGAGACCTTCCACCTCGCATGAGCACTCAGCCCCCAAGCACGTCGTCGCTTCGCGACGCCTCAGGCCCCTACTTCGGCGAATTCGGCGGGAGGTTCGTTCCCGAGAGCCTCATGGCCGCTCTCGACGAGCTCTCGACCGCGTGGGAGGCGGCGAAAGCTGACGACGAGTTCTGGGCCGAGCTCTCGCGACTGCACCGCGACTACTCGGGGCGCCCGTCGATCATCACCGAGGCACCCCGGTTCGCGGCGCACGGCGGCGGAGCGCGCATCATCCTGAAGCGCGAGGATCTCAACCACACGGGCTCGCACAAGATCAACAACGTCCTCGGTCAGGCGCTCCTGACGAAGCGCATCGGCAAGACCCGGGTCATCGCCGAGACCGGTGCCGGCCAGCACGGCGTCGCGACCGCGACGGCGGCCGCGCTCTTCGGGCTCGACTGCACCATCTACATGGGCGCCGTCGACACGGCCCGTCAGGCCCTCAACGTGGCCCGGATGCGCCTGCTCGGCGCCGAGGTCGTCGCCGTCGAGGCGGGCTCCGCCACGCTCAAGGACGCGATCAACGACGCCATGCGCGACTGGGTGGCGTCCGTGGACACCACGAACTACCTCTTCGGGACCGCCGCGGGGCCGCATCCGTTCCCCGCGCTCGTGCGCGACCTGCAGGCAGTGATCGGCGAGGAAGCTCGCAAGCAGGTCATCGACCTGACGGGGTCGCTGCCGGACGCCGTCGTGGCCTGTGTCGGCGGCGGCTCGAATGCCATCGGCATCTTCAGCGCCTTCCTCGACGACGAGAGCGTCGCCCTGTACGGCTACGAGGCGGCAGGTGATGGCGTGGACACGCCCCGCCACGCGGCCACGATCGGCGGCGGACGTCCTGGGGTGCTCCACGGCGCGCGCACGCTGCTGCTGCAGGACACGGACGGCCAGACGGTCGAGTCGCATTCGATCTCGGCCGGCCTCGACTACCCCGGAGTCGGACCCGAGCACGCCTACCTCTCGTCCATCGGGCGCGCCCGCTACCTTCCGGTGACCGACGCCGCGGCCATGGAGGCCTTCCGGCTCCTCGCTCGCACCGAGGGCATCATCCCGGCGATCGAGTCGAGCCACGCGCTCGCCGGCGCGCTCGAGCTCGGGAAGGAACTCGGTCCCGATGCCACGATCCTGGTGTCGCTCTCCGGGCGCGGCGACAAGGACATGGAGACGGCCGCCGAGTACTTCGGTCTCGGAGACCCGGACCGCACCGAGGGCCTCGACGCATCAGAAGGACAGGGCAAATGACCTCAGCACCCTCCGCACTCGAGAGCGTCATCGACGCCGCGAACCGGGACCGCAGGGGCGCGCTCGTCGCCTACCTGCCTGTCGGGTTCCCCGACTTCGAGACCTCCGTCGCGGCGGCCATCGCAGTCGTGAAGGCCGGGGCGGACGTGCTGGAGCTCGGCATGCCGTACTCCGACCCCGTCATGGACGGCCCCGTCATCCAGGCCGCGGCCGTGCAGGCGCTCGAGGGCGGTTTCCGCACCGAGCACGTGTTCGAGGCCATCAGGCGGATCCGAGCCGAGGTCGACGCACCCATCGTCGTCATGACCTACTGGAACCTCGTCATGCAGTACGGCGTCGACGCATTCGCGCGCGACCTCGCAGACGCCGGGGGCAACGGGCTCATCACCCCGGACCTCGTGCCAGACGAGGGCGCCGAGTGGATCGCGGCGGCCAAGAGCCATGACCTCGACCGAGTCTTCCTCGCGGCACCCAGCTCGAGCGACACCCGCCTCGACCTCGTCATCGACTCCAGCAGGGGCTTCGTGTACACGGTCTCGACGATGGGCATCACCGGCGCCCGTGCCGATGTCGACCAGGCGGCGCGGACGCTCGCGGATCGACTGCACGCGCACGGCTGCACTCGAGCCTGCGTCGGACTCGGCATCTCCACAGCGGAGCAGGTGCGCGAAGTCCTCGAATACGCGGAAGGCGCCATCGTCGGCTCCGCCCTCGTCAAGGCCCTCGCGGCCGGAGGCGTCGAGGCGGTCGCGGAGACCGCGGCCCAGCTCGCGCGCGGCACGGCCCTCGAGGCCACGACTTCGAAGGAACACGCATGACGCCACTGACCGGAATCCCCAGCCCGCCCCTCGACTGGGCGAGCTTCGAGGTCGGCCCCCTGACGGTACACCTCTATGCGCTCTTCATCGTCGCCGGCATGGTGCTCGCCGTGCTGTGGACCGACCGGCGCCTGACTGCTCGTGGTGGTGAAAAGTGGATCACGGTCGACTTCGCCATCTGGGCCGTCCTGCTCGGTCTGCTCGGCGCCCGCCTCTACCACGTCTTCACGCACCCGGCCGACTACTTCTTCGAAGGCGCGAACTTCTGGCGCATCTTCTTCATCTGGGAGGGTGGCAACGCCATCATCGGCTCCCTGATCGGGGGCGCGATCGGCATCTTCATCGCGAGCCGCATGACGGGCATCCGGATGCTCGCGTTCTCGGACGCGCTCATCCCCGGCCTGCTGCTCGCGCAGGCGGTCGGACGCCTCGGAAACTACTTCAACCACGAGCTCTACGGGTGGCCCACCGACCTGCCATGGGGCCTGCAGATCGAGGCGAGCAACCCGGCGTTCCCTGTCGGCCTGCCTGAAGGCACGCTCTTCCACCCCACGTTCCTCTACGAGATGCTGTGGAACCTCGCCGGCATCGCGATCATCGTGCTCCTCGAGCGCATGTTCCGGTGGCGCACCGGCAAGACCCTCGCGTCCTACCTCATCTGGTACGGCACGGGTCGCATCTGGATCGAGTCGATCCGCGTCGACTACTCAGAGGTCATCCTCGGCATGCGCTCGAATGTCTTCGGCGCCCTGTGCCTCGTCATCGTCGGCATCGCCCTGTTCGTCGTCGTCTCGCGTCTCCCGGCCTCGCAGCTGAGCGACAGCGTCTATCTGCCCGGTCGCGACCCGGAGTCGGAAGCGGCGAAGGCCGCCCAGGCAGATGAGCTGGACGAGGAGGAGACGGGCCAGATCGACGAGGACGAAACGGACGCAGACGAAACCTCCGCGCAATCTGAGGTTCACGACGAGGAAACTTCCGAAGCCAAGCCTAACTCGGCCGATGGCGAAGAAACTCCTGATGAGAGCAAGGAAGCATCCGACTCGTCGAGAGTGTGACCGCTCGGACACGACCCTCCCCAGGCACCTGGAGTCGCACGCGAAACACAGAAGTAACACAGCGGTCGTACTCTGCTGACTGGACCGACGGACGCCTGTAGGCACCCGCCCCCACGGGCTCCGTCAACATCAGTCTTCTGTCGAGTCCGCCAAGCGACCCATGGCACCACCGACGAGGGGACGAGTTATGACCTCCGCCGCCTTTCCAACGAATGGCTACCCAGAAGCAGCTGGTCTCTATGACCCTGCGAATGAGCGCGACGCCTGCGGGCTCGCGATGGTCGCCACCCTGCGAGGCACGCCGGGTCACGACATCATCGATCACGCGCTCGACGCGCTCCGCCACATGGAGCACCGCGGCGCGGTCGGCTCTGACGCCGGAACGGGCGACGGCGCCGGCATCCTGACCCAGATCCCCGACGACTTCTTCCGCGCGGTGAGCGGATTCGACCTTCCGGCCGAGGGACGCTACGCGGTTGGCAACGCCTACCTCCCGGTCGACGCAGACGAGCGCGCTCGCGTCAAGGCCGGAATCGTCAAGCTCGCGGCGGAGGAGGACCTCCGGGTCATCGGCTGGCGCGAGGTCCCCGTGCAGCCGGATGAGCTCGGCAAGCTCGCGCGCGCCGCGATGCCGGTCATCGAGCAGCTCTACGTGCGCAGCGAGCGCCAGAACTTCCGCGGCAACCCCCGCAAGGGCGCGTCCCTCGACCGTCAGTGCTACCGCCTGCGCAAGCGCGCCGAGCACTCGCTCGGGGTCTACTTCATGTCGCTCTCGTGCCGCATGATCACCTACAAGGGCATGGTGACGACGCTCCAGCTGGAGCCGTTCTTCCCCGACCTCGGCGACGAGCGCTTCGCGTCCAAGCTCGCGATCGTCCACTCTCGCTACTCGACCAACACGTTCCCGTCGTGGCAGCTCGCGCAGCCCATGCGCATGATGGCCCACAACGGTGAGATCAACACCGTGCGCGGCAACCGCAACTGGATGCGGGCC
Source organism: Pseudoclavibacter sp. RFBA6 (assembly GCF_002931575.1). Taxonomy (NCBI): domain Bacteria; kingdom Bacillati; phylum Actinomycetota; class Actinomycetes; order Micrococcales; family Microbacteriaceae; genus Pseudoclavibacter; species Pseudoclavibacter sp. RFBA6. The sequence goes on along the minus strand of NZ_PSUA01000012.1, from coordinate 11,191 downwards.
CGCCAGTCGCAGCTTCGGTCCGAGATCCTCGGTGACGTCTCCGACCTCTTCCCGATCGTGACCGAGGGTGCGAGCGACTCCGCATCCTTCGACGAGGTGCTCGAGCTGCTCACGCTCTCGGGCCGCTCCCTCTCGCACGCCGTGCACATGATGGTGCCCGCCGCGTGGGAGACCGCGGAAGACCTGAGCGCCGAGGTTCGCGACTTCTACGAGTACCACTCGCTCATCATGGAGCCGTGGGACGGCCCCGCCGCCATGGCCTTCACCGACGGCCGCTACGTGTGCGCGACCCTCGACCGCAACGGCCTCCGCCCTGGCCGCTTCGTCCAGACCGCCGATGGGCTCATCGTCCTCGGCTCAGAGGTCGGCGTCGCCAGCCTCGACCCCGCCACCGTCATCCGCAAGGGGCGCCTGCGTCCCGGCCAGGTGCTCCTCGTGGACACCGAGGTGGGCCGTCTCATCGAGGACGACGAGGTCAAGCACGACCTCGCAGAGCTCCAGCCGTGGGGCGACTGGCTCGACGAGGGACGCATCAACCTCGCGGAGCTGCCGGAGCGCGAGCACGTGACGCACACCCCCGCGTCCGTCGAGCGCCGCCAGCGCACGTTCGGGTACACGGAGGAGGAGCTTCGCATCCTGCTCGCCCCCATGGCGAAGAACGGCGCTGAGCCGATCGGTGCCATGGGAACGGACACGCCCATCGCGATCCTCACCGACCGACCGCGCCTCGTCTTCGACTACTTCACGCAGAACTTCGCGCAGGTCACGAACCCGCCGCTGGATGCGATCCGCGAGGAGGTCGTGACGAGCCTCACGACGAGCATCGGGCCGCAGGAGAACCTCCTGAGCGCAGGCCCCGAGCACGCGCGCCAGGTCGTCCTCGACTTCCCGGTCATCGACAACGACCAGCTCGCGAAGATCCAGCACATCGAACAGCGCCCAGGCATCGACGCGGCCGAGACGCTTCGCGGCTGCTACCGAATCGACGACGGCGTCGAGGGCCTGCGGAAGCGGCTCGAGGAGCTGTGCGAGGAAGCAGATCGCGCGATCGACGCCGGCGCGGGCTTCCTCGTGCTCTCCGACCGTGACTCGAACCGCGACTACGCCCCCATCCCATCGCTGCTCATGACGAGCGCCGTGCACCACCACCTGATCCGGACCGAACGCCGCATGCGCGTCGGCCTCGTCATCGAGGCGGGCGACGTGCGTGAGGTGCACCACGTCGCCGTCCTGCTCGGCTACGGCGCGTCCGCCGTCAACCCCTACCTGGCCATGGAGTCCTGCGAGGACATGGTCCGCCAGGGCAAGCTCACGGGGGTCACCGAGGAGAAGGCGGTCGCGAACCTCATCAAGGCGCTCGGCAAGGGCGTGCTCAAGATCATGTCGAAGATGGGCATCTCGGCAGTCGCCTCGTACGCGGGCGCGCAGTGCTTCGAGGCCGTCGGCCTCTCGAACGAGCTCGTCAGCGAGTACTTCACGGGCACGGCGTCGAAGATCTCCGGCATGGGCCTCGAGGGCATCGCGCGCGAGAACGAGCTGCGTCACCGCCACGCGTACCCCGCCCAGGCCGCGCCCGCCTCGCACCGCCCGCTCGACATCGGCGGCGAGTACCAGTGGCGGCGCGAAGGGCCGCCCCACCTCTTCAACCCGAACACGATCTTCCGCCTCCAGCACTCCACTCGCGAGGGTCGCTACGACATCTTCAAGGAGTACACGAAGCTCGTCGACGACCAGGCGGCCGAGACGATGACGCTCCGCGGGCTGTTCAAGCTCAAGGTCGGCGAGCGTCCGCCCGTCCCGATCGACGAGGTCGAGCCAGCCTCAGAGATCCTCAGGCGGTTCCAGACCGGAGCGATGAGCTACGGCTCCATCTCGAAGGAAGCGCACGAGACGCTCGCGATCGCGATGAACCGCATCGGCGGCAAGTCGAACACGGGCGAGGGCGGCGAGGACGTCGAGCGTCTGCTCGACCCGGAGCGCCGCAGCGCCATCAAGCAGGTCGCCTCCGGACGCTTCGGCGTCACGAGCATGTACCTGACGCACGCCGACGACATCCAGATCAAGCTCGCGCAGGGCGCCAAGCCGGGCGAGGGCGGGCAGCTGCCCCCGACGAAGGTCTACCCGTGGGTGGCGCGCACGCGTCACGCGACGCCAGGCGTCGGGCTCATCTCGCCGCCCCCGCACCACGACATCTACTCGATCGAAGACCTCAAGCAGCTGATCTTCGACCTCAAGAGGGCCAACCCGTCGGCACGCATCCACGTGAAGCTCGTGAGCGAGAACGGCATCGGGGCAGTGGCCGCCGGGGTGACGAAGGCGCTTGCCGACGTGGTCCTCGTCTCCGGCCACGACGGCGGAACCGGTGCCTCGCCGCTCAACTCGCTCAAGCACGCGGGAACGCCCTGGGAGCTCGGCCTCGCCGAGACCCAGCAGACGCTCATGCTCAACGGCCTCCGCGATCGAGTGGTCGTGCAGGTGGATGGGCAGCTCAAGACGGGCCGCGACGTCATCGTCGGCGCGCTGCTTGGCGCCGAGGAGTTCGGCTTCGCGACAGCCGCGCTCGTCGTGTCCGGCTGCATCATGATGCGCGTCTGCCACCTCGACACGTGCCCGGTCGGCGTCGCGACTCAGAACCCTGAGCTGCGAGCGCGCTACACGGGACAGGCGGACCACGTCGTCAACTTCTTCGAGTTCGTGGCGCAGGAGGTTCGCGAGTACCTCGCGGAGCTCGGCGTCCGCTCGCTCGACGAGATCATCGGCAAGCGCGAGCTGCTCGAGGTCGACGACGCCATGCACCACTGGAAGACCGAGGGCCTCGATCTCTCCCGAGTCCTCACGGGCCACGAGTTCGGCGACGCACCCACGCGCAGCCTCGTCACACAGGAGCACGAGCTCGACCAGCACTTCGACCAGAAGCTCCTCGAGCTCGCCGAGCAGGCACTCGAGAACGGTGAATCGGTCAAGGTGTCGATGGACGTCATCAACACCGACCGCGCCGTCGGCACGATGCTCGGCCACCACGTGACGCGCGGGCACGGCGAACACGGACTCCCGGCCGGCACGATCGACATCGAGCTGCGGGGAACCGCCGGGCAGTCGCTCGGTGCGTTCCTGCCGAACGGCATCCGCATCCGCCTCGTCGGTGACTCGAACGACTACGTCGGGAAGGGCCTCAGCGGTGGGGAGATCATCCTGCGCCCTGACGAGCGCGCGCCGTTCAAGTCCCACGAGAACGTCATCGCCGGCAACGTCATCGGCTACGGCGCGACAAGCGGCACGATGTTCCTCAGCGGCGTCGTCGGCGAGCGCTTCCTCGTGCGCAACTCCGGTGCGACGGCCGTCGCAGAAGCCGTGGGCGACCACGCGCTCGAGTACATGACGGGAGGCCTCGCCGTGATCCTCGGCGAGACCGGCAAGAACTTCGGCGCTGGCATGTCGGGCGGCATCGCCTACGTGCACAAGCTCGACCCCAAGCTCGTCAACCCCGACATGCTCTCGACGGGTGAGCTCGGTCTCACGACGCTCACGAGCGCCGACGCGGACATCCTCCGCGACATCCTCGAACGGCATGCCACGGAGACAGACTCGCAGCTGGCCCGCGAGATGCTCGACGACTTCGACGCGGTGTCGAAGGAGTTCACGAAGGTGCTCCCTCGCGACTACGCGAAGGTCACCGAGATCCGCAACGCAGCCATCGAACGCGGTGGCGACCCCGACGACAGCACGACCTGGCACGAGATTCTGGAGGCGACCCGTGGCTGACCCGAGAGGATTCCTCACCAACCGCGAGCGGGAGCTCCCGACTCGCCGTCCCGTGCCAGTGCGCATCATGGACTTCAGCGAGGTCTACGACCCGCAGGAGCCCACCCAGCTGCGCCGGCAGGCGGGGCGCTGCATGGACTGCGGCGTTCCGTTCTGCCACCAGGGCTGCCCTCTCGGCAACATCATCCCGGAATGGAACGACCTGACATTCCGCGGCGACATGGCCGGAGCGAGCGAGCGACTGCACGCCACGAACAACTTCCCCGAGTTCACGGGCCGCCTGTGCCCGGCTCCGTGCGAGTCGTCGTGCGTGCTCGGCATCAACCAGCCGGCCGTGACGATCAAGCGCGTCGAGCAGTCGATCGCAGACACCGCGTTCGCCGAGGGCAACGTGCGCCCGCACCCGCCCGAGCGCCTCACGGGCAAGACGGTCGCGGTCGTCGGCTCGGGCCCAGCCGGCCTCGCCGCCGCCCAGCAGCTGACGCGCGCGGGCCACACGGTCGCCGTCTTCGAGCGCGACGACCGCATCGGCGGACTCCTGCGCTACGGCATCCCGGACTTCAAGATGGAGAAGTCCGTCCTCGACGCCCGCCTCTCGCAGATGCGTGCGGAGGGCACTCGGTTCCGCACCGGCATCGAGATCGGCCGGGACATCACGTGGGACAACCTGCGCCAGCGCTACGACGCCGTCGTGGTCTGCACGGGCGCCATGGTCCCGCGCGACCTCCCCGTCCCCGGACGTGAGCTCAAGGGCGTCCACTACGCGATGGACTTCCTCACGCAGTCGAACCGCGTGGTCGCGGGTGACGACCTCGCCTCGCAGATCCACGCGGAGGACAAGCACGTCATCGTCATCGGCGGTGGTGACACGGGAGCCGACTGCATCGGCACGTCGCACCGCCAGGGCGCCGCTTCGGTCACGAACCTCGCCATCGGCAAGGAGCCACCGACAGAGCGCCCGGCGCACCAGCCCTGGCCGACGACGCCGACGCTGTTCGAGGTCTCCACCTCGCACGAGGAGGGCGGCGAGCGAGCGTTCCAGGCATCGACGGTCGAGTTCATTGGCGACGAGTCCGGACGCGTGCGCGCGATCCGCCTCGCGGAGACCGAGTTCCGCGCGGATGGCTCGCGCGGCCCGAAGGCGGGAACCGAGCGGGAACTGCCCGCCGACCTCGTGCTGCTCGCCATGGGCTTCACGGGACCGGAGCGGCACACGATCGAGCCGCAGCTCCAGCTTCCGTTCACCTCGCGCGGTGCCCTCGACCGCACCGCCGAGTACGAGACAGAGCTGCCCGGCGTCTTCGTCGCGGGCGACGCGGGACGAGGGCAGTCGCTCATCGTCTGGGCCATCGCAGAGGGACGTGCGGCGGCGGCCTCCGTCGACCGGTATCTTGAACAGTCGACGGAACTTCCCGAGCCGATCCTCGCCACCGAGCGCGCGATCTCGCTCTGAATCCGCCACCACGCGCCGCAAGGCGCACCTCAGTCTCGACGAACCGGAGATATGCATGAGCCGTAGAGCGAAGATCGTCGCCACCCTCGGACCAGCCGTCAACACCCCTGAAGGGATCCGCGCCCTCATCGCCGCTGGCGTCAACGTCACGCGCTTCAACCTCAGCCACGGTGACCACACCGTGCACACCGACAACTACAAGCTCGTCCGGGATGCGGCCGAGGAGCTCGGTGTTCCCGTCGCGATCCTCGTCGACCTGCAGGGCCCGAAGATCCGTCTCGAGAAGTTCGAGGACGGCCCGCACGATCTCGCGGTCGGGGACATCTTCAAGATCACCTCCAAGGACGTGCCAGGTACGAAGGAGCTCGTGGGCACGACCTACAAGGGCCTGCCCACCGACGTGAAGCCCGGCGACCCGCTGCTCATCGACGACGGCAAGGTGCTCGTGCGCGTCGTGGAGACCGACGGGGTGACCGTCACGACCCGCGTCGAGGTGCCTGGCAAGGTCTCGAACAACAAGGGCATCAACCTGCCGGGCGTCGCCGTGAACGTGCCTGCCCTGTCGGAGAAGGACGAGGACGACCTCCGCTGGGGTCTGCGCATCGGCGCCGACATCATCGCCCTCTCCTTCGTGCGCTCGGCCGAGGACATCAACCGCGTGCACGCGATCATGGACGAGGAGGGCATCCGCCTTCCCGTGATCGCGAAGATCGAGAAGCCGCAGGCCGTCGAGAACCTCAACGAGATCGTCGACGCGTTCGACGGCATCATGGTCGCCCGCGGCGACCTCGGCGTGGAGCTTCCCCTCGAGCAGGTCCCGATCGTGCAGAAGAACGCGATCCAGCAGGCCCGCCGCTGGGCGAAGCCCGTCATCGTCGCGACGCAGATGCTCGAGACGATGATCGAGAACCCGCGCCCCACCCGCGCGGAGGCCTCCGACTGCGCGAACGCCGTCCTCGACGGTGCCGACGCGCTCATGCTGTCAGGTGAGACGAGCGTCGGCGCGTTCCCGATCGAGGCGGTGCGCACCATGGCGCGCATCATCGAGTCGACCGAGACGCACGGCCTCGACCGCATCCCGCCGCTGGGCACGAAGCCCTTCACGCAGGGCGGCGCGATCACTCTCGCCGCATCCGAGGTCGGCGAGTTCCTCAAGGCAAAGTACTACTGCGTGTTCACGGAGTCCGGTGACTCCGTGCGCCGCATGGCTCGCCTGCGCACCGAGATCCCCGTGCTCGGATTCACGCCGAGCCCGCACATCGCGCGCCGCATGAACCTCTACTGGGGCGTCACGGCGGCGATCGTCGACCGCGTCACCCACACGGACGAGATGATCGGGCAGGTCGACAAGTACCTCATCGAGAACGGCCTCGCCCAGGCCGGCGACGTCGTCGTGGTCGTGGCCGGTATGCCGCCGGGACGTGCGGGCACCACCAACGACCTCCGCGTGCACCGCGTGGGCGTCGACGACGACCGCGTCGTCCCCGCGTACGAGGGCAAGCACACCCGCTGACCCCAGCGAGATGCGGAGAGGCCGGACAGCACCGAGGTGCTGTCCGGCCTCTTGCTGTCTCCCCGCGTCCCGCGATGGCCCGGGCGAGTATCGTTTCACCATGCCGAAGTCAGACACGGGGAGCGCGACGTGAGTCCAGTGCAGGGCCCCACCCATTTGGATGACACTGCGTCACTCGACGCTGCAACGGCGTGGCGTCCCGACATCCTCGGTGCCGGATTCTCCGCGCTCGACCTGCCCCTCAAGCCCGACCAGGAGGGCGAGGTGCTCGCGACTCTCGTCCGCGGCCCGAGAGCGGACCCGTTCGCGCGAGGTGCCGCGCGAGGTGCCGACGTCCTGTACGTCCATGGCTGGTCGGATTACTTCTTCCAGAAGCACCACGCCCACTACTGGGCAGGCGAGGGAGCACGATTCTTCGCACTCGATCTCCGCAAGTACGGGAGAAGCCTCCGAGACCACCAGACACCGGGATTCGTCACCGACCTCGCCACCTACGACGAGGAGCTCGACCGCGCGCTCGAGATCATGGGCCATGGGCCAGGTGGACACCGTCGAGGACGTCACCCGCTCATCCTGATCGGCCACTCCACGGGTGGCCTCACGCTGAGCCTCTGGGCCGACCGGCACCCTGGCCGCGCGAATGCGCTCATCCTGAACAGCCCGTGGCTTGAGCTGCAGACGCGCGCCGCGGTGCGCACGGCGCTGACGCCGCTCATGACCCTCGCCGCCCAGCTGCGGCCCACGGACACCTTCAACAACGTCGACTTCGGCTTCTACACACGGGCGGTCAAGAAGGAGCTCGGTGGCGAGTGGGAGTTCGACGACCGCTGGCGCCCGACGCCGAGCTTCACGGTCCGCGCCGGTTGGCTCAACGCGATCCTCGCCGGCCACGCCGCCGTGGCTGTCGGTCTCGACATCAAGGCACCGGTCCTGACGCTGCTGTCGGCCCGCAGCACCCTGTCGCCGATCTGGCACGATGCGATGCGCAGGACAGACTCGGTGCTTCGCGTCGATGACATCGCCAGACGCTCACTCAACCTCGGCGAGACCGTGACGGTCCGACGCCTGGACGGTGCGCTGCACGACGTGCTGCTGTCGGCGCCGGACGTGCGAGCCAAGGCCTTCGAGTCGATGACCAGGTGGGTCAAGGGGTACCTGAGCTGACCCGCGCCGGGAACATCCGCGGCGCACTCCCGGTTGGACTGCGTGTACCCCGAGCCGAAAGGTCAGCATGAGCCGTCTCCTGTCACCGATCACCCTCCCGAGCGTCGCAGGCGACGGCCTGCCGCTGCGCAACGCCACATTCCTCGCTCCCATGTGCCAGTACTCCGTCACCGAACGGGACGGCCTGCCGACCTCCTGGCAGCTGGTGCACCTCGGCGCGCGGGCCAGCGGAGGCTTCGGGCTGGTCTGGACAGAGGCGACCGCGATCGTCCCAGAGGGACGCATCTCCCCAGAGGACGCGGGCATCTGGAGCGACGAGCATACGGAGGCATGGCGCCCGATCGTGGAGTTCATCCACGCGCAGGGCGCGGCGGCCGGCATCCAGCTCGCGCACGCCGGAGGGAAGGCGTCCACGTATCCTGCACTGCCCGATACGCAGCGCGGCCGGGTCCCAGCGGATGAAGGCGGGTGGACGGCGGAGGCACCCTCGAGCAACGAGGCGCTCGGCCTGACCCCGCCGGAAGCCCTCACCATCGGGCAGATCAGCGGACTCGTGAGCGCCTGGGGCGTCGCGGCGCGGCGAGCGGACGCGGCCGGCTTCGACGCGCTGCAGATCCACGCGGCGCACGGCTACCTGCTGCACGAATTTCTCTCACCGCGCTCGAACGAGCGAGACGACGAGTACGGCGGCTCCTTCGAGAACCGCATCCGCTTCGCTCTCGAGGTCGTGCGCGAGGTGCGACGCAACTGGCCTGCCGAGAAGCCGCTCGCGATCCGCTTCTCGGGCGAGGACTGGATCGAAGGCGGTTGGACCATCGATGAGACCGTCGAGCTCGCGAAGCGCGTGCACGAACTCGGCGTCACCGTCTTCGATCTGTCGAGTGGCGGCATCGGCGCCTTCACGGGGCCGGTCGGCCCGGGGTATCAGGTGACGCTCGCACGCGCCGTACGCGAGGCGCTGCCGCGCGAGGGCACGTTCGTGACGGCAGTCGGCCAGATCACGGATGCACGCCACGCTGAGGCGATCCTCGTGGCCGGTGACGCCGATGGCATCACGATCGGCCGTGCGGCGCTCGCCAACCCGAACTGGCCGGTCCATGCCGCGGTCGAGCTAGGGGACGGGCAGGAAGCGTTCGTAGCGCCCCAGTACTGGCGCGCGAGCATGGCCTAGCAGCTGGGACGGGCCAGCCGCTCGGATTCAGGCCCGCAGGCGGGCGTCAGCGCACGCCTGGCGACCGCCTGCGCCTCGGTCGCTTCGAGCGGACGTGGAGTCGGCCAGCAGCTGCGTGAGCGTGTCCTTGAGCGCCTCGAGTTCGGGGATGCTCCAGCCGAGCTCGGCAACGACCTTGACTGGGACTTCTTCCGCTTGCAGCCTGAGCGCGCGCCCCGCGTCCGTGAGTCGGATCTCGACAGCGCGCTCATCCGCTGGCCGCCGGTTTCGCGTGATGAGGCCCGATGCTTCGAGTCGCTTCACGAGCGGGCTCAGGGTTGCCGGTTCGAGGTGCAGCGCTCTCGCCAGTTGACCGAGGGTCTGCCCGTCGTCCTCCCAGAGGCCCAGCATCACGAGGTATTGGGGGTGAGTGAGGCCGAGGGGCTCGAGGATCGGGCGGTACAGCGAGATGACGCTCCTGCTCGCAGCAGCGAGGGCGAAGCAGAGTTGCTTGTCGAGGGCGAGGAGGTCCACGCGTCCAGACTAGCCGAGGCGACAAGCCTACGAATAGTTAGTACACTAACAACATGCCGAACGACAGACTCCCGAACCCCTACAAGGGTCAACCGGGTTGGTGGAACCGAATCAACCAGGCACTCTTCCCATTCATGGGCCCCGCCCAGGTGGGGACCGGGGGAGTCGCACGTACCGACCCCGTGCGCGCACCATCCGCCTGCCGCGACTGCGGACACCCCTATTCGGAGCATCAGGTGCGCCGTGGCGTCGGAGGGAACCAGCCGAGCAGCATCCTCTGCCCGGCGAAGCGTTCCACGGACAGCTAGAGCGAGACGACCGGCACCACGAGAGCGAGAGCGAGCAGCCCAAGGCAGTTGAGCCAGAACGACTGGCCGAGGAAGCGCGCTCGCACGTGTGCGACCGCGGCGCACGCGAAGTACGCGACGACGCCCACGTTCGCCGCGAGAGCAACGCCCGGAACCCAGAGGCCCGCCACGAGGCCGGTCGCGGCAGTCAGCTTGATGACGATGAGCGTCCACCACCAGTCACGCGGGAAGCGCACCCGGTCAAGGCAATCTCGGATGATCCCGGGCGGCTTGAGCGACATCCCAGCGTCGGCGGCGATGACGACAGCCAACACGATCGTTGGCCACCACGGGTCGGGGAGAAGTGTCATCGTCACTCCGTGCAGGTGCAGATCGCGGCGAACGCGCGGTGGAGATCCGCGGCAAGACCCGCGGGGTCGGAGGCGCGGCGGGCTGAGGCTGTGAAGAGCAGGCCGACGTAGGCGAAGTACAGGGCGCCGGCTTTCTGGGCGGCTTGCGAGCGCGGCGTGCAGCCTCGCTCCGTGATCACGGAGCGGAACTCCTCGGTGAGTCGCGCCGCGAGCTCCGAGAAGAGACTCGAGGAGTGACCGCCGGAGACGAGGATCGACGCATAGACGCGGGCGAGGTCGTCATTCCGCATGAAGACGGCGACAAACGGGGCGGCCAGAGCCACCAGGCGGTCTGAACAGGTGCCCGTGCCCGGGGCACGAGATTCGACACCAGGGAGCCGCCTTGGTCGAGTCGTCACCGAGTCGACGTTCCCACCCGCTGCATCACGGTCGTGCTCGGCTTCGATGAGGCGATCGAAGACTCGCACGAGCAGCGTGTTCTTGTCGCCCACCGAGATGACGGTTCCGGTGCTCACGCCCGCGGACTTGGCGATACCGCGGATGCTGGCTCCAGCGAACCCTTCCTCCTGGAAGATCTGCTCGGCAGCGTCGAGCACGCGAGCCTGAGTGTGCGTCTTGATCTCCGCGCGTGTGCTCGACATAGGTGGAGCTTACAGTGAACGGGTTCAGTGAACACGTTCACTGGGCTCGAGGAGTGCGGATCGTGTCGATTGGCTTCACCACCTGGGGTTCTCTTGTGGTTCGTGCGGTATAGAACCTAGTTTCGATGTTTCTCCACAATCCCTGGTCAATAGCTGGTTCTTGACCCGGTCCACTGCTAGGCTGGTGGTGATCTTGGGGGAGGTTATCGTGGCATCGCAGTCGGAGCAGGAAGCGCATCGTCAGTCGTCGACGGAGACGGCTGTGGTGGATGCGCTGCTCGAGGCGCGGTGTCAGCTGGCGGGTCTTCCGGATGGG